>JAPDQK010000043.1:0-12732 GCA_034505955.1 Candidatus Zhuqueibacter pondensis
CAGCCATAACTATATCCCGTCACATAGACATTTCTTTCGGCGTCCACGGCCAGAGCTATTGGAGAGTCCAAATCATTTGCCGGTCCATTGAAGGAAGCCACCCATTGCTCAACTCCGGCGCGGTTGTATTTAATCGTGCCGTAATCAGAGAGAATATAACCGCCACCCGGACTGGTCCTTTTCTCGTGCCCGATGGTGCCGGTGACATAGACATTGCCTTCATCGTCAAGGGCCAGCGCGGTTGCTCTGTCAAATGAATTTTCCGGCCCATTGTAGCGAGCCAGCCACTGTTGGACGCCGGCTGGGTTGTATTTGATCGTGGCGTAATCAAAATCTGTACCTGTTCCATAACTTTCTCCGGTTACGTAGACGTTGCCCGCGGCATCGATGCCAAGAGCAGTGGCCACGTCCCAATTATTCGCTGGTCCGTTATACCGGGCGGCCCATTGTTGCACGCCAGCGGAATTATATTTGATCGTGGCATAATCATAGTCCGTGCCTGAACCACGACTCCGTCCCGTTACATAGACATTACTGCCAGCATCAACAACCAGCGCAACGGCTTCGTCGCGAGCATTCCCCGGCCCGTTGTAGCGGGCGACCCATTCTTGCTGCCCCGCGGCATTATATTTGATCGTGGCATAATCATAGTCTGTGCCCGAGCCCAAACCATATCCGGTCACGTAGACATTGCCAACCGTGTCGATCGCAAGAGCGGTTGCCAAATCCGTAGAATTGGCCGGCCCGTTGTAATGGGACACCCATTGTTCAATGCCGTTGCTGTTGTATTTGATGGTGGCATAATCGTAATCCGTAGCTGCATCACGACTGCTTCCCGTGACGTAGATATTACCCGCCGCGTCCACCGCCAGCGCCTCGGGCACATCACTATTATTTCCCGGCCTGTCATAGCGCGCCACCCACTGTTGGACGCCGTCGCTGTTATACTTGATCGTGGCGTAATCCGAAGCGCTGCTAAATGGAAGCCGGCTTCGTCCGGTGACGAAGATATTTCCGGAGGTATCAACCGCCATGGCAGTAGGGATGTCCAGATTATTTCCGGCATCGTAGCGAGCGATCCATTGCACAACGCCGTCGGTGCTGTATTTGATCGTGACATAATCATAATCAGTTGCCGGGTCGCGAATCCATCCTGTCACGTAAACATTGCCCGCGGCATCAACCGCCAACGCCACGGCTTGCGCCAGAGGACTCTTGTGCGGTCCATTGTAAGTGACGAGCCATTGAATACTGCCGGCATTATTGAGTTTGACAACGACATAATCCAGCGAGGTGCTGGCCACACGTTGGCCTGCCACATGGACATTACCGGTGGCATCAACGGCAAGGGCGGGTGGCACGCCCGCATAATTTCCCGGCCGATTGTAGCTCGCCAACCATTGTTGGACTCCCGCACTGTCATATTGGATCGTCACGTAATCATCACTGCCTGATCCTTCGCTTTCTCCGGTGACATAAACATGTCCGGCAGCATCAAGGGCAAGGCTGGCTGGCACATCACGGCTATTTCCCGTCCTATCGTAACGGACCACCCACTGCTCAACCCCGGCGCTATTGTATTTGATCGTGGCGTAATCCGCCGAAGTGCCGGAACCTTCACTTTGTCCCGTTACGTAGACATTGCCAGCAGCATCGACGGCAAGCGCGGTTGGCATATCATAGGAATTTCCCGGCCCATTGTAACGGGCCACCCACTGTGGCGCTCCTGCGCCATTGTATTTGATCGTGGCGTAATCAAAGGACGTGCTTGAACCCACACTTGCTCCTGTCACGTAGACATTGCCCATCGCGTCAACGGCGAGGTCGGTGGCCATATCATTGCCATATGTCAGCCCACTGTAACGCGCCACCCATTGTTGAATGCCGGCGCCATTGTATTTAATCGTGGCGAAGTAGCTTCCAGTGTTGACTCCCTGGCTCCATCCTGTCACGTAGACATTGTTGCTGGCGTCAACAGCAATATCAACGGCCACATCGTAGAAATCTCCCGGGCCGCTGTAACGTGCGACCCACTGTTCGGCGCCGGCGGCATTGTACTTGATGGTGGCATAATCGTCCAGCGTGCCCACTCCCCAACTCCGACCGGTGACGTAAACATTGCCGGCCATATCAACGGCCAACGCCGTCGCCTCATCAAAAGAATTTCCTATGCCATTATACCGGGCTACCCATTGTTGCACCCCGGCATTGTTGTACTTGATGGTGGTGTAATCATCCGAGGTATTCACATCGTAACTGACTCCGGTGACGTAGACATTGCCAGCATCGTCCACCGCAAGAGCATAAGCCAGATCGTCGCCATTTCCCGGGCCGTTGTATCGCGCCTCCCAAATTTTGCTGCCGCTGGCGTCGTATTTAATGGTAACGAAGTCCACACCCCATGGGGAGCCTGAGCTGTAACCGGTGACATAAACATTGCCCGAAGCATCCAAAGCAATATCAGTCGCTACATCCAAGGAAGGATTAAGTCCCGCGGCATAATGGCGTACCCAGGCGGTATCGACTCGGCCCAAAGCATTCGGCGATAAAGAACCAAAAGAAGAAGAGAGCTTTGCCGATAAACTTCTGGGCGCATCCAGATGAGATTCGTCAAAATATTTCCATCGCTTCGACCACCTGCCGGGAGGCGCCGACGGCACGCCATCAATGTCGCCATCAGCGTCTTTTCTATCCAAGTCAGTATTCGGCAGATATCTTTCGAGACCTCGGGCCAGTAGACGGCGATCTTTCGCAGAATTCTCCAGCCCGCTGAAGTCTTGTGCCTGCGCGAACACCGCAGAGAGCAGCATGACAAGCAGACAAGGCATGAGAAGAAGTCTCTTCAAGACTCGTTGTCGTAAGAAAAACTTTGCACGTTTCATTGCACACCTCCGTGTTGAATTTTGAAAAGATTGGTTTCGTCTTTGGAGTATTGGATTGATGGAGTGGTGGATTGGTTGAGTAATCGCATCCCATCCGACGGACGCAGTCAATCCACCACTCCATGACTCCAACATCTCAGACTTATCTCACCAGCGCCATCCGCCGTGTCTGCACAAAATTACCGGCGCGAAGCTGATACAGATACACGCCGCTGGCCAGCGCTTCGCCCTGCTCGTTGCGGCCATCCCACGTGATGGTGTAACGCCCGGCTGGCTGGCGTTGATTCACCAGCGTGCGCACGTGCCGGCCCATGAGATCGAAGATCACCAGCTTCACTTCGACCGCTTGCGGCAGTTCGTACGTTATCGTGGTCGAAGGATTGAAGGGATTAGGATAATTTTGGTGCAAGCCGAATTCCAGAGGAATCCTCTCATGCGCTTGAACACTTGTCGAAAAAGTAATAAGGGTCCATCTTTGACCATTATCGGTGGAGCGATAGCCGCCTTCAGGAGTCCCTGCAAAAATATACCCCTCAATGTTAATGGCAAGCGCATAGACATAATCTGCCAGACCCGATGCAACATGAGTCCAACTCTCACCGTTATTGGTAGAGCGAAAGACATCTCCCCAATCAGAAAAGAACGGAAAGCCTCCGATATGCCCACTCCCGGCAAAAATATCCTGCGTTGTGGAATTGATAGCAAGAGAATAGAAGGTTTGCCCATCGAAATCCAACACTTTGGCCCAATTGCCGCCGTTATCAAGAGAGCGGTACACGCCGTCACCAGTTGCCGCGAAAACATGGCCGCTCGAATTGATAGCAAGCGCAAAGACAAGAGCAGAATTCGGCAATCCGGTATTGACTGCCGTCCAAATGTCGCCGTTGTTTGTGGAGTGAAAAACTCCACCACCTGAAGTACCTGCAAAAATATCCTGTGTAGTAGGATTGATGACAAGAGACCGAACATCCTTATTCGTCAAACCGGTATTGATCTTCGTCCAATTGTCGCCGTTATCTGGCGACCGAAAAATTCCGCCAGGCGTTCCTGCAAAAATATGTCCGGTGGATTGATTGATGGCAAGCGCTCGGACTCGTTTATCTGTCAAACCATTGTTGCGTACCGTCCAATTATCGCTGCTATCCGGGGAGCGGAAAACTCCGCCATAATTGGTGCCCGCAAAAATATGGCCGCTCGAATTGATGGCAAGCGATATGATCTCGAGATTCGCCAAGCCGGCATTGAATGGGGTCCAATTGTCACCGTTATTCATTGACCGAAAGACCCCGCCACCATTTGTGCCCGCAAAAACATGTCCATTCGAGTTGATCGCAAAAGCGCGAATGTCGCTGCTGGCGAGTGGGCCACTGCTTGGCTCCCAAAAGTTAGTTTGCGCCAAGGCCCATTGGCTGCCGAACGACACCACCAAGCCAACGCCAAGCGCAAAGAAAAACTTTGCAAGTTTCATCACACGCCTCCTTTTTCTTGGTCGGATTGTGAGTAACCGAAAATATCCGATAGCGAAAGCTCGAAGCCTGGCGAAGTCAGATTGCCCCGCAGGATTCGACAAAATGGTAAATCGTTTTGCGCCAGCCTGACTTCACCAATGACGAGGTTAAATGATCATCTGCTTCTTGCTCAAACAAGAAGGATGCCATTCCCGCAAGTCTTTGCTTGCGGCAAGTTTCATTCAGTAAGCAATTGCTTTTGTGTGAGGCAATCCGAGTAGGGGAAGACGAAAGCCTCCCAAAAGGGGGGAATAAAGGCGTCAACGAAACCACCGCGGTGGTTTGCCTCGGGAAGCGTAAAACATGTTCCCCATCTCCCCTTCTCCCTTTACCTCCAGCGTCGACTTTTTTAATTTCTCCGCATCAAATTGAATTCCCTTTTGTTAAAGGGCTCACCATGCACTCACTGCTTTCCCACGGACGCAGTCTACTCTTATATGGCCTTTATTGGGAAATCATTTCAAGGAAAATGCAAATTTTTTTTTGGGGGGGGAAAGAGCATAAATCTTTACTTTTTGGGCAAAGACTGCGTCCGTAGGGATTTCAAAAGACAAAATAATTTTCGACAAAATGACTGCGTCCGTAGGATTTTAAATTTGTTTGATGGTAGAAATGTGAAAGAAAAAATGTCAAGGGAACTACTCTCGAGTCAGGCTGAGATAGTAGCTCTCCACCAATTCGATCTCTCGCGCCGGCGTGACGCCTCTCACCGTGATCAGGTATTCGTCATCAGACAAAATGCTCGTTGGCAGCAGTAAAACGAGGATGGGGCCTTTGCCGGTCTGCTGCGGGTGAAGTTGATATTGGCTCCAGATCGTATCCTCCGAAGCGGTCTCGAGGAAGACGCGATAGCTTTTATACTCCTTCGGATTTTGAAGGGAAAGCTGAATTTTGATGACTTGCGCCTGCTCGAGCTGCCGGCGATCGAAGCGGTTCGCCTCTTGCTCGCCTCTTGCAACCCCGGGTTGAAGTGTCATTGCAAAAAAGGCGGATCTCGAGGGACGTTGCTGGCTTAATTCTTTCTCCAGCTCGGCGCGGCGGCTTTGCTCCTCTTGAAGTTGGGCGGCCAGCTTATTCCTCTGCTCCTGCTGCGCCGCGAGTTGCTGTCGCCAGTCCCGTTCTTGTTGCACCAGCGCTTGCCGCTCGCTCTCGTAATCAGCGATTCGCGTGCCGAGCTCATTGGTTTTGATCAACAGCCAGGAGGTGGAAAAAATCATCACCATCATCGCCGCGGCATAAGCCCACTTCAAAACCGCCGTCCGTGGGGTGAGAAATGCGGCGAAAGCGTTCAGCCAGGAGGCCATTCTCTCGCGCCAGGCGAATTTTGCTGCTCCTTCATGCGGTTGTTCCTTCGTGAGATAGGAGTAGAGCGCCTGGGCGAACTTTACTCTTTCCTGATTGCAAGGGATGGAAAGAAAATGTTTCACAAAAAGCTGGCGCTCGCGACCGGCAAGCTGGTCGCGCACATATTGCCGGATGAGCTCGTCTTCGGCATCGAGAAGGTGCTCGAAATAGTCGCCATCGGTCAGATAGCGCTCCTCGAGGGTGGCTTTCTCCTCTGCCGATAATTCACCCAGCAAATACTTCAGTATTTCTTGATCAATTCCGTGGCGTTTTTCCATACTCTTACCCTTCCCATCTCAGTATGGCGAGGGAAGGCAAATCATTTCAAAAATTGTTTGATGGTGTTGAATTCTTAAAAGCATTTCGGTGAAAATTCGCAAAAAAGACACCTGACAGAATGGCGGTCATCGCGAGGAGGATGGTCTGGAATTCAGGCACGCTTGCACGCAGGGTGACAATTTTCCCCTCACCGTATGAAAAATTCGCAGTCGCAACGCGTTGCGGCTACCGCCATATTTTTCGACAAGATTTTTGCTGTAATGTTTGTCGCTTTGAGCATAGAGCTCAACAAGTTCCCGCTCTTCCGGCTGGAGTTGTTGCATGCACTTCTCGAGGCATTTCAACTGCTGTTCCATCTCCAGCCGGTCCAAAATGGCGTCTTCGATTTGGGTGGAGTCACCGTCGGGTAGGACCTCGGAAATTGGCTCTGCCTCCAGCGACTTCACTTTATATGCCGAGGGAGGCCTTTCCTTGAGGATGTATTTTGCCACGCCGGGAATATACTGCTCCGGCACGATTTTTTGAATGTCCGGTTTTTTGGCGAGTATTTCCATGGCCCGAAGCAAGGTTTTTTGGGCACAGTCCTCGCATTCCTCCCGTGTCCGGCACCCCTGTTTGCCAAACCAATAAACCAAACGCCGGCGAAAATCTTCCAAACGCTTCTGGTCGCCATCGAACCAGGACAGCAGGTCAGGTTGATTTCTTTGCTCCATGGCAATTGCCTTCACAATTTAAAGCCTTGGCGCGTGAGGCGTAGAGCGTAAAGCGGAGAGCGTAGAGCGAACAGCGCTTCTCGCCCTACGCTCTCCGCTCTCCACTCCGTCACCGCTTTCCCGTCAGAATAAACGGCGCCCAATCGCAAGGCGCGGCCCATTGTTTCTGATTTCGCACCGTGCGTTTGGCGTCGCGCAGAGCACGAACATAGTCGATCTTCTTCTCGCCGGCTTTTTCATCCCTGGCAATTTGACGGAAAAAGGCGCTGATCAGCTCCGCGGTGGAGAGGTCGTCCAACGCCCAATGGCTGGCGATGACTCGGCGCGCCCCGGCTGCCAAAAATCCCCGCGACAGCGCAAAGATGCCTTCGCCCTCGAAGTAGCGTCCGAAGTTGGATTCGCACGCCGAGAGCACCGCCAGCTCACATTCCGGCAGTTTCAATTCATAGATTTCGTAAAGTTGCAAAAAGCCATCGTTCTCGGCCACCTCAGTCGCTGCCGGTGGTGGTGTCAGCGCCAGAGCGGCGAACAAGGTGCTGCGCTGCTGATCAACCAATCCATGGGTGGCAAGGTGAAGGTAACGCTTGCCGGGCAATTCGGTTCGCAGCTTGGCTTCGTTCGCATCGAGACGCATTAAAGTCGTGACCCGATTTTTGTTAAAGGCTTTGCTAATTTTCTCGGTCTCGCGCGCCGTGCCCGGAAGTCGCAGCAACACTCCACCGGCGCGCTCAAAACTGTTGCGGAGGGCGAAAGAAACCGATAAACTATCCGTGTCGCCGAGGCTTGCTGTTGGCTCTTTTGATTTCTGTTCTTGCTGAGCCCATGCGACTTTCTGCGGATCAAAAATCGGATCGGAAAGGCTCAGGACTACAGCTTGGCCATTCGATGGAGAAGGTCTTGTTTCCGCGCGCTGCTCGAGGTTATAAAGTGTGGTCGCCGAGGGCGCATAACGGATGGCCGGACCTTCGTCGAGCCAGTAACGTGTCTGCCTCAGATCGTCAACCACCAGCGCTTCAAAAGGCAACAGGTGCAACACCCCATCGGGAATGATGATGACTTCCGTGCATTCGACGAGCCGGGGCCAAAGCGTGGCCGGTATCAACACCTGCCACAATTTTTTCAATATTGAATTGAAGCTCGCGGTTTCGGCGTTGCGCGAGCTGAGCTGCCGCAGCAGTCCTCCGGCTGAACCATTTTTACCCTGCCCGAGGAGAATCTTCTGTAAAGCGGTTGAGGTCAACGAGCCTGCTTCGATGCCCAGCGCCGCCGCGAGATTCTCCGAAACTTGCAGCGTTATGGCTTCCGGCTTGTGGCTTGCCGGCGGGATGACAAAGAGATGGCTTCCTTGTTTGCCGATTTGGTAGATCAACATCAAACCATTTTCTGGAATGAGCTGCTCTTGAATGGTAGCCAGCATCACAGGTTGCCCGGCTGCGGTCAACAGATTGTGCCAAAGCGGGCTGGTGTATTTGATTTCCTCATAAACTTGTTGATAATCCTGCTCGGCCGCGCGCAGGGAATCTTTCAAGGTTTCGTTCTCGCGTTTTTTCTGCTCATCGGAAAGATCTTTGCGCGAGCGCAGCAATGTGAGGCGTTGTTGGTACTCCGCCATGCGGGCTTTGGCGGCGGTTTCACGGTTTAGCAAAGGCGCACGGAGGTTTTCGGGAATGCTGTTGCGCAAGTCAATCTGTCCGGCCGCCAACTGATCCAGCATGACGCGCGCCCGGCCCCGTTCGGCATATTCCAAAGCTGGTTCGAGGTGTCCGGCTTCCAATTGCCAGGCCACCATGCGATTGAAGAGATCGACATACTGCTCCCAAAAGGCCGCTTGCGTTTCTTCACCGGCGCCAACTTGGGGGCGCAGCTTCTCGGTTGAGCTTAAAGCTTCGGCGAGATCCGCCACGGCGCCGCCAAAATCTCCCTTTTGTTTGCGCATTTGGGCCCGCCAGGCATGGGCATTTATTCTCCACACCGGATCCTGGCCGGTGGAATCATAAATGCCAACCGCCCGTTCTATAAAAGGCAAAGCCATGTCCACCTGGTGAGGATCAGCCAGAAATAAAGTGTGCGCCAGGCGCGCGAGGGTTTGAGCCAAACCAGGATGGTTGGGTCCCAGCCTTTTTTCTTCGCTAGCCAGCAACTTTTGCTCGATGGCCGCCGCTTCAGCATATTTGCCCTGTAGTATTTTTATCGCGGTAAGGTTGGCAAGGCCGCCGGCAATGGATACATTATTTTTTTCCCGAATCTCGATGGCACGTAGCATAAGCGACTCGGCCTCGGCAAACCGGCGATCATGACTGTAAAAGAATGCCAGGTTGATCAAGTTGGCGGCAAGCTTGGGATGGTCCGGTCCCAGGGCTTTCATTTCAATATCCAGCGCGCGTTTGGCCAGCGGCTCGCCCTCGGCATACCGGCCCTGAAAGCGATAAAGACCCGAGAGATTATGAAGGCTGTTAGCCACGTCAAGGTGCTCGGGTCCAAATTTTTTCTCTTTGATGCTCAGAGAACGCTTGAAAAGCCGCTCGGCTTCGCCATACTTGCGCTGCTCCATATAGAGCCCAGCCAGGTTATTGAGAGTGTTGGCGAACTCAGGGTGATGAGGCCCCAACCGTTTCTCATAAATCGCCAGCGCGCGCTGAAAAAGCGGCTCGGCCTCGCCGTGCTTACCCTGATAGAGAGAGAGCGCCGCCAAGTTGTTCAGGCTTTGCGCCACCACGGGGTCCTCCAATCCCAAGGCTTTCTCCCGAATCGTCAAGGAACGTTTAACCAGTAGCTCGGCCTCGCTGTACTTGCCCTGGTTGAAATAGAGCGCAGCCAGGCCATTCAGGCTCGTTGCCACCTCGAGATGCTCGGGGCCCAAGCTTTTCTCTCGAATCGCCAAAGCACGCTTGTACAGGAGTTCGGCCTCGAGGTATTTCCCTCGCGTGTGGTTGATTTTTGCCAAATTGTACAGACTATTGGCCAAATCGGGATGATCCGGCCCCAAGGCGCTTTCCTGAATGATCACGCAACGCCGGTAAAGTGGCTCGGCCTCAGCATATTGGGCTTTGGCGAAGTAGTTCGTTGCCAAATTACTGAGACTATCCGCTTCTACCAACTGCCGATCAGTTGCCGTGGCCTCGCGCAGAATCGCCAGCTTGATTTCGTAATCACCTGCTTGTTGGGCTTCTAACGGCTCAATTTCCACTCTCCAGATACCGGCGCTGTTCGTAATCCAGGAAGCCTTTTCCGTACCTGAAGTACCAGTCGGGCTGTCGAATCCTGCTTTGCGATTGCCCGTGGGATCCAGAATACGGACGGCCACGTCAATGCCCTTTTGCAAAACTTCGACGACGGCGTACTGCCCTTGCTCGAGCGAGAGATTCCAAATGTGACTCATGCCCGGCCCAAGCGTCCTTTGCTGGGAGGTGTGCAAAGTCAAAGCTCCTTGCACCTCCACTTTCCCCTGGTTCGATAGAGTGGGAAGAGAATGAGTGGTTGGTACGTAAATCAAGAACACCGAAGTGAGAATGGCTTGCAAAACTTTCATAACGCAACCCTCCGCTATCGAATGGTATTAAAAACTTCTGAAAACGAATGTCGATAAAAAAAATAATGCCGACAACCTGCAAGCTCGCGCTCGAGCGCGCGGAACTTTTCCGACGATTTGCTTACTCCCGTGTCATGGCCTCTATTATATAAGACACAGAAAATCCGCTATTGCTCACACTTAATTTCCAAAATTTAAGATGAAAAAATCTGAAAAATGCTGAAAATATCACTCACCATGGTACAACAAAGAATTGGGTAGACTGAAATCGGCTTATATCGAACGTGATGATATCGCGAAGTAACTCCTGGACAGTTCCCTGACGTTTGCGGAAGTGATTATTTTTGACCAGAACCCGGATAGTGAAACTTCCCAGAAAATCACACTGACTGACGAAATAAAAAACTTTTTTTAAAAAGTCAACAACTTTTTTTGCGCGAGGGTATTACCTCAGTTTATGAGTGGGTAGCGCAGACATCCCACGGACGCAGTCTTGTCTGCAGTCAGGCTACGCCTGTAGGGCTGCGCCCGTAGGGATGACTGCGCTACGTTTTTGCACTCAAGAGGCATTACGCGCGGGAGTTATTTCTCACTGCTTCACTGCCGCCTGCTCCGGACTTTTTTTCAACCCCTCATAAATCCCCAACATCACCATCCCCAATCCTCCGATCAATACCACAAACCAGATAAGGCCACTAACGCGGGGAATGAAAGTGAGAGCATAGAGCAAAGTAATTCCGACGAACATGGGAAGATAAAGTGAACCTGAGGACTCGCCAACGAGGCGCAGAACTTCTCTCCCCAACAAGGTTCCGAGCATAATGACGCCTAAATAAGCAACAATCAAAAAGCTCAATAGCAAAACAAGGCCCAACGGAATGGTGAGAAGCAGAATGAAAGAGAGAATAAGAGCAATGGGGGTTGCCAGCAGCGTAACGGCACCAAAACCCAAAGTCGGTAACGGCCGCTGGAGGGTGCGATCCAGAGCGTTTTGTATCTGCGTTTTGCCGAGGGCCACCATCACCAAGCCCACAATCACTGTGGCCAGCCAAAACCAAATCCGTACCGTCCAACGCCACCAAGCCGCGCCTGGTTTAGGTCGAATCTCTTTGAAAACTATCTCCCCGGCGACGACCTCGGTATTTTCCAGTTGTAGTGGCTTGGCGCTGCGGTAGGTGAGATTGCCGCCAAGATGCGCTGTGGGCCGCAGCTCCAGTTTCTTGCCAATCGTCAGTTCCGCGTCTTCATCCACCGTGCCAGCAAGTATCACCTGATCGGCAACGCCAGTCAATTTGCCGTGCACGGTGCCAGCCACTTCGATTTTCCCGTTGGCACTTATGACATCGCCATTCACCACCGCTTCCGGCGCAATGGTTAATTCACCGCCACTGACGATCACGTCGCCGTTGACGGTGCCCTTAATGAAAATCGATCCAGCAGCTCCGCGAAAACCACTTGCCGCTACGCCGCTGAGCTCCACCTCCGCACCGAAAGCGAGAATGTCCCCGCGTACCGTACCGTTAATGATGACGCTCTGTCCGGCCGCATAAAAATTTTGCTCGAGCGATCCTTTCATCTCGATACGCTGGCCAGCGGCAACGAGATCGCGCTGGGCGGTTCCGAACATTTCGATGACTTGGGCAGCAGCATAAAGATCACTTTTGAGCGTATCCCCAGCCGTGATCGTGACGCGATTGCCGGTTTTGAACTCGGCCGCGGATGAAATAGAACAGCCGAAGAGCAACAAAGCAATCAATAAAAAAGCTCGAGTCTGCGGGCGCATTCCTTCCTCCTATGCGATTGCTTTTATTTATCACATAATAAAGAAAATAACTAATCGACATAAAAAGTTATAGCAACGGATTACAAAGATTACACGGATTAGTTTGTGTTAAGGATTCAAATATCTTTTCCCAATTTAAGCTTATCACTTGCCAAAATCCGCTCCCATTCCAGGGAAAGATTACCATAATTGATGATAAGGCCAACTTCGAGTTTCGTTACTTTCAGATAGTTTATCATCTTGGCTCGTTCAAGGTCAGTAATAGCCTGGATTGCTTTGTTATCAACAAGCACCTTGTCTTCAATAACAAAATCCGGAGTAAAAAGCTTGCGCAGAAATTGGTCGCGGTACTGAATGCGGAATAATTTCTGATAGGCGTAATTGATCCCAGCCAAATCTAGTTCAATGATATAAGCTTGATCATATACCTTTTCCAAGAATCCTGGCCCAAGCCGGCGATGTACTTCCATCGCTAAGCCAATCAACTTGTAGGTTAGATCACCGTGAATCAATGCAGGTTTTTGCATGATACCCCTCCTTGTAGTCAATATTTCAACCACTTCGCTTTTTTCAATCCGTGTAATCCGCGTAATCCGTTGCTAACGCCCAATCCGATAATAAACCAAATCCCCATTTGATTAAAGTTTCGCGCACTTCGCTTTTTTCAATCCGTGTAATCCGCGTAATCCGTTGT
>JAPDQK010000043.1:12825-52162 GCA_034505955.1 Candidatus Zhuqueibacter pondensis
CGTTGCTAACGCCCAATCCGATAATAAACCAAATCCTCATTTACTTAAAGTTTTGCTTACTTCGCTTTTTTCAATCCGTGTAATCCGCGTAATCCGTTGTTAACGCCCAATCCGATAATAAACCAAATCCTCATTTACTTAAAGTTTTGCTTACTTCGCTTTTTTCAATCCGTGTAATCCGCGTAATCCGTTGCTAACGCCCAATCCGATAATAAACCAAATCCTCATTTACTTAAAGTTTTGCTTACTTCGCTTTTTTCAATCCGTGTAATCCGCGTAATCCGTTGTTAACGCCCAATCCGATAATAAACCAAATCCCCATCTTCCACCACATAATCGCGGCCGTGGGCATGGATGATGCCGTGTTCATGGAGAGCATGCACGCTGCCAAATTTAAAAAGATCGGCTAATTTGATCACTTCGGCTTTGATGAATTTTTCTTTGAAATCGCTGTGTACTGCAGCGGCGGCATCTGCGACGAGAGTGCCGCGACGAATCGTCCACGCATGGGCTTCGTTCTCATTTGCGGTGAAAAAGGTGATCAGATTCAATACTTCGTAACCGGCGCGCACCAGCTCTTGCAAACCGGTTTGCTCGAGACCCAGCGCTTCCATGAATTCTCGCTGCGAGATATCGTCTAATTGCACAATCTCGGCGAGAATCTTTCCGGCTAATTGAATGGCTTTTGCGCCGTTTCGAGCAGCGTAATCGAAGAGCGCAGCGGTGTGTGGATTGTCGCTCAGATGTTCTTCATCCACATTGGCAATGAAGACAACCGGCTTGGCCGTCAAGAGATTCATCTCGCGCACGAGTTCCTGCTGTATCTCATCCAAATGCAGCGTGCGAATTTCTTTTTCGGTGAGCAGATGTTGGTGCAGCGCTTCGAGTGCGGACAATTCTTTTTTGGCGTGACTATCTCCGGCGCGAGCTGCGGCTTGGGTTTTGTGCCGGCGATTCTCCACCCATTCGAGGTCTTTCAGAATCAGCTCTTCGGTGACGATTTTCGCATCGCGAACCGGGTCGAGGGTGCTGCTCACATGCGCCACATTTTCATCTTCAAAACAGCGCACAATGTGCGCGATGGCATCGACGCGTTGGATGTGATTGAGAAATTGATTCCCCAATCCTTCGCCTTTGCTGGCGCCTTCAACTAATCCTGCGATGTCGACAAATTCCAATACCGTCGGAGTGACTTTTTTCGAGCCGACAATTTTGGCAATTTTCTCCAACCGCTCATCTTGCAGCGGCACGATGCCAACGTTGGGATCCACCGTGCAAAAAGGATAGCTCTCTGCTGGCACCGACAACTTGGTCAGCGCATTGAAGATGGTGGATTTGCCGACGTTCGGCAAACCGACAAGTCCACATTTGAAGCCCATAAGCAAGTGGCAAGTTTGCAAGTGGCCAGTTCCACTGCCATTGGATGCTAAATCGTGATGATGTCAATCCCTTTGGCTTTGAGTTCCTCTTCGTCACCATAAACAAGGAAGGGCTTGCGGCGCAGGTGCTCTTCGACGGCGCGAACCATGTCTTCGCGCGGGGTGGCGTAAATCAAATTTAATTTCTTATCCAGCTCGATTCTCCCAGCAGGGACGACGCCCCGCGGCGTTTCGCACAAGACCGTCACAACCCAAAGCTGACGATCTTCGTCAAAGCGCGGCCATCCGGTAACGGCCTTTTCGCCAATATGCTCAAGCAAGTAGATCTCGGTTATTTCTTTGACTTTGTCGTAAACGTCTTTTCGCCGGGCCATATCAAGATCACCTCACTTTTTGCGCGCTGCCAAGCCTCTTTAAAAACGGCTGGAAGCACAGATAAACTTGAATCAACTTCAGGATCATGATAAACGATTTTGCTTCGGGTTGTTTCGAGTAAGACGAGGTTGTGTTTGGTGTAAGTCGGTTGCCGTAGTTGGTATAAAATCGCCGCGTCCACCGAAACAATAGGCGGTATAGCGTTCCGCAACACCCACTTCAATGACGAGTATGGTCTTTTAAATTTGTATTCACATTTGAACCCCAAATGTTGAGCGGCACTCATAATTTGTTTAGCCGAAGTGCCAAACATGTCTGTGCCGCACAACATCGAAAGACTGACTTCATCCGTCTCGTAACCCCAGTACGCCAGTACCATTCTTAGACAGACGGGTCCGCAGGTGTAATCACGGTTTTGTCTGAAGTATGGTACGGTGAGCATTCTTGCCTCGTCTGCGTAGGAATATACAAATTGCTTCCATAAAAATCAACTGAATTGCTTTAATACAAATCACTCTTGATCTTCTCAATCTCCGCTTCCAAGGCGGCCATTCTTTTTTTCATCGCTTCGATCTCGTCGCGCAGCGAAGGTGCACCGGAAGTTTCTTGCGCTTCTTCGACATCATCATGATACACATAAAATAAATGCCGATAGCGATCTTCTTTTTGCCCGGCGCGGCGGTGGGCTTTTTCGACGAAGCATCTTTCATCGGTCATGAGGCTTTCGATGGTTTGCTGAACTTCTTCAAGGGTCGAGAATTCATACTGTCGCTCTGTCCGGTTTTTGATCTCGCCGAGGGTTTGCGGGCCGCGAAGGAGCAAAACACTTAATGCGGCCAATTGGGCCGGGGATAAACCGAGTCCATTGCCCCCGCCGCGATGCGCGTATTTCATCACGCGGCCACCGCCGCTGACAAAGGTGCAAAGTCCTTTTTCTTTCAATCCGGTAAGCGCGGCTTCGACTTCTTCCGAAGAATATTCCACCACCGGATCGCGGCTGGTCTTTTGATTACATGCCGCGACAAGGGCGGTGAGCGTCATCGGATAATATTCCGGCGTCGCCTGACTTTTTTCAATCAAGCTTCCGAGTACACGGACTTCTTCGGCTGAGAGCAACATATCACATTCCATTTTTGTGTAACGTGAAACGTGTAACGCCTTACGCCCAACACTCTTCGCTCTACGCCCTCTGCCCTCTGCTCATATCGCCTTCACCACCACAACGGTCTGATCATCATGCGGATCCGCATCGCCAACGAACTGCGTCACCGCGGCGATGACTTGATCGCGGATGTCGCCGGCATGACCTGATGCATGATTCTCCAAAATTTTCACCAAGCTGTCCTCGCCGAATTCGCCGCCGCTGCGGCTCTGCGCTTCGGTGACGCCATCGGTGGCGAACAAAAAGACATCACCGGTTTCGTATTGAACGACCTTTTCCTCCAACTCCGCCGCAAAAGCACCGTTGCTTTCCAAACCCAGCCCCAAGCCTTTGGGCGTGATTTTTTCGACCTGTTGCGTTTTAGCGTGATAATAGAAAAGTGGCAAATGGCCGGCGCGCGCCAAAACGAGTCGATGCAACTGCGTATCAAAATCGGCGCCCAGCGAGGTGATGAAAGATTTCTTCTCGAGATCCTGACAGAGCAATTGATTGGCACGAATGAACAGCTCGCGCGGCGAGAGACCGAAGCTGTGCAGCGAGCGCAGGATGCCCTGAACTTTGGACATGTAAAGCGCCGCCGAAGTGCCTTTCCCACTGACATCCCCGACAATAATTCTAATCTCATTGGGCGTGTCATTGAGAAAGTCGTAATAATCCCCTCCCACCTCCATTGCCGGAATTGAAATACCGGCAATATCCAAACCCGGAACTTTCGGCGTGGTTTGTGGTAGCGAGGCCAACTGGATGCGGCGCGCAATGGCCAGCTCATGCTTCAGGCGTTCCTGCTCGGCCAGCTCTTCATACAAGAAAGCGTTCTCAATGGCGACCGACGCTTGTTTGGCCACCGCGGAGAGAAAGATCAGATCATCGTTATAAAACGGCGATTCGGAAAGTTTCTCACCGATCAACAAGGTGCCGACAAGTTTCTCTTTGAAGCGAATCGGGATGATATGGCGAAGCCCATGCTGCTGAAAACTCTCTCTCATGCCCTGCGGCAGGTAATCGACACTGAATCGCGATTCACTGCGAAATTGATGCATCACTTCAAAGAATCTCTGATCGATCCGCAGGCAAAAATCTTCCCATTCCTTGCCGCCAAATCCGGAAGCTTCCTGACAACAGCAGACGTTTTGATCGCGAAAAAAGAGCACACCGGCACGCTTGAGCTGCATCAGCTCCGCCAGCTTTTGCACGATGCCGCGGCTGAGATCGACCATGCTCAATTTGGTGGCCATGACTTCGGCAAGCTCGCTGGCGGCGCGGCGATAATCGAATTGTTTGCGGTAAAATTTTTGTGCAATCAGTTTTTGTCCGGCTCGACCGATTTGCCAAAACGCAAACGTCAAGCCGATGGCAATAAGCATCAAAACGCCTTTTTCCAGAAGCTGCTGTTGTTCCGGCACCATCGGCGAATCGAGGATCTCGATGGAAGTGCCGGTCAAATGTAAATTCGGGAGAGCCAGCTCGAGTTTTGGCAGCGCCAGCAAAATTTTTATCGCCACCACCAAAATGAAAATCGACCAAACCAGAGAAACGAAGGTGTATTGGACGTTGCGGCGAACGCGCAGATCCATGTCGAGCAGGCGGTAGCGACCAATCGTGTACAAATAGGCCAACGGCAGCAGCACCAGCGAAAGGCCAATGTAGCCGATTTGCATACGGTCAAGCAGAATGGAGAGAGCAGCAGTGGCAACGCCAACGGTGATCCCCGTCCACTTGATGAGGCGACTCAACCGCTTGCGCTCCGCTGGGCACTGTTTGCGATAAATGAAAGAAATGACGGCAATGTATATGAGCGATAAAGTCAACACCGCTAGGACCGGCAAAAGCAGGCTCTTTTGGGAGCCGCGAGGACCTGCCAAGAGCACCATCGCAAAGCCAATCAGCGCGAACAGATAGGGTACATAGCTCAGCCACCGCTTAGCCAGAAGCTCAGGCCGTTCTTTGGGAAAATAGAACCCGCTGTGGCACCAAACCGCAATTCCAAAAAGCAAGGTGGCGCTCAACGTAATGCCACGCGTCACCGTAAAAGGATTGAACTCCTCCGGCCGCTGCATCATCGTTACTGCCAAATAGAATCCCATGAAGAGAAATGCCAGACCAAGTAAGCGCGCCGCCTTGAGGTGCGGCCGTTGCAGCGCCATGAACGCGCCGGCGCCGATATAAACCAAGCCGGATAAACACATGATGAGCAAAGGAATCGCGACGCCGAATCTCGCCAAGGTCACCTGCAGCGTCACCACGCGGTTATCGCGGATCACTTCATAAATGATGGTTTTGCCGATTTGGCCGAGGCGCAAAAAGCGATCCGCCTCTCCGGCCGCGTTCCCATAGCTTTTCAGATCATACCCATTCACCCGTAAGATCAGATCACCCACCTTCATGCCGGCGCGGTCCGAAGCACCGTCTTTGAAAACATCGAAAACGCAAGCGGTCGGCGGCAGCGAGCGATAGAAGCTGTCCGGCACAGCAGATTTGGTCACGCGATAGATGAAAAAGCGGTCGGCGGCTGGACGAAAAATATTCACTTCAAATGTAGAATCGCTGGGAACCATCTGCACCATTCGACTCACGGTGTGCAGGCTGTCAAATTTTTGCCCGTTTACCGCAAGCCACAAATCGCCAACCACAATCGAATCTGGGTGCGGCTTTTCCTGCCAACGCGTTTTGAGGCCGCCATATTGTTTGAGATATTGTGCAGGGAAACTCTTCGTCACATAAATGCGTGAGGGAGAGTTCGCATACCAGTTCTCATCGGTAGGTGAGCTGGCGTAGCGATAGAAATTATAGCCCGCCAAGCCGAAAAGATAAACCAACAGAATTCCAAACAACAGGCGGAACAATTGCGGGTGATCATCAAAATATGCCATAGGCCGAAACGGTTATATGTACAAATAAACTGAAAAATTTAATCGGTACGCCTTTTTATACGCAGGTTAATGTAAATTGTTTTTCTTTGTGATGCAAGGGTTAAATCTACTTGGTCGTAAGGTCTCACTTATTGTTGGGAAACCAATTTGTCATGCCGGAAGCATCTTTTTCTTGTCAAGAACAGTGCCATATTGAAAAAAGATTCCTACGGACGCAGTCTTCCAGAATGACATTTTTCTCCACCCAGAACTGAGCAATTGCACTTGGTTTTTTCCGAAATCATGCTAAATTTATCTTATGAAACTCGACTTGCACGTCCATATCCGCCGCCATCAACGCATTGCCGATTTGCGCAGAGTAATCAAAGCTGCCGGCATTGATGGCATTGCCGTCACCAATTTTCATAATGTTTCATTTGCGCAATATCTGCGTGAGCGCATCGAAGATTTCCTCATCCTCGTCGGGCAGGAAGTCGAGAGCACGGCCGGACATATACTCGCGATCAATATCGAAGAAAAGATTCCGGATGAGCTCGAGCCGGAAGAAACCATTGAACGAATTCACGCGCAAGGCGGGATTGCGATTCTGGCGCATCCTTATCTCGGTTGGAATTCGATTCTGCCGCACGGTCGCAGCCGGGATTTACCGTTTGATGCCGTCGAGGTTTTCAACTATCGCTGCAGCCCATTGCTCTGGCCGAATTTTTTCGCGAAATTCGGTTTGCGTAATTTACCGTGGCCGAAAGTGGCCAACACCGATTCGAAAGAGCTGCTCAGCATCGGTCGATGTTACAATGAAATTCCGGTCGCACCTGCCGAACGCTACACCGTTGGTTTGGCGGAAGCGATGATTCCGGAGATTTTACAGTGCCTCCGCCAAGGCCAAATCCGGCGGCACGAAGAATGGCAGATGCCGAGCTGGAAATGGTTTACTTCGAATCTCTCTCATCTTTTTCTGCCGCAGAAATACTATAAATGCTTTTACTGCGGCGACAAGCTCGTCTTTCATCTCCTCCAGCGTACCTACACGTGTGTGGTGTGCGGCCGGCAGAGCCGGCAGCATGTGTGTTGTGCCCGCGGTCATTTTGTGTGCAGCATCTGCCGCACCAAAATCGCTTTGGAAACGCCGGAATTCGTGGCGTACAGGAAAAAGCTCGATACGGTGAGCGACGCAGATTGAGTGGATTGATCGGTTGGCCCGTGTGCCAGTTATGTCAATCGGGTTTGACTTTCCTGAAGTATTTTTGTATATTCTTTTTGAAGAACAAAATAAACAAGAATACAAATTTTTACTTAAAGGGACGAAAGTGTACAATTGTTATGCATTACCTCTATCTCGATGAATCCGGAGATCTTGGCAACCCGAGTAAAAGCCCGGGCGCATCGCAGTACTTTGTGGTCACAATCTTGGAAGTCGCTCATCACCACGCGCTGAAATCAATCGAGAAAGCAATCACAGAGACAATCAAGAATAAGATCTATAAGAAACGTCCACATCATCCTCTCTCCGAGCTCAAAGCGAGCAAGACCTCGTTTGAAGTCAAGCAATATTTCTACCACCGCGTAGCTGCCGTGCCGTTTCGGGTTCATGCGGTCGTTTTGGATAAACAGCGATTTTTTTCACAATTCGTTAAAAGCAAGAAGAGACGCGTTTACAACTTCCTTACGCATTTAACCCTTGCTGCGTTGTTGCTCGAGCAGGTTACAACGTCGGTTGTGTTCGTGTTGGATAGGAGTAAGAGGAAGCCGGAGCTTATGGATTTCACTGCCTCGCTACGCATGCAATTGGAAACGCGCATCCCTCCAAACGTGTCGGTGACGATCTGCCATAATGATTCGCACCAGAACAAAGCGCTGCAAGCAGTCGATTTGTTTGCCTGGGGCATCTTCCGAAAGTACGAAGTAGGAGATGTTGTCTGGTATGACGTGTTTAAGGGGAAGATAGCTTCGGAGGAAGTGTGGCCGAAATAATAAATAAAAAAGAGAGCGAACCCTGTACAGCAAGGTCCCCGAGGCTCTGGCCCACCATACGGAAGGGAACACCTCAGGAACTGTACAGGACTTACTCACTCTCTCTTAAACATAAAATACACTACCAGAAAACGAAAGTCAAGCACTTTTTCGGATAACTGAAAAACTCTTAGGCGTCAAAATGATATGTTTAGAAAGTGATAAAATCTAAACTTTCAACTAATCTTTGATTTTCCTATTGTAATTTTGTATATTTTTCAATGCGCCATGAACAACGAAGAACATCCCTTGCTCGATGTTTCGCGTGACGACATCGTCCCCTACTTCATGTGGGACTATCAATACACCGTCGGCGAGATAAAAAAGATGCTGGCCGAAGGCGACGAAGACCAGCGCCTTTGGCTGATCGCGAAAATCATGCGCGACGCCCGCTATTGCGATGTATGGAAATTTATTTCCGTGCAGGATTTTCTCAAGTACCGCGAGCGTTTGATGAAAGGACGGCTTGGTCGGGAAAAGGGATTTTGGGAGTTTATGTATTCGCAATGGATCAAACATGGAATAGTAAAGGATGCCAACGATCCTAACCCCTCTACAAAATAGTTTCCTGACAGAGTTTTTTCACCTCACTCAGGATTTCTATTTAACCGGTGGAACCGCATTGAGCGCGTTTTATCTGCAACACCGCTATTCAATCGACCTCGATTTATTCACTCACGACGATTATGCTTTTCAGAGAGCTGATGATTTAACCAACCAAGCCAGCACGAAGCTGAACGTTGATTGTAAACCGGTTCGGATTACTTCCTACTTCAAGCATTTCCGTGTTGGCCCCAAAGAGAATCCTGTGACCATCCATTTTTCAAAGGATTATGCTGCCCACATCAAACCGCCAAATCAGTTTGAAGAAATTCTTATTGACTCCATAGAGGATATTACCGTCAACAAAATCTGCGCCGCTTTGGGTCGAACCGAAATCAAGGACTTGATTGATCTCTACTTTCTCGACAAAGCCGGCTATTCCATTCCCAACTATTTCGACATCGCCCAACAGAAAGATGGTGGTTTGGCTTATGAAACGCTTGCTTATACTTTAAGCCAATTTAAGATTTCAGAAATCCCCCCATTTATGATCAAACCATTGACCGTCGAGGAATTGAAACAATATCAGGAAACCACCATCGAGTGGCTGATTCGTAAATCCGCGCCGCCGATATCGTAATCACTTCACCTATGCCCAACGTTATCTCCATCCGTGGCGCCCGGGTTCATAACCTGAAAAATCTCGATCTCGATTTGCCGCGCAACCGGCTCATCGTCATTACCGGCGTATCCGGTTCAGGGAAATCGAGTTTGGCATTCGACACGTTGTATGCCGAAGGCCAACGGCGATATGTGGAGTCGTTGTCCGCTTATGCTCGTCAATTTCTCGAGCGTATGGATCGACCGGATGTCGATGAGATCAAAGGCATCTCCCCGGCTGTTGCCATCGAGCAGAAAAATCCGGTCAAAAGCTCACGCTCGACCGTCGCCACGGCAACCGAGATTCATGATTACCTGCGCTTGCTCTTTGCGCGCATCGGTCACACGTTCTGTCCGCAATGCGGCCGTGAAGTGAAAAAGGATCAAGTTGAGGACGTTCTCCATTCTCTCCGCCGCATCCCTCCTGCCGGCACTATTCTCGTCACTTTCCCTTTGCGTCGTGAAGCAGAACGAGTTCTGGAAATGGAATTGGTCGATTGCCGCAGGCGAGGATTCTATCGACTTTTCCTCGATGAAAAGATTGTTCAACTTGACGAATTGAAACCGGTTGATCTCAAAAGGCGGGACGAAGTCTTGGTGGTTGTTGATCGTATTGATCCGACAGGAAGTGATTTTGAAAATCGCCTCGCCGAAGCCGTTGATCAGGCCTTCGCGAACGGACAAGGCCGAGCCGCCATCATTCTCGCGGAGCACGACAACGCATTATCACGACGCCTCGATTTCAGCCAAGCCTTCGAATGCGCCACCTGTCGGACCCAATTTATCGAGCCGCAACCGCGCCTGTTTTCTTTCAACAATCCTTTCGGCGCTTGTCCCACTTGCCGTGGATTCGGCGATGTCATCGAGATCGACCTCGATCTCGTGGTTCCCGATAAATCGAAGAGCTTGCGCGAGGGCGCGATTGTGCCGTGGACGATGCCGAGCTACAGCGAAATGAATGACTGGATGCTGCAAGTGGCGCGCCGCTATCGCATCAGCACCACCAAACCGTTTCGCGAACTTGACGAGCGCGAGCTGAAAATCATTCTTGACGGTGAGCCGGAGGGTGAATTCCCCGGTATTCGCGGCTTCTTTCAATGGCTGGAAAGTAAACGCTACAAAATCGGCATTCGCGTTTTCCTCAGCCGCTATCGTGGTTATGTTCGCTGCCCGGATTGCAACGGCAGCCGCTTGCGCAAAGAAGCGTTGCATGTGCGCATCGGACACTCGCAAGAAGATGAGAAGACCATTGCCGACATTTGCCGCATGACCATTGCCGAGGCGCACCGCTATTTTCTCGATCTGCAACTAACGCCATTCGAGGAAAGTATCGCCCGCCAAATTCTCAAAGAGCTGCGCAATCGACTCGGCTATCTCGTCGATGCCGGACTCGGCTATCTCACTCTCGACCGCCGCACGCAAACGCTCTCCGGTGGCGAAGCGCAGCGCATCAATCTCGCGACCATACTCGGCTCACAACTGGTCGGCTCTCTGTATATTCTTGATGAGCCAACCATTGGCTTGCATCCCCGCGACAACCAGCGCTTGATCCGCATTCTCAAAATGCTACAGGAAATCGGCAACACTGTGGTGGTGGTCGAGCACGACCGCGAGATGATGGAAACCAGCGACTTCATTGTCGATCTCGGCCCGCGTGCCGGTCGCTTGGGCGGCGAGATTGTTTTTCGCGGCCCTTTCAACGAGCTGATCAAAAATGGCAAAGCCTCGTTGACCGGCGCTTATCTCAAAGGAGAAAAGAGCATCCAGATTCCCAGCTTGCGCCGGAGTTGGAAAGATTGTCTGGAAATTCGCGGGGCGAGAGAGCACAATCTCAAGAACCTGAATGTCAAAATTCCCCTTCATGTTTTCGTTACCGTCACTGGTGTCTCTGGCTCCGGCAAAAGCACGTTGGTGCATGACGTGCTCTACTCCGGTTTGATGCGAGCCTTTGGCCGCTGGCCGAAACGAGTCGGCGATCATGATGAGATTCTGGGCATCGAGCATATTGATGACGCGATTCTCGTCGATCAATCGCCGATTGGCCGCACGCCGCGCTCCAATCCCGCCACCTACATCAAAGCCTTCGATGACATTCGCCAGCTCTTCGCTAAAACGATGACGGCGAAATTAAAAGGCTATTGGCCCAGTACATTTTCATTCAATACGGATGAGGGGCGCTGTCCGATTTGCGAAGGCGCCGGCGCCGTGAAAGTGGAAATGCAATTCCTCGCCGACATCTTTCTTCAATGTGAAGCTTGTGAAGGAAAGCGCTTCAAAAAAGAAGTACTCGAAGTTACCTATCGGGGGAAAAATATTGTCGATGTTCTCAACATGACTGTGGACGAAGCGGTGGAGTTTTTCGGGACGATGGCAGAGCGGGATAAACTGGCGGCAAAAGCCACGCAAAAGCTGCAACTACTCAAAGACGTTGGTCTCGGTTATATGCAGCTCGGCCAACCGGCCACCACCCTCTCCGGCGGCGAAGCGCAACGCGTCAAGCTCGCCGCGCATCTCGCGCAAAAAGAAGGTCAGCACATTCTCTACATTTTCGACGAGCCCACCACCGGCTTGCATTTTGATGATGTGTCCAAACTTTTGCAATGCTTCGACCGTCTGATTGCCGCCGGCAACTCCGTGCTGGTCATCGAGCACAACATGGAGGTGATCAAATGTGCGGATTGGATCATCGATCTCGGCCCGGAAGGCGGCGACGCGGGCGGTTATGTGATTGCGCAAGGCACGCCGGAGCAGGTGGCGCAGGATGAAAAGTCGTGGACAGGGAGGTTTTTGAAAATGATTACACAATGACACGGCGAGATTGCTTACTGTTCGATGGATGAGTAACTTTGTTAAATTTCCGGTTGAATTTCTGCTGTAAATATGTTAAATTGTTTATGTGTTGGACAAGCACATTTAGGGAACACAGCAACTTATGGCGAGTTTAAATTCATACCTACTTTCAAAACTTATCAGGAGTGAAAATACGTGGAAACCATAACGATTCCTAAACAAGAATATATCCTCTTGAAGGAGGCTTACGCACTCTTGCACGATACGGAATTTCTACAAAAATTAAATCGCCTTGCGGAATTGCTGCTGGCCGAGAAATGGGGCATTGTCCTGCCTGAAGACACTGCTGACTTAACCGAGACTTGCCTTAATAATGTCGCGGAGTGGAATACGGAAAGGAGTATGTGGGATGGCGTATAAGCAGGGGGAAATTGTGTTGGTGCCTTTTCCCTATTCCGATCTTTCCGGTTCCAAGCGTCGACTGGTACTCATCGTTTCTAACGATGCCTACAATACCTCATTCCCTGACATTGTGGTCGCGGTTATCACATCTAAGGCCACAAAACCCGACGCGTACTCGTTAATTCTCGAAAGTAAAGATCTGGAAATTGGCCAACTTCCAGAAGCAAGCTTAATTCGAGTCCATAAACTTTTTACGATTGAGCAGTCGCGCATTTTGAGACGATTCAGTATATTGGGAACAGCCAAATTGCGTGAAACTCTTTCACTCCTGCGACAATTATTTGATCATCCCGCGCTTCACCAAACTCAAAGCCCTTAGTAGTCGACCGCCCATCTCGCACAAAAAGAAGACAAGCACATCCTTTACATTTTCGACGAGCCCACCACCGGCCTACACTTTGATGATGGGTCCAAACTGTTGCAATGCTTCGACCGTCTGATTGCCGCCGGTAATTCCGTGCTGGTCATCGAGCACAACATGGAGGTGATCAAATGTGCGGATTGGATCATCGATCTCGGCCCGGAAGGCGGCGACACGGGCGGTTATGTGATTGCGCAAGGCACGCCGGAGGAGGTGGCGCAGGATGAAACGTCGTGGACGGGGAAGTTTTTGCGGAGATTTCTGTTATCGACTTGACTTTTGGGGAAAAGCTATGTAATTTGTATTGAAAATTTTTCTCCTGTTTTCTTTAAACGCATCATACGCCGAGTCGTTTATTAGGAGGTCGAGAAATGCCATGCAAAGTTTTCATAAGCCATAGCACTCAGGATCAAGGACTCGTGACCGCCCTCGCAAATTTATTGGTAAAGTTTGGGATAGAAGTGAGCGTCGCCGAGTGGTACCTTACCCCGGGGATTTCCATCGACAAAAAAATATTTGAGCAGATAGAGAACGCCGATTGGGTGGTTGTTTTGTTGACGAATAATGGGATAAGATCGAGTTGGGTTCAGCAAGAAATCGGGTACGCACTCAAGACGGGTAAATTGCTTATTCCCATTGTGGAAAAGGGGACAAAGACCAATGCTTTAGGAGCTTTGCAAGGCAGAGAATACATCGAATACGATCCTTTGCAACCCCAGCAAGCTTTGCTTAGAGCCTCTGAGTATGTGAAGTCATTGAAATTGCAAAAAGAAGAACAGCAGAAAAACCTACTCATCGTGGGAGGGATTCTTGCTTTTTTTCTTTTACTTTCCGGAGGAAAAAGATGACGCTTTCTTACAATCCGGTTACGGATGAAATGCTCCTCAAATTTACCTCCGTGATCGGTAAACCAACCAAAGAGTTTGATCGATTCAGATTATGGTACGATGACGAAGGGAATATTCATGCTTTTGCCATCACGAAATATTGCGAAGAAGTTGAAGAGTTCAGGAAAAATCTAAATGTAATACGACTGGGTGGTATTTGGAGAGGAGTGAAAATCACGGATGACGACATTACCGAAGCGCGAGAAACACTGCTCAGAAAACTCGAGGAGAAGTGGTGATGCCGTATGTTACTGACACCCATTCTTTAGTGTGGTATCTGACCGATGATCCCGCGCTATCAAAAAAAGCAAAAAGGATTTTCGAGGAGGCAGATAATGGTCAAAACGAGATTTTCATTCCTTGCATCGTCTTTTTTGAATTAGTCTATCTTACGGAAAAGAAAAAACTTCCTATAGACTTCGACAGCTTCGTTGCCATAGTGTCTGCATCAAGAAATTACAAGGTTGAACCGCTTTGCTTACCGATCATTCAGAAAAGCAGGTCGATTCCGCGAGAAAAGCTACCAGACCCTTGGGATAGGCTGATTGTCGCCACCTCGACACATTTGGGGTTGCCTTTGATAAGCCGTGACAAAGCCATAAGAAAAATCGGCGTGAAAACAATCTGGTAACCCCACCGTCATAAATAATCCTTCCAACTTGAAGCCGCTGTATTGTTTGCCAACTTTGTCCCGAAACGTAACCATTGAAAATGAACTCACCGCTACGCAGATTGGATTATTGACACGCAGTGGACGTCTTCCCCTCCCACAAAAATCACTTGCTTTTTTGCGGAAACGCGTTAAACTATCCTTCATTACAAATGTCCCCACGAGCACGTGCAGCATTGGTTGGTGATGATTGTCCTTAACACATTGCGAGGAGGAGTTACGTCATGTTTGTTTCAAAATTATCACGATCGTGGTGGGTAATCACGGTATTGCTATTTTGGGCAAGTTGGCAAAGACCCGCCTTGGCCCAACGCCAGCCGGCAACGGCGGCAAGTGCTACGGTGATGGATACCGCCCTCTTCGGCCGTCTCGAATGGCGCAGCATCGGCCCGGCCATCATGGGCGGCCGTACCACCGATGTCGAGGGCGTTCCCGGTAATCCGAATATCGTCTACGTGGCTACCGCCTCCGGCGGGCTGTGGAAAACCACCAATGGCGGCATCAACTGGGCGCCGATCTTCGAGCGCCAGAATACGATTTCCATCGGCGACATTGCCCTCGATCCCAACAATCCGGAAGTCATTTATGTCGGCACCGGCGAATCCAACACCCGCAACAGCGTCTCCTTCGGTGATGGCGTTTACAAATCCACCGATGGCGGCAAGACCTGGCAACATCTCGGCATCAAAGACAGCGAGCGCATTTCGCGCATCGTCATCAATCCGCTCAACACCGATTACGTTTATGTCGGCGCGCTGGGACATGCGTTTGGCCCCAACGAAGAGCGCGGCGTGTTCATGAGCACCGATGGCGGCAAGACCTGGCAAAAAGTGCTCTACCTCGACGCCGAGCATGGTGTAGCCGACATGGACATCGATCCGGTCAATCCCAACATTCTTTACGCGGCACTGTGGCATTTCGAGCGCAAGCCGTGGACACACCAGAGCGGCAGCGAGAAGGGCGGCCTGTGGAAATCGGTGGATGGCGGCCGCACTTGGAAAAAGCTGACCAATGGCTTGCCGCAGTTGCTTGGCCGCATCGGCGTCAAAGTCGCGCCGAGCAATCCGAATGTCGTCTACGCCATGGTAGAGTCCAAGGAAGGTACGCTTTATCGCTCCACTGATCGCGGTGAGACCTTCAAGCAAGTCTCGAAGGAGAACAGGATCGTGTCACGGGGCTTCTATTACACCGACCTGCGCGTCGATCCTGTAGATGAAGACCGCGTTTATGCCATCGCCACCAATCTTTTCGTCTCGATTGACGGCGGCAAGAATTTTCGCCGCATTTCTGGGCGGACGCACAGTGATTATCACGCGCTTTGGATCGATCCGAAAAATCCCCATCGCCTTTGGCAGGGAAATGATGGCGGTATTGCCGTCTCCTACGACCGCGGGGAAAATTGGGAATTCGTCAATAACATTCCGCTTGGCCAATTCTACCAAATTCATGCGGACAATCGGCTGCCGTTTTATTATGTCACCGGCGGCTTGCAGGACAACGGCACCTGGACCGGGCCGAGCCGTACTCGCGAGGGAGTCGGAATCCTCAATGATCAGTGGCACATGGTCAGCTTCGGCGATGGGTTTCATGCGCTGAATCATCCGGATAACCCTGATCTCTATTTGACCGAATCGCAAGGCGGTAATATTGTTCGTACCAACCTGCAGACCGCCGAGCAGCAGTCGGTGAGCATGCAGCCCCGACGCAACGATGGGGGTCCGGTGGGAGAGCTGAAATATCGTTTCAATTGGAACGCACCAATCGTGGCCTCGCCATTCGACAAAAACACGGTTTATTTCGGCGGCAACGTGGTGTTCAAATCAACGGACTTCGGCAAAACGTGGACGGCGATCAGTCCTGATCTCACCACCAACGATCCGGCCAAACAGAAAGAGGCGGGTGGTCCGGTCTGGATTGAAAACACCACGGCGGAATATCACTGCACCATCATCAGTTTGGCGGAATCGCCAGTCCGCGCCGGAGTGATTTGGGTGGGCACCGATGATGGCAATCTTCAACTCACGACCGATGGCGGCAAAACCTGGACGAATCTCATCAAAAATGTGTCCGGGGTGCCGGCCAATTCACCGGTCTCGCATGTGGAACCCTCGCGGACCAACGTCGAGGTGGCTTACGTTTCCTTCGACCGTCACATGCTGGATGACTTCAAGCCTTATGTTTTCAAGACCTCCGATGGTGGAAAGCGCTGGGCGAATATCTCCGGTAATCTGCCGGCGAAAGCTTATGTGTGGGTGGTGCGCGAAGATCCGAAGAATCCCAATGTGCTTTATGCCGGCACGGAGTTGGGGCTGTTCATTTCCTACACGGCGGGGACAAACTGGATGCCTCTGCATTTGAAAAACTTGCCGACGGTGGCGGTGCACGATATCATGGTTCATCCGCGCGAAAATGATCTCATCTTGGCGACGCATGGCCGCAGCGTTTGGATTTTTGATGATGCGACACCGATTCAGCAAATGACGCCCGAGATTCAAAATAGCGCCATGCATCTGTTCGAAATCCGGCCGGCGTTGCGCTACTCCAGCGGATTTACCCGCTATGGCATCGGCAACAAAGTGTTTGCCGGTCCCAATCCGCCCTATGGAGCGCTCATTAGCTATTTTCTCAAAGACAAGCCGGAGGAAAAGACCGCGGTCAAAATGCAAATTCTCGATGCCAGCGGCAAAGTGATTCGGGAGCTGAAAGAAATCCCGAAAGAGAAGGGATTGAATCGGACCGCCTGGGATTTACGTCTCGAGCCGCCCCGGCGACGCCGGCCACCCACTGAGGAGGAACGCGAAGCCGCTACCTTTTTCGGAGGGCCACGCGGCCCGCAAGCCTTGCCCGGTATTTACACCGTCAAGTTGATTGTCGGCGACAAAGTCATGGAGAAACCTGTCGAAGTACGTTTCGATCCGACTCTCGAGGTGCCGATCGCGGATCTCGAGGCTCAGCATGCCATGACTCTAAAACTACGGGATATGCAGTCCGCCGTCAACGATGCGCTCAAATATTTGGATGAGACGAAAGAACAGCTTCAACAATTGGAGAAGCGTGTGAAAAGTTCCATGCCGGAAGCACCCGAAGAAGTGAAAAGGACACTCACCGATCATCTCAAACAAATCCAAGCGTTGCAAGATCGCCTCGGGCGTGAGCCGGATATGCCCACCTACATAACCGGACCTCGGCTGGTCGAACGCATCAGCGGGCTTCTCTCCAGCGTGGATCGGGCCAACGCCGCGCCGACGCCCTATCAACAAGAGTATTTCAAGGAAATTCAGGCTGAATTTGCGGAGAAAATGCCGGCAGTAAATACCTTCATCACGGAAACTGTTCCCAAATTGAACGCGACGCTGACCCAACATAAATTGTCTACGGTCATGCCCGGTCGTGCCATTGAACTGAATCCGTAGTTTTGCTCATCAACAGACCGGTCCCTTAAAGCGACCGGTCTGTTTCATGAAATTGATGACGAATAGATGATCCGCGAAGATCGGATCAGCAGAAGCTAAAGCGTGACTTTTTTGAAACGGAGGCCGGAAATTGGAAAGATTCCAAACGTTTGTTACGGAGTTGGGAAATTTGGTTTGGGGCACTCCCCTTCTGGTTTTGTTGGTCGGAACCGGAATTTTTCTCACCATTCGATTACGCGGTTTGCAATTTCGTGGTTTGTGGCATTCCCTATGGCTGGCCTTGATCAAACGCAAAGAGGACAGTGCGGAAGCCGGCGACATCACTCATTTTCAGGCGCTAATGACGGCGTTGGCAGCGACGGTCGGCACCGGCAATATCGCCGGCGTGGCCACAGCGATTGCAAGTGGAGGCCCCGGTGCTCTTTTCTGGATGTGGATCACCGGCTTGTTCGGCATGGCAACAAAATATGCCGAGGCCGTGCTCGCCGTGAAATATCGCGTGCAAGATCCCGACGGCACGATGAGCGGCGGCCCGATGTACTACATTTCTCACGGGGTGGGATGGAAATGGTTGGGCGCGCTGTTCGCGATTTTTGCCTCCATTGCGGCATTTGGCATCGGCAATATGGTACAATCGAATTCGGTGGCGGATGCAATGCAGAGTTCGTTCGGAGTACCATATTGGATGACTGGTGTGGTGCTCGCGGTTGCCACGGCTGCGGTAATTCTCGGCGGCATCAAGAGTATCGCCCGCGTCACCAGTTTCTTTGTTCCGATCATGATTGTGTTTTACATGCTCGCCGCCATCGTCGTGGTCATCATCAATTACAAAGGCATTCCCGATATTGTCATTTATGTTTTCAAAGATGCCTTCACCCCGAGTGCGGCCTTCGGCGGCTTTCTTGGCGCGACGGTAAAAGAGACGATTCGTTACGGAGTGGCTCGTGGCGTTTTCTCCAATGAATCCGGTTTGGGCAGCTCGCCGATTGCGGCAGCGGCAGCGCAAACGAAGAATCCGGTGACGCAGGCGCTGGTCTCCATGACGCAGACGTTCATCGATACCATCGTCGTGTGCAGCCTCACCGGCTTTGTGATCATCGCCTCAGGCGCATGGCACATGGCCGATCCCGTGACTGGCGCTGGTTACACAGGTTCTCAATTAACCACCCGCGCTTTCAGCATCGGCTTACCCGGCAATTCCGGCGGCATCATCGTGGCTTTGGGACTCATTCTTTTCGCTTATTCTACAATCTTGGGTTGGAGCTATTACGGTGAGAAATCCCTTGAATATCTACTCGGTCCGAAATCGGTCAGGCCGTACCGGCTGTTATTTTGTGTTTTTGTGTTTATTGGTGCCGTCGCCAAACTTCAGGTCGTGTGGTCGGTTGCGGATGTCTTCAACGGTCTGATGGCATTTCCGAACTTGGTCGGGTTGCTGATGCTTTCCGGAGTGGTGGTGGCGGAGACCAACAAGTACTTTTATCGTAAATAAACGATCTTCAAGATGGACGGTTTCATGAGAAAGTTGCTCTGCCTCTGCAAGAGCAAAGCAATTTCCACCCGTGTCCCCACCCTTCTATCAATCAAAACCTCGGCCATAACGGAACAGCCAATCGCTGAGGACGTCCGGGATAAAACGCAAACATGTTGATACCCGTCAACGTGGTTTGTTTTAATTTGTCTTCGGCAACGGTTACACGATATTTATCCTTTAGTTTGGCAATTTGCGGGGGGAACTCTATCTCAGCTCCGAATTGGGGTGGCAAACTCAAACGGCTGATCATTTGCGTGTACAAGTGATGATCAACCCATACGCGCACTTCTTCCTGCACTGCCGGGCGTTTGTCCAAATGCCGGCGATAGCCCTCCTGCGCCAGTAACTCATCCCGTGCCAACTCCAGCAAATCACGCCGCAGAGTATTGCGCATTGCCGTTGGTGATTCGCGATTCAGGGGCAATTCTTTCAGGCGCAGTTTTTCCAGCGTTTCGCGAATGCTCCATTGCCCACCGGCAAAGACAATGAGCGGTTCATCGAGGCGACTGTGCAAATCATCTTCAAGGCGCCGGTAATCGACTTCAGTGAGCGGCTGCATCTTTAGTACGGGAGATAAGTATTTGAATTCAACACGCTGCTCGATATACTTGGCCAACTGCGAAAAGGCTTTTCCCTTCAAAACCAAATTTCTATTGCTCATAAAACGCTGGACGAAACGGTCTGAAAGCTCATCAGCACGGCGGGTCCGCAAAATCTTTTTGATGCTGGCGCGTCGTTGCAGGTATTCGCTCTGTGTGAGCAACGGCTTGCTTTCGGGCAGCGATTTTTGTACGAGCGCGATGGCCGTATCTATTTCGCCCTCTCGAATCTCGACTTTGCTCAAAATCTCATCACGGTAAAGCTCCTTGACGACGGCAACTCTCTCCGTGTAGCGCTGCCATGTTTGAAAAGCGGGATCACGCCGCAGCCCCAAAGCTTCAGCCTCGTTTGCCAAAAGCTTTTCACCAATCAGCAATTCGAGGAGGCCGCGTTTGTCAGTAAAACCGTTGACGCTGCGGAAGTTCGGCAGCGGGCTCAGCTCGGCACGCGTGACAAACTCATCCACCGTGATATAGCGGTCACCAACCTGAGCCAGCACATTGGATGGCATTTGCTGCCTTGCACACTGACAACCCAATACCGCTGCGCCGAGTACAAGAAGATTTAGCCATGTTGATTTGCATGGCTTGCGCATACGAAAGTATTTTTGAAATCCTCAATTACTTTTCCAAAGTTCTGATCTTTAATGCCTTCAGGGGCTCCTGCAACGGCTGCGATGAGGTCACCTCAATCCGGCGTGATGTCTTCGGCCACATATCGAAAAAATTGTCCGAGATGATTGTCTCTATTCCAATAAATCGAATGCATATCGATTTGGCAAGACATTCGGTCGATAATTCGAGCACATAGTGACCGGCGGTCGTTGTTGCTTGCAATTCCCAATGAAGGCCGGGATCGGATAACTCGAGATGTTTGAATCGCTCGAAAAACAATGCATTCTCGGAAACCACTTCGCCATTGGCAATAAGCACGGCGCGCATATACTGGCGTTCCGGCATAGCAATCCCCAGTTGCTCTCGAGTCACGGTCCAACAGCACTGCGAGGCATTCGGTGAAAAAGAAACTGACTTTTCATCTTTGAAAAGTGTTTGCCCCTCGAAATCCTCTGCCACAATCATGACCTTCCCCTCTCCCCCACTCCGTTGGTCGTTGGTAATCCAAACTTCAATTTTCCCATCCTGTTCGACCAAGCTCAATAGTACCGGCGCAAAAAAACGTTTGGTGTAGTAATAAGCCGCTTTCGGCCGGAGCCGATAATCAATCGCCGACCAGCTCGTTACCGGCCAGCAATCATTGAGCTGCCAATAGAGCGTCCCGGCAGTAAGAAACTTCCGTCGCCGCCAATGCTCCACGCTGAATTTCAACGCCTCGGCTTGAAAGAGTTGGCATTGATAAATGAAATCTTCATAGTCGTTGGTGACGCGATAATGCGCCGCGAGAAAGCGGAAGAGTCGCTCGGTGCCTTCCACCTGTTTGTTGTGATGCTCCATGATTTTACTTTGCGGCCAGCGATCTTCGGGGGCGGTGACTTCATTCATCGTCTCCCAATGCGCCGGCGCTTGAAAGCCGAACTCCGAGAGAAAGCGTCCGGTATCATGGCGAATCTCCGTGAAGTCACGCCAGTTACTCCACGTGTTCCACTGATGGCGATCACCTTGCGCGGCATCGTTGGGATCCTCACCGCCAAACGGCGAGCTTTGCCAATAAGGTCGCGTTGGGTCGTATCGGGCGCAAACCTCCGGAATGATTTTCTCGAAGAGAGCAATGCCCGGCATCTCGCGGTATGGGCGATGCGTGTCCAAGTTCCATAACCATTCGTTTTCATTATTACCACACCACAATACCATGCAAGGATGGTTACGCAATTGCTTGACGATAGTCACAACTTCATGCCGAACGTTATCGCCGAATTCCGGATATTCCGGGTACGCACCGCAAGCGAACATGAAATCCTGCCATATCAAAATGCCGAGCTCATCGCACAGATCGTAAAAAATTTTCTGCTCGTAAATGCCGCCGCCCCAAACCCGCAGCATGTTGATATGAGCCTCGCGTGCCATGGTCAAAAGCGCGCGGTACTTCTCATTAGAAATCCGCGGCACAAAGGAGTCCGCCGGAATCCAGTTTGCACCTTTGCAAAAGACCGGCACATGATTGACGCAAAAGACGAATGACTCCCCTGCGGCATCTTTCTCGCGTCGCAGCGCGAGCTGACGGATACCGAATCGCGTGGCGCGCTCGTCCACGATTTCATCCTCTACTCGGGCCGTTACTTTTAATTCATAAAGTGGTTGCGCGCCAAAGCCATTCGGCCACCATAACCGAGGTTTGGTGAGATTGAATTCAACCGAAAAAATTTTTTCCCCCGAGCTAATGCTTTTGCTGTCGCGAAAATCCGGACCGGAAATTTCCACAAAAAATTCAGCAGTGGCGTGCGAAAATTTCTCGACCTCGATTTTTGCAGAGATGTGGGCGTGTTGCAAATCTTTATCGAGATTCACTTCGGCAAACAGATCGTCAATGCGCAAATGATGATACGCCTCGAGTCGAATCGGTCGCCAGATGCCGCTGGTGGCCAATTTCGGGCCCCAGTCCCAACTAAAAGAATATTGTGCCTTGCGCGCATACACCCGATAGCTTTCCAATGCGACGGGCAACTTGCCGTGACGGGCTTCCAATTCCTGCGCCCGTTGCAGGGGCGAATCGAAACGAATCTCGAGCTCATTTTCACCGCTGCGTAACAACGATTTCACTTCAAATCGGTGCGGAATGAACATGTTCGCAGTTTCGGCAACTCGTTGCCCGTTGAGGAAAATCGTTGCGAAGGTGTCGAGGCCATTAGCCACGAGGTGGATGGCGTCATTGTTCAAAAATTCCTCCGGCACGTGAAATGAGCGGCGATAGCGCCAGCCCATCTCTGCCACCCATTGCACTCGCCATTCGTTGTCGCGATAAAACGGATCGGGGATTTTACCCGCGGCGAGTAGATCGGTGTGGACGGTACCGGGTACGCTGGCCGGCAGCCATTCATTTTCCATGAATAGTCCATCAGGAAGCTGTTTAATCTGCGGCGATTGCCAATCGGGCTGAAACCGCCAATCATCATTGAGGTCAATCGTGAGCATTTTGCCACTGCGCAGCAAAAGTTGGAAAATTATCAGATTTTGTGACGTAAGAGTTCGTGCAAGATCTCGGCCAAACTGGCTGTGGCCATGCCGATGGTTTTATCGGCGCCACCATAAAAGACCAAAAGTTCATCATCAAAAAGCGCTGTGCCAGTAGGAAAAACGACGTTGGGCACATCACCGATTTTCTCAAACTGGCGTTCTGGTGCGAGAATCGGTTCCGGAAAACGGGCGATCACTCGGAGCGGGTTATCAAAATCCAGCAAAGCGGCGCCAGCGCGATAAACCAATCTCTCATCCACACCATGATAAATGACCAACCAGCCTTCGGTGGTCGGTATCGGTGGTGCGCCACCGCCGATCTTTTTGGCTTCCCACCAATATTGCGGCCGCATGGCCGTGTATTTGTCAAGCTCGGCGATATGTTTTTGCCAGTAATTCTTCTCCGGTCGCAGCAGATGTTCAATATCATTGAAGAAAGCCAACTGAATATCAGGTTCGATCCTGTGCATCAGAACCAGTTTGCCCTTGACCGGCTCCGGAAAAAACATCGCATCTTTGTCCCACACCTCGGGGATGATAATGCCGTGCCTCTCGATTTTTTTAAAATTGGTAGTCGAAGCCAAGCAAACGCGCACATTCACGCTGTCGTAGGCGACATAAACAAGATAATAGCGGCCCTCATGTCGGGTCATGCGCGGATCTTCGACGCCGCGTTTCTCATACGGCGCTTCACGACGAAGTATCGGCTCCGGCCAGCGCTCCAAAATTTTTCCGGTGCGGTCAAGTTTCGCATAACCGAGTGTCGAATAATTATCGCCTTCGACAGCGCGATAGACCATGTGGATATACTCGCCGTCGCGAATGGCGGCGGGGTTGAATACAGCTTGTGATTCCCAAGCGTGCTCTTTGAGGGGTCCTAAAATTGGTTTACTTGCAGGTTGCAACTTGAACATCGGATTTCGATCCTCCACAGATGAGTTGAACTGGATTGATGGATTTTGGGACTAATGAACTATTGGAGTGCCATCAATTCATTTATCCAACAATCCATTGATCCTCTTGTATAATATTTTACGTGCTGCCGTATTGGCTTCGACTTCAAGAATTGAATAGACGGCTTCAATGGTGGATTCGGCGCCGGCGTTGCGATTGATTTGAGTCGTCGAGAGAATGCCATCATAACCGCGGCCAGTTTGCGGATCGTACATTGGTGCGTGCGCCGGATTGTTGCCGAAAAACCATGTGGCTAATTCACCCGCCAATTCGGCATAATGATGGTTTTGAGTAATTTGCGCGAGCTGCAGCGCACCGACAATCATCGGTCGCAGCGCATAAGCAATTTGCGGAAACGTATCAATGTGGGCAGCGCGAAAACCATTATCGTGGACAAAGGCAATTTCGCGCAGCCAGCCATGGGTTTGCCAGTAAGGATAGAAAAATTTGACTTCGGTTTCGGCTGCCTCCAAAATTTTTTCGTCATTCAGAAGCTGGGCAACCAAAGTGAGGGCTTGCGTTTGACCGTTGCCCCAACCGTGCCAAATATTTTGCCATGAAAGAAATACGCCATAGGGATAATTCTTTGCATCGCCCAATTGCATCGCCACAAGGCCGCGAGAAAATTTCCGCAAATATTCATGCACCCGCTGATCGTTTGAGACGGCCATATATCTGGCAAGCCCCACCATCAACTCCGAGGTGGCATCGGCAGCGGAATTATGGAGCAACCAGCGCGGCATGAGAAAGCCATTGGCCGTATCCATTCTGGGAAAATGAGCGAGCAGTGTGTCGATATGCGGAAAGGTTTTCTGAATATGATTTTGCAAAAGCATCGCGTAATCAGGCTCGCGCAAACGAAAAATCCGATATCCCTCTCCCATCGCCCATAGCGCGCGGGCCGTCCACCAACCGAGACTTTTATAACTGGTTTTACCGTCGCGATTGATGGAATGATCGGCCAAAATGAAATTGTAGAATAGACCGTCCTCGGCCTGCATATAACGACAAAACTCGAGCAATTGGCGACCGCGGTGCAAACTCATCGTGTCACCGGTGATCTCAAAATGCCGGAGATAGACCACGGCGGCGCGGGCGGCATCATCGACGCAGGCGATGCCCTCATGGCTGGCGTCGACCCACTTGTACTCCGGATATTCCGAATAAATGTGGATGATGGCCATGGGCTGGGCGTCAATCGTGACTTCTTCATAAAGATGATTCAGATGCGCCAAATTGGTCAAACGCAGCTCAAGCGATCTTTGCTGATCACATGCGTACATTATTACCGATAAGAGAGCTGACGCCAGCAGTGCGTGACGAATTTTCCATTTTCGAGCTATCATACTCTTCCTTGAAGCCCACATCGCCAGATGTGGGTCACCTCAACCGACCAGCGAAAACCACTTACGCCTTCATTTGAATCCCACATCGTGAGATGTGGGTACTTTCAACCGTCCCCAGCTAAACCACACCCGTCTTCACCTGAATCCCACATCGCCAGATGTGGGTCACCTCAACCGACCAGCGAAAACCACAAGCGCCTTCGTCCGAATCCCACATCGTGAGATGTGGGTACTTTCAACCGTCCCCAGCTAACCACACCCGTCTTCACCTGAATCCCATATCGCCAGATGTGGGTCAGCTCAACCGACCAGCGAAAACCACAAGCGCCTTCGTCCGAATCCCACATCGTGAGATGTGGGTACTTTCAACCGTCCCCAGCTAACCACACCCGCCTTCGCCCGAATCCCACATCGCCAGATGTGGGTCACCTCAACCGACCAGCTAAGAACCGATCCACCTGAGCCGTCGTGACTGTCCCGAGCGTCCCCGCGTAAAATGAATGCTCCCATACATTCCAAGCTTCATGCAACTTCAAAACCCCGCCAAACTGCTCATTCATTAATTCGAATGAACAATCCAACAACATCTCGACACATTCCAATACCGGCGTGGTCGGAATCAAATGCACCAGTAAATGCACATGCTCCGGCATGAGTTTCAACCGGCTGATAATGACATTTTGCGCCCGACTGACTTCCAACCACTTGGCAACAAGCACCTTGCCAGAATCTACATCAAAAATTGGCTTCCGATTTTGCGCGGCAAGAACGATATGATACGTCAAATTATATTTAACATGGTTGCGACTCCAGAATTCCGGCAACTTCGCATTTGTTTCGTAGCTGGTAATCAATTTGGGATTTTTATAACCATGATGCTCTTTTTGTTTGGTGATGTAGGCTTCGACCGTCTCTTGGCGTTTGCGACCGATGCTTCGCACAAGATAGCCACGTCCCCATAGAGGAGGCGGGCCGAGTGTTGAAAAATCCTCATTGAGTTTTCTCGAGAGATTGGCTTTGATTTTATTGGCGACTCTGTCAATTTGATGCTCCGGGCGCAGGCTAAGGAGAAGCCGGAAGTTGTTTGGGTAAACACTGCTGCGGAGGAGGTGATAATTTTCGTGCTCACAAATTTCTTTTAAATGAAGATCGAATTGCTTTCGTATTTCCTCCGTTAAGACAGGTTTGTTCCACCGAGTGTGGGAACAGAAATAGTAGTGAAGCTGGTAAGCTCCACTCAGATCGCTAAACCGGGTATTCATAAAGGATCTCCCTTTTAGCTGGGCAGTTCATTCACCCACATCTGACGATGTGGGAGTGATTTGGATAATTCTGTGACTCGCCTTATAGCTGGGCAATTTATGCACCCACATCTGACGATGTGGGAGTGATTTGGATGATCCTGTGTCTCGCCTTAGCTGGGCAGTTCAGGTACCCACATCTGACGATGTGGGAGTGATTTGGATGATCCTGTGACTTGCCTTTAGCGGGGCAGTTCAGGTACCCACATCTGACGATGTGGGAGTGATTTGGATGATCCTGTGTCTCGCCTTAGCTGGGCAGTTCAGGTACCCACATCTGACGATGTGGGAGTGATTTGGATGATCCTGTGACTCGCCTTTAGCGGGGCAGTTCAGGTACCCACATCTGACGATGTGGGAGTGATTTGGATGATCCTGTGACTCGCCTTTAGCTGGGCGATTCATGTACCCACATCTGACGATGTGGGAGTGATTTGGATGATCCTGTGACTCGCCTTTTAGCGGGGCGATTCATGCTCCCACATCTGACGATGTGGGAGTGATTTGGATGATCCTGTGACTCGCCTTAGCTGGGCAGTTCAGGTACCCACATCTGACGATGTGGGAGTGATTTGGATGATCCTGTGACTCGCCTTAGCTGGGCAGTTCAGGTACCCACATCTGACGATGTGGGAGTGATTTGGATAATTCTGTGACTCGCCTTTAGCGGGGCAGTTCAGGTACCCACATCTGACGATGTGGGAGTGATTTGGATAATTCTGTGACTCGCCTTTAGCGGGGCAGTTCAGGTACCCACATCTGACGATGTGGGAGTGATTTGGATAATTCTGGGACTCGCCTAGCTGGGCGGTTCATGAACCCACATCTAACGATGTGGGTTTAGCTCATCTCCTGCCTTACTCTTTAAGCCCCGTCGCCGCCATGCTGGTGATGAAATATTTTTGAAAGAAGGCATACGCGATGACAATGGGCAGTGCCAACAACGTAGCCGCAGCGAGTTGAACACCAAGCTGGCCTTCCGCTGCCCCGCCGACAACAAATAACGTCACAAGCTGGGGCATGACCATCAACTCGGTCTTGCGAATCGTCAGAATCGGCCACAGCACCTCATTCCAAATTCCCATGAACGTGAGAATGCCGACGGTAATCAACGTCGGCACCGACAGCGGCCAGAAGATGCGAAAGAGAATGCCGAACTCACTGGCGCCGTCAACCCGCGCCGCATCGATGACATCCTGCGGAATGGTTTTGAACGCTTGGCGAAACATCAGAATGCTCAACGCATTGAGGCCATAGGGCACGATGAGCGCGAGATAGGTGTCCACCCAGCCCAGCTTCACCATTAAAATATACAACGGAATAAGGGTCAATTGAAAGGGCAAAATCATGGTGAAAATGATCAGCATGAAAATCACGTTGCGGCCACGAAAATGCAACCGCGACAGCGCATAACCGGTCATCGATCCCAACACCAACACGCTGGCCACGACCGACAAGGAGACGAACAAACTGTTGGCAAACGCGCGCAGGATCGGTATTTTCTGAAAGACCGTTACGTAACTGTTCAGCGTCACTTGTGAGGGGAGCAGATCGAGGCCGCCGATTTCATTCTCGGGTCGCATCGTCGCAGACAACATCCACAAAAAGGGATAGATGAAAACGATGGCTGCGAAAGCAAGAAAAATGTAGCGCAAGATTTTTTGCATCGATCTATCTTTGAAAAGAAATCCCCAACGGATAGATTAACACCAGCGGATGAAGCATCCGTTGGACTTAATCTATCCGTTGGTCGTTATGCTTTTTCCACCAACTTTCGCTGCAAGAGAACCACCAGCAGCACGATCATCGCAAACGCAAATCCGAGTGTGGCCGCGTAGCCCATGTGATAAAAGAAAAATCCCTGCTTGTAAATATACAACATGGCGGAAAGCGTTCGATTCATTGGCCCGCCGCCGGTCATGATATACGGCTCGATGAACAGCGAAAAGCCGCCAATGGTGGAAAGTACGACCACCATAAAAATAGTGGGATTCAACATTGGCAAGGTTACTTTCCAAAACTTTTGCCACGCCCCGGCGCCGTCAATGTTGGCAGCTTCGTACATCTGCGGCGGTATGGTTTGCAGTCCGACCAGAAACAGCACAATGTACAAACCGACATTTTTCCAAGTTGCCATCAGCGCAATTGCCGGCATGGCGAGGTGCGGTTCCGTGAGCCAGCCTATTTTGGAAAAACCAATCTGAGCCAATACAGCATTGAGTACACCGGTGTCTTTGGCGTAAAGCTGATCCCATAAAGTCGAAATCACCACCCCGCTCACCACGACCGGCAAAAAGAACGCGGCGCGGAAAAATCCCCGCAGCTTGATGCGCTCGTTCAATTGCACCGCTAAAAACAGCGCCACCACAATTTGCAGCGGAATGTGCAGCAGCAGAAAGATGCCGGTGTTCAGCATCGCCTGCCAAAAAAGACGGTCGCGAAAAAGCTTGGTGAAATTGTCCAGTCCCACCCACACCATTGGCGACACGATATCCCAGCGGTGAAACACCAGCACCAGCGAGAATACCAGCGGAAAGCCGATGAAAACGGCGAAATGCAGCGCGTAGGGGGTGACGAACAAATAGCCGATGTGATTGCGACGGCGCATGGTTTTTTGTTGATAAATCGCTGTGGAATCAATTCCACAGCTAAGAAACGGAAGTCCCCTAAAGGGGACTACGTCATTGCCCAGCAAAAGTTAGAAAAAAATTCTAAATTTTTCTTGTCAGTTTTGAACACGGATCATACGGATTGAACGGATTGGCACGGATAAGACAAAATTAAAAAATCCGTGAGAATCCGTTTCATCCGCATCATCCGTGTTCTGAAGCTTCTGCTTTGAAGCCTACGGCCGCAGGCTGCCCGAAGGGCTCCAGTTTTCAGCTTGTCTGAAAACTGGCCTAGAACATTGGAGTGATTATTCCAAAATCAATCGCACCCGTTTCGCCGCATCGCGAACCGCCTCTTCCGGCGATTTGGCAGCATAAACCACTGCGGCTTCATACTCCTGCGAAATTGCGTCGAAAACTTCCTTCATCACCGGCGATTGATCAATGCCACGAACATATTCCGCTTGTTTGGCAAATGCGACCATGCGGGGGTTCTCGGCAAAATACTCCTTGAACTGCGGCAGCTCGAGCAAACCTTTGCGCAGCGGCAATTGACTCGCCATGGTCAGCAAGCGCAGATCGTTTTCCACTGAGACCATGAATTTGACAAATTCCCACGCCGCTTGCGGACGCCGGCAGGTGGAAAAAATGACGATGTTTTTCAAATCTCCATAGGTATACACCGGCCCCTGATGGTCGTCGGGAACCGGCAGGGGTGCGAAATCGTACTCGAATCCCTCGGGTTTGAATTTCTCGGCATGGGTAATTTCCCAAGGCCCGGTGAATCTGGAGGCGACTCTGCCCAAAAGAAATACATCGGTGGTGGCCGACATTTTTTGCTTGGGAAAATAATTTTCACGATACACGGTTTGCAGGAAATTCATGACCGCGATGGCGCTGGCATTCTCGAACAATACGCTGTCATTTCTCACCAGCGCTTTCCCGCCGGAGGCGGCCAGATATAGCGGATAAAAATCAAAAAAACGTTGCCACCATGTTACCCGAATATCGCTGATTCCAATCCAGCAGGACAGCTCGTCACGCATTTTTTGGGCAACCGCCAAATATTCCGTGTATGTGGCCGGCGCCTTGGAAAGACCCACCTGCCGGAAAAGCTTGACATTGTACATCATCATGACCGGGTTGGTTTTCCACGGCATTTGATACAGATGACCATCCCGTGATCGTGCCTGTTCAACAACATCCGCAGCGCAGCGTGAATTGAGCACACTGTCGGCATCGGCAAACTGATCGAGAGCAATCAGCGCCCGGGCGCGTACGTAGAATTCCACGTCACCGGGCCAAGCGTTGGAATAAATGTCCGGCGTTGTGTGGCCGGCAATCGCGGCAAGAATGACCTCTTCACTCGATTGCCCTTCCGGAATCGGCTGATGATGCACCGGTATGTCGGGATGCTTCGCATTCCATTCTTTCACCACCGCTCGCGCGACTTCCTGTTCATAAGGATTATTGGCAGACCAGTAAATCAGAGCGGCGTCACGCTCGCGTTTGGAGCCGCCGGCGCACGCCACCAAGAAAAAAAACAAAAAAGGACTCAACCATTTTGCTATCATGTCATTTGCTACCCAGTTTAAACATAACGCGGCTTTAGCCGCAACCAAAAAACAAAATAATTGACTGTGTCCCTAGGATGACAAAATAATTTTGTCGTTAATCATTTTGTCGTTAGAAAATCTTTGCGGTTGTGATAGTTTTTGCGGAGTAATTGTCATGCAGACATCTTGTCTGCATTCAGGCTGGAAGCCTGCGCTACGGCATTTTCGTGGTAATACGATACACTCGCACATGCAGAAAAATTTGAAAATTTTCACCCATTATAACTCCACAGATAAAAACTTTATCAGTGGGATTCCTCAATCCGTGGGTCATACGATTTCAAAATCGAAAAATCAATGTTGACTTTGGTTGTTTCAGCGTCGAATGAAAGATGGTAATCGCGACTTTGTCATCTCGTGACGTTGACATGAAGTCACTTCGCTCGATTCCATCGACGAAAACTTTTTGTGGAGATGAAGCTGCAACCACTTTCAAAGCAATGTCTTGCTCTTGAATGCCTCGCACCCTTACTTGAAGTGAATTGCTTTGAGCATCGTAATGCACTTGATCAACGAGGCAAGACGCGCCGGCGAGATAAGGTGATTCCGGCTCTCCTCGTTCCAATAAAATTTTCTTCGGCGAGGCGAAAATCACTGCCGAGTTCATATCGCGTCCATCGGTAACGATGCGTTTGAAATATCTGCCATTCCCCTTCCAAATGACTTCGCTGAGGGTTCCGTTGAGTGTCAAGTCATAAGTGATGTCTTCGAATCCGGTTGGCAAATTCGGATCAAAAGAAATGTTCCATTCATTTTCGCGGACGCCGGCCAAATGATACAAAACATGCAAGTACCATCCTGCCGCCCACAGGAATGTCGGCTTGTCAATTTCGCCGTACTTCGGAGAAAGCGGGTCGGCATGGCGATATTCGAAGAAAGCCGGTTGTCCATTGGGACTGTTCATGATGCCCTCGAGGGTCAAATACTTTTTGAGAACCTCATAAGCCGCATCGGGCTGCTCCGCCGCAAGCCATCCCAGCGCGTACCACGCTGTGCCATGCGGCCAGATCCCGCCATTGGCATACACATACGGCGCGCCGGCTTCCATGCCCTTGAATTTGTACACCTCGATCAATTCATGAAAATTCGCCGGCATGGCGTTGCGAATACCGAGCTTCTCGTCGAGAAGTTCTCTTTTCGCAGTTTCCAATAGTCGCGTTTTTCTCGCTTCATCGAGAAGATCAAATGCCGCCGGCAGCAAGGAACCGGCATAATAATGTCGATCGATCGCCGTGGCATCGAGCATGTTCAACAAAAAACCGGCATCTTCATCCCACAAATTTTTATTCAAACTTGCTTGCATGCGTCGCGCCAGATCAACATACTCGCGCAGCGGCTCTTGTTGCTTGCCGAGTTGCAGAGTGATAAAAGAAAAATCCCGCAGGGCACGAATCATCAACGTCGTGATATAAGCCCGCGCGCCGTACACATTGCCCATGTCCCACCAATCGGGTCGGGAGGCATACATCAAATCATCGGCGCTTTTATTGGCGAGCATCATGTCGAGACTCTTTGCCAGCATCGGATAAATCGCAGCCACGGTTTCGCGATCCCCGCTGTGTTTGAGATAGGAGCTGGCAAGAATGATAAACCAAAGATGATTCCAATTATCGGATGCACAGAATTCGGTTTTGAAACCGTCATCACGCCAATAGTAGGCATGCGGAAGAATGGAATCCGCCTGCGTTAACGAGCGCAAAAAGAGCAGATCATGCTTGACTCTTTCCGTATCAAACAAAACGGCTCCCAAATCGGTGAGCAGCACATCGTGGGTAAAGTAAAAATTGTATTCTGCCGGGCAGGGCATGGGCACGATGTGGCCGTTGATATGATGAAGGTTCGTCGCCAGTATTGCCTTCGACCAGCGCGCCGTTTGCCTCAGCGCGAGATCGTGAATCTCAAATTTGGATTGATCCCGCACATAGTGCAATACTCTCTGCTCGTTCTTTTGAACACTTTGCTTCCACTCTCGTAATGAGCGCTGCAGCACTTCCCGGCTTTCGGTTTGACGGCACGATCCAACCAGTTGTGTGATGATCAGCTCGCCATTCGGCGCAAGTGTTTTATCATATCCAAAGCTGGCGACTGGACCATGTTTTTGGTTTTGCAGCGATGAAGCACCGAGACGATTGGTGCAGCTCCACACCACCGGACGCTCACCGACATTGGCAACAAACACCTGCGCGGAGTCGGTATCCATTTCATCGAAATTGGCAACGATCACCGAGCCGGAATTGATGTACTCAGTTCGTGCTTGATTCTTTAGTGTATAGGATTGACAAGTGCGAAGACTTGTCTCAAGTTTGGTGAATACTTTGAATGCAGCGTCGTTCTTTGAAATATTCCTAAACTTCATCTGCACAACCATCGCCGGCAAATCGTCGCAAAAGTGGTAAGCAAATTCGACCTTATACGCCGGTTTGGTTTGGGTAAAAACGGCGCTGAAGGGGGTCCAGCGATATGGAAAAGGCTCACGACCAACAGTATCGATTTTACCGTTAACGGCAATAACGACGGTAAACGGTTTGGATTCATCGCGGCGCCAGTAATCCGTGCTGAGGTCGATGCTATTGGCCACCGGCACATAAAAACTGATTCGGGAGGGCAAAGGGAAACTGTGGTGGAACTCGGCGCCGACGTATTTGCCACCGATTTCGAGCTGGCCGTACTGGCGATCAAAACTTGCCGCGATCAAATCTTCGGCTGAATGTTGTGCCCAGCAGGCTGCCTGTGAAAAAATCAACGTTGCAAAAAGAATCGATATTCGTATGCCAAAAGTGAAGAGGCGATCAAATCGGTATCCATGATTTTGTAATGCCTCACTCACAAGTGGTGACAATGTCATTCTGTAAGAATCCTTTTTCAATTCGGCACTGTGCTCAATAACAAAAAAGATGCTTCCAGCCCTGGGCTGCGCAGGGCAGGCATGACATGGAAAGTAGTCCAAGAATAAGTGAGGGATTACAAGATTTTGTATAATTTTGTTGATTTTCATTACTGATTGTTTTAGACTAAAGCCAAGTAAACTCGGTGAAACTCACGAAGTCTTAGGCTGCAAAAGAAAGTCGATGTATATGAGCAAAAGCCAATCGAAACCATCCGTGGAAGAGATGCTTGCCACACTCCACGATGCGAGAGATGTTTGTGCCCGTTATGAGAAAAAATACGATATGTCCTCCCAGCAGTTTTATGAATTGTATTCCCAAGGTCTGCTGGATGACGATGGGCTGAATTTCGATTTTGTTGACTGGGCCGGCTCTTATAAAACTGCCGAAGAGATAAACTTGCTGCTGTCTCACATGCAGAATTAACATAATCGCAAAAAGCGCTACTTAGTTCGCTTAGGATTCAGCAAAATTTTCCATTGCTTTTGGACTAAAAATCAGACTCACAGCGTGAGCCTGCGGCCGTAGGCTGTGAGTGCTTAAATTTCAAGCTAAAAATAACATCGCCGCATGACAGAATCCCACTCCGTACGGGGTGGGTACCTCAAATGTTTGCGTGGCAACCAATTTTGATGCTCACACTCCTTGTCGCAGACAGCGCGCCACGCGGTACGGAATGGGATTCGATAAGAAGTTGAGGAAGTTTGTTATAGCTTGCGGCTTTTGATGCACCCACAGCTTGCGCTGTGGGATTTTGAATTCTTTACTCACATCAATTCAATTAAACCTTCAAAACTCCACCGCCACCGAGAACCGTTGCTCGTTTTCCAGACGACCGAAGTCCGCATACGCATAATCGAATTTCCAGCGCACGTTGCCGAGAAAACGCACCGCCGCGCCTCCGCCAACCGTGAACGTCTGCTCGCCATCACGCAAAAATAAATCGCGATACCCGCCGCGCAAAAAGAATTTTTCCTGAAAAGCATACTCGCCGCCGAGATTCACACTCTCAGTATTGTCGCTCGGATGCAAGGCATCGGTCGCCACCGTCAAGCGATGAAATTCATTTTGAAAAATCTCCACGGCCAAGCCGAATTGAAAATTCAACGGCAGCGCCCATCTTTGGGTTTCGATTTTGGAAGGAATGCGTTCGTTGTTGCCGCTGATGGTCGGGTCGAGATCGTGGAAGACCAGCAGGTCTTTGCCTTCCATGCGCATGTCGGTGCCGAAATTCGAAAGCGTGGCGCCGATGCGTAATCCATGAAAACCAGTCACGAACAATGTGCCCATATCCAGCGCGAATCCCGAGGCGCTCTCGTGCCAGATGCGCTGGTTGATGTATTTGACGTTGAAGCCGATGGAGAACCGATCGGTGAGGTGGCGGCTGTAAGTCAAAGCAATCGCCAAATCCGAAGCGGAAAAAAGTTCTCCGGTTCCTTCGGGACGCTCGATGGTGCGCACCGCCATGTCGCCCGTGGTGAGCGAAGTGATGCTCCCACCAAGGGTGCCAAATTCGCCGAGCGGCAGAACCACACCGGCGTAATTGAAATCTGTGCCGGCGATCCAGCGGGTGTGCACGAGCAGAAGCTCGGAGCGCTGCAAAGGCGCGAGGCCGGCAGGATTCCAATACAAGGCGCTGGCGTCATTCGCCGTCGCCACGAAGGCGCCGCCCATGGCGATGGCGCGCGCACCTACGCCGATGGACAAAAACGGCGCGGCGGTGATGCCGACTTTGGAAACATCGGTTTCGCCTTGAGCGAATGCGGTGGAAGGAATGGTCAAGCACATCACCGCAATCAATAAAAAGGTGATTTGTTTCATTGCTGTTTCCACATTTTTTGAACACGGATCATACGGATGATACGGATTTACCAAGATAAAAGCAAAAATAACTGTATTCCCTCACTGAGGGGGTAGCGCAGACATCTTGTCTGCAGTCTGGAAGACTGCGCTACAATTTTCCCCCTGTGAGTGAGGCATTACAAATAACTCATCCGTGAAAATCCGTTCAATCCGTATCATCCGTGTTCCAAAGTTCTTAATTTAAAGCTGCCCGAACGGCTCCAGTTTTCAACTGGTTTGAAAACTTAGCGTAGACACTTACCTTATCAAAATGAGCTTTCGCTTCTCACGAAATTCTCCGACTTTCATCTCACAAATGTAAATCCCAGAAACCACACTTTGCCCTCGATCATTTTTTCCATCCCACGAAGCGGAATAATAACCGGCGGGTTTTTCGAGATCAACCAAGGTCCGCACTTTTTGGCCCAATAGATCATAGATGGTGATATTCACAGGGCCGGCTCTACTGAGCTGATACCGGATGCTCGTTTGAGCATTGAAGGGCATACGCCCAAAGGGATTCGGATAATTTTGATGCAAAATGTTTTCATTGGGAAGACCAGCGTGTGGCGGCGTATGAACTCCGGTGCCGAGATGATACAGTGTTTGAATTTCCTGAACCGACAAGGCGTAATCATAAATTCGAACTTCGTCGATCACACCCTTGAAGTTGTAGTTGTTGTTATTCGGCAGAACTTGTCCAATGGTCAAATCATAAGTGGTCGGTAAAATCAATCCCGACCACGAGGAAAAATTATCCAACTCGCCGTTCACGTAAATTTCAAAATCGGAGCCGCTATAAAGCGTCGTGATGTTATACCAGACATCCTTGAGCAATTTTGTTTCGGAATCCAAGTCCTTGATGCCGGAGTTGACCGGGTCATTGGTTTTCACCGTCCAGCGCACGCCCTGATTGGTGATCGAAATTTTCCAGCGATTTTCCCAATTGCCGTGGGAAAGCGGATAAGCCTCACGCGTGTAAAATTCTCCGATCTTCATCCAGAAATTGATGGTGATCGCCTGCTGAAAATTGAGAGCAGTTTGATTGGGCACGCGAATGTAATCATTGACGCCGTCAAAATAATAAGCGCTGTTGGAGTTGCCAAAACGATCCGCGACCAGTGTTGCGCCGCCGACGGTGCCGTGATGACCGAAACCGCTGGCATCCTGTGCATTGCCATTGAAAGGATAGTAAGCGATCAATCGCCCCGTTTGTGTCTTCGAGAAGTCGCGAACAACGATGCCAATGCTATCCACCGCCTGCCCGCCGCGGCCATCCTCGACGCGGCAAGTGACATAATAATTCCCCTCGACCGTTGGCGCGATCCAATTGACGGTTTTGCCGCTGCCGGTTAAAATCCCGTACATCGCGTTCCAAACATAAGACAATGTATCGCCATCAGGATCGGTAGCAACGCAGGTCAGTTCCGAGGTTGCTCCCAAATCGATTTTTCGAGGACGCGCCTTCAGGCTTGAAATGCTCGGCGCATGGTTGATGGATTCGACGACCGCGATACTCACTTGCGCCGTGTCCCTGCCGCCACGACCATCATCGACAACACAGGCGATTTCGTAATCACCCGCCGCGGCTGGCGCCGTCCACGTGATCTGCGCGTCACTTCCGGCGATCGTTCCTCCGGAAGCATTCCATGAATAAGAGAGTGCATCGTTGTCGCGATCCATCGCGGTACAATAGACCGCTGTATTTTGACCGACAATCAGCAGCGACTTGGCGGCGGCGAGACTTTTTATTCGGGGGGGATAATTGGCAACGGCATGGCCGGAGCGATAATCAACGATGACGCCGTTGATGAGCATCTTGTCCAGCTCGTGGGTAATCGTTCCACTGGCCGGCGTGATCACCGCCAAAACCGCAGCGTCGGCAGGAATGGTGATCGCCGTTGTTCCGCTCACATTGGTTTGCAAAAAGCGATTGGTGACGGCATCGTAAAGATCGTGCCGGCCGCTGCCCACATCAATGATCACCGTTTTTTCGACCTCGTAAGGATTGAAATACAAATAGGTGGGATAGGCCGGCGCATGGAAGTAATCAGTTTTCAGGATATCCAATCGGAGGATCATTTCCACATTGGTGGTGTCGATGATGCCGCCGAGGATACCGGCATGCGAGGAACCGTACAGCGCCAAATTGGTTTTTCCCCAGCCGCCGCTGATGGCATCACCGGTCGCGTACGGGCTGACACTGAAAGCGTATTGGCGCAGCGCTTCGTGGGCAATATACGAGTTGCGATCATATTGATGTGCCCATTCTTCGCTATCCTGATTTTGGTCGGGCAGATAATTCGGATAAAATAACCGCGCCGCATTCGCCGCATTGAGCACCCATTTGCCGATGGCGCGCGCGAAACGATCATCATAGCGCACCAATGGCACCAGCGCACCGACATGCTCGAACGTGTTCATGGCAAAGGCATAATCGTTGCCGGCGATTTCGCCGATTAGGCCATGACAATCGTACCCTCCCCAATTGCCTACGATGGCACCCCATTGCCGGAGCGGGCCGATATCGAAACACCAATTGAGCAGCTTTTCGATATGATAAGTTGTGCCCAGCTCGGCATTCATGCGCGCGGCGGTGTAAACTCCATAAGGCAATTGCAGTTCATAAGAGGGATTGGAATTCCAGTTGTTCAAAAATTCCATAGCCCATTCGGCGCCGAGGCGATACTTCGGATTGCCGGTTTCGACGAAGGCATGGTACAACAACCACGCAATGGCGCCGGCAGCTTCCGGTTCTGTTGGCTCGTTGCTCAGATACGCCGTCATGGTGGAAAGATACCAGCCGCGATAATTCATGTAAGGAACACGCCACGGTGTAGCGCTGCCGCCCATTTTCTCAACTGCCTTCAGCCACTGATTGGCAACAGAAGTGAATTGATAAGCAAAATCACCGGTGTTGGGATACAAGTCGTAAAGTTGGTAGAAAAAAACATTCGGCATGGTGGCGTACCACCAATCATCTCCACTTTCGGTCACCGGATGGTTCAAATAGACATTTTCTTCCGGGCGTTTATTGAAAAACTCCTCGCACATCAAGACCCAATTGTGGCCGTTCTGATTGCTTTTGTCGATGCCCACCAAGCTGGCGCTGATGACCGCCGGCAAAACATTGATCGCTTCGGCTGAAGTCGGGGCGGTGGTGCCCACGACGGTGTGCAAGCCAAAGCTGAGGTGATTGGGATAGTTTACCTTGTTGGTGCGCCACCAGATCAATGGCAGATATTGCCCGGTGAGATTGAAATTGAAAACCAACGAGTCGTAACCCAACGCCACTTGTTTCCAATTTCGCATCTTGTAGGGACGCGGCTGGTTCGGCATCATGTCGATACGGCTGATGGCGATCTGTTGCGCGAAAATGTTTGACACCAAAAGGAAAATGACCGCCATCAACAGCAGGCCTCGATGCAATTGAATTTTACAGAGTGGCGCCGTCATTAGGCTGACTTAGACAACCAAAGTTAGAAAAAAATTCTGAATTTTTGATTTCTCCAACTGATAGAAAAACCCAGCGGATAAAGCTTTTACAGTTGGGTTTTTCAATCCGTTGGAAAAAATTTGTTTTCCGATGCTGCCCGCAGGGCCCCAGTTTTCAGCTTGTCTGAAAACTGGCGTAGTCCATTACAAGCGCAATCTTTGCTTTTTAAGCAAAAACTACTTTGAGCAAGATGATTCTCATTGTTAAGTCGGCACCTCAATCCCGATGCCTTTTTAGACATTGCCAAAACGCAACAATCTCACAGCGTAAGCTGTGAGTGAACGAAAGATGAGCTAAATAAAAAGCAATTATATCATCCTGAATCCTGCGTGAATTTTTATTTCATCAGTGAAAAAACCATTGAAAATTATGGTTAAAATGCTAAATTGAGCCAGGTTCTTAAAGTATACCAAAGGTACGGTTTAAGAACATGGCCAAAACACC
>JAPDQK010000044.1:0-50814 GCA_034505955.1 Candidatus Zhuqueibacter pondensis
CAACTGACAAATTGAGCTTAGCGCGTTGACTGACGAATGGCATAGGTTCCTCCTCGAATAAGGTCGGAACCTAATATACAACAAAAATTCCTTTATTGCAACCTTAATTTGGAATCAATCTACTAGTTAATACCAGTGTTATGTGAGGTAACTTCCGAAGTACTTGCTGCACAACATCGTGACTCTCCGCATCATCGGCGTTGTCGATTACCAGAAGTACGGTTCGCCCAGCCATCAGTCTTTGGGCTTGAGAAAAGAGAGCCGACAATTCTGCCGACTCCACCCGGGAATGTGGATTGAGAGAGACAATCAGACTCAACAACAAACGGCTGAGACGTTCTTCTTCACTGTCCCGCTCCGCCATCCGATGAAAGCAGAGATCTGTGTAAGGACTATTTTCCATCTCACCAATCTTGCGGATGGCAACGGCAAGCACAGTTGTCTTGCCTACTCCCGCAATGCCGGTGATGGCCACGGAAGTGCGCAACTTTAGCGCCTCGAATACTTGCTCAATTTCACGTTCACGCCCCACAGGATTTAGAACGGGCAATGGAACTCTGTATACAGGGAGTTGTCTTCTCTGTGATGGTGTCACGGGTATCAATGGTTGTGGTTTCGATTCATCGTCGACAGCCAGCAATTCAGTTATTGCCGAGAGTATACTATGATTTTCTATTTTCACCTCTTTGGGATCGTAACTGCCGATGAGAAGTAATGGAAACGGCTTTATTCTTAATGATTTGTCCAATTCAAATAGGAGATGCAAGCTCGAAGGATCTGCCCATTGCAAATTATTCAAAAAAATGAGGAGAGGCGCTTTCTTGGCTAATCGGCGCAATTCGTTTTCGTACAATTGCCGGATGTTTCCGAGATCGGGTGAGGCTTCATAAGTTTTTATCTTTTTCCCAAAATGCTTTTCATAAGCTTGGAAGGTTCGAATTCCTGCCGCGACAATATTGCCCAAGATAGGAATTGCCTCAATCCAGTCGGGTCCCGCATCAGCAACCAATTTAATCAGTCTATGAGCTGTCGATTTCTTTTCCTCCGGATTATCGGTAATAGCAGCGGCATTGAGCTCGGCAAGCACCTGCTTGAACGGAAAGTAGAGATTTTCACCTTTGGCATCTCGGCATTCTGCAATGGCAACAAGACAATCCTGATCATGCTGTTGTAAAAATTCATGAATACGCGCAGTTTTACTACCGTCCGCTTCTGCGCTGATAACAACTATCTTGCCGTTGCCATTTCGGGTTTCATCAAGGAGTTGTTCTAAATTTTCCACAGTATCACCAACTGCTGCAAGTAAGGAAATTGAGTAATTGGCAAATCCCACACACCATTACGTAAGCGAAGGGGATGGTTCTATTTCTTAAAATCTCTTAGGCCCAGAGCCACAGCTTTAATCAAGCTCAAGACAAATTTTTTTTCTCTTTTATTCAATGAAGCAGATAGAATTTTGATTTCTTTTAAAAAATCCTCAGCCTTATTCTCTAGAGCGTTTTCACTATTGAGCAGAAACAGCTCAAAAATTTCAACCTGCAATCCTTTGGCTAATCTTTCAATCGCTTCTAAAGATATATTCCTTTCCCCTCTCTCCACACTCCCAATATATGTGCTATGAAGCCCTGACAGATCAGCTAAATCCTCCAGTGTCAAGCCTTTTTGAACTCTTAAACTTCTCAAGCGCGCGCCAAATTGCTTTTTAATATCATTCATTTTGCCCTCTGTTTTTGTTTATAGTCTATATAAAATCGGGTAAATTCGGTAGAGACTTTAAGTATTTTTTTATTGGCAAATTGATACTAAAAGTTATCTTTTTCCATATCTTGCAGAAAAGTTTAAAAAAGCAGTAACATTGATCGATATAAATTTTGTTCACGTTTTCAAATTGCATTTCCGATCAGATTTTCTTATCTTTTAAATTAGGCTTGCACTGAACCGTAGTACAACTTAGGAAAATTGATGTGCCTCAGATGATTATTACTATCTCAGGAATACGTGGAGTAATTGGTGAAAGCTTGACTCCTGATGTAGCGCTTTCCATTGCCCAAGCTTTTGGTACCTACTGCCAAAGCGGGCGTGTCGTACTCGGCCGGGATTCGCGCGTTTCCGGCCCGATGTTACACCATGCGGTCACTGCCGGTCTCATGGCCGTCGGCTGCGAAGTGATCGACATTGGCATCGCGCCTACCCCCACCACCAAAATTGCGACGCATAATCTGAACGCCGCTGGGGGTTTGGTGATTACGGCCAGTCACAATCCGGTCATGTGGAATGGGCTCAAAATGCTCGCCCGTGATGGGCTGTTCTTGGATGAGCAACAAGGCTCCGAAGTGCTTGCCATTCGCGATGCCGGCACGATTAGTTGGAAATCATGGGATCAACTCGGCAAAATCGCCTCTTATGACCATGCGATCGCTGACCATCTCACCGCCATTTATTCGTTGTCGTTTCTCGATGCCGCCAAGATTCGACAACGGCGATTTCGTGTTGTGGCCGATTGTGTGAATGGGGCGGGTGGTGCCATTCTCGCCAAACTCTTGGAACATTTTGGCTGCGAAGTTGTTCTTTTAAATGATGAACCGACCGGGCGCTTCCCGCATAATCCTGAGCCGGTGCCCGAAAATCTCGGGGATTTGTGCGCGGCAGTGAAAAAACATCATGCCCACATTGGTCTGGCAGTTGATCCGGATGCTGATCGTTTGGCGCTCGTTTCCGAGAAGGGCATCCCACTCGGCGAGGAATATACGCTGGCACTGGCCACCGAATTTCTCTTGCACAAACGCAAAGGCAAGGTGGTCGTCAATCTTTCCACCTCAATGGTGATCGATGACATCGCCGCGAAACATGGCTGTCCTGTCGAGCGCACCAAAGTCGGAGAAATCCATGTTGCCAAGCACATGCGTGAAGTGGGCGCGGTCATCGGCGGTGAAGGCAATGGCGGTGTGATCCTGCCCGATGTTCATCTCGGCCGCGACGCGATGGTCGGGGTGGCCATGATCCTGCAGCAACTGGCTGAATTCGGCGGCTCGTTGAGCGATTTGAACGCCTCGCTGCCCCAATACGTCTTACGCCGCAGAAAAGTCGAGCTGAAGAGCGGGCTTGATCCGAAGCAAATTCTCCAGAAGCTTGTGCAAAAATATCGCCACGAGACAATTGACACGCGTGACGGCATCAAGATTCTGCGGGACAAAGCCTGGGTTCAAGTGCGCGCCTCGAATACTGAACCGATATTACGAATCATGGCCGAAGCGACAGCCGCCGAAATCGCAGAGAAATACTGCGATGAGCTGGCGGCGGTGATCGAGGGGGGAAATACATAGAACACGGATTTTACGGATAATACAGATTTTCACGGGTTTTGAATATTTTGCTTTTCATCTCTATTACTTTTCGGATGAGTTATCCATGCCAATCCGTTTCATCGGTGTCATCCGTGTTCTGATTTTTGTTGCAGTCTTTTTTCATCTGAATAACAATGCATGACCTCACCAATCGCGTGCTGGAGTATTTAGCCCGCGAACAACATCGGCAATTCAAAGCCAAAGAGCTCGCCCGGGCGCTGCGCGTGCCGCCGGCGCGTTATCGCGAATTTCGCGATTTACTCAAGGTATTGGCGCGGGAAAACAAAATCGCCAAGCTCAAGCGCAATCATTACGGCCACGCCCAGCAAGCTTCGACGCTCATTGGCACACTGCACGTCAAGACGCAAGGGTACGCCTTTCTCATCGTCGGCGAAGGGCAAGAAGACGTGTTCATCTCACAAAAACACATGAGCACGGCGCTGAACCGGGATCTGGTGAAAGTGCAGCTCTTTGCACGTCCTTCGGGACGCAAGCCGGAAGGCCGCGTCATCGAAGTGTTGCGGCGCGCACGCCAGCATATCGTCGGCACCTTGCGCAAAGGCAAGCATTTCTATTTCGTCAAGCCCGACGAAATGAAATTGCTGCACGATATTTACATCCCCGACGAATATCTCGACGGCGCCAAACCCGGCCAGAAAGTCGCGGTGGCTATCGAAACCTGGGACGATCCCTCGCTCAATCCCGAAGGCCGAATCGTCAAGGTGCTCGGCTTCCCGGACGAAGCCGGGGTCGACGTGCTCTCGGTGGCCTTTTCGTTTGATTTGCCGGCGAATTTCCCGGCTGAAGTCGAACGTGCGGCAGAGCAGCTCAATTTTGACATTACTCCTGAAATGCTGCGCCACCGCCTCGATCTCCGTGATTGGCTCACCTTCACGATTGATCCGGAGGACGCCAAAGATTTTGACGACGCGGTCAGTCTGCGCCGGCTGGCAAACGGCAATTACGAGCTTGGTGTTCATATCGCCGATGTGAGCCATTATGTGCCAGAAGGCTCGCCGATAGACAAGGAGGCTTTGGCGCGCGGCACTTCGGTTTACTTGGTGGATCGCGTCGTGCCGATGTTGCCGGAAAAGTTGAGCAACGATCTGTGCAGCTTGAAGCCTCATACCGACCGGCTCACGTACTCCTGCATCATGGAAGTAACACCCAAAGGCGAGGTGGTGAACTACCGGATTGCGGAGAGCATCATTCACAGCAAGCGGCGTTTCAATTACGAAGAAGTGCAAAAAATTCTCGACGGCAAAAAAAGTTCAACCGAAACCGCCAGCGATGAGGATGAGCGAAAAATCGGCCCGGAACTTGACCAAATACTGCGCGAGATGAACAACCTCGCACACATTTTGACACGCCGGCGCCTGCGTAATGGCAGTCTCGACTTCGACACGCCGGAAGTGAAGATCATTCTTGACGAAACCGGCTTTCCCGTGGAGATTCGTCGTGCGTTGCGGCAGGATTCAAATCGGCTGATCGAGGAATTCATGCTGCTGGCCAATCAGACCGTCACCAAACACGTCGATTTAACGCTGGCGCAGAAACGGAAAAAGCCGCCGTTCATCTATCGCATTCACGAGCCTCCCGATCCCTTGAAGATGGAGGAGTTTGCGCTCTTCGTCAAAGCGTTCGGCTTCAATTTCGATCATCAGCAGATGATCACCAGTAAAGTGTTGAGTAAGTTTCTGCGCGAGATCGAAGGCGAGCCAGAGGCTGACATCATCGAAAACGTAATGTTGCGCTCATTGATGAAGGCCAAATATTCCACGGAGAATGTCGGCCATTTCGGCTTGGCGTTCAAGCATTACACCCACTTCACCTCGCCGATCCGGCGCTACCCCGATCTCGCGGTGCATCGGGTGTTGAAGGCCTACGCCCACGGCTATCGCCCCGAAATACATGACACCCTGGCCAGCAAATTGAGTTATGCGGCGCAGCAATCTTCGGAACGGGAAATTGTCGCATTGGAAGCCGAGCGCGCTTCCATCAAAATGAAACAGGCGCAATTCATGTTGCGCCATCTTGGCGATGAGTTTGAAGGAATCATCTCCGGAGTTGTGTCGTTTGGAATTTTCGTCGAAATTCCAAAATTTTTAGTCGAAGGGCTCGTTCACATCAGTGATCTCGAAGACGATTTTTACGTGTTTGAAGAGAGGGCACATCGGTTAAAAGGACAAAATTCCGGGAAAATATATCGCTTGGGTGATGAGGTGCGGGTGCGGGTCGTTCGCGTCGATCCAAACGAGCGGATTTTGGATTTTGTTTTGATCGAGCCCCCACGCCATAAATCGCTTCGTAGAAAAAAAGAGGTCAAAAAAAACCGGAGGAAAAAATGACCTGGTGGGAAAAAATTCTTGCCAAAGCAAGACAATATGAAACGACAAACCGGACCACCGACAGAGCTTTGGACTGGGATGGAGAAGAAATGACGCCGGAGCTGGAACTGCGGCAACCATTCTCGGATGGCAGCGAGGAGTTCTTCGGCGAATTCATGCCGCGCGATGATCAACGCTGGCAACCGGACAGGCAAGTCTTGATCGGGCTGGGTATCACAATTGGCGTTTTGGCCGGAATCGGCATTGCAATTTGGCTGATAAAAAACAAGCATGCGGAAAATTGACGGCAGCCTCTTGCCGATAAATGCTCTGCTCGTAACCAATTAAATAATGTTGTCGCGAGCAGCATCTGTTGCGAAAAACCGCCCCGGCCGGCGATTGTAATTTCTATTGCCTAATTGGCCAAAGTTTTATAAGTTTGTTTTAGTTTATCACATGTCGGAATGTCGGAAGAAAATTAATTTTTTGACATGATTTTAGCCATCTGAACTGAGCTTCAGCCAGGGCTGTCATTGCGTGTGAATTCCTGGCCTGCGGTACGGGCGGCGGGTCAGGTTTTTACTTTTTTAAAAGATGTTTGCAACGAGTAAGAAGATTTCTTCAGAATGACCACGCCAAGGCGTGGTTCAGTTCGTTAAATTTTTGTTGTTTGTCATTTACTTCCCCGGATGGTGCATTCATCAAAAAGCATGAATGAGTTGATTCGCAACTTTTGTATTATTGCACATATTGATCATGGCAAGTCCACCCTGGCTGATCGTTTTCTCGAATTGACCGGTGCGTTGCGCAAGGAGGAGATCATCGATCAGACACTTGACAATATGGATCTCGAACGCGAGCGCGGCATCACCATCAAGCTCCATGCGGTGACCATGACCTACCGCGCCCGGGATGGCAAGGAATATGTGCTGAATCTGATTGACACTCCGGGACATGTGGATTTTAGTTACGAAGTTTCTCGCAGCCTGGCTGCTTGTGAAGGCGCCATTCTTGTTGTCGATGCCTCGCAAGGTGTCGAGGCGCAGACAATTTCCAATCTCTATCTCGCGCTCGAGCACAACCTGACGATTATTCCGGTTATCAACAAAATTGACTTGCGGGCCGCACAAATCGATCTCGTCAAAAAGCAGATCACTGACATTCTCGGCATTTCCGAAAATGAAATTATTCTGGCCAGTGCCAAGCAGGGCCTCGGCGTTGAGGCCATTGTGGAGGCCGTGGTGCAGCGCATCCCGCCACCCAAAGGCAATTCCAGCTCACCGCTGCGCGCTTTGATTTTTGACTCCAAGTTTGACAGCTACCGTGGTGCCATTGCCTACATTCGGGTTGTCGATGGCACCATCCAACCAGGTACGAAAATTAAATTCTTTTCGACCGGGAAAGAATTTGAAGTTGCCGAGGTTGGCATCATGCGTTTGGATCGATTTCCACGGTCTCAGCTCACGGCCGGAGAAGTCGGTTACTGCGTGGCGGGCGTTAAGGAAGTCAAGGATACCAAAGTGGGGGATACCATTACGGATGCAACAAAACCGGCGGCAGAACCCCTGCCCGGTTATCGTGAAGTCAAACCGATGGTTTTCAGCGGTGTTTTTCCGACGGTGAACGAACAATATGAAGACTTGCGCACGGCTTTGGAGAAATTGAAACTCAACGACTCTTCGTTGGTCTATGAGCCTGAAAGTTCGGCGGCGTTGGGATTTGGTTTTCGCTGCGGCTTTCTCGGTTTGCTGCATATGGAAATTGTGCAAGAACGGCTCGAGCGCGAGTATAATATGAGCATTCTCACCACTGTGCCCAATGTCGAGTTGTGGGTTTATAAAACCAATGGCGAAAAGGTGGTCATCGACAATCCAGCCATGATGCCGGCGGTTAGCGAGATCGATCATATTGAAGAACCGTACATTCGTGCGCAGATTATTACGCCCTCCGAATATATTGGTAACCTGATGAAGTTGTGCCAGGACCGGCGTGGCCTTTACAAAAACACCACTTACCTCGACGCCAATCGCGTCGATATCACCTATGAGTTTCCACTGGCCGAAATCATCTTTGATTTTTATGACAAACTGAAGTCGCTTTCCAAAGGCTACGCTTCGCTCGATTACGATTTTATCGGTTATCGCGAAGGCGATCTGGTCAAGCTCGACATTCTCATCAATGGCGAACCGGTGGATGCTTTGTCGCATATTGTACATCGTGACAAGGCTTATGAATGGGGTCGCAAGCTTTGTGAAAAGCTGCGCGAGTTGATTCCCCGCCAGCTTTTCGAGGTGGCCATTCAAGCGGCGATTGGCTCGAAAATCATTGCGCGTGAAACTGTGCGGCCGCTGCGAAAAAACGTCACAGCCAAATGTTACGGTGGTGACATTACACGCAAGCGCAAGCTGCTCGAAAGACAGAAGGAAGGTAAAAGGCGAATGAAACAACTCGGCCGTGTCGAAATTCCACAGGAAGCATTTTTGGCCGTTCTGAAAACCGAGCAGTAGTGTGACTCCGCATGCTTCCCATAAAATGCAAGGAAGCGGAGCGGGGACCACGTTTTTGGGCTTCGGTGACATCTCGTAGTCCTTTCAGGTTTAGCTAAAAGTAACAAGGAAAAGAAATTCCATGCGTGAAAAAGTTTTGCAAACGAAAAGAACCAAACCGGTAGTTGAAAAAAAAGCCAAGAGTCAAATTCGTGAATACACCGAGGCGATTCTGGTGGCGTTACTTGCGGCGTTGGTGCTGCGGACTTTTGTGATCCAAGCCTTTCGAATTCCCACGGGCTCAATGAAGGATACACTGCTCGTTGGCGATTTTCTCCTGGTCAATAAATTTGTATACGGAGTGCGCCTGCCGGATAGCATTCCCTTTTTGGAAATCTCTCTGCCTTTTGCCGGCCGTCATTTGCCGGCTTTCAAGGCACCCCAGCCGGGCGATATCATCGTCTTCAAATATCCGGCTGATCCCAAGCTTGACTATATCAAACGTTGCATTGCCGTTGCCGGCCAAACCGTCGAGATGAAAGCCGGTGTCGTCTATGTGGACGGCCAGCCGGAAGGCAAACAGGAGTTTGTCAAGCGTGAATACGATTCGGAAGAAATGCATTATGTTCTCTATTATCGAATTACCACACCGCGAGGCAAGGTTTACACGATTCGTCACTACGAAGATCACAACCTCAATGACTCAAACGAAAACTTTGGTCCGATTCGTATTCGGGATGGACATTACTTCATGATGGGGGACAATCGCGATAACAGTGCGGACAGCCGTTCCTGGGGACTTTTGCCCGCCGGCAACATCGTTGGTGAAGCCATGGTCATTTACTGGTCGTGGGACAAACAGGTGCCGTTGTATCAGATTTTCAACAAAGTACGCTGGTTGCGGATTGGTGATCTCATCAAGTGAAAAGTTTTGTTGGTCTGTGTCCGCCGCTGCTCTTTACCTTCATATTCCTTTCTGTGAAAGGCGCTGCGGCTACTGTGATTTCTACTCGGTTGCCGGAATGCAGTCGCATATTCCCGACTATATTGACGCGCTGAAAAAGGAAATCGTCATGCGAGCGGCGGAGCCATTCTGGCAACACCAGCGCTTTGCAACGATATTCTTTGGGGGCGGCACACCGTCGTTACTCTCCCCGGAGCTCATTGCCGAGATTCTTGACACGGCTTTTTCATCCTTCAGTTTCGAGGAGCATCCTGAAATTACTTTGGAAGCCAACCCCGGCACCGTAACCGCGGAGCAGTTGGTGCGATATCGCTCGCTTGGCATCAATCGCCTCAGCCTTGGTGTCCAATCATTTCATGCCGAAGAGTTGCACATGCTCGGTCGAATTCATTCGCCGCAGCAAGCGATTGACGCCGTGTTGCTGGCACGGGGAGCCGGTTTTGAAAATATCAGCATGGATTTAATTTTCGCCCTGCCGCATCAGAGGCTGGCACGTTGGCAACAAAATCTCGAGCAGGCAATCAAGCTCGAGCCCAAACACATTTCTGCGTACAATCTGACCATTGAAGCCGGCACGCCGCTCGAGATGGCGATGCGCCAGGGCAGAATCCGGGCGCTTACCGAGGAGGAAGAACGCGAGTTTTATCAACTGACGATTGACTTTCTCGAAGGTCACGACTACAGACAGTATGAAATTTCCAATTTTGCCAAACCCGGCTTCGAGTCCCGGCATAACCTCAAATATTGGGACGGCAGTCCTTATCTCGGGCTGGGGGCCTCGGCGCATTCGTTCGATGGCCGGCGCCGCTTTTGGAATGTGGCGAATTTGCGGAAATATCTTGAAGCGCTCGGTGCCGAACAGTTGCCGGAAGAAGGTGCCGAGCAGCTCACGCAACACCAACGGATGTTCGAGATGGCATTTCTCGGTTTGCGGCAGCGCCGCGGCATCGAGCTAACCGCTTTTGCCGAGCGGTTTCGCAAATCTTTTGACGAGGTGTTCAACGGAAGCGTGCAAGAAATGGAACAGGCGGGTTTTTTCATTCGGCGCGGCGATTATCTGCAATTGACGCGGGAAGGCTTGTATTTGTGTGACGAAATTTGTGCGCGCCTGGAGGCCCAACTCAATACTCGCCGATCATAAGAGCAGATTCCATGCTACGATGCCAAAGGCCAGGATCGTTAATCCCACCACCCCCATCGCCAGAAGTTGCATCGTAAAACTTTCCCGGCGTTTTTCTGTATAACCCAACAACATTGCCGTCAAATATCCGCTGACAAAACCACCCCCGTGCGCCCAATTATTGATTCCGGACATAAAAAGACCAAAAAGAAAACCGATCAATGCCCATTGCATGGAATGTTGAAAGACGGCCGTGCCGAACGCTCCGCCGCGGCTGTAACCGTAATAAACCAATGCACCAAGCAGGCCGAAAATGGAGCCGGAAGCACCGATGGTAAACGGAATGCCGATGAAATTTGAGGTGACAAATCCGACAACACCGGCAATGGTAAAAATAAGAATCAACCGCGAGGAGCCAAAAAGATCATTGATGGCTGGGGCCAGTTGTCTAATCCACAGCAAATTGAAAAGTATGTGCAGCAATCCGCCATGCAAATAAATCGCGGTGATGAGTGTCCACCAACGGCCATGCGCCATCGCATAAGTTCCTGTCATGCCCAACGCATCGAGGCTGCGCATGCTCGGTGCAAGAAAAGAAAGCAAACTGCGAGGTCGCAGAATGGAGGAGGTATCCAATAATATGCCAATCACATACAGAGCAATGCAAACGACAGTGACCACTTCCGTGAATTCCCAATTGCCCAGGAGCCGGCGTAATGCCGGCACAAGCCCCCACCTGCCGGGATTCCGTTGCCCGCAGTGAATGCACACTTCCGCACTGACACTAATCAGTTGCCCACAACTTGGGCACAACATTGATCCTGCTTTTTGACGTGCCATATTGTCTCAAGAAAGTATCTGCTGCTGGTCGGCATATTCTGTTAGCATGAATCGCCTTGCAGCCGGTGTCATCGATCAATCACTCTTGTGTGACCTCGAAACAGTCCGCGCCTCCGCGTTTCCCCGGTATTGAAATTATCTCAGATTGCCCGAACCAAGATCAAAAATTCAACATGGAAACCAGTCAAGGCAGTATCAGATCATTACTATACAAAAGATAACCACAATCGGCGGGAAAGTCAAACAATCTTTTTATGTCAGTCCAGGATCTCTCCCACTATCAGCCGCAGAACATTCGGTAGATTGGGGTGCTCGCGACTGCCGGCGCCATAGCCAATCTGTTGCGAAATAAAAGCAGGACGTTCGCTTGGTTTGGCGAGTGTTGTCAGGATGGCAGCACCCGTCGGCGTCACCAGCTCAGCATCCACCGGTCCCGGATAGGAAGGGAATCCGCGCAGCAATTCGACTGTTGCCGGTGCCGGAACGCGGATGAGGCCATGCGCACTTTTCACGATGCCACCACCGAGGGGCAGAGTGGAGACCGTGACTTGTTCAACACCGAGAAAATGGAGACCCGCCACGCTGCAAACGACATCGGTTATCGCATCCACGGCGCCAACTTCATGAAAGTGAACTTTTTCGGGTGTGGTGCCATGCACTTTGGCCTCGACTTCTGCCAATCGCCGGAAAATCCAAATTGTTTTTATGCGAATCGGTTCAGGCAGATTGGCTTTGGTGATAATTTCTTCAACATGATGAAGATGGCGATGCGCATGTTCATGTGGTGCATGGACATCAACTTTGGTGGCGCAAAGCTCGCCGCGTTCGACCTGTCGGGCTTCCAGCCGGAGACCGGCGACACCGAGTGCGTCAGCGATTCCTTGTAACTTTTCTATGGGCACACCAACATCGACGAGAGCGCCGAGAATCATGTCGCCACTCACACCGGAGATACAGTCAAAGTAGGCGAGGCGAGGCAAAGTCTTCACTCCCCGATGAATTGCAAAACTACTTCCCGGCGCCTTGGGCGATTGTCAAAATCCACGAGCACGATCTGTTGCCAGGTCCCAAGCAGGAGTTTGCCATCTTCAAACGGCACGACCAGCGAAGCACCAAGCAGGGAGGCGCGGACGTGGGCGTAACCGTTGCCATCGCCCCAGGTGTCATCGTGATGGTAGCGCACATTCATCGGCGCGATTTTCTCGAATGCTTCCGGCAGGTCTTTGAGCAAGCCAGGCTCGTATTCAATGGTCGTGACTCCAGCCGTTGAGCCGGAAACAAACACCGTGACGACACCATCTTTCAATCCGGCTTTTTTCAGGGCGGTGTGGACGTGCGAGGTGATGTCGTGGATGTCTGTAAAACCCTGGGTGGAAAGCGAAAATCTTTCAGTTTTGATAGGCATGAGATATCCAGATTAGACGGTTTGCCGGTTATCCGGTTTACCTGTTCGCCAGCCAACCGGCAAGCTGGTGTACAGGTCAACCTTTGGATTTTGTTTTGTCAACTGGCAGGCTGTGCCGCATTTCAGGGTTGGACAAATCTCGTCATTTCATAAAAATCACCGAACCGCTGACGAATTTCTTCTTCATGCAGATGCCGGAGACGATTAATGCTGAAATCTTCGACGACGAAACTGGCAAAAGTGCTGCCGTAAATGACTGCCTGGCGCAAAATCTGTTCATCGACCTTGTTACATTTGGCGACATATCCCATAAATCCGCCGGCGAACGTATCACCTGCGCCGGTCGGGTCGAATACATTCTCCAAGGGATACGCCGGCGCATAAAAGAACCGGTCGTCGATAATCATGATGGCGCCGTGTTCGCCTTTTTTGACAATGATGATTCGGGGTCCCATCTGGCGAACGCGGCGTGCCGCTTTGACCAAATTATACTCGCCGGACAGCTCACGCATTTCGGAATCATTGACCAGCAGAACGTGAACTCGTGCCAGCACGCGTGCCAATTCGGCCGGGGTACGCTCGATCCAATAATTCATGGTATCCAGCGCTACGAGCTGCGGTCGTTTGATCTGTTCCAATACACTGAGCTGCAGCTCCGGTCCGATATTCCCGAGAAACACAAAAGGGGTGTCGCGATACTTTTCCGGAATCCGCGGATTGAAAGTTTCAAAGACATTGAGATGAGTGAAAAGCGTGTCGCGCGTGTTGAGATCATAGCCATAACGCCCGCCCCAACTGAAGCTTTTCCCCGGCTTGATCTCGATTCCGTCAAGATCGATGCCGCGGCCAAGCAAAAATTCGAGGTCGGATTTCGGAAAATCCTCGCCAACCACCCCGACCAAGTTCACGGTGGTAAAGTGGCTGGCCGCCACACTGCAAAAAACTGCCGTTCCACCGATGACGTTCTTGACAGTGCCAAAAGGGGTTTCCACCGTATCCAATCCCAAAGAACCAACGACCAACAAGCTCATGTGCGATTTCCTTCCGGGCGCAGCCTGTTTACATTTTTTCCGGTGCTGTGATATTGAGCAGTTTGAGTGCATTGGCAAGCACAATGCGCACGCCTTCCACCAGGCGCAGGCGTGCCTGGGTCATTGCCGCATCTTCACTCACCACGCGGTGCTCATGGTAAAAATGATGGAAAATCGCCGCCAGTTCCTGCAAAAAGATGGTGAGCCGATGCGGTTCGAGGAATTGCGCCGCCTTGGAAACAGTTTCGGGAAACTCGGCCAGCTTTCGCAATACCGCCAACTCTTCCGGCGTTTTCAGCAGACGCAAATCATAGTTTTCGGAGAGTGCAATGCCTTTGGTGGCGGCATGCGCGAGAATGTTACAAACGCGGGCATGGGCATATTGCACATAGTAAACCGGATTCTCGTCGCTTTGCTTTTTCGCCAGATCGATGTCAAAATCCATCGGCGAATCGAGCTTGCGCATCAGAAAGAAATAACGCGCCGCATCGACACCGACTTCCTCGATCAGCTCCGTCATTTCAATGATATTCCCGGCGCGTTTGGACATCTTCACCACTTCGCCACCCCGCAGCAGGTTGACCTGTTGGATGATGCGCACTTGAAAACTGCCCGGCGGGTAGCCGAGCGCTTGCATCGCCGCTTCCATGCGCGTGACATGGCTGTGATGATCAGGCCCCCACAAATCGTAAAGTTGATCGAAGCCGCGGCGATATTTATCCATGTGATAGGCGATGTCGCCGAGAAAATAAGTCGGTTCGCCATCACTTTTGAGGAGAACGCGATCCTGTTCGTCTCCGAATTGCGAGGAGCGAAACCAGAGCGCGCCATCTTTTTCGTAGCTGAAATTTTTTTGAGCGAAAAGATCGAGCACCTCCTGCTGGCGGTTACTGTCAAGCAGGCTCTGTTCGCTGAACCACAAATCGAATTTGACACGAAATTTTTCGAGCGTTTCCCGCTGTGCGCGAATCATTCTGTCCAGCGCGATCTGGGTTAATTGGTCACATCGTTCTTCGAGAGAGAGCGACACGAAACGGTCGCCGAATTCGTCGCGGATCTCTGCTGCCAGATCTTTTATATAATCCCCGTGGTAGCCATCTTCCGGGAAAGGTTCTTCCTTGCCGAACAGTGCCATGTAGCGCGCGCTGACCGAGTAACCCAGCATGCGCACGCGTTGGCCGGCGTCGTTCACGTAATACTCGCGGCTCGCCTCTGCCCCAACGGCGTGAAAAAGATTGACCAAGACATCGCCAATCGAAGCCGCGCGCGCGCTGACGACATTGAGTGGACCTGTGGGGTTGGCGCTGACGAATTCCATGTTGATTTTCCTGCCGGCTCCCCAGGTGGATCGACCATAAAGCTCACGTTTCCGCAGGATCTCTGCCAACACGTTTTGCCAGTAACCCGGGCCGAGCCGAAAATTAATGAAGCCGGGACCATCAATGCTGACCTCTTCGATCAAATTGCGATCAAATTCAAGGTTGCGGACTATTTTTTCGGCAATAGCCCGCGGCGCTTGCTTGAGGGTCTTCGCGAGACTCATGGCCACAGGCGTGGCATAATCGCCGAACCCTTCCTGGCGCGGGCGGTTGATGCTGACAGCCTCGGTTGGCCAACCCTGCTTTCTCATGAGCGTAGTGAGCAGGTCATGCAAATAGGTTTCAGCAGAAATATCCATTTTTGTTGAATTGTGTTTATGGTTCGTCGTGAATTTCTTCGATGATGGCATCTCCCCATAATCGTTCGAGCCCGTAATACTCCCGTGTTTGCGGTTGAAAGACGTGCACCACAACGTCGACATAATCCATCAACAGCCATTGATAACGTTCGCGTCCTTCAATATGCCATGGTCGGATGTGCTCGCTCTCCAGCTTTTCAGCAATGTGATCCGCAATGGCGCGAACCTGCGTGTCGGTGCTGCCGGTGCAAATCACAAAAAAATCGGCAATACTGGTTAATTGGCTGACATTGAAGATTTTGACCTCGGTCGCCTTTTTCTCCAAAGCGAGCTGCGCGGCACGGTGTGCAAGATAAACAATGTTCTGATGCACCGGTCGCGATGGTCTGATCGCTTGTTGCCTGTCAGACGGGATTAATTCCGAAAAGCTATCTCGAGAGTTGGATTTCGGCATAAGCCTCCAAAAAATAGTCAGCTCTGATTGGCAAAGACTCCTGCCATCTGCTTTGTCATAGCCCAAATTTGTTCCGGGAGAATTTCCCGCATGCAGCGGAAATGTCCTCGTGGACACTGTGCATGGCCAAGATGGCTGCAAGGCCGGCATGCCAAGCCCTGATTTTCAACCACGCGTGAAGTCGCTTGCTGCGGAAAGAATCCCAACTCGCGCGTCGTCGAGCCGAAGATGGCGATGAGCGGCGTGCCCACGGCTTCCGCAATGTGCATGAGGCCGGAATCATTTGCAACCACTAGCCGGCAGTGCTTGATGACCACAGCCGCAGCCAACAACGAAAGCGCACCGGCCAAATTGATGAGATTGGATTTTGCCTCCGGCGATATCGACATTGCTGCGATATTGACAATCTGATCAGCCAATTGGACATCTTGCCTTCCGCCGACCACGACCACCTGATGACCAGCCCGGATTACCTGCGCCGCCAATTCACCGAAATACTCGGCGGGCCAGCGTTTGGTGAAATAGCCCGCGCCCGGCGCGAGCCCAAGCAACGGCATGCGGGGTTGCCAATTGTGCGCAGATAATGCAGTTTCTGCTGCTTGCTCTTCCCGACTACTCCAAAACAAATCTAAGTGATGGCCGGTGCCAGGCGATTGGTCAGCCCCAATACCCAACGGGGCAGCGGCCTCGAGATAGCGCTGGTAAATCGGCGGCACGTTGCGCATCAGATTGATTTTGGTCTTGACGAAAAACCAGCGTCGCAAGACATGTTTGTGGTATCGGAAAATTTCCGGCGGCTTTGCGGCACGTGCCAGATAACGGGAGCGAAAATTCTTGTGGAGGTCAATGACCACGTCGTAACGCCTCTCTCGCAACCGCCTGCCGAGCATCTGCAGTTCCGACCAGCCGCCTTTCGGATTCAACTCGTACAGATGGTTGATGGCAGGATGGAAGCGCAACACCTCGGCAAAATTTGCTTTCACGACAAAATCCAACTGGGCATCCGGAAGACTGGTGCGCAACGCGCGCAGCAATGGTGTGGTCAGCAAAATATCACCAATTGAGCTGAGTCGTATGATCAGTATCTTTTGTGCTTGCACCGGTATCTGCTTCAGGATGACTTTATTCGCCTCTACGGTGACCTGAGGTTATGTTACTTTGCAAATCCCAGTCGCCGTCTAAACCACGCGACGGTGTGGGTAAGGCCGTCCTCTAACACTACGCGGGGCTGCCATCCCAACAATTGTTTGGCACGAGTGATGTCAGGCTGCCGGATCTGAGGGTCGTCCACGGGCAAGGGCTGGTAAACAATTTTACTCGGACTGCCAGTCACCCGTATGATCATTTCCGCCATCTCTCTGATCGTCATCTCATGCGGATTGCCGAGATTGACCGGCTCATGATAATCAGAGATCAACAGCCGATAAATGCCATCAACCAGGTCGTCAACATAACAAAAGCTGCGGGTCTGTGAACCGTCACCAAAAACCGTGATTGGCTCGTTGCGCAACGCCTGGGGAATGAACGTCGGAATGGCGCGGCCATCGTTGGGTCGCATACGCGGGCCGTAGGTGTTGAAAATGCGGACGATCTTCGTATCCAGGTTGTGGTAGCGATGATATGCCATGGTGAGCGCCTCGGCAAAGCGCTTCGCTTCATCATAGACACCGCGCGGGCCAACCGGATTGACATTGCCCCAGTAATCCTCACGTTGCGGGTGCTCCAACGGATCGCCATAGATTTCCGAAGTCGAGGCCAGCAAAAAGGTGGCTTTCTTCTCTTTTGCCAAACCCAGGGCTTTGTGGGTGCCGAGCGCACCGACTTTCAAAGTCTGGATCGGCAACTGCAAGTAATCCTTCGGGCTTGCCGGCGAAGCAAAATGAAGCACATAATCAATTGGTCCATCGATATAAATATACTCTGTAACGTCGTGTTTGATAAATCTGAATTGTTCGGTGTGTATGTGCTCGATATTGGCAATGGACCCTGTCAACAGGTTGTCCATGCAAATAACTTCGTGACCTTTTTTTAGCAAGTACTCACAAATATGCGACCCGAGAAAACCGGCTCCGCCGGTAACAAGTGATCTTGGCATGGTTGCTGTCTCCTGAGGCTGTCTGTCCGATGTAAGATTGCTCTATTGTTGAACACTTCAAGATGTTGTCGGGATTCAAGATGCGTGCGTAACAAATCAAAATATACTTTCTTGCGGCAGTGACTGGCGAAGCCGTTGTCGAGTGCGCAAATCCCCGCCGGCAGCAATCGTGACTTGGGGCGAACCGTAGCCCTCATCAAGCGCAAAGGCACCATTGGGATTTTCTCCCGTCCATTCAACCACGCAGGGCACGAGGTCGAGCTCTGTTGCTCTGGACATCTCCGCGCCTGTCGCTGCCCATGATCAATGCTCGCGTGCGGTGATGAACTGCACAAGATTGATGAGCGACATTTTATACGGCGAATCCTCATAGGGATCGAGTAACGCCACGGCCTCCTTTGTCAAGCGCTCAGCCGTTTGCATGGCATACCTCACGCCGCCATGCCGTTCGATGAAATTAACGATGTCGCGGTAGTCACTCTGGCTCGAGCGCTTGCCCGAACGCCGCTGCAGCAACCGAATAATTGCTTTCGCTTCCCGGCGGTCGGCCTGTTTCAATGCATAAAGCAACGGCAGGGTGATTTTGTTCTCACGAATATCGCTGCCAATCGGCTTGCCGGTGCGACTTTCCTCGCCGAGCAAATCGAGGATGTCATCACGAATTTGAAAGGCAATGCCGACTTTTTCGCCGAATTCGCCCAAAGTTTGAATATCGTCGTCACTCAGTCCACCGGTCAGCGCACCGAGCTGACAAGCCGCCGAGAGCAAGGCAGCGGTTTTATCCGAAATCAGCCGAAAATAGATCTCTTCTTCCATCCAGTAATCCCGGCTGCGCTCCACTTGCAGCAGCTCGCCCTGACTCATGCGCTCGGCAGTTTTGGAAATAATCGCAAACGTTTTGAGATCACCCAGATGCAACATCGCCAGCAAGGATTTCGAGAAGAGATAATCACCCATGAGAACGGAGATTTTGTTTTTCCAGATCGAATTGATGGTGGGAAATCCACGCCGGCGATAAGAATCGTCCACCACGTCATCATGCACCAGCGTGGCCGTATGAAGCAATTCAAGAATGGCAGCCGCTTTCAACCGCTTGTCGTTGCTTGAGCTTTGTTTGGCCCCGGTGACGTGAGAAAAATTTTGACCCGGGAGTGGCGGCGCGGACGAAGAACGCAATCGACTCACCAGCAAAACAAACACCGGCCGCAGCCGCTTGCCACGATGCGAAATCAAATAGTGAACGACTTTGTCGATGAGAAAGATATCGGATTTGAGAATGGCCTTGAACTCCTTCTCAAACGCCTCCAAATCCTCCTTGATGGGTTCAATAATTTCTTTTAACCGCACTGCTGCGCCAATATATGTTCAGATTATCAGGATGTATAATGGAAATGACAAATCCCTCCCACGCGTGAGCGCCTGTCGATTTCCTGATACTACCACTGGAATCTGTGGTGTTTCGACGGCAGTGAGCGGCACCGTCTCCGCCAGTAAAGACATATTCGTTGAAGCTATTAGAGTTCGATTCGCCGGTGTCGTCATGATGATTTCAATCACTCTTTCTTGTCACACCGGTTCACGCTCACTTAACCCCGATAATTCATAAATTGCATTTTAGGCTCGAGTTCAAATGCAAAGTGTAGTCAATTTACGCATCGTATGAATTATCGGGGTTAAACCAATTGAGAATAATGTAAGCATTCACCATCAGTTTGTCAATGAGAAATTTCGCAACAAAAACGTCCGCCCGTCACTTTTCAGGCAGTGGGATTTTTTGATTTGTCGCAGAACTTGTCAGATTGCCATGCGCACTAACGCTTTGCCGTATGTTTTGTGCGTTGTACGGTTGTCACTGGACGGGCGAAAGCTTCATCTGTAATATTTGTATTGTGCTTCACCTCTTGCAACGTCGCCTGTGTCAGGATCGCACCCCTGGTGTCACTTTGGGTGTATTTTCCGATCACCATATAACCATCACGTACCGCATAATCGGACAGGGTCATTACGCTGGGCGTCTTCTGCATGGTCACGGGATCGGAAACCTCGGTGTCTGTACGCTCCACCAGGCAGGTTTGGGTATCGAAATAATTCAGGCTGACATTGCCAAAGCGATCAGTGGCATGGATGCGATGATAAGTTTTGCCTGCCATCACGGTATCCGGCAGCATCGTCAGCTTGAACCCTTTGGCTGCATAATGGTACCAGGCATCAGCCCAAGTCTCCGCTGCGATTGTGGCCTCCTGGATTTCCGTCGGGGTCATGTCACGCACCGTATCAACTCCGTCCGGTCCCATCATGTAGATCCAGCCATGACTGCCATCAAAAACCGAAATGTAGCCAATGTTGCCATTCGAATCTTTCGCCTCGTATTTCAGTTTGTTGGGTCGTTTATACGTGATGGTCATCGTCGCAGTCATCGTCGTCGTGGTGTCACCTTGCGGCATCATAACTTTGGATTCCCAGGTTGAGACCTGATCCTGCATCGAAGCGATCTTTTCGACGCCACCCAATGTCTGCATCATTTTGTTGACCACCTCGTCGACTGTGGGTTTTCTCGAACACGCGGCAAAAACCAGACTCGTTACAGTCGCGAGGATAACGAGAAATTTTTTCATCGTCTTCCTCCTCCTTCTCAATAAAATTGGTTGAATAAAAATAGGTGGGTCCAACAATATACTATTTCCCAAAGCAAGTCATTCCATGCCTATACAGCAGGGATGGGCGTCAGAGAGGCGAGGAAAATGCCTTGGGTGGTAGTGCCTCCATTTTGGGCAGCGTAAAATAGACGGTCGTGCCTTCGCCGGGTTGGGAATCGATCCGCACCAAACCTTTGTGATTCTCAATAATGCGGCGAACAATGGCAAGCCCGATGCCAGTACCTTGAATTTGCCCGACATTGGGACCCCGCTGAAACAAATCGAAGGCCTTGGTTTGAAAAGCCGGATCCATGCCCATGCCGTTGTCACGCACCCAAAGCAAATGAAACCGCGGCAGCTCTTCGCAGCCGACTTCAATGCGCAACGGCACACCGGCACGGCGATATTTCACCGCATTGTTGAGCAGATTTTCGAACACGGTTTTCAATTCATCGCCGTCGGCATACAAGTTGGGCAAGGCCGAAGGCGGGCGGGGAAGGATAAATTCAACCTCATGAAGTTGCCCGGGCAAACGCATCTCCTCGATCACGCTTTGTACCAGTTCGTTGAGGTTGACCATCTCGAAAGTAAAAGGCGAGTGACCCAATCTGGAAAATTCCAGCAAATCGAGAATCATCTTCTCCATCGAGGCCGCGCTTTTCTGGATGCGTTCCAGAAAATGCCGGTGGCCACTGTCAAGAGCCGGACCCAACTCCTCCTGTAAAATATTCGCAAAGCCCTGAATGGAGACGAGAGGTGTTTTCAGATTGTGGCTGATGACATAGACAAAATTTTCCAAATCTTCGCTGCGGCGTTGAATCTCCAATTCATCAACGCGACGCGGTGAAGTTGTGGTGTCAATACTGAGAAATCCTTCCAAGCGCTCTTTGCTTTTTTGGACTTCCCGATGGCGTTGGAGATTGTCCAAAACCATCGGCACTTGTGCAGCCAGCGCATGCAGCAGCATCCTTTCCAGATCATCAAAGTCGTGTGGTGCGTGTGTATATAGGCTCAACAGTATGAAAGGTTTCAAGGTGGCAGCGGTTTCGAGCCCGTCACATTGTCGGAGCAAAATCGGCAGGCCATGATAAAAACGAATATCATGTCGCGCCATGGTGGTTCTGGCCGTATCGGTGAGAATCCGGCTCTTGGGAATGTCATTCACCGTAATCGACCGATTTCGCAACAGCCGGTTGAGCAAGCCGCGCGTCTTCCGCAGCGGGAAGGTCGGCCACTCACTCGCCGCAAGCCCGGCTATTTGTAATTCCGTATTTCCAGTGCACCTTGCCGGTTCTGACGAGATGATATGCGGCTGTACTGCAACCGCGCCTTTTTCATTGGTCCCAGTAAAAATTATCGATTGTTCGGTATTACCGACGGTTGATTGTTCAACGCAGGCAACGCTCGCAATCGGTATGGACAGCACCCGAACCGCGGCCTGGGCAATCTTTTGTAACGCCGTGTCCCAATCCAAACTTGCTTGCATCTCGACACTGGCTTCAGCGAGAGCCTGAAGGCCCTGGATGGTGCGCCTTTTTTCCTGCAGCAGTTGCACTCGATGGATGCCATCAGCCAACAGGCCCGCCAACTCTACGAGGAGGTCACCGTGAGGCCTCGAGAAGGCATGGGCTTGTTCGCTCACAATTGCCAAACAGCCCCCAATTTGCTTCTGCTCGGTAGTAATTTTCTTTGAACCCTCATCGGCCGAGAGGAGAGTGCGGGATGGAGTTGACTGTTGTCCGGCAGACAGGTGCGAGGTTTTGGGGGGATTGGTGCCATCAACGGAAAGTGCAGGCAAATCACGCAATGGAACAAGCATGACCGAGGGAAAGGCCGGCGTTGTAGTCGATTGGCTCCAATCCGGAAAAAGCAACTGCGGAAATCTTGCAGGCAAATACGTCAGATAGTCCTGCGCACTTGGTAGACCCAATAAACGACTGAATCGTCGCAATGGCATGGAGGCCACTTTGGTTGGCTCGAGAATCTGACCGTGAAAGGCAATTAACTGTGTGCGGACAAATTTGGCATCAGCGGTTCGTATTACCAGGCTGGCGGCATCGCAAGGCAGAATATCCAACAATGCCTGTAAGATTGAGCGGAATATCGCCTCCATCGTGGAAGCGTGAGTGACTTCCTTATCGAGTTTATGGCACAGCATTCGCCATTTCTCGGCCTCTGGCGCATCGTTGAGGTGGACTGAGGTCGCGGAAAGTCGATGAGAAACTGCTTCGGCTTTCACCGGAACTTCCACATAGGAAGCCCCGAATCTGAAAGCTTCCTGTCTTGTCATGGCTTCTCACCATTCGGTTTGCAAAGTCTCCCTCCAGGAAACTGCTAAAAACTAACCGATTCCAGTCATAAAAGCAAGCAGGAAAAATCTTGTTAAGAATATTTAACAGATACTTCGCGCTTGCAAAATCCCGGTGCCAATCTTATATTGAATTAATGGACACACAAAAACACTGAACAAAAGTCTCACTTTTTAGAAGGACCTTCTGTGAATAACCAAACCAATATGGCCAGGTTTGTCCGGCAAATTTCCACCCAGGGGTTGATCGTTTCACTAACGATACTTTTATTAACGCCGGTATTGCGAGCGAAGACGCATGAAGTCGACAGTCTCATGGCTCGGGCGCGCCTGCTGTACTATGAAAGCATGGGAGATAAGAACAAAATCAACTCCGCCATCGCATTGTTCACCACCATTGGCCAACTTGACCAAAGCCTGAAAGGGCGCACACAAACCTATATCGGCTCACTCACAGCGGTGAAAGCCAGATTTGCCTTCTGGCCGCATCTGAAATGGAAAACTGCTAGGCATGGGCTGCGCATTATGGACGAAGGGCTTGCTCAAAATCCTGCGGATATAGAAGCACTTTTTATTCATGGCACAACGTGCTACTATTTGCCAAAATTTTTCGGTCGTACCGATGATGCCCAGCGCCATCTCCGCGCAATCATTCGTTTGCTGCCGGCACAGGTGTACAACTATGATCCGGAAATCATCGCCAACGTCATCACTTTCATCACGGAGAAGATTGAGCTCAACGACGAGGAACGTCGGGATCTCATGGCGATCAATGCGAGACTTGCACAGCAGTGAAGCTCGAGTATCTCCTTTTAAATGTGCTCATTCTCATTGGGCCGCTGCTGTTGAGCTTTGAGAAGCAAGTGCGCTTCGTGACCAAATGGCGGCATGCTTTTCCTGCGATTTTGATTACCGCGGTTCCCTATCTCATTTGGGATGCCATGGTCACCGGCAGGCATTGGTGGTTCAACGAGCGCCACACTTTGAGTTTTCGCTTCGCCGGGCTGCCACTCGAAGAATGTCTCTTCTTTGTCACCGTGCCTTTTGCCAGTCTGTTTATTTGGGAAGTCATTGGTTTTCATTTTGCTGATAAAAATCTCGCCGTAATGCGATATGTCCGCCGCGGGCTCTATCCTCTGCCATTACTTGGCCTTCTTGTCTTTATCGTGGGAAAAGAGTATACCGGTCTGATGCTCGTTTTCACAGGCGCCGCCGCCATTCTTGATCGCATTCTTAAAACCGATCTGCTCTGGCATCGTCGCCTGTTGACAGAATTGGCGATTGTGTTTATATTGATATTAATATTCAACAGTTATTTGACGTGGCGACCGGTGGTTTTGTACGACGAGGCTTATCAGCTCGGCAAGTGCGTCGGCACGATCCCGATTGAAGATTTTGGCTACGGTCTTTCATTGATTTTATTCGTGCTCATTATTTATGAAAAATTGAAAATGGTGGACCATGCCTAAGCGCGTGGCTGTCGTCGGAGCAGGACTCGGCGCTTTGAGCGGCGCCCTGAGATTGGCGCGTGTCGGATTCGAGGTCATCGTATTCGAAAAGAATCCGGAAGTCGGCGGCAAATTGAACGAAAAACAACTGGGCGCGTATCGATTCGACACCGGCCCGTCCCTGTTGACCATGCCTTTTGTCATCGACGAGCTCTTTGAATTTCTCGGATTTGCACGCCAAACGCAGCTGGAGTTTGTGCCCATCGAGCCGATCTGTCGATACTTTTATCCGGATGGTTCCAAACTCGATGCCCACACGAACTTGGCAAAGATGAAGCAAGAGATTGCAAAGCTCTCTCCGAAGGATGCGGCGATCTACGAAAGATTCCTGGCCTACAGCAAGCGGATTTATGAGTTGACCGCCGGGATCTTTCTTTTTTCTCCAGTTCACGAATTCTTGCCATTACTCAAGCTGCGCAACGTCAACACGCTATTGCGTCTGCATCAAATTGATCCGTTCCGCACGGTTCATCAAGGTGTCTCGCGTTTCTTCCGGGATGCGCGCCTGGTGCAATTGTTCGACCGTTATGCCACGTACAACGGTTCAAATCCCTATCGCGCGCCGGCAACGCTGAACATCATCCCGTATGTCGAATATGGCTTGGGAAGTTATTATATCCGCGGCGGCATGTATCGACTCGCCGAAGCCATGCTCGAAGTTGCAAAAAAACTTGGGGTGAGCATCAACACCTCGGCACCAGTCGAAAAAATTTTGCACAACGGCAGACACGTCACCGGAGTGCTGGTTGGCGGTGAAAAAATCGATGCCGATTATGTTCTCTGCGGGCAGGATGTGGTGACGGCGTACAATCAGCTTCTCGATGGCTTCGCGACCCGGCGCAATAAACTCAATCGGCTCGAGCCCTCATGCTCCGGAATCGTGTTTCTTTGGGGCATCAACAAAAAGCATTCCAGTCTGGCTCAGCACAATATTTTTTTCTCGCGGGACTATTTCAAAGAGTTCTCACAAATCTTTGAAGAACGAACGCCGCCGGAAGATCCAACCATCTACATTGCCATCACCAGTAAAAGTGACCCTGCGCACGCACCGGCCGATGGTGAGAATTGGTTCGTGCTCTTGAATATGCCTTATTTGACTGACGAGGTGCGCTGGACGGAGAAGGCAGCGCGAGTGCGGGAAGTCGTTCTAAAAAAATTGCATTGGTCGGGATATGATATCGAACCCCATATTGCAGAAGAATTCTTGATAACGCCGGAAGATTTTTATCAGCGTTATCTCAGCAACCGCGGCAGCATTTACGGTATTTCCTCGAATAGCCGAAGCACCGCCTTCAAGCGGCCGGCCAATCGGAGTCGAGACTTGCAGGGACTCTACTTCGCCGGAGGTTCAACGCATCCGGGTGGCGGCATTCCACTGGTCTTACTCTCCGGGAAAATTGCTGCAGAGCTGATTGCAAAAGACGCAAAAATATAAAACCTCGATGGCACAGAATGAACACGGATGAAAGAAAAACGCAGAAAACTGCAAAAAATCCTTCCATTCGATGACTTTGAGTGTGAAAGAATATTGGAGTAAAGATTTGAAAAAAGTTATCCTCATTGGTTCAGGCTTTGGCGGACTTGCCGAAGCCATTCGCCTGCAAGCCCGAGGCTTCGAAGTTACCATTCTCGAGAAAAACTTCATGATCGGCGGCCATGCCTATCAATTCAAGAAAAATGGCTACACGTTCGACATGGGACCGTCGCTAATCACTGCACCGGATATCGTTCAATCCGTTTTTCGCGCAGCCGGTCGTGATATGCATGATTATCTCGACCTGGTCAAGCTCGATCCCTACTATCGCATTTATTTCCATGACGGCACGCACCTCGACTATTCCGGCGATACCGAAGCAATGAAAACGCAGATGGCCGCCTTCAATGCTCGCGATGCACAAAATTATGATCGCTTCATGCAGGATTGCCGCGGCATCTACGACGCCGTGATCACGGATGGACTCGGCGGTACGCCCTTTGTAAAGCTCAAGACGCTTTTAAATTTCATTCCGCGTGCGCTCAAATTGAAAGCGGTGTATCCGGCACAATATTTTGTGACACGTTATTTTGAGGACCCGCGTCATATCTTTACATTTTCCTTCCATCCGCTGTTTATCGGCGGTAATCCATTTCGCGCGCCGAGTGTTTATTTGATGATACCCTACTTGGAAAAGGTCGGCGGTGTGTGGTTCAGCATGGGCGGCATGTACAGCCTGGTCAAGGCCTTCGCGCAAGTTTTCCAGGAAATTGGCGGCCGGATTGAGACCAATGCCGAAGTGTCCGAAATCGTCATCCGAAATGGCCGCGCGGTCGGAGTCCTCGCGAATGAAAAGCATTATCATGCCGATGCGGTCATCTCGAATGCCGATTGGGCACACACGCATCTCGATTTGATCAAACCCGTGCATCGCCGCAAATGGACGGATCGGCGGATCAAAAAATTTGATTACTCGATGAGCGCATTTCTCATTTATCTGGGTGTGCGCCGGCAATACCCACAGCTTTTGCATCATACGCTGATTCTTTCGGAGCGATACCGCGGGCTGCTGCGCGACATTTTCGACAACAAAATTCTGCCGGAGGATTTTTCGATGTACCTGCATGTGCCGACCCGGACAGATCCGTCAATGGCACCCCCAGGTTGTGAAAGTTTGTATGTGCTCATCCCGGTACCCAATCTCGAGGCTGATATTGATTGGCACCAAATGGCCGGGCCGTATGCCGAAAAGATCCTGCAATTCCTCGAGGAAGATTTTGGCTTGCAGGATTTGCGGGCGAATCTCGATGTTCTCGAAATTTTTACGCCGGAAAATTTCAAAATCAAACAAAATGCTTATTTAGGCAGTGCGTGGGGCATCGAGCCGAAACTGACACAAACTGCTTATTTCCGTCCGCACAACCGCAGCGAGGAAATCAAAAATCTGTATTTCGTCGGTGCGAGCACGCATCCAGGTGCCGGTGTGCCGGGCGTTTTGCTCACCGCCGAGGCGACCGAAAAGTTGGTGCTTGCAGATTTGGGCGTTCCGAAGCCTCGTCACCAAATTGACGAATTAGTCGATACCCAGATGCTCGAAGTTTGATGTTTGATCCATGATACTGGGCATGGAAAAATACTTCCAGCATCAAGGACCACGGATTTAAAAGGGCGCGAGTAACCGGCAACAACAATGCGATTCTGGCTTGAACCTGCGAATCGGGCGGCATTCGAACATGCCCGACAAATTACCGCTCATTATTCCAAAAGCTTCTATCTTTCAGCGTATATGCTGCCCGTGGAGAAGCGCTGGGCGACGTATGCGATATATGGTTTTTGCCGATATGCGGACAATTTGATTGATAAACGCCGCAGTCGAAAAGCAGAGGAAATTCTGCTGGAAGTGGATTTTCTTGCGCGGGAGCTGGAGGTGGCTTATCGCACCGGTGAATCCGAGCACCCGATTGTCCTTCCGTTCATTGTCGTCGCGCAACGCCATGGTATTCCGATTCAATATCCTCTTGATCTGCTGCGTGGTGTGCAAATGGACGTGGAAATCACCCGCTATCGAAATTTTGACGAACTCCATGTCTTTTGTTATCGCGTTGCTGCAGTCGTCGGCTTGATGATGACACATGTGTTGGGCTGTGAGAATGAGGAAGCTTTTGGATATGCTGAAAAACTGGGCATTGCAATGCAGTTGACCAACATCCTGCGCGATATTCAAGAAGACAAGGACTTGGGAAGAATCTATCTGCCACTCGATGAATTGGAAGCTTATGGTTGCAGCGAAAACGACATTCTCGAAGAGCGCATGACCCCGGCGTTTCGCAACTTGATGATCTTTCAGGTCAATCGCGCCCATTCCTATTACGAGCAGGCCAGTCGCGGCATTCCCATGTTGGCGCGTGAATCGCAGTTCGCCATTTATTCGGCAAGCCGGATCTATCGCGGCATTCTCAAACGCATCGAAGCACGGGATTATAACCCATTTCTCGGTCGTGTCTTCGTCCCGGAACATCGGAAGCTTGGCATTCTTCTGCAGGAAATCTTCCGAACCAGATTCGCTACTGTGCAGCAGAGTTTGGCAGTGGCGGGCGCGTAACCATGACTATTCATTCCAAAGCCACCCGTGAAGATGTCATTTCAATTCCACGGCAGGTTCAATATGATATTACCTTGAAGAAACTATCACGACCGCGAAGCCTGCCTTGCCGCAGGCCAGGGATTTTTAGAACACAGACTGCGTCCGTAGTCTGTGTCCAAAAATTTTGGCTGCGCCCGTATGAGTTGCGGCTTGAAAGCCGCGTTACGATGGTATTGGCATAACCAGACATGATCAAAGCAAGACATGCGAAATGGGCAGATCGGATTTTTTATCCGTATGTGATGGGGCTATTCAAACGTCATTTTCATGCCATCCATCTGCTTGGCGAAGTCCCTGAAACAAATCCCGAACTGCCACTATTGCTCTTGCCGAATCACAGTACGTGGTGGGACGGCTTCTTCGTTTATCTGCTCAATAGAAAGCTGTTCGCTCGCCTGCCCTATCTCATGATGCTCGAGGAACAGCTTGCGCGCTATAGGTTCTTCGCTCGCCTCGGTGCATTTTCGATCAATCCGCATTCCGCCGGCAGCGTCAGGGAGTCAATAAGATATTCCATCGAAATACTCAAACAGCAATTGACACCCAAACCACTCTTGTGTATTTTTCCACAAGGTGATCTGTGGCCATGGGACAAGAGACCGCTCGAATTCAAAGGCGGTACGGAGGTCATTCTGAACGGTTATGCCGGGAGGGTAAATTTGCTGCCGCTTGCAATCCGGACGGAATTCCTCGGCGAGCAACGCCCTGAAGCATTTTTCCTTTTCGGGCAGAATACGATCACAAATAGTAACACATTTCTCGGCATGCAACGCCTGCAAGAAATCGAGGAAAACTTGCTTGATCAGTTGCGCGACCGGATCACCAAAGGTGAGCAGGGCATCACTTTGGTGAGCGGCCGAAAATCCATCAACCAGAAATTCGACGCCGTGAGAGGTCTCGGCAAAACCGAAGCAGAAAGCCATGTTGATCATCCTGCTCCATAGCATCATCGTGCTGCTGAGTGTGGTGTTGGTCATCACGTTGTTCAATGCCTTGTTCGGACCCATGCTCAAAAGAGCGCCGGCACCTCAAACAACACCACGCGTTTCGGTGCTCATCCCTGCACGAAACGAAGAGCACAACATTGGCGCTTGTCTCGAAGGCTTGCGGAAACAGAATTACCCCGAGCTTGAAATTCTCGTACTCGATGACGGTTCGACGGACCGCACCGCTGAGATCGTGCAACGATTCGCCCGGGAGGATGTGCGAATCAAGTTGATTGCGGGAACCCCGCTGCCCAGCGGCTGGCTTGGAAAAACTTGGGCCTGCCATCAATTGAGCATGCACGCTTCCGGAGATATTTTTGTCTTTACCGACGCCGACAATCGACACGCGCCAAGCGCCGTAACCCGCACCGTGGGTTGGATGCAACACCTGCATCTCGGCATGCTCTCTGCATTCACGCAGCAATTCACCAAAACGTTGCCGGAAAAATTAGTGGTGCCGGTTGTCAATATGTTCGTCTTCAGCTATCTGCCACTGTGGCTCACGTATTACAGTAAAAACAGCTCCCTCGCTGCTGCCAATGGCCAATGGATCGCTTTCACGCGAAATGGTTATCAAACAATTGGCGGGCACCGAGCCGTCCGCAATCAGGTCGTCGAAGATGTGGAATTGAGCAGGCTGGCAAAAAAGATGGGTATGAAGATTCTCACCGTTGCCGGCACCGGCGAAGTGTTCTCCCGCATGTATCATTCTTTTCCTCAACTCTGGGAAGGTTATTCGAAAAATATTTTTGGCCTGACTGGTTTCAGGACGATGCTGTTTTTTGCGATTTTGCTGATGCTGTTTGGGATTCATATCGTGCCGTATTTCTTGGTGTGGTTCGCGCCACTGACGAAGATGGCGGCGCTTGCGATTGCCCTCAATATTGCCATCCGTCTTGTACTGGCACTGAGATATAACGAGCCGCTCTTTGTCAGCACCCTGCTGCATCCGCTGTCGATAGCTTTCATTATTTTGATCGGCCTGAACTCATATCGCTGGTACAAAACCGGAAAAATTCGCTGGAAAGGCCGGCATGTCGCTGTGAGCGTGTCATGAGCATTCCCAGGCAATATTTCGTGATTGTGGTGCTTTATGTTTTGCTTGTCGCTGGCGGCGTGTGGCATCTGCTCGGAGTATTACAAACGGAAATGCGGCAGCTCGCGGCCCCGATGATCACACTTTTGAGTCTCGTACTCGGTTTTGCACATTTTCGGCATCTGCAAAACAATGAGACGCAACGCGTTTTGAAAAAATATTTGTCGTGGACTGCATTTGTTCTTGCCGGCAGTTTTTTTATCGAACTGGCGGGTGTCAAGAGCGGCGTGATCTTTGGCGTATATGCCTATGGTGATACGCTGCAACCCACGCTCTGGGAGGTTCCGCTGGCCATCGGGTTTGCCTGGCTGACCATGGTGCTCAGTGCCACTGCCACAGCACAGCGAATGATTGGACCACGCCTGGCCCGTGCACCCTGGTTGACCGCATTATCCGTCGCGTTTTTCATGGTGATATTCGATTTTTTCATGGAGCCGGCAGCCATGAAACTGGGCTACTGGAATTGGCATCACGGCACAGTGCCGTGGCGCAATTATTTCGCCTGGTTTGTATTTGGCTGTTTTTTTTCGTATACTGGTTTGCGGCTGAGGCTGTTTACTTCCGGAATTCCGGCTGTTGCGACACACGCATACCTTGCACAACTTTTGTATTTCATTATGGTAAATTTATCATAATATATTTTTATGAAAGACCTCATCACCATTTCCGATCAGGGCATTGCCCTCGCCGTATTCATGATTATTGTCTGGCTGACGAGCCTGGTGTTCCTGTTGTCTTTCGATATTTTGGCCATGCCGAAGATGCTCCTGCTTCCGGCCATTTTGCTGCAAACGTTCCTGTATACGGGTTTGTTCATCACCGCCCATGATGCGATGCATGGGATTGTGGCACCGAGGCACAAAGCGGTGAACAATTTCATTGGAACGCTGTGTGTTTTGCTGTATGCACTTTTCTCTTTCACCAGACTCCGGGGCAAACATCACCGGCATCATGCCCACCCGGCAACCCGGGAAGATCCGGATTTTCATGACGGCATACATCGCGGCTTCTGGTCCTGGTACTTTCATTTCATGAAAACCTATGTGACCTGGCAGCAAATTGCAGGCATGGCCATCGCGTTCAATGTTCTGTTGCATCTCCTCAGGGTTCCAGTTGCGAATCTCGTCCTGTTTTGGATCCTGCCCGCGCTGCTCAGCACTTTGCAGTTGTTCTATTTCGGCACATATCTGCCGCATCGTGAACCCGAGGGTGGATATGATAATCCGCATCACGCCAAAAGCAACAATTTTTCCGTTTTTTGGTCATTTGTCACCTGCTATCATTTCGGTTATCATTGGGAGCATCATGAATATCCATATGTCCCGTGGTGGAGATTGCCGGTGGTCAGGCGACAAACTTTGCAGGCAAAACGCATATAACTGAAAACAAGGCGATTCCGAGAAGACTGAAACAGGAGAGAAATAAAGATGGCCGATCAGCCTTTGCATAAAACGAACAAACAACCCGAAGCGATAAAACTTCGCCTGGGCGTAAGCACCTGCCTCCTGGGAGAGAATGTTCGCTTTGATGGTGGTCACAAGAAAGATTCATATCTGAGCGGGGTCTTGGCGAAATTCGTGGAGTGGGTGCCGGTTTGTCCGGAAGTTGAAATCGGTCTGGGCACACCGCGTGAATCCTTGCATCTGGCAGGTGACGCCGAGACGCCGCGCCTGGTGACGACCAAAACCAACAGGGACTACACCGAGGCCATGTTGCGATTTGCCCATGCGAAAATAGAACAACTCAAGCAATTGAATTTGAATGGCTACATTTTGAAAAAGGATTCACCGAGTTGTGGCATGGAGCGCGTGCGTGTTTATTCCGCCAAGGGCATGGCGGTGCGAACCGGGGTCGGCTTGTATGCACGCGTGCTCATGGAGAAGATGCCGACGTTGCCCATCGAAGAGGAAGGCCGGCTGAATGACCCGAGACTGCGCGAGAATTTCATCGTCCGCGTCTTCGCAAATTATCGCTGGCAACGCCTGCTCGAAAAGCCCTTCCGGCTGCGCGATCTGGTCGCATTCCATACGCAGCACAAATTTCTGTTACTGGCGCATCACGAAAGAAATTTTCGTGAATTGGGCAAACTGGTGGCAACGGCGAAGTCTTATAAGCCGAAAGAGCTTGTGGAAAGGTACGCGCAGCTTTTCTTCGAGACGCTGCGCCATCCGGCGACGAACCGCAAACATGCCAATGTACTGCAACATATTTCCGGATATTTCAAAAAGCAGCTCGAGGAGCGAGACAAAAAAGAATTACAGGCCACTGTTGATGACTATCGCCGTGGCTTGCTGCCGTTGATTGTTCCGATCACCCTCATCAAGCATTATCTCAACAAATTCGATATCCAGTATATTCAGGATCAAGTTTATGTGAATCCGCATCCGAAAGAATTGATGTTGCTCAATCATGTGTAAACGAAGCGCAGGCTGGCCGTGAATGTGGAAAAAGCCTGATCATTCCATCTCAAAAAATCATCATCATGTCGACCAAATTGAATCTTGCCTATTTGCGTGGACGCCGGGAACCTGTCGCGCCCCCGGAACGCCAAAATGATTTCGACCCGATGCAAAAACGCATTGTGCCGCTGCTTCACGGTAGACCACGCGAAAATGCCCGGTATGTGCTCTATTGGATGCAAATTCATCGCCGGCCATATCAAAATCAGGCGCTCAATTTTGCCATCGATAAAGCCAATGCCCTGGGCTTGCCGGTGGTGGTCTATGAGGGCTTGCGCCCGGATTACGACCAGGCCAATGATCGCATCCATCAATTCATCATCGAAGGGGCCATTGACAACCACAAGCAATTTGCCAAACGCGGTATTCGCCATTGTTTTTATCTAATGCCCGATCCGCAACAGGGCAATCGGCGTGCGGTGGCGCAGTTGGCGCGAGAGGCTGCGATCTTGATTACGGATGATTTCCCCGCCTTCATCGTGCCCCGGCACAATCGCGCCATTGTCAAACAGGTCGATTGCCCGGTCTACGCCGTCGATGCCAATGGGGTCGTGCCGATTCGCGAGATGAAACAGGAGGAGTATGCCGCACGCACGATTCGTCCGAAAATTCACCGTTTGCTGCCGGCGTATTTGTGGCCGATCGAAGAAATTCATCCGAAAATCAAAAGCCTCGATCTCGAGCTCAATCTCCGCGAGGAGACCTCGCTCGATCATGCCGATCTTCCGGCGCTGCTGCGTGCAACCGCCGTCGACCATTCCGTGCGGCCATCGCGGCTTTATCACGGCGGGCGTACCGAAGCATTGAAACGCCTGGAAATTTTTCTCGCGAACCGCCTGGTAAACTACGACCACGGGCGCAACATTGCCGGCGAACATTGGACGAGCGAGCTTTCACCCTATTTGCATTTCGGCCACATTAGTGCAATGGAGGTGGCGCTGGCGGTATTGCATGCCGGCGCCCCGAATGAGTGCATCGAGGCCTTTCTCGAAGAACTGATCGTACGCCGGGAGCTTTCCTACAATTTTTGCCACTTCAATCCGAAACATGCGACCATCGAGGCACTGCCGGCATGGGCACGGCAAACGCTCTTTGCCCACGCCAATGACCGCCGGCCTTACATTTATTCTTCCGAGCGCCTCGAAGCCGCAGAAACGCACGACGAGGTCTGGAATCTCGCACAGCGCGAATTGCTGGCAACCGGGAAAATTCACAATTACACGCGCATGTTGTGGGGCAAGAAAATCATCGAATGGAGCCACACGCCACAAGAGGCCCTGGAGACGATGATTCGTTTGCATCATCGTTATGCACTTGATGGTCGCAATCCCAACACCTACACCGGCATTCTCTGGTGCTTTGGCAAGCATGATCGAGCGTGGGGCCCGCAGCGGCCGGTTTTTGGATTGGTGCGGTACATGACCTCGGAGAACACCCGTCGCAAAATAAATTTGTCCGCATACAAAGCATGGGTGGAAAGTTGTGAGAAATGACTTTTACGCCATCCCGTCTTCCGGCACGTGCGCGCTTTTGAAAAGTTCCAATACGGGTTAGTGTTGGAGAAAGAATTGGAGCAGGAGGATATTTATGAGTGAACTGGTGATCCTGGTCGATCAGCACGACCGGCAGATTGGCATCGAGGAAAAACTCAAAGCCCATCGCGAAGGCAAGCTGCATCGCGCGTTTTCGGTATTCATTTTCAATGACCGTGGTGAGATGCTCATCCAGCGCCGCGCCTTGCATAAATATCACTCGCCAGGCTTGTGGACCAATGCCTGTTGCAGCCATCCGCGCCCCGGCGAATCCATTGAGCATGCGGCGAACCGTCGTTTGCGCGAGGAAATGGGATTGACGTGCAAATTGCAGAAGGTTTTTCATTTCATCTACAGGGTCGAGTTCGACAACGGTCTGATCGAGCATGAATTCGATTATGTCTTCATCGGAAAATACGAAGGAACCGGGCCCGATGAATTAATCCCTGATTCGGAGGAGGTCGCAGACTATCGATGGTTGGACGTTGAAACGTTACGAAGGGAGGTCAAAGCTTTTCCGGAAAAATATACCGTCTGGTTCAAAATGGCTCTGGAGCAGGTGCTGCAAATCGCCGCTCTGAAGAATTTTTATCGGCAGACGCAGCCATCGTAGTGATTAAGCAATGGAGGCCATGAGAGAGGATTCTTGCATCTGGTTTTCAACAATATCACCGGTTGGTTCAACCGGCCTTTCGCATTTTGCGCAAATGAGGTTCGGCTTTCGCCATTGATCTTTTGTTCGATTTTGATCTTTCATTCTGAGGTGCATGCTTCCAGCGGGCGAGCAACTGGAGCATGATCAATGCATCGCGTTGGCGCTCATAATCCTCGAACTCTTGCAGCACGGCACAAGGTTCTCCGTGGCGGGTGATGATGACTGGCTGCCGGCTTTGGTGCATTTCCTCGATGATATGGTCGGCATGGGTCATTAAGTAGCCGAGCGATTTGACAGCGTCCTGAGATTTCATCGCGCGCTCCATTCGTTAGGTCAATTTATCCGCAAGAGCGGGGTCAAAACAATCCCCTGGTGCCGAAAGTTAAACAATTGTTTCGAAAGAAGCAACTAGAATTTTTAAAATCCTACCTCACCAGCAGCAACCGTCGCACTTGCCGCTCTCTGGCTGTTTCAAGCACATAATAATAAATTCCGCTTGGCAGATTCTGGGGTTGCCAAACGACCGAATGGGTTCCGGCGTGGTAATGGCCATTTGCGAGTATCGCCACCTCCCTCCCGAGTACATCGAAAACCTTGATGGTAACGTGGAGGCGCTCCGGCAAACCGAAGCGTATCCTGGTATCGGCATGAAATGGATTGGGGGAATTGGGATATAGCGTGACGCTTTGGGGAATGTCGGCGCTATTGCGCGAAGGCATGGTAACGTTCAGTGATGCTGAGCCGACATGACTGATGACGGTGAAACTATCAATGATCTCGCCCTTGATATTTTTAAAATAAAATTTTGCTTTGTTCGGCATGCCCTCCACGTTGAAAATGGCGAAGAGCGCACCATATTCCGCGTTCTGCGTTTTGGTGTAAATTTTTGCCCACCAATCGCCCGAGAGTTGTTGTGCTGCCCGACCTTCTCCTGCCAATCCGCTTACTGCCACAAAGCTTTTGCCGTTCTCGATATGGAGTGTATTGGAAGTACTGGCAATGGTCTGATGCATCATGCTGCTGAGTAAATGCGTGCGGGTGTAAGTATGGGCATGGCCGGTAAAAGTCATCGCGCCCCCCAAGCGCGCTTCCTCATAAACGCCCCAGCCGGTGCCGTCGGGCTTGTCGGCCACCTGCATCAGGCGCATGACTTTGTGCCAGCTGCAAATTCTCCAAATTGATTTTTCGGCAGCGAGCTTCTCGCGGATATACAAATCATGCCCGGAGTCACGAATGCCGGGGCTGAGCAGCATGATGAAGATGCCTTTGTATCGGAGAGAAGATTTGATTCCCAAATTGCCGTCCCACGCAATTCCGATGCGATTGAGACGATTCATCAAATATTGTTGTATGCCATGAGCGCCATCCCAGAAATCACCATCATCATCTCCGATGGCTGCAAAAAACGGAAAGTTCACCCCCAAAATATCCGTAATCATCGCATCCCACACCGCGACTCCGCCATCCTTCACACACAGGTCGCCGCCATGGACTACGGCTTGCGCCCCTTCACTCTTGATCATTTGGAAAACCAATTTGTCACTGTCTCCCAATCCCCCATCTGCGATAATGGCAATCTTGAAATTTGGCGGTGTTTCATTGGTGTTTTGGGCCACGGCTGTCGATGCTCCAACGCTCAAAAACAAGATGACCGACCACCGAATGCCCCCCACCAATTTGTTGAACTGTTTGCAGCTCATGGTATCCATGCATCCTATACGGTTAGAAATACAAAACGCTCTTTCGATCTCGCCATCGCCCGATGAACAAAGATTGACATAACGCCGAGCGTTTTTTGAGTCAGATGATTTCGATGAAAATAATCAGGGCGCTTATCGCAAGAATCCCCACAAGCACAACCACACGGACATGGCATGAAAATCTCATCCAATGCCTTAATGATACAAGAAACCTTTGAAATATCCAAGTTAAATTTTGTGCACAAATGTGGAAAAAGCGGTGGGATCAACGAATGGTCGGGCACTGGAGAAAAATGAGTACAACACGAACGGCACAAAACGGTTTATGAATTTCATCAAGGGAAGGATAGAACCACGATGGCACTGGATGGTCATTATCGGCGCAGCCAGGTTTTCACGGAAAAAAGTTCAAAATCAGTCTTTATCAGATTTCGATGTGATGTTTTTCTTTTCTTCATTGGCAGCTTTTCCATGTTCTTCCGATTTCCCGTTCCTGCCATTGTTTTTGCCATTTGAATTTCTTGCGTAATCCGTGATGTAAAAACCACTGCCCTTGAAGCTCAATCCGATTTCAGGACTGAACAATTTCTTCACACTCCCGCCACAGTCCGGGCATGTAGTCAATGGTGCATCTGAAAATTTTTGCAAAACCTCGTGCGTTGTGTCACAAATGCTGCAATGATATAGATAGATCGGCATGTCTGTCTCCGTAAAAAAAAATGACTGCCACCTGTGATGGTGGCAGTCAAAAACTCATTTGTTACATGCAACCAGATATGCCCATCCTGTGCTTAACCGATCTTGATCGGAATCTCTTTGGGACGGGCTTCCTCGGTCTTCGGCAGGGTCAAGGTCAACAAGCCATCACTGAATTTGGCGCCGATTTTATCGACAACGATGCGGGAAGGCAGGCGGAACGATCGCTCAAAACTGCCATAGCTGCGTTCCATCCGATGATAGTTTTTACCCTTTTCTTCCTTTTCCTGTCGCTTCTCGCCCCGAATGGTCAGCATGCCATCCTCATAGCTGACTCGGACATCATCCTTGGTCAGACCGGGCAACTCAGCAGTGATAATGTAGTTGTCTGCCGTTTCGCTTATATCAACCGCTGGTTCCCAATCACCACGGGCAAACGAAGTCTCAAGAGCATCGCCACGCATGAACCGGCCGAACAGCCGATCCATCTCTTCCTGCATCCTGGCAAGCTCTCGAGCCGGATTCCAACGGACTAATGACATACTCATTCACCTCCTCGATAAATTGTTTTATCCAAACTTTCCTGTTTTTAGTGAGATTTCGTTTTCCATTTATTGAACTTGGCAACCTCCATGCCAGGCCATGTTTCTTGTTCCAAGTTTCAGATTTTCAGTTTCCTAAGGCATGGTTGGTCGGATCGAAAGAAAAGTCAAAGTGTAAGTAATGATGACAGATTTATTTGTCAGATTGGGAAAACGTTTGGTCAATCTGACAAACAGGGTGCGATTGCAGAGTTTGGCTTAAAAAATAGATTGACAATCCCAAAAGCATTCTGTAAATTTTTTTTCGCTACTGGTTTATTGCTTGTGGGAGTGGATTTACCCGGAGTGAATCAAACAACAAATATTTGCAACTGATCGGAGGAAGGAAATGCCGAGATTTTATGTTGTCCTGACGATGCTTGTCATCGGAATCGTTCTTACTTCATTCCCAGCCGGCGCTGTTGCTCAGGTGAAACTGCCGGCGATTTTTTCCAACAATCTGGTGCTGCAACGGAATGCCAAAATTCCAGTATGGGGCACGGCGGAACCGGGAAATCAAATTACTGTTAAGATTCATCGGCAAAAGAAAACGACCAAGGCGGATCAAACCGGCAAATGGCGCATTGATCTCGCGCCGATGCCAGCCGGTGGGCCTTACGAGTTGGTCGTGGTCGGCTCGGAAATGATCAAATTTACCAATGTCATGATTGGTGAAGTGTGGCTGTGCTCCGGACAATCCAATATGGAAATGCCGATGGTCAGCACTTGGGCCAAAGTGAATAACTTCAAAGACGAAGTGGCTGCGGCGAATTATCCTGATCTCCGGCTTTTTATCGTCCATCGTGCCAAGAGCACCAGGCCGCGCACCGACGTTGAAAGCGAAGGCTGGAAAATTTGTGATTCAACCAGTATCAAAAATTTTTCGGCAACGGCTTACTTTTTCGGACGACACTTGCAACAAAGGCTCGGCGTTCCGGTCGGCCTGATTCAAAGCGCATGGGGCGGTACAGTAGTCGAAGCGTGGACGAGCAGCGCCACGTTGAAAACCGTTCCGGATATGGCCGGCTTCATCAGAATGCTTGAAACTTCACCGCTGGACAGTATTTTTGATGAGAGTGCTTTTGCTGCGAAGATGGCAGAGTGGAATCGCCAGCTTGACGAACTGGATGCCAAATCACAAGAAGCCGGTTCGAGGTGGAATCTTCCCGATTTTGACGACAGTACTTGGCCAACCATGCTCCTGCCGAACAATTGGGAGCGCGCCGGCCTGCCGACATTCGATGGCATCGTCAAATTTCGAAAAGTCGTGCAACTGCCCGAAAGTTTCGGCAAGCAAAATTTGCATCTGAACCTCGGGCCGATTGACGATGCGGATGTCACTTACTTCAATGGCGTGCAAATTGGCGCCACGAATATATGGAATCAGCACCGGCATTATCGCGTGCCGGCGGATTTGCCCAAGATCGGCAATAACGTGATTGCCGTGCGCGTGCTTGATACCGGCGGTGGTGGCGGCCTCTATGGCAAACCCGAGACTTTGAACCTGCTCAAAGACTCGACACAAGCCATCCCGCTCGCCGGTGAGTGGCGCTACCAACCGGGGGCAGACTTGCAAAAACTGCCGCCGCGTCCGGTGTCACCCAATACGCCCAATCGTCCGACCGTACTTTACAATGCGATGATTGCACCGCTCGTTCCGTATGCCATTCGCGGCGCCATTTGGTATCAGGGCGAGAGCAACGCCGGGCGCGCCCATCAATACCGCACGCTCTTTCCTTTGCTCATCAAAGATTGGCGCGCGCGTTGGGGTCAAGGTGATTTTTCCTTTTTATTTGTTCAGCTTGCCAATTTTCAGCCTGTTGCAACTGAGCCGGTCGATGATGACTGGGCCGAGTTGCGTGAAGCGCAAACCATGGCGCTTTCGTTGCCGAATACCGGCATGGCAGTGACCATCGACATCGGCGATGCCAATGATATTCATCCCGGCAACAAACAAGAGGTGGGCGATCGTCTCGCTCTGAATGCGCGCCATCTCGTTTATGGCGAAAACATTGCTTACTCCGGTCCGATTTACCAATCAATGAAGATCGAAGGTAATCGCATTCGCCTGATCTTCGATCATGCCGAGGGTGGTCTCATAATTAAAGGTGGTGACAAGTTGCAAGGATTTGCCATCGCCGGGGATGATCGCAAGTTTGTCTGGGCCGAAGCAGAGATCGATGGCAAGACGGTCGTGGTGAGCAGTCCCCAGATTGTCAAGCCGGTCGCGGTGCGTTACGCCTGGGCGAGCAATCCGGTGTGCAACCTTTACAATCGCGCCGGATTGCCGGCCTCGCCGTTTCGTACGGATTCCTGGCCGGGGATCACGCGGGACGCGCATTTGAACCACGTGTACTGAGGTCATCATCATGGAAAATACTTGACAACAAAGTGAATTTGATGTATTGCGCTGCAACCAACGTCAGACGATCTGGGATCCTCGGAGTTTCCGGATATTTGCGCCAAGCTCTCCCAGGGGAGCTGATCGAACTTCAACAAGCAAAGGTGAAACATGTATGTTGATTGGATCACGTGGGGAATATGGTTGTTGGGACTTGTCATCCTGGTGGTTTGGATTTGGATTCCCTTGCAAGAATTCAAAAAGCTCATGGCGCAGCGCAGAAAAAAGGTGCAAGGGAAACTACAAGCGAAAGGGTAACCGAGAACACAATTATCAGAAGGCAGGTCAATCAACCGCGTCCGTGGAGGCCGTGTGAATTTTTTTGACTATCTCATCGTCTTTGGTTTCATGGGATTGACGTTCTACGTCGGTTCCATTTTCTACCAGTGGGTGGGCAGCACGGAAGACTTTTATGTTGCCGGCAGAAAGTTGACACCTTTCATTCTCGCCGCCGTGCTCACCGCCACCAACGTCAATCTCTACAGTTTTGTCGGCCAGGCAGGGATTGCTTACAAGCATGGCATGGCGATCCTTTGGCAAACCTGGACCGGGAATATGGCGTTGGTGTTTTCCGGTTTGTTCGTCCTGCCAATTCTTCGCCGTTTGCGCATCAAGACAATTCCGGAACTTCTTGAACTGCGTTACAGCAAGGGTGTCCGGACGTTTGTAGCCGTCATCTGGGTCGTGCGCCTCGCTTTTTGGCTCGGGGTGATTTCCTATGCTGCTGCGATCGCGGCGCAACCGATCACCGGTTTTCACTCCTTCACCTTTTGGATTCTCATCTTTTCTGTTATCGCGATTATCTACACCATGCTCGGCGGCATGTGGTCGGTTGCATTTACCGATGTGATGCAATTTGTCTTTATGCTGCTCGGTGCGCTGATTGTGTTGCCCTTGGCAATGAGCAAAGTCGGTTGGTGGCCTGGTCTGACGGCGCAACTTCCTCCGGAGTCGTTAACGCTGGTGACCCAGGCCGGCATTTACAATTGGAAATTCATTCTTGCCATCTTCCTGCTCGGCATCGAATGGGCTTGTGTCGATCAGGGATTGTTGCAGCGCGCCTTCGGCGCCGAGAACACCAAAACCGTGGCGCGCGGCTTGGTGTTGGCCGGCATCATCACCACGCCGTTTGCGCTGCTGTGGAATATTCCCGGTTTGGCCTCGCGCATTTTGTACCCCGGAATTGAAAATGCCGACATGGCCGTACCGACTTTGCTCGCGAACCTCCTGCCGAATGTCATCCTGGGCCTGGTGGTTTGCGGCCTCATATCCTCGCATTTGTCAACCATTTCCGCCAATCTCAATGGCGTTGCGACCGTCTTTGCCAGCGATATTTACGAAAATATTTTGAACCGCAAGGCCACTGATCGCGAAGTGTTGCGCATTGCCCGCATCGTGACCGCCATCACAGGCATTGCCATGATCGTTTTTGCCTACCTCGTGCCCAGGCTCGGCGGCGTGGTCAATGCGTATTTGACCATCATTGCAATCATGGATATGCCGCTTTTCATCATCGCCGTGATTTACGGACTGCTCTGGAAGCGCGCCAATTGGCAAGGCGCGATTGCCGGCTATGCTGCCGGCGCCCTGGCAGGAATCATTGCACAGCTCCATTTCCGGTTTGATTTCAATACCACTACTTTCATCAGCGCTGGTATTGCTCTTCTCGTAACGCCGATCATCAGTCTCTTCTCCGGATTTCCGGATTCTCACAAAATCGATTCGATCTGGCGTGCCCGATACACCAGCGAAGAAGAAATCCGGGGCAACGGGGTGTACCATATCGTTCCAAAAACGGCCGTGGGTAAGCTGAGCCTGGTAATTTATTTTGTGGGACTTTTGCTTTTCCTGGCCGGCGTCTATCTCGGGAGTCGCGGCGAGACAACGGCTTCCCTGGTGGCAACTTTTGGCATGATTATCTATTTCGGTGGTGGCCTGTGGCGCGCGTACACGAATTGATTATACCAAGATATTGAAAATGAATCAGTCTGTCGTTGCTCCGCGGGCGCATCCTTTTAAACACTTGACGCAATTGCCAAAACGTGTGAAATGAAAATGAGTAATCTGCGACAAGCATTACGCGTATCCACTCCCGGCCGAATCTGCCTCTTCGGCGAGCATCAGGACTATTTGCAGCTTCCGGTCATTTCCTGCGCCATTTCACTGCGCCTTTCGATCTCCGGCCGGCGCAGAGATGACTTGCATGTTTATCTGGCCCTGCCGGATATAGAAAAGGAAATTTCTTTTTCGCTGGCGGAACCCTTGCGATATCAGGGAGCGCGTGACTACTTTCGCAGCGCCGTGAATGTGCTGCGGCGTTCCGGATTTACATTTTCCTCCGGCTTCGATTGCGAGGTTCGCGGCGAAATTCCCATCAATTCGGGCACCTCGAGTTCGACGGCGTTGGTTGTGACATGGGTGAATTTCCTGGCGCTGATGAGTGACCAACAAAAACAACTGTTGCCGGAGGAATGTGCGCGTTTTGCCCATATGGCGGAAGTGCTCGAATTTCATGAACCCGGCGGCATGATGGATCACTATTCCACCGCATTCGGCGGTGTTTTGACGTTGGCTTTTCACCCCGGCCTGAGCATCGAAAAAATTGATTCCCGGCCGAAGCCGTTTGTGCTCGGTGACTCCCAGGAGTCCAAGGATACAAAGGGGATACTGGCGCGCATCAAGAATCAAGTGCTGAAGATTACCCGCGATCTTTCCGAGCGCCATCCGGACTTTTCCCTTCACACCGTCGCCTTGGAAGAATTGGATCGGTACAAGCGCGATTTGAATTCCGATCAGCACACTTTGCTTTGGGGCACCTTGCGTAATCGCGACATTACACAGGAAGCTTTGGAGCTGTTGCGTGAGCCTGCCCTCGATGATCTCATGCTCGGAGAGTTGTTGAATGAGCATCAAATGGTGCTGCGGGATATTCTGAAAATTTCCACGCCGAAAATCGACCGGATGATCACAGCCGCATTGCGTGCCGGTGCGTATGGCGGCAAGATCAACGGTTCCGGTGGCGGCGGCTGCATGTTTGTCTATGCTCCGAAAGATCCGGAGGCGGTCGCCCAAGCCATTGAAGCTGCCGGTGGTAAAGCTTACATCGTTCATGTGGACAGCGGCTCGCGAATCGAACCGAATTAGGTCGTTCGTGAAAATGTGGAATCAAAACCATCGCCGTCTTCAAAACATAGTTGTAACCACGGAATACCCGGCGGTTTGCATGTTTTTTTCTGCCGGTGGGATAAATTGGCGCTAACATTTGGCAACCGACATTTCGATTAGAAACAAGCATACCCACGTGCATCCCAATATTGTCATCCTTGCCGGCGGCATCTCTTCGCGAATGCGAACGGCCATCTCGGCGTCCGTAAATTTGGACCCGAGGCTGCGCCGCGATGCCGAGCAAAAATCAAAAACCATGATCGGCGTCGGCCGCAACTCCCGTCCTTTTCTCGACTATCTTCTCTACAATATCGCTGCAACAGGTTATCGCAACGTCGTGATTGTGATTGGAGAAAGGGATAATTCGATCCGGGAATATTACGAAACTGGCGGAGGCGCGCAACAATTCCGGCAATTGAGCATCACGTATGCTCTTCAACCCATTCCTGCTGGAAGACCAAAACCCCTTGGCACTGCTGACGCGCTGTGGCACGGCCTCAAAGCCAAGCCGGAATGGCAGGGACAAACCTTCACCGTTTGTAACAGCGACAATCTGTACTCCCAAACGGCTCTGCGCTTGATGCTGGAAGATACCCATGCCAATGCGATGATCGATTATGACCGCGCCGCACTGCAATTCGAGCCGGAGCGCATTTCCAAGTTTGCCGTGATCCGGAAAGGTAGCGAAGGATTCCTGGTGGACATCATTGAAAAACCCTCGCTGGAGGAAATGACACAAGTGGCGGATGCGCACGGCCGAATCGGCGTCAGCATGAACATTTTTCGCCTGTCCTATGATCAAATCTATCCATGTCTGGAATCGGTTCCGCTGCATCCCGCTCGCCAGGAGAAGGAATTGCCCGCGGCCGTCAAGATGATGGTTGAGCACAATCCTCGAGCGGTATTTACGATTCCACTCTCAGAGCACGTACCGGATTTGACACGCCAGTCGGATATTCTTCCGGTCAGGGAGTATTTGCAAAAGGTGTATCAGAACTTTTAAAAAAGCCTCAGGCAAGCAGTTGCAAAAACCTTCCTTTAGCCAATCCTGTTACCCAAGTCCACAAACCATCCGACGCCTGAAGAAACACTTGCTTTTGGGGAAAAATTTTTATATTTTGTCGTTAACAAAAACAATAAGCTCGAACAGGGGTTAAATTATGACCACCCTACAAAAACTCGAAAAACTGATTTACGAGGGTTTCAAAGAAACCGACCGGAAATTTCAAGAGACCGACCGGAAAATTCAGGAGACCACCTCACAACTCAAAGAGACCGACAGAAAATTCAAGGAGTTGGGAATCGATTTTTCCGGTTTGAAGAAATCAGTCGGGTTGTTTGCCGAAAGCATGGTCAGACCGGCTGCGGCTCGTCTCTTTGCAGCACGTGGAATCAGGCTTACCGATTTCTATTCACGCGCCTCGGTGCGCCGCAATGGTGGCACGATGGAAGTGGACATCCTCGGCGTTGGGCCAAAACATGTTGTCGCCATCGAAGTCAAATTCAAGCTCGAGCTGCAAGACGTGAAAGATTTTTTGGAAGAGCTTCCGCGTTTTTTTGATTTTTTCACTCGCTATCGCGGGCTTACTCTTTATGGCGCCGTTGCCGGAATGAGCATCGATAAAGGCGTCGATCATTTCGCCTATAAAAATGGCTTGTTCGTTTTGTCGCAATCGGGTGAAAATGTTCGCCTGCTGAATGACAAGAAATTCGTTCCCCGCGCGTACACCTATCACGCATAAGCTCAGCAGAAAGTCAGCCGCCGGACTTTCGCATGACTTCCTTCCATAATTTACCTTCGCCTCCTAAAAACAAAATCGGACTTGCATGTAACGACTTTTCAAGCTTTATTAAGGAGTGGCGCATTGTGCCATCTGCAATGTCCAAGAAGCCGTCTGAAGACACCTCGACTGGCGATGATGTTGAATGCCTGAAGACTGGCCATGAACATCACCAGCGTGAAAGGCGCAGAAGGGACCTTGAAAGCATTGGGGCAGTTGAAGAATGAGAAAAAAGAGAAGTCCGATCCTGGCCTGCCATGCCGCATGCCCTAAAATTAAGATGAGGAGGGAACCAATGATTAAAACCCTGTTGACATTGTTCGTCACTGCCGTTGCATCAGCTCACCTGCTGTTTGCCCAAGATTTCACCACCGTTTGGCAAACCGAGAGCATCAATGAAATCAACCGCGAGCCAATGCACGCCTCGTATTTTGTGTTTGAAAGCAAAGAGAAGGCGCTGCAAAACGATTGGCAAAAATCGGCCAATTACCTCAGCCTCAACGGCACGTGGAAATTCAACTGGGCTGAGAGCCCGGCCAAAGCACCGAAGGATTTTCATGCGATGAATTTTGATGACAGCCAGTGGGATGATTTCAAGGTGCCGGCCACGTGGGAAGTGAATGGCTACGGTTATCCGATTTACGTCAATATCAAATACGAGTTTGAACATTTGATGATGCCCGATCCTCCACGCGTGCCGGTGGATTACAATCCCGTCGGCTCCTATCGCCGCAAAATCATCATCGACAAAAGCTGGAATGGGAAAGAGATCTTCATCCATTTCGGTTCGGCCAAATCCAATTTGTTCGTGTGGGTGAATGGAGAGTTTGTCGGCTACGGCGAAGACGGCAAGCTGCCCTCGGAGTTCAATATCACCAAATTCATCAAAGCCGGCGAAAATGTGATTGCCTTTCAAGTTTATCGCTGGAGTGACGGCACTTATCTCGAATGCCAGGATATGTGGCGCGTCAGCGGTGTCACACGCGACTGCTACCTCTATGCGCGCCATCCGGTTCATTTACGCGATTTTGAGGTGATTCCCGATCTTGATGAAAATTATCAAAACGGCTCACTGCAGGTTAAAAGCTCTTTTGCAAATGCACAACGAGGCGCAAATTACTCGTTGGAGGTCGAGCTGCTGGACGGCGGTGCAATCAAACATCAATCGCGCTACAAACTGGAGGCGCTGGCAGACAAATCGATTTTCATCAATATCGATAATCCGCGAAAGTGGACTGCCGAGACGCCACATTTGTACAAACTGCTTTTGACCTTGCGCGACGAGGCCGGAAATATTCTCGAAGTGATTCCGCAAAACCTCGGCTTCCGCAAGGTGGAAATCAAAAACGGCCGTTTTCTGCTCAACGGCAAAGCCATCTACATCAAAGGTGTGAATCGCCACGAAACCGATCCCGCGACCGGGCAAACCATTTCCAAGGAACGCATGGAGCAGGACATCCGCATCATGAAGCAGCTCAACATCAATGCGGTGCGCACGTGCCATTATCCGAACGATGAATACTGGTATGACTTGTGCGATCGGTACGGCATTTACGTGCTCGACGAGGCCAACATCGAGTCGCACGGCATGGGCTACAAATTGGATCGGACGATTGCCAACCGGCCGTCATGGAAAGAGGCGCATTTGAATCGTGTGCGCCGGATGGTGGAGCGCGACAAAAATCATCCGAGTGTGATTTACTGGAGCCTGGGCAACGAAGCGGGCAACGGCTATAATATGTACGAATGTTATTTGTGGCTGAAGCAGCGCGATTACCGTCCGGTGCAATACGAGCGTGCCGCAGTTGACTGGGATTTTCATTTTGAATGGAACACGGATTTCATCTGCCCCATGTATCCTTCTCCTTCGAGCTTGGCGGCATTCGGGCAAAATCGCGCTGACAGCCCGCGCCCGCTGATCATGTGTGAGTATGCGCATGCGATGGGCAACTCGATGGGAAATTTCAAAGATTATTGGGAGGTGATCAAACAATATCCGGTGTTGCAAGGCGGCTTCATCTGGGATTTTGTCGATCAGGCGCTGTACAAGGTGAACAGCGCGGGTGATACGATTTTTGCTTACGGCGGCGATTGGGGGCCGGCGAACGTGCCGAGCGACAAGAATTTTCTTTGTAATGGTGTACTCCATCCTGATCGCCGGTACAATCCGCATGCGTATGAAGTGAAAAAGGTTTATCAAAATATCACGACACGATTGGTTGATACGACCAATGTTGTGATCGAAATATTCAACGAGAACTTTTTCACCGATATTGGCAACGTACGATTGAACTGGGCGTTGCTGGTTGATGGTACGGAAAAGCAAAAAGGCACGGTTGAAAATTTATCAGCAGCGCCGCGCCAATCCTTCAGATGCAAGCTGCCGGTCAAATACGCAGCCAACAGCTCCGAAGTGTTTCTCAATCTCAGCTGCGTGCTTAAGTCTGCCGAACCGTTGCTCCCCGCCGGATATGAAATTGCCAAAGAGCAACTCGTGGTCAAAAGCGCGTGGAAAAATCAGCTCGCGGTTGCGGCTTCCGATCGAATTCAGGTGACTTCAACCGATGACCATATCACGCTGAAATCACCGCTGACGCAATGGCAGTTCAGCAAAAAATCCGGTTTGCTGACACGCTATGTTTATAAGGGAAAAAACATTCTACAAGAGCCATACTCCTTGAAGCCCAATTTTTGGCGGGCTCCCAATGATAATGATTACGGCGCCAATATTCCGAAGAAGCTCAAGGCCTGGAAGGAGGCCACGCACGAGCGGCAGTTGGTTTCTTTGGCGGTTGATTCGACGGACAAGGCGCATCTGAAAATTCGTGCCACTTATGATTTGGGGGCGGAGCTGGAGGCGAAGCTTTATCTCACCTACGCCTTCAGCAACACGGGCGAGATGTTGGTTGAGCAGCGGCTGGAGACGCGTAAAAATATTCCGCCTACTGACCGCGTCGAAGACAAGCCGGACGGCTTGTATCATCTTCCGAAGTTTGGGATGCAAATGGTGCTGCCGGTGGAATTTTCCGATATCGAATTTTACGGCAGAGGGCCGCACGAAAATTATTGCGACCGCAATTACAGTGCGCACGCCGGCATCTATCGCCAAACGGTGAAAGCGCAATGCTTCGATTACATCCGTCCGCAGGAAACCGGCAACAAAACCGACGTTCGCTGGTATAAGGTTTTGTCCAAAAATACCGGCATTCGCCTCGAATCCGACACGCTATTGAGCATTACCGCCAGAAATTTTCTCGATGAAGACCTTGACGATGGCGAATCCAAACAGCAACGTCACGCCGCCGAGTTGAAACCACGCGATTTCACCGTGGTCAACATCGATTACAAACAAATGGGAGTCGGTGGGATTGACAGTTGGTGGTCATGGCCGTTGGAGAAATATTGCTTGTCCTACAAGAACTATTCATATAGATTCAAGATTACGCCGTTTGTGAAGTGATGTCGGACTTGGGCACGCCTATTCTTCGAATTTGGTAACTCCGGTTGCCCAAGTCTGACTTCGTTCAATGGTAACAGTTCACCACCTCTTTTGAAATGTCATTCTGGAAGACTGCGTCCGTAGGAATCTTTTTTCGTACTGGGGAAGATTCTAAAATTGAAATCGTACTTAATGCGTAAAAAGATTCCCTGCGGGCGTAGCTTACAGCCGCAGGCCTGCTGAATGACCCCGCAATTGGGGGTACTGAACTGTTACGTTCAATGACATCGTTTAAAATTTTCAAGGAGGCGCAAATGGAAAAAAATATGTGGTCTCGTCGCGACATGCTCAAAGTGGGCGGCGCGCTGGCAATCGGCGCACCAATGGTCAAATCCGCTTTGGGGAAACCGGCAGAGGCCAAGCCGGTTGTCTTTCCGCAGGATCCGCGTTTCAAGAAACCGGATCGGCCAGTCACTGCGATTGTGCTGGGAGCCGGAGCGCGCGGTAATACCTATGCGCCCTATAGCGAGAAGTTTCCGGATGAGCTCAAGATTGTCGGTGTGGCCGAGCCGATCGCGCTGCGCCGCAAAAGATTTTCGGAGCGCTATCAGATCCCAGAAAAATATCAATGGGTCACCTGGGAACACGCGCTGCAAATTCCGAAATTTGCCGATGCGTTGATTATCACCACGCCGGATCATCTGCATTACGGGCCGGCCATGGGCGGTTTGGAATTGGGATATGATTTGCTTCTAGAGAAGCCGATCGCGCAAAAATGGAAAGAGTGCAATGACATTATGAAGCTGGCGCAAAAGAAAAATCGCATCGTGGCCATCTGCCACGTGCTGCGCTATACGCCGTATTTTCGCAAACTCAAGGAGGTCATGGACTCGGGCCAGCTTGGCGACATTGTCAGCTTGCAGCATTTTGAGCCGGTGGAGCATATTCACATGTCGCACTCGTTCGTGCGTGGCAATTGGCGCAATTCGACGGAGTCCAATCCGATGCTTCTCGCCAAATCTTGCCACGACTTGGATATTTTGCGCTGGATGATTGGCAAGCCCTGCCGGCGAGTTTCTTCGTTTGGCTCGCTGAAACACTTCAAAAAGGAAAACGCGCCTGCGGGAAGCACAATGCGTTGCACCGACGGGTGCGCGGTTGAAGCGACGTGTCCATATTCCGCATTGAAAATTTATTATCGGAATCGCACGTGGCTGCATCACTTCGACCTGCCGCAGGAAGGGGAGCAAGGCCCTGCGATCATGCAAGCCTTGCAAGAAGGGCCTTATGGCAGATGCGTTTATCACTGCGACAATGATGTGGTCGATCATCAAGTCGTGGCGATGGAGTTTGCCGATCAAATCACCGTGGCCTTTTCGATGGAAGCTTTCACTTCATATCATGGCCGCCGAACGCGCGTGATGGGAACAATGGGTGATGCGGTCGGTGATATGGAGATACTCAACGTGTTCGATTTTCGCACTGGAAAACAAACGACCTGGGACGCGCGCCAAGCGGAACAACTCCAATCCGGCCACGGTGGCGGCGACTTTGGCCTGCTGCATGATTTCATTCAGGCAGTCAGCCAGCAAGACCCAACGCTTCTCACCTCGACCATCGCCGCTTCGATGGAAAGTCATTTGATCGCCTTCAAAGCCGAAGAGAGCCGTTTGTCGGGGAAGACGGTCGAAGTTAAAATGAGTTGAATATGAGGGCTAACATGTCTTTTATCGTGCTCCCTTTGTTTTTATTGGCATTTCAATCAGCATGGTTTCAGCCTGATTCCCCCCGACTTTCCTTGATGGAATCTCAAAGGAAAATCGGGGCTGAAATCGACAAAGCCGAAATGGCCAAGCGCGTGCGGGAAGAATTTTTGCACGCTTGGAATTCCTACAAACAATACGCCTGGGGGCACGACGAGCTTAAGCCGCTCAGCAAAAGCTATCGCGATTGGTACGGTGTCTCGTTGTATATGACGCCTGTCGATGCGTTGGATACGATGATCTTGA
>JAPDQK010000045.1:0-50653 GCA_034505955.1 Candidatus Zhuqueibacter pondensis
GCCAAGCCGGCGGCCACGGCGGTGATCGGCATGATTTTGATCAGCCCGCTCAAAGCATCGACCTCCCGCGTCCCGGTTTCGTGATCGATCGCACCGGCGATCATGAACAGCGCGCCTTTGTATAGCGAATGCACGAGCAAAAAGACAACCGCAGCTTTCGTTGCCAGACTCGTGTTGAGACCGAGCAACATCATCAACGTGCCGAGTGCGCTCACCGTTGAATAAGCGAGCAGGCGCTTGAGATCGGTTTGTGGCAAGGCCAGCAAGGCTCCAACAAGCATCGTCACTGCGCCAAAGGTGGTGATGATATAGTGCCATGCCTCGGTGCCGCCCAGAAGCGGATTCAAACGCGCAAGGAGATACACGCCGGCTTTGACCATCGTCGCCGAGTGCAAATAGGCGCTGACCGGTGCCGGTGCCTCCATTGCCCCGGGAAGCCAAAAGTGAAACGGCACTTGCGCAGATTTGGTGAGAGCGCCAGCAAGAACGAGCACGAGAATCGGCAGATAAAGCGCATGCTGGCGAACATGGTCGCCTCGCGTCAACAGGGTTGATATTTCCAAGCTGCTGCCGGCAAATCCCAACAACAACAGGCCGGCGAGCAGAGCCAGTCCTCCCAAGCCGGTGATGAGCAGTGCTTGCAGTGCTGCCGAACGTGACTCCGTGCGCTCATGGCTGAAACCGATCAACAAATAGGAACTGATGCTGGTCAGCTCCCAAAACATGAACAGCGTGATCAAATTATTCGACAATACCAACCCCAGCATGGAAATCATGAACAGCAGTAAATAAATGTAAAAGCGCTTAATCTGCGGGTGTCCGGCCAAATAACCACTGCCGTAAATCGTTACCAAGGCACCAATGCCGCTGATGAGCAGGGCGAAGAGCAGGGACAGGCCATCGAGGTGGAACGAAAGATTGATGCCGAGGCGGGGAATCCAAGGAGATGAGAACGTGAAAATCCTGCCGGCAGCCACCGGCGCGATGAAGAGGGAAAAGTAAGCCACCAAACCAAAGGGTACAAGGGCGAGAACCCAGCCCGTTGCTCGACCGCGCGCGTTATGAGAGAAGGTCGTCTTGTCTGATGGTGGTGAGGTGGAAATGGGATTTGGAACGACTTGCATTGTTTTGTTGTTATCGAGATGACCCGCGAGTCGCACCGCGGGTCATCATATTCAATTCAGTGAAAATGAGGCATCAATCGAAATCGAAGAGTTCTCCCAGAAACGATTTGCGTCTGCGGCCTTTGTATGTATAATCGTCATCATCATAATTGCACACGGGACAGTTCATGGGTTACCTCGATTTATGTAATGGGTGTTATTTGAGCACGTTCCGCGTGTAAAGTGCTCAAATCACTCTTTCGTGTTAGAACAGCCGCATGCCTTCCAGCCGGGCGATCCGTTTCTCCATCGGCGGATGCGTGCTGAACAAACTGGCAATGCCACCGCCGCTCAGCGGGCTCACAATAAACATGTGCGCAGTGGCGGGATTTGCCTGCATGGGAATTCGTTGCGCGGCGTTGTGCAACTTTCTCAAGGCGTTGGCGAGATAGCGCGGATTGCCGGCGATGCGGGCGCCACCTTCGTCGGCAACATACTCCCGCGAGCGGCTGATGGCCATTTGGATCAACATGGCGGCGATGGGAGCAATAATAATTGCCGCCAACATGGCAAGTGGATTTTGTCCATGCTCGTCGTCACTGCTGCGGCCGCCGCCAAAAATCATTGCCCATTGCGCCATATTCGCCAGCATGCTGATGGCACCGGCGATGGTGGCGGCGACGGTGCCGATGAGAATATCGCGATTTTTGATGTGCGCCAGCTCATGGCCGATAACGCCGGACAACTCCTCGCCACTGAGCGTGCGCATGATGCCTTCGGTTACGGCAACAGCAGCATGCTCGGGATTCCGCCCCGTTGCGAAAGCATTGGGCTGTTCATTGGGAATGAGGTAGACTTTCGGCATCGGCAAGCCGGCGCGGGTGGCCAAAGTTTTCACCATCCTGTAAAGCTCCGGCGCTTGACTTTCGCTCACTTCGTGCGCCCCGTACATTTTCAAAACGATTTTGTCGCTGAACCAATAACTGAAGAAATTCATCAATATCGCAATGCCAAAAGCGATGAACATACCGCTTTGGCCGCCGATGGCATTACCGATGACGACGAACAGCGCCGTCAAGCCTGCCATCAGTGCAAAAGTTTTGAAAGTGTTCATTGGGCTTCTCCTTGATCAATTTTCAAAAAGCTTTCGATGATTATATGGAACCTCCGTGCCAAATATAGGGACCCTGGCCGAGATGATCTCTTTCAAACTGGATGACCGCGGTACTGATTATTCCGGCCTCCAGTTGGCCATTGTTTTTTTTGTCAAGTTCCTAATCCTGGCAAAACTGTCACTCTTTAATTATTATACGCATGAATTGAGAGTCTGTCAAGCTTATTCGACGAGTAAACGCAATCAACATGATCTTTTGGGTATACCTTGAAGTGGCAACCATCAGTCTGTTTCAACTCGTAATCGAAGGTAAGGTTTGGAAAGCATGAATTCTCATTGAGGACATCTGCTGTAGACTTCACAATTTATTTCCGGGTTCGATTTTATAACGTTTGAGTTTGTTCAGCAAACCGCGACGGCTCAAGCCCAACTTCTCTGCAGCTTGGGATTTGTTGCCGTGGCTCTCCTCGAGCGCTTTTCTGATCATGCGCATCTCCAAGGTTTCCACAGCCGCCGGAAGATTGGTCATTTGATCTATTGCTGCAAGCGGGCTGCCGGCAACCTGCCGAACTTCCTCCGGCAAATCATCGGCGGCGAGAACAGTGCCCTCTGGAGGCGCGAGCACCACAGCTTGCTCGATGGCATGCTCCAATTCGCGAATATTGCCCGGCCAGGGATAGCGCTGCAGGGCATGTACCGCAGCCGGTGCAAGAGCCACAAGAGGCTTGTTGTACTGTTTGGCATATTTTTTCAAGAAATGATCCGCAAGCAGAGGAATGTCACTCAAACGCTCACGCAGCGACGGCAGTTTGATGGTAACCACTTTCAAGCGAAAATACAGATCTTCCCGAAAACTCTTTTCTTTGACAAGCTCGCCCAGAGAACGGCTGCTGGCAGCGATGATTCGCACGTCGATTTTCTGTGCCGTGTTGCTGCCCAGCGGCCGCACTTCCCCTTCTTGCAGTACGCGCATGAGCTTGGCTTGTAACGGCAGCGGCAGATTGTTGATCTCATCGAGAAAGAGCGTGCCGGCATCCGCTTCCTGAAAAAGCCCTTTGCGATTTTGTGTTGCACCGGTAAATGCGCCTTTCATGTAACCGAACAACTCACTTTCCAGCAAATTCTCGGGAATGGCGCCGCAATCAATCGCGAGGAATTTTTTCTCCCGGCGCGGCCCGTTGTAATGCAGGGTGCGGGCAATCAATTCCTTGCCGGTGCCGCTTTCGCCTTCGATCAAAACCCGAACGTCGCTCGGTGTTATTCTTTGCAAAAGGCCAAACAGATTTTGCATTGCCTTGCTCTTACCGATGATACCGGGGAAACCATGCTCCGCCATGACCGTCTGTTTATAATAACGGTTTTCCTCGGCAAGCGATTGAAGTTGCTGCAGCTTCATGAGCGTGGGCGCAACTTGTGCGGCAATTTTTTGTGTCAGCCCTGCGACTTCCGCCAGGTTGCCAAACATGCCGGTTTTGAAAACAATGAGAGCTCCGACAATGTTTTCTGCTGCATGTATGGGCACACCCACAGCGCCATAGTTAACGTCACCCAACAGGGCCAAACCTGCAAAGCGTTCATCATTGGCGAGATTCTCCGAGAGCAACGGCGAGTTGTTTTTTAAAATCCAACCGGCGATATTCCGGCTCACTTGGCGCCATTTGTCATCCGTCTTATCGGTCGTGCGTCGTGCCAGGGTGAGAAGCTGGTTGGAATGCGTGGCTTCGAGGTTGGGTTGTACCGGATTAACCAGCATGAGCGACCCACCATCGGCGCTTGTCAAACGCAAGGTTTCGGCGACAACCTCATCCAATGCGGCTTCCACGTTCGGCGCCTCGATGATTTTCTGCGCCAGACGGTTGAGCGCTTGCAGCTCGCTGATGGTTTTTTGCAGCGCGATGATATTCGGGGTGAGCGGAGAGCTGTTTGTCTCATGGGGAGATGACATTGTTCCAGCCAATGCAGTTTATGTAATTTATCCCTCGTGCCTGGTTAAAAATCAAGCCACCCCAAAGATACACTACCTTCTCCCCAAAGTCAAGTGCGACTTCATCTGCTGATGAAAATATCTCTTGCTATTTTCAGACACCGAGGTTAAGTTGATTTTGAATGACTAAGCCGAGAGTGGAGGTACGCCATGCCCAATCCGATCCGTGCTCGAATAATGAAATGGGGACTGTGTCCGTCTGCTCGCATTTGCCTCTGCTCGATGCTGCTCTTATATTGCAACATCGCGGCTGGGCAAATCCCACGCCCACCGGTGCCGCAGTTTTCTTTCGTGCAATTGCGCTTGGCGCCAGCCAATCCTGCGGCGCGACCGGCCAGCCTGGGTGGCGCTTTTATCGGTATTGCTGACGACGCCACCGCAGCAGCGATCAATCCTGCCGGATTGAGCTTCCTGACGCGGCCGGAAGTCAGTCTCAGCCATGCCTTGGGACAGCAAGCGCGCGATTATCCTGTCGCAAGCAGCAACCGTGGCATCGGTACGCACCGTGATCACAATCCGATCTTTGATCAAACCCTCGTCAATATTGCGTATCCATATCGGGGCTTCACTTTTGCCCTTTATCGCCAGCTTGCGATCCATGCCGATTTCGATTTCACGCGCCGTCAATTCCTGACTTTTGCGCCAGACCGCTCGCTCACCCTGCATGAACAACTTGGCGCTGCGGGCAATTTCGCAGGTGTGATCAGCGATTTTTCCACACAAGTCATCCACAATGCCCTGGTCGTGGCGAAAACATTGCAACGGCGACTTCGTCTCGGGTTCGCCGTGGCAGCCACCCAATTCCGCCTGCGGCTTCACGAGAGCCACTACTTCGATCCGAATCTTTGGCTGCAGGAAAAATTCAATGTCGCACCGACACCCATCGGCGAAAATCGCGCCGAGAGTCTTTATCGCATTTATGATCTCGAGCTGAACCAATTCAAATTTAGTTGGAACGCCGGCATTTTGGTCGAGCTTGATCCGGCTTTAACGCTCGGTGTTGTCTATCAGCATCTGCCCACCTTCCGCGCGCATAATCGCGTTACTCTACCGGCCTATCGCCTGCCTGATCGCACGCCAAATGATGGTCACGATGATGAAATTGAATTTTCACCGCAGGAGCTGCTGCTGCCATTTAAAATCAAGCTGCCGGACAAATTCGGCTGTGGTCTCGCCTGGAAGCCGACAACGAAAATTTTAATGGCGCTCGATGCCGTGTTGCACCGCAACCATTCCTTGTTGCGCGCATTGAATATGAATCTGCCTCAAGATGACCGATTGAATGACAATGGGGATTATGTGGATCCGGACGGCAATGCCGATGTCGAGGCAAAGAATCTGATCTCATTTCATGGTGGTTTCGAATACAGCATGATCACAGGGAAAATGATTTTGCCCATTCGCTGCGGTTTTTACAGCGAGCCTCACTTCGGCTTGCAAGCCGTAGCCACTGATATGAATTTGAAAAAAGAATATTCCGACGAAACCTTGCAGCTTCATTTCACTTCCGGAATTGGCATTGTCTTGAAAAATGTTCGTTTCGAAGGCAGCCTCGACGTTTCTTCAATGTTGATTGAAGCCATTGGTTCCGCGGTAGTGAGATTTTGAAATGATGAGGAAATCAATATTTCGCCTCTTTATATTGGCCGCAACCGTGCTCGTCATTCTGCCAATCGAAGGGAGGGCGCAGTGGGCCGAGGACTATGAGCGTGGCATGGAAGAATTGCGGAATGGCCGGTGGGATGCGGCTGCCAACTCCTTTCGCGCAGCGCTGCGGCGCCAGCCCAAACCGGATCTCAACGCCCGCGAATATGGCTTGAATTATTTTGAATATCTGCCGTACTATCAACTTGGCCGCGCCTTGTTTTTTCAGCTTGATTTTGCCGGAGCAATTGAACATTTTGAAAACGAGCTTTCATACGGTGTCATTCAAAAATCGAATTCTTATCAGGATCTGCTGCGACTGCGCGAAACGGCGAGTGCGCTGCAAGCTCAAATCGCTGCCAACAAAGCCGCGACGAAATCCGAAAACGCCGCAGTCTGGATGGAATTGCTGAATGAAAGCTATCGCCGCGGCCGCGATCTCAAACAAAAAATGAATATTGATTCGCTGCTGGTGCACCTGGAGATCGAGGAGAATCGAAGAATACAAATCTCGCGATGGTTTGCGCAACTTCCTCAGCCTGCAGCTCAAACTCGTGTCGCCACGGACTCGGTGAGCGTGCTGAAAAATGCGGCGCAGGCGGCCTTTTTGCAGGGACGTTACCGCGAAGCCCTCGATCTGTTCAATCGGCTGGCGCAAGTTGCACCCGGCGACCCCATGCTGGCAGATTGGCAGCAACGTTTGCGCTTTGAGCTTTCTCGTCTTGAGCAGGCGGCCGGCGAGACACTTACTAAAACGGATACGATCAAAGTCTTGCAATCAGGTGCGCCGATCATCATCATCCGCGAACCTGAGGCGGAGATGAGTCGCATGCGCGGCAAGCAGGTGCATTTTCACGGCACGGCACACGACGATGTCGGCATTGCCGCCATCGCCTTTACCCTCAATGGCGAGCCATTCCGATTTGCCGATGGCTCGACGCGCCTGGTGCCAACACAAAATGCGGATGGAACTTTTCCCTTCGATTGTGATATTCCGCTCAAGCCCGGCGAGAATCAAATCGCGGTGACCGCCTATGATCTTGATTTCGAGCAGCATACGAGCACGCAGATGCGGAGAATCACTCGTCTGCCGCCGTTGTATCAAACTGCACCATTTTGGCTGGTGATCGGGGCCGGCATGCTCGTGGTGTTCGGCGCGATCGCAGGAAATCGTCTCCTCAAGTACCGCATTGCGGTGGTGCATCGTTATAATCCCTACATTGCCGGTGCACCCATTCGCGATGAGAAAATGTTCTTCGGCCATCAGCAATTGATCGAGCGGATTCTGCGCACCATCCCCAACAACAGCATCATGGTATTTGGCCCGCGCCGCATCGGCAAAACTTCGCTGCAATATCAATTACAGCGTGCCTTGAAAGAGCGCCAGCATCCGGAGTATTCCTTCGTGCCGGTTTTCATCGATTTGCAGGGCGTCGCCGAGGAGATGTTCTTTGCGCACCTCATCGCGGACGTGAGCGAACAGCTCGGGCCGCAAATTGCCAGCACCATTTCAACTTCAGAGGACCGCAAGAAATACGGTCACCGCGAATTTGCCAATGATCTGCGCCGTGTGATCGACCGTTTGCAAGCCCGGGCGCCAGAAAAGAAAGTGCGGCTGGTTTTTCTCATGGATGAAGTCGATGAGCTCAATCGTTACAGCGAGCGCACCAATCAACAGTTGCGCGCGATTTTCATGAAATCCTTCAGCGAGAATCTTGCGGCGGTATTGACCGGCAGCACCATCCGTAAAAAATGGGAAAGCGAGTCCAGCCCGTGGTACAATTTCTTCGAGCAAATCCCGATGCCGGCGCTGACGCGAGACGAAGCGATGCAATTGATTCATGCGCCAGTCAAAGGTTTTTTCAAATATGCTCCGGAGGCGGCAAACCGCATCTGGGAGATTTCCGAGGGCAAACCATTTGTCATTCAAAAATTTTGCGTGAGACTCGTCAACCTGGCGATCGAGCGCCGGCGCCGGAAGATTGGTGCCGCCGAGGTTGAGGCGATTCGCCAGGAAGTGTTGCACGACACCACATCGAGTGCAACGAGCATCGCGCAAAGCGCATAGCGCTCTGTCCGCTGCAACAACAAACAAAATGACATTCCCATGAATTCATCCTGCGACCGCAATCCCTTCGTAATCGGGCAATGGGTGCGCGGCGAAAAATTCTTTGGCCGGGAAGAGATGATTAGCGAATTGTTGGAGGGAGCGCGTCAAGCGGTCTGGGTTGCCGGCTTGCGGCGCATGGGCAAAACCTCATTACTGCGGGAAATCGAGCGCCGGGTTTTGCAAAATCCGGCGACGGGCTATTTGCCGCTCTATTGGGATCTCGAAGGTTCGACTGACGATGAAACCTTGCGGGAAAGCCTGCTCGCCGCGCTCGATGAAAATGTCAGCGGGCTTGCGGCTGCTGAAGACTGGGAAGCATTGTCGACTCCGGAACTCCTGCGCAAAATTCAAAAAGTGGCACGCGCGAGAGAGAAAACCCTGTTACTCCTTTGCGACGAAGTCGAAGCGCTGCTCACCATCGCCAATAATGATCCGCATCTGCTCGGCCGGCTGCGCCGGGTCATGCAAGCGAGCGAGAGTGTGCGTTGTATTCTCACCGCCACTCGCCGTCTCAGTCGCCTGGAAACGTTCGAGGCCACGGCAACCTCTCCTTTCCTGCACGGTTTCTCACCGCCGCTTTATCTTTCGCCCCTGAATGAGCTCGAGGCAAAACTTTTGCTCCGCCAGGGCGGATTTCCATCCCGCGTGCAAAAAGAGTTGTATGAATTGTCCGGCGGTCATCCTTTTCTCTTGCAGATGCTGGCGAAACGGACTTTGGAGAGCGGTGCAGTTGAATCGGCGTTTGAGAGCATGAAGCACGAGGAATCGCTGCAAAACTTTTTCATCGTCGATTACAATAGTTTACAACCGGAAGAAAAATTGCTCCTGCGCCACTGCGCCGGCGGCAAGGTGTCGACAGCCACGACCGAAGCCGCTGCGAAACAGACGCTTCTGGCGCTTGGCCTGATCAGCGAGCATGAAGACATGCTGCAGCTCAGATCACCGCTGTTCAATTTCTGGTTGGCGAACATCAGGGACGAAATCTCACTGCCGACGACAAAAAGCCATGCTGTGGACTTCCGCAATTTGCAGCGCGGCGACCGCCTCGGCCCGTATGAAATCTTGCACGAGGTGGCGCGCGGCGGCATGAGCGTGGTTTATTGCGGCCGGGACATTCATTTGCATCGATTGGCGGCGATCAAGTTGTTGCCTCCGGAACTGTCTCATGACGAAACTTCCCGCGCCAGATTGCTTGCTGAGGCGAGGGCGATTTCGCAACTGCAGCATCCGCATGTCGCGGTGATCTATTCGATGGAATTTCTTGATGAGACGCCGTGCTTGTGCATGGAATATATCGACGGGCAAAGCTTGGATGACTGGGCGCAACATCCGCCCAAAAGCCTCGACCAGCGATTGGAAGTGGTGCGGCAAATCGCCTCGGCGTTGGCGGCTGCGCACCGAAATGGCATCATTCACCGTGATCTGAAACCGAGCAACATCATGGTGCGTCCGGATGGCATCAGCAAACTGCTGGATTTCGGCATCGCCCGCCAGCTCGCGACGGCGACCCGCATCACCAAGACCGGCCAAACACCAGGCACGCTCGCCTACATGTCGCCGGAACAGGTCAGTAATCTTGATGTGGATGCTCGCAGCGACGTGTTTTCATTTGGAGTGGTACTTTATGAGCTTTTCACCGGGATGCGACCTTTTCAAGGCAACAACGAGCTTGCGCTCGCTTATGCGATCGTCAATGAAAAGCCGGCACCGCCGTGCGAGCTGCAACCAACGCTGCCAAAGTCGCTCGAAAATCTGATTCTGCGCATGCTGCAAAAAAAACCAGAGGCGCGGTTTGCAGACGGAGGGGAATTATTACAAGAGCTCGAGAAGATCAAGTAGGAAAGGCTTGCTCCCCGGCGATTAAATCTTGCGCTGCCCGCGGATTATGGAACATATTCCACAATAAACTCCAAATAGCCGCGACGGCCTTCACGCTCGTTGTGACGTTTTGCCGACTCCAGTATTTTGCGAATGGCTCTTCGCACTTCGTCCCTCGAATAATTACTCGCGCTGAGCTTCAGCCTGAGCTCATTGGAAATACGCGTGACCAGAGCATCACCGTCGGTGATTTCAGGTTTGACCGCCAGTTTTTCGAGCGCCAGAATGACTATCGCATCGGTTAGCTCGGGGTGATCCATATAATAGCGCTTGATCGGGCCCTCGATTGCATAGAGCAAATCCAATTGCCGGTCCTTCTCCGGTGTGTCCGATTTTTCAAAAGAGTAAAGTTCGCTCAAAGGTTTGAGCTTATGAGTGATTTTCCCTTTCGACGAGCTTAAAGTAATCAAGCCATCTTCCAGGGTGGAGAATTCCAGTTGAAATTCCGCTTGTTCGGCATTGTCTTCAGTTTCGTGCCAAGCACTGATGGAATTCATCTTCTCAATGAATTCTTGGTCCATCGAAGTTGTGCTCCATGTAAAATAAACCGAAATGTGCTGACGATGATCGAATCACAGTTGCAGCAAAAAATGGTTTTGGCCGTGATGATCGCTCACGCTCCCGGATACCCACCACCGCCTGCAGTCGCGGCTCCGCGTTCTGCTGCGATTTTTTCTTCATAACGACTCGCTTTCAACGCCGCTATCGGATCGGGAGGCACGCCCATTTCTTCACGGACTTGCGCCAGCAACGGCCGCACGTCGGTTTCGTACGCTGTGGTCAGTTCGCGATGGGCGCCGAGAACATCGCCACAAGTTTGTCGCTCCTTCAGTTTTTCGCGGTTAACCAGCAACGCCTTCGCCAACGCGACCTGGCAGTTGATCACGGACTGCACCATGGCTTCGATTTTTGATTCGATGTTGTGGGACTGGTCGATCATGTACGCGACGTTTTTGGCGCAGTGTGCGGCAACGGTGTCGCCGGATTCTTCCGCCGCCAGCAATTCGTTGAAGAGGAGAAAAAGCTCGAATGGATTGACCGTGCCGACAATCAGATCGTCGTCGGCATATTTGCGGTTGTTGAAATGAAATCCTCCGAGCCGGCCTTCGTCGAGCAGAAACGCGACGATGTGCTCGATATTGGTGCCGGGCGCGTGATGGCCGGTATCGACAAGCACCTGGGCTTGCGGCCCGAGTTTCAATGCCGTCGCATATGCGATGCCCCAATCCGCGAAATCGGTGTGATAAAATGCCGGCTCAAAAAATTTGTACTCAATCAGCATGCGCGTGTTCGGCGGCAAGGCCTGGTAGACTTCAACAAGAGATTCTTGCATCCGGTGTTTGCGTTCACGGATATTATCCTGTCCCGCATAGTTGGTGCCATCGGCAAACCACAAGGAGAGATCGCGCGAGCCGGTGATTTTCATGATGTCAATGCACTCCAGCATGTGCGCAATCGCCCGCTGCCGCACTTGGGGATCATGGTGGCAAATCGAGCCGAATTTGTAAATTTCGTCCTGAAAGACATTGGGGTTGATCGCTCCAATTTTGATGCCGAGTGAATCGGCATGAGCTTTGAGCGCGTCCCAATCATCGACTTTGTCCCACGGAATGTGCAATGCCACTGAAGGCGCGATGCCGGTGAGTTTGTGTACCATCGCGGCATCGGCAAGTTTTTCCTGCGTGTTACGGGCGGCGCCAGGCCACGGGAAAACGCGAAAGCGGGTGCCGCTGTTGCCGTAGCCCCATGAGGGAGTTTCAATGTGCTGATTTTTGAGTGAGGCTTTGACTTTTTCAATCTCAATACCACGCTCGGCAAGCTGGCTCACGAATGTTGCGTAGGCTGGATGAGAATTCGGCATTTCTTCCTCCGTCATGAAAAATCTCGGCACTGCAAGTTCGCCTCTGCAGTGTATCGTCAACAATATAGCGCAGATCCGAACAAAGCGCAAGAAAAAAGTAGCTCAACCATTTATGTCTCGGACAGGTGCGGATAGGTAAGTGGTCGTTATTATTTTCTCGTATTGTGCCATTCCGGGTACAGTCAGGATGAACCAGTTCGTACACTATCTCACCGCAAAAGATTTTCATGATCTGGTTCAGTTATTTGTGAAAACAGCGTTTTAGTCCCCCTGTGCCAGCTTTCAGGAAATTTTGGCTCATCACTTGCATGGGAGCACAAGCACAAGAGGCATTCTCGCCACGAACAATCAAACATAACGAAAGGTGATATTATGAAACGCACACTGTTTTCACTCTTGCTGGGCTTGGCGGTTTCGGCGTTTTTGCTGACTGCCTGCAGCAAAGATCAACCACTCGGTCCCGAGCAAGATCTCGGAACTCCCGAACAATTCAGCTTGGAAAAGGAATTTGGCGGATTTACGACCAACGACGAGATTCCCGCTTTCGGTGATGCGGCGCTGTTGAGCGAAACCGTGGAAGACGTCGATGTGAACGATCCGATAAGTTCATTGTCTAAAAATGCCATGGCTTTGGAATCCGCTGCGGTGAAGTCTTATGTTGTCCGTTTGACCTGGGGCAAATTGGAATTTGATTCGACCGCAACGCAAGTGCAGGATTGGAGTGGCTCCGTAGAAATAAACAAGGGAACTTTGGCAATATTGAAGACCATCCAATTCGAGCCCGGCGATTACATTCATCTGCCGCGCACCAGCCGGAAAAAGGTCGAATTCACTTCCACCATCCAAAAGTCATTTGACGGGATTTTGGTGGCAATTATTGATAATGACACCAGCGCTGCAGAGATCGCCGGGACCATGACGTTCACGGCGGGAAGCTATTCGCGCGTGCTCAGCTTCACCGAATTGGATTCTCTGAATCTGGTTGAACCCGTCGGCAGCAGCGGCGACGAGGTTTCGATCATCAGCCGCGTGAAGGAAGTGGTGCCTTTTGACGGCGGTTTTCTGGCCGGGCGCTGGATCAAAAATAGTCCTCACGCCGGCATCTTCCGCGGCCGGTGGATCAACAGTCTTGGCACCAATGCCGGCTATTTGCGCGGCATCTGGGGCGTCAGGCAAAATGGTGAAAAGGTCTTTTTCGGCAAGTACATCAGCATGAACGGCGAGTTCCGTGGTTTGCTGGCCGGCCACTGGGCTTATAACCGCGACGAGGATCACGGCGTGTTCAAAGGCGTTTGGTATGACCGTAACCATCAAGCCAGTGGAACCTTGCACGGACACTTCAAATCTGGTCGTCCCGGCGATGGCAGAGGTTACTTCCACGGCCGCTGGCATAAAGACCAGTAAGACGGCGAGTTCCTCCCGGAAAGCTGCAAACAGAGATTTGACAAAATAGACTCTCGCAACACAGCCCAAGTAAACGCCGTCCGGAGTTGGTAATTCGGACGGCGTTTCAATTTTTACATGGATAAGTTTATTATTCGCTGGCGGGATCAAGCGTTGATCTTGCGCTCGTATTCGCGAATGCTGTTGCGAATCTGCGTCTGTAACGTTTGAGATTCTTGGCAACGTTTGATGATGGCGATCATTTGGGCGGGGGAAGCAACGACAAGTGCAACTACGGCCTGAACATGAAATAGGGTTGAATTTGAATCATAATCCCCAAAATGCACATGCAAAAATCCTTCATCGCGGCCGGCTCAGTTCAATCATCTTGCCTCCGAGCCAGCGATAAATCGAAGTCGGCAACGCCCGCGCCAGATGAAAGACTGTTTTCATCTGAAGCGGATAAATATACTCGCGCTTGCGCCTGGCCACAGCGTTGATCATGAGCTGCGCGGCACGTTCCGGTGTCATCAGCCACAGACGTCTTGGATTGCCGCGATTGATTGGTGTATCGACGAATCCCGGATAGATCGTGGTGAACTGAATCTGCGGCAGCTCGGCAGCCATGGCTTCCATATAATAAGCCAAGCCGATCTTGGTGAGACTGTAAATCGGACGGCCGGGTAAACCGCGCATGGCCGCGGCAGAGCTGATCGCCACGATGGCGCCATGATTTTGTGGCACCATATACAGCAAACATGTGTGCGCCGTGTACAGCGTGCCTTTGAGATTGGTGTCCAACATGCTTTCGACAAAATTCCAATCCCAACGGCGATAGGACGTCTCCCCACCGATACCGCTGTTGACCCATGCCACGTCGAGGCGGCCGGTGGTTTTGACGAAATCGGCAATGGCGCTTTCCACTTCAACTCGTTTCCGAACATCACAGGAGCGTATCCAGAACTGGCTGCCGCTCGCTTGCAATCTTGTTGCCAGCTCCTGCATCGGTTCCAACCGGCGACTCAAAAGGCAAAAATGGATGCGATACGGCGCCAAGGCTTCAACGAGCGCATAGCCGATTCCGGAAGAAGCGCCGGTGATCAGCACGGTTTTGCCGGTCCAATAGGCTGACAAATGTTGATTCATCCTTCTTGTCTCCGAACGATGTTTTCATTTGCAAAGTTTATTCTCAAGATACCAAAACAACAGCCTGATGTCAAGGCTGGAAAGGCTCTGCTTCGGCCAAAAAATTTTTTCTGAAGGATGCGAAGTCTGTCTGTAGTTAAAAAATGTAAGTGGAAAAAATGCTGGCTTTTGCTGTTTTCTTCTCGAATTAGTTTGAGAAGGAGGGCAGCTTATTTCCGCAGAACGCGCCTTTACGCTTTCATGGTGTACTACACAAGAAAAAATATCACTGGCCTGCGCCAAGGCAGACACGACCGCGAAGATTTTTGGACACAGACTGTGTCCCGTAGGATTCACGCAGATCATCGCAGACTACTTCCGGAGGATAAAAATCAGCGAGAATCTGCGGTGGTCTGCGTCCAAAGAATTTTGGCTACGGCAAGATGCTGCGCTAGTTTGATTATATACAGAAACGCCACTGCTTCTCTCCAATGCTCATGAGAAAGGCAGTGGCGTTTGAGTTGTTGAATTGAAAACGGGCTGTTTTATTTCTCTTATATAACCGGCTGCATGGCCTCAGTCACTTCGCGTATGGTGCGAATCTTCTGAGAAAGGAAAGCTGGCAACTGTTCCGCGTCGAGTTTTTGCGCTTGTTCTTCCAATTCAACGAGAATTATCAAGTACGTATCCGAATCCACCCCTCTATTCCGGTTATAACTGGCAGCGAGCAACACATGTTGCTTTTTTCAAATTTTGTGCTATATTGAATAATCAAAATCTCCCCCCCCCAAAAAAAACTTTGACGATCAGAAAGGAGGCCAGGAAATGCTTTTCCCACAAATGAAAAAATGGCGGAAACACGCACGTTTCATGCGTCTGGTTCAATTGCCGGTTTTGGCTTTGTTGTCGTTGTTGTTTTCCCTCTCTGTGGCCTCAGCGCAAACCCCGGTTTTCATCAATGAGATTCATTACGACAACACCGGTACGGATGCTGGCGAGGCGATCGAGATCGCCGGTCCTGCCGGCACTGATCTGACCGGATGGAGTATCGTGCTTTACAACGGAAATGGCGGTGCGGTTTATGATACGGACGTGCTGAGCGGCACGATCCCCAACCTTTGCAACGGGTTCGGCGTGATCGTGCTGAATTATCCGACTAATGGAATTCAAAACGGTAGCCCGGACGGCATTGCGCTGGTTAATCCGTCAAACACCGTCATCCAATTCCTCAGCTATGAGGGATCATTTACCGCTGTGGGTGGGCCGGCCAATGGCATGGTGAGCACCGATATTGGCGTCAGCGAAGCGGGGACCGATCCGCTCGGCCTGTCTTTGCAGCTCAGTGGTACCGGCCAATTTTATGAAGATTTTACCTGGAAGACACCGGCGGCAAGCACATTTGGCGCTTGTAATACCGGCCAGAATTTTGTCAGCGGTGATGCCGCGCCTTTCGTCGTCACCACGACGCCGGCGAATAACGCCACGAATGTTGCGGTCAACACGAATATCACGATCACCTTCAGCGAAGCGGTGAATGTCTCCGGCAGTTGGTTCAGTATTTCGGGCAGCAGCAGCGGTTCGCATACGGCCACGGCCAGTGGCGGGTCGGTCACGTTCACGCTCGATCCGGATGTTGATTTCTCCGACAATGAGAGCGTGACGGTTACGGTTTTCGCCGCCAATATCACGGATCAGGATGACAATGATCCGCCGGATACGATGGCGACGGATTATACTTTCAAATTTGCGACACCATCACATATCATTCATGAAATTTTTGAGATTCAAGGCAGTGGTTTGGCGAGTCCTTTTGCCAATCAAACCATCACCACGGAAAACAACGTGGTGACCGCAGTGAGCGCGAATGGATTTTTTATACAAACGCCGGCTGCGCGCAGCGATAATGACCCACAAACTTCGGATGGCATCTTTGTTTTCACCGGGTCGACGCCAGAGGTGAAAGCTGGGGATTTAGTCGACGTTACCGGTGAGGTGATGGAGTTTTTCAATTTCACAGAATTTAGCAATACCCCCACAGTCAAAGTAGTCTCTTCCGGCAATCCGTTGCCGCCGCCGATTCAATTCGATTCCATGACGCCGTCGCCGAATCAGCCGCAAGCTGCAACCGAATATGAGCGTTTCGAGGGCATGTTGGTACATGTTGCGAACGGCGTGGTGGCCGCGCCCAATCAAACTTTCGGCTCTGATCCGATTGCAGAAGTGTTGATCGTCGCAGGTCCGAATCGACCTTTCCGCGAGTCGGGCATCAAGTATCCCGGCCTCGCTGGCCTGCCGGTGTGGGATGGCAACCCGGAAATTTTTGAATTCGATCCGGATCGTCTCGGCCAACCCAATATGGCAATTCCTGCCGGCTCAACTTTTTCCGCGACCGGGGTGTTGGGTTTTGAATTTGGTGGTTACGAATTGTGGCCGACTTCTTACTCGGTCAATGCAGCCACTTTGCCCCGCGCCGTGCGGCCGCGCCAGCCGGGTGAGTCAACCATTGCCACGCTCAATTTGTATCAGCTCTACGATGATATTGATGATCCCGGCATCGAGGAGCCGGTGCGCACGCCCCAGCAGTATGCGGATAAACTGAACAAGCTTTCGCTGTACATTCGCACGCTGCTCGGCGCGCCGGATATTCTGGCGGTGCAGGAAGCGGAAAAGCTTCAGGTCTTGCAGGATCTGGCAAACAAGATCAACAGCGATGACGTGACGCTGACCTATATGCCGTACCTCATCGAAGGCAATGATGTTTCGGGCATCGACGTAGGCTTTTTAGTTCGCGCCGGGGTCACCGTCAATTCGATCATGCAATTGGGCGCGACGGAACTTTTGACGTTTGACAACACGCTACTTCACGACCGGCCGCCGTTATTGTTGAATGCCAAACTCGCGGATAGTAGCGCCGTTTCCGTGCTCGCGGTTCATCTGCGCTCGCTGAATGGCATTGACGATCCCAGCGAGGGGCCGCGTGTGCGGCAGAAACGCCATGAGCAAGCAGTCTCGGTTTCCAATATGGTGCAGAGCCTGCAGACCATCGATCCAAATATCCATCTCGTCGTGGCAGGTGATTTTAACGCCTTTCAATTCTCCGATGGTTATGTGCACGTGCTCGGTCAAGTCATGGGCACACCGGCACCGGCCAGTGAAGCGCTCATTCCCGGCACGGATAATGTGAATCCGGATTTGATCAATGCCACGATCTCTTTGCCCGCGAATGAGCAATATTCTTTTGTACTTGAAGGCAGCGCCCAGATGATCGATCACATTTTGATTTCGCAAGCGTTACAATCATCGGTGACCGGCATTCAATTCGCCCGCGGCAATTCGGATGCGGCGGAAAATTTTGAAACAGACGGGACCACGGCGTTGCGCGCGTCTGATCATGATGGCTTGGTGCTTTTTGTGAAGAGTCCGCCGCCGGCCGCAGTAGCAAGCCGTAATCAATTATCAGTGACCCGCTATCAGTTGGAACAAAACTTTCCGAATCCGTTTTCCCCGTTCACGCAGGCAACCCCGGCGGGCGTAGCCTTCGGCAATCCGAACACCATGATCAGCTTTGCCTTGCCGGAGGCCGGCAGAGTGGCGGTGAATATTTATGCGGAAAACGGCCAGCTTGTGCGCACGCTGGTTGATCGCGAGATGGCCGCGGGGTGGCATCAGTGGCAATGGAATGGGCGGAATGAATCGGGACAAACCATGGCAGCAGGGGTTTATCTGTACCGAATTGTGGTACAAGGAAAAGATGGTCACACCACCTTCACCGAAACGCGGCGGATGACATTGTTGAAGTAAAAGACTGGTTGGGGTGCGGATTTTTAGGCACCCTATTGACCGGCCACTGCGACGCCGTTGATTTATCCTGGATAAATAAAGTGAGCGGCCGGTCAATCTCAGTTTCTTGACTTTTATGGAAGCTTCTCGAACCGCTCGAGATAAGTCGGACCGAGTCGTTTGCATAAAGCCTCGGCAATTTTTCGAACGAGAATATTCCAATCATGCTGGCGCGCCACGCGGCGGCGCGCTGCTATCTGTTCGGGTGAATTGGTGGTGGGAGAAAGCGCCTTTTCTATGGCGGTTGCCCACTCTTCTGGTGTTTGGGCGAGATTGATCACATGGGCAAAATCCAAACATATCGGAATCGGCGAGCCGATCGTGGGACGGCCGCTGGCAAGGTATTCATGCAGCTTCAATGGATTGATATACTTTGTGTAACCATCCAGCTCGTAACAGAGCATGCACACATCCAAGTGTTGCGTATAGGCGGGAAGCATGTTTAATGGCTTGCTGCCCAAAAAGTAGACGTTTGGCAGATGCGCAAGCTGCTCGACCAATGGTGTACACTCTCTTAAATTCACTCGGGGACCAACAAAAACAAAAGACCAGTTCTTGTGCTGTTGAGCCAGCGTGAGTATCAGAGGATAATGCCTTCAGACTGATGGAATGGATAACTCCATGAAAGTCATTCTGTAGGTGTCCACATCTATTTTGGATTGCAGATCGAGGACTTTGGGTTATCCATTTTGTTCAGAAAAGCTGTTAAAACGGCTCAAACAGCTCAATTGATTTTCATTGACACTGCGATTGATCGCGCTGTCAATGAAAAACAGTAGTCCTTGTCAGTTCTACGAGCTTAGCTACTTCAGTGGTTTAGCTTCTTTGCTTGGATTACCGTTAGTTCTCCGTGGTCAACTGGATTCGTACCCGATTTTCCCTTTTTATTTCCGGGCTGTCCCCAAAGGTACATTCAATTTTGTACTTTAATGTACATGAGAGTTCAATTTTCCGATCAGCAGGAGAATTTTCCATCGTTCCAGGTCTTTAAAATTCTTTGGCTTATGCACCTTCGGGCGTTACCAAAATTGTTTGGGCACACGCCTTGCATGGAAGTAAAATGAAAGAATTGCTGTCTCCATACGGGCGCAGTGAACAAGCAGATATGAACATGATCAGGCGTGAAAAATTTTTCCGGTCTTTTTCCAGAAACTTGCAATTGCGGTTGGCATTTTTCCTTCCTATTTTTTTGCTTTTCCTTTTTACATTGACCTCTCAGTCCTGGTCGCAGGAATCTTTGGAGGGGCGCGTCCGCAAAGAGTTGCAGCAATTGGATGAGTTGCTGGCTTCAGCCAAGGATGTGCTGGCTGCTTTCGAGAATCGCGAGGCACGTGACTGGTTCAACAAGGCGCTGGTGTTGCGTCAAGACGCGGAAACCAAGTTCAATCGCGCAAAGACATTGAATGATCATCGCTTCCGTGAAGGCTTGTTCAAGGAAGCGCTGGCAAATATTGCGTTGGCAAAAGCCAACGCGGAGCAGGCCATCAAACTGGCGCTGCAAGCACCGCTCCTGAGGCTCCGCAATAATCTCGACGAGCTGATGCGCCGCGCTGAACAAACGGTGCTCGGTGGTGGGAATCGCGAGGCTGAACGTTTGCTCTATGAAGCGAAAAAGAATCATGCGGAGGCGGAGCGGGCGGTGGTAGTGCAAAATCTTCGCCGTGCGGCAGAGTTGTATCAAATTGCCATTTCTCTGGTGGAAAAAGCGATCAGTTTGGTGGAGGGTCGGCGCTCGACACCGGAGGCCACACCCGAGGCGGCGATCAGTCGCGAAAAGGAGCGTTATGACAACCTGGAGACGCGTGCGCGTGAAGCGGTCGAAACGAACAAAAACTCGCCAGCGTTTTTGGTTTTTGAACAAGCCCAAAAGCAGGCACGCGCGGCAAGAGAGGCATTCCACAAAGGCCAGGGTGCCCTTGCGCAGCAGCTTTATCGTGGTGCCACGCGTCTGCTGTTGCGTGCCATTGATCTGGCCATGGCTGGCCAGCAAGTCGAGGAGTGGGGCAGAAATGAAGCGGCGCTGCTGAAGGATTTGATTCAGTCCGCCGAGCAAGAGATCAGAGAGAATCCCGATCCGCGCGCTTCTCTGTTGCTCGAGCGTGCCCGGATTTTGGTGCGTGAAGCCGAGGTCGCACTCGATCGCAGGCAGATGCCGGAGGCGCGGTGGCGCATCGAGCTGGCTCGCAGCTTCATCGACAAAGCCATGCGCAAGACGGATTGGAGTTCTGTCAACCGAAATAATCTGGAACAACGTTACCATGAGGCGCTGCAGGATCTGGCGCGTGATATTGAAGAGGTAGGCAGCAAAGCCCGCGAAGCAAACAAGACGGAAGCGCTGCAGCTTGTCGAGCTTGCCACCAATGCCCGGAAGGCCGCAGAGAACGCCGGCCGTCAAGCACAGCAAACGGGAACATCGAGGTCCTGGTTTCTGGCATTTCGGCTCATCCGAGCAGCGCAATATTTTCTCTTGCGTGCCGAAATGATGCTGCAGGATCTTTCCGCACCGGGCACCGCCAACACGCCGGCGCGTGAAACCCTGACACAGCGTATGGCACAATTGGAAAATGCCGTTTTGGAATTGCGTCAAAGTACCGGCAGTGACAATCCGGAATCCTGTCAGGCAGTCGCAACGCAGGCCATGGTATTACTCAAACGTGCGCGTGCAGCAGTCGATCGGAAAGAGCTTCGTCTGGCCTCTGCGATCCTTGAAGTTGTGAATGATTTGATGGATGAGTGTTCGAAAGGCAAGTAGTCTCAGCAGGATTTTGTTCATAAACAACTCCCCGCCAGCAAGTCCGCTTCGTTTTAGGCATGGAGACGCCGCGGACTACGCGACGCCAACGCCGGCTCACTCTCAGGCCCATGAGCTGAATCGCGTTGGCAGCGGGATCAAAAAAAGCAAACAGCAAAAATCAAACAGCAAACTTCAACGCGTTGAATGGTCAACGCATTGTGGCGAGCAAAAGTCGATTTGAATTTTGTTGTTTGCGATCTCAATCACGTTGGGCCAAAGGAGAATTAACCCACCATGAAACGCAGCATGTTGTTTGGTTTGAAAGCCCTGGCTGTTGCTATTCTCGGCGTGTGGATGGTCACGGGGTGCGACCAGAGCAGTAGTCCCAATGCCCCGAGGTATGAATTATCGGCGCAGGATCAAGCCGCGATTCGCCGGGTCATTGCCAGCGATGAGCTTTTCAATAACACCGGTATTGATGATGATGGTGCGCAGAATGTCGAGTACAGCACCGACGGTCCCGAAGCCTTGGGCAAGGTCGCCGAGCAAATCGACACCAAGCGTTGGGGCCGGTTCGGCCGGCTGAAATTCGAGAAGGTCGAGATCGAGGCGACGAGCGACACAACCGCCACGGCGACGGTCACTTATTCTCTCGATGGGTACTTCATCATCATCGCGCGTGATACCACCAAGCCCAATCTCATCGGCGCGATTTATAAAAAGGACATGAAGAACACGCTGGTGCACAAGGCGAAGCTTGTAAAAGTTGACAGCACCGGCAATGATCGCAAGGATTGGCGGATTGTGCAAGTGTCCGGCGGCGTGATGAGTTCGCCGAATCCCACCATCCAAATCACCAACTTTACCATCCAGTTTCCTGACGGCTCGAAGTTGAGCATCGACGATCCGTTGCAATATTTTTGGAATCGCCAGCAAAAACGCAACCGTGGCGATCTGCCGGCGCTGGCGCCGCGCGATACCGTAAAAATGTATGTCACGCTCACCAACAGCAACAATTTTCCGCCGGAGCCGGGTGAAACGGTGTTGATGCGCTACGGCATGAATCATCAGTTTCACCGCAGTCGCAAATTGTTCCGGGATGATGGCATCTATCCGGATGCGGTTGCCGGGGATGGTGTCTACAGTGGCTACTGGATCGTGAGTAAACGTTCTGGTCATCATCACGGCGCGGTGGATGTGATCGACAATGGCACGATCTACGACGATAGTGCGCCATACGATGCGGTGGTGTGGACGCTCCCATATCATGTGAAGTTCTGACGGGCACAGCCCATGGGCGCAGCTTTTATATATAAAATTTCCCCCGCGCAACCGCGCGGGGGAAATTGCCGTGCAGATGACGGCTGGAGGATGGAGTAGCGAATGACAATTCATTGATTTTCACCTGATCAGGATTTCTCAACCAAGGAGGCAGAAGTATGCGTGTTGTTCGTAGTTTATTCGCTGCTGTTCTGATGCTCGGCCTCGTTACCAATGTCGTCGCGCAGGGTTCGGTGGTGGATAATGCCAAACTCATCGTGACCCCACGCGAGGTCAACTTGGCGCCGGGCCAGGGACAGAAATTCGAGGCGATGTTATTCGGCTCCAATGGCCGATCGTTACAGATTGACAAGTTAACCTGGGCAGTTTCTCCGGATTCGCTCGGGACCATCACTGAAGATGGCTTTTTCATGGCAGGACGTCGGGAGGGCGAGGGCAAGATCATCGCGAAGGCACAGGCCGGCATGGGTTCTTATGTTGGCGAAGCCCGCGTCCTGATTGGCGGATTGATCGTAGTTCCAGTGACAAGGGTGGTGGTTGAACCATCGGAAGCAGTGGTTCCGCCATTGGGAACGCAGCAATTCAAGGCAACCGTGATCACACCCAACGCTTCTCCGGTGCCGCCAACGCGCGTGAAATGGCAGGTGGTTCCTGAGAAGTTGGGGAAAATCAGCGAAACCGGGTTGTTCACGGCTGGCCCCAACACCGGGACAGGGACCGTCGTTGCTTTTGTCGAATATACCGGCGTGGTTCTTCGTGGTGAAGCGCGTGTGACGGTTGCACCGCTGGCGAGCGCTTCGATCGCCGGACAAGTGAAGGATCAGAAAACCGGCCAGCCCATCGAGAACGCCGTGGTCTGGGCTGAGCGTATTTTGGGTGATTTCCGGTGGACGCAGAAAGCGCAAACCGATGCGCAAGGCAACTACAAGATTGAAAAGCTCGTCCCGGGTTCTTATGTCGTGAGGGCCGAAGCCCGCGGCTATTTGCCTGAATTTTACAACAATGCTGCCACCTTCGAGCAAGCCACGCCCGTGCCGCTGGCAGAAAATGAAGCCAAAACCGGAATTGATTTTAGCCTCAGCCCGGGTGCGACCATTTCCGGATTGGTCGCCACCGAGAGCGACAAAACCCCGATCGCCGGCGCGCATGTTGTTGCCATTCTGATCTTGAAGCCGGATCTCAAACATCATACCGTCACCGATGAAAAAGGTAATTACGCGTTGACTGCCCTGCCCGCGGGCACGTATGCCATTTTCGCCGAAGCCGCCGGTTACAAAGGTGAATTCTATGACGACGCGCGCGAGTTGTCCAAAGCGAAACCAATCTCCGTAAAGGATGAAGACACTGTTGGAGACATCAATCTCTTTCTGGCCACTGCCAGTGCGATTAGCGGTAAAGTCGTGGACGCCGTCTCGAACGCACCGGTGGTGAAGGCCCTGGTTTCGATTCATGCGCTGATTACGACTCATGCAAAACCACATCTGGTCGTGACCGTACTCACGAATGAGCGTGGCGAGTATCTGGCCAATGTGCCGCCGGGATTCTATGTGGTGGCGGCAGAGGCCGCAGGATATCAAAAGGAATTCTATAAAGAAGCTCGTGAATACCTCAAAGCCACGCCGGTGCAGGTGTTCCAAGATAAGCATACCACCGGCATCGACTTCACGATGGATAAACTTCCGATGATCACCGGCCGGGTGACGGACCAGGTGACCGGCAAGCCAATTGCCGGCGCGTTGGTCACAGCTTTTCCGGAGCGTCCTGTGATCGATGCCTTGATTAACGAGGCCGAACTGCGCAAACCGCTCACCGCAAAAACTGATGAGAATGGCAATTACAAACTGGAGGAAGTTCGGCCGGGCAAATACTTCATGTATGCTGAAGCCCGCGGCTACTTGATCGAATACTGGCAAGAAGCCGCGAGTCTGAAAGAGGCCAAACCGGTGGAAGTTCCTGAAACCGGTACAGTGGAGAATATCAACTTCACTCTCGAGCAGGGCGGTTCGATCTCCGGGTTCGTGCTTTCTGCTGCAGACTCAGTGCCACTGGCGGCGGTGGTGCGCCTCTGGAACAAAGACAGCAATGCCGAGATTGGGCGGGTGGTGACCGATCGCAGCGGCAAGTATCTGTTCAGCGGCTTGCGCACCGGTGCATATATTCTCTTTGCCAGTGCCGAAGGTTACAAAGGCGTCTATTATAAGAATTCTGAAACCCGCGCCAAGGCCGACACGGTGCATGTCGAAGCGCCCAAGGAAACTGCTGACATCAATTTTTATCTGGAGAAAATTGCGCCTGTGGGTGGCGCCATTGCTGGTACGGTGTTTTCCGAAGCCACCAGTAATCCCATTCCGCATGCTTTTGTTTTGGCGATTCCACTGCCCTCGGTGCTCCCAGTACAGATGCCGACGCACTTCACCATCGCCGACGAGTTTGGCCGTTACAAGCTGGTCGGTCTCATGCCGGGCAAATATGTCGCCCTGGCATGTGCGCCACGCTACCTCTGTGAATTCTACGATAATGCCAAAACCTTTTCCGAGGCGAAGCCCATTCTCGTGGAAAACGGCAAGGTGGTGGACGGCATTGACTTCTCGCTCACACCCGCTCAGCGTGGACCGTATCAACTTGCCGGTCGCGTTCGCTATCGCGGTATGAATCGTGGCGCCGAGAATGTCGTGGTGCAGGCAACCGAATTCGGTAGCGTCATCGGCACCGCCATCACCGATAATGATGGCAACTTCACGATAGAGGAAGTGCCTGCCGGAGAATTCAACATTTCGGCGAGTGGTCCCACCGGCTATGTTGAAATGGCTGGATCGGTGAGTGTTGGCAATGGCAGAAGTGTCAGCAACATTGAATTGAATATGCCCGAGACCCCCACGGCCGTCGATGAGTCGATGCGTGAGGTGCCCACCAAGTTTGACCTGGCACAGAACTATCCGAACCCATTCAATCCCGAAACCAGCATCAAGTATCAAGTGCCGGTGCGCACGAATGTGAGTTTGCGGATTTACAATGCGCTGGGCCAGGAAGTGCGTATCCTCGTCAACGGCGTGAAGGAGCCCGGTATTCACACCGCAAACTGGGACGGCAAGGATAACAATGGTCGCCAGCTGAGCACAGGTATTTATCTCTTCCGATTGGAGGCCGGCGATTTTGTGATGACACGCAAAATGGTCTTGGTCAAGTAAAATTTCCTTGAGATCTGTCCCCATGACAGGTCTCGATGGACAACGGCGAGAATGCTCGAACTTCAGTGAATCCCGCAGCCCAACACTGCGGGATTCACTTTTTTGTTGAATAATTTGCCACTTTCTTGTATCGAACCCGGAGGTAATGAACAGAGAGACATCTTTCCTGTCCGCAATTAACAACAAGTTATAGATTCTTAACTCTGCCGACAGTGTGAGTGACGCTCTGCTCCCAAGAAACGCTCTCCTTTGTCATGCAGTAAGCATCTTCCCCCGCATGAGTACAGTGCCAGTACGCTGGAAGATTCCTTGCGGAATGACATTCAGGTGGTGTGTTTCTGACCGAAAGAATGGCACATCAGCCATCTACCACTCGAAATGACATTTTCACCCTTTCTGCCAGGGTAGGGTCCATAGCCTGGTTTATACTCGAGTTTCCAGCCCATCAAAAATCTTACCAAAAAAATCTTGCTTTTTGATTTTTAATCCCTTATTTTCCCGTTGAATTTTATGGCGACTGTTATGCAAATCTGTGCTTCGGCTTCATGGGGCGGCATGGAAATGCATGTCGGATTTTTATCGACGCATTTGGCCGGGCGTGGCCACAAGATTATTCCGGTCTGCTATCCCGGTTCTCCGCTGGAGCGGGATTTGCAGGAGCGCGGCTTCACGCCATTGCGGTTGCGACTCGGCGGTTATTTCCAGCCATGTGCCATAAACAAGTTGGCGCGATGGTTGGAACGCCAGGCTGTGGATATCGTTCACGCTCATTATTCTCGTGACCTTTGGACGATTGTGCCGGCGCTGCGATGCAGCCGGCGGGTGCCGCTCATTTTTACCAAGCATATCGGCACGCAAAAGCCGAAGCGTGATTTCCTGCACCGGTGGATCTATCGCCACGTGAATCATGTTGTGGCGATCTCGGAAGTGATTCGTCAAAATGTGATTGCCACGCATCCGGTTGTTGCCGAGCGGGTCAGCGTCGTGCATCACGGCGTCGATCTCAGTCGCTACGCACCGGAGGAGATTGATCGTGAGGCCGTGCGCAGCGAATTGGGATTGACGGCCGAGCATTTGGTGTTCGGCATTATTGGCCGTTTGCAGGTAAGCAAGGGTTATCTTGAATTTCTCGAGATGGCGCGGCGTCTTGTGTTGGAGCTGCCACAAGCCCGGTTCTTGCTGATCGGCGAGGCGAGCCGGGGCGAATCGAGCGAAGCCGAGATGATCCTGGGCAAGATTCGTGAATGGCAACTGGAAAAAGTGGTTCAGCATCTTGGCTTTCGGCGTGACATTCCGCGGCTGCTGGCAGCGATGGATATTTTTGTGTTCCCTTCGCATGCGGAAGCGTTTGGCTTGGTGTTGATCGAAGCCATGGCCATGGCCAAGCCCGTGGTCTCGAGCAACTGTGACGGGGTGTTGGATATCGTGCTCGACGGGGAGACCGGCCTGCTGGTGCCGCCGCGCCAGGTGGAGGCGCTCCGCCAGGCGGTGTTGTTTCTTGCCCGAAATGTCGAGCAGCGAGTGCAAATGGGCCGCCGCGCGCGGGCACATGTTTTGAAATTCTTTTCTCTTGATCGCATGCTGGATGCGATGGAATTCATTTATCATAAAGCTCTGTCAAAAACTGCTATCACCTGAAGGAGAAGAAGTCATGCAACTGAAGTTCAATACTGCCGATTCGCAGACCGATCGCCGTTTCCCAGGAGATGTGAACGGCCTCATGAATCTTGCTGCGGGTCAATCTTTTTTCCGTTTGGAAAACACCGATCACACCCTGGTGCCCAAGCTCTTGCCTTTCAAACTCCGTCCCCAGGATCCCGAAGATGAGGAGGAATGGGAAGAGGATGATGAAATCGACGACGAAGACATTGATGACGTCGAAGAGTGGGAGGATGACGACGAAGAATGGGATGACGAAGAAGAATGGGAGGAGGAAGAAGATTGGGAGGATGAGGAGGAAGAAGATTGGGAGGAGGATGAAGAAAATTGGGAGGAAGATGGTAGTGACTGGGATGACCACGACTGGAACTGAATTTTGTGTTGGTGGATGCCCAACAACGGGAGTATTTTCATGCGCGGCACGAGCAATCGTCAAAAAGACGTGGCGGGAATGTTGCGGCGGCGACAAAAGCAACAACTGCTGATGCGCCGTCCGCAGCGTAATTTGCCTCCACCGCCACCGGCAAAGCGAAATGAATCTTTCTCCAACAAGCCCGGAAAGAACGATGGTAAGTAGGGTGGGAGCCCGACCGATTTTTTCTATCGAAGGCAGCAAGAAATCGGAATCAACCGGGAACCCAGCCAACGGGTAACCTGCAAAAGTGATGCGTTATCTCGTCCGTATTGGCGACCAAGAATTCACGATCAGCGAGCTTGACCGCAACCTGGGCCTGGCGCGCATCAATGGCCAGCTCGTGCATTTTGATTTTCAACATGTCCGCGGTTCGCTGTATTCGTTGATCATCGACAGCAAAGTTTTCACCGCGCATCTGGAGGGCGACGGCAGCGTTGCGGAAATTCAATGTGGCCCGCATCTCTGGCGTGCCGAAGTCGATGATGAACGCACTGCATTGTTGCGTCAACTGGCTCGTAGCGATACGCTTGCCGCCGGAACTTTTGAGATCAAAGCCCCCATGCCCGGTTTGGTGGTTCGCCTGCCGGTGCAAAAAGGCGAGGCCGTGAAAAAGGGACAAAGCTTGGTCGTGATTGAGGCCATGAAAATGGAGAATGATATCAAGTCGCCGGCGGATGGCTACGTGGCCACCATTCATGTAAGTGAACGCACCGCGGTCGAGAAAAATGCACCGCTCGTGACACTCGCCACCGGTGCGTTGTAGTACAAACCATCCCACCTTCGTTGTCATAATCCACAAGCGAGATTGAGGCGGGTGGGTGAGAGGCTGGCCTGCCCGTAAAATGAATGACTCATAACGCACAAACGATAAAGGTGGATCGAGTATCATCGTGAATTTTTTCAATGAAATCCTTCTGTTCGCACCCCCGATTCTAATTGCCTTGACCCTGCACGAGTATTCACACGCTTATATGGCAAATCGATTGGGCGACCCGACCGCGCGCTTGATGGGGCGACTGACGCTGAATCCCTTGGCGCATCTCGATCCATTTGGCACGCTGCTGTTGTTTCTGGCGAATTTTGGCTGGGCCAGGCCGGTACCGGTGGATCCCCGGTATTTCAAAAATCCTCAACGCGACATGCTGCTGGTCGCGCTGGCCGGGCCGATGTCCAACGTTATTCTCGCCGCCGTCTTTGGCACAATCTACCGGTTGCTTGTTGCGGACTTCTCATCGTTGCCCGCGGGCTTGGACTTTTTTATCGCCATGTTGCGCTATGCAATTTTTATCAATCTCGTGCTGGCTTTTTTCAACCTCATTCCGATTCCACCGCTTGACGGCAGCAGGATCCTGCGCGGGTTGCTTTCGCCCGAAGCCGCGGCGCGCTTTGCCCAATTTGAGTCTTATGGTCCATTTCTGTTGATTGGCTTGATTCTCCTCGGCCGGGCGGCAAACGTCTCGATATTTTGGCGCATTATCGGCCCTCTCGTCGAGCTTTTCGCCTGGCTCTTTGCCGGAATGCGATTGGGCAATGGCTGATAAGATCGGCTTTCCGCGCTGGTCAAAAAACCGCGCGGATACGCCAATAGACTTTCAGCGTGGTTCTTGTAATCTGCGTCAATTCATTTTTGTAAGATTTCTCTGCCGGTGGACGAAAAACTTCAAGATTCATTTCAGAGTAAAGCCGTGGTTATGGCAAATCAAAAAACTGTTGACGTGAGTACCTTTCGCACCATTGGCATTCTCGGCGGCATGGGTCCTGAAGCCACCGTGCGTTTATTTGAGCGCATCATCGCGCTGACGCCGGCCAAACGCGATCAAGAGCATCTGCCGATACTTATTTGCAATTTACCCCAAATTCCCGACCGCACCGCCGCCATTCAAGGAAGAGGAGAATCTCCCGTGCCAGCGGCAAGCAAAGGACTGCAAATTCTCGCAGCCGGCGGCGCGGACTTCATCGCTGTCCCCTGCAACACGATCCACCATTATTTTCATGAGCTGCAGGCCGCTGTGAACATTCCCATCTTGCATCTCATTGCTGAGGTTCAGTGCACAGCCGCTCAGCGCTGGCCAAATTTGCGCCGTCTCGGTTTGTTGGCAACCGATGGCACATTGCAGAGCGGGGTCTATCAAAAATTTTTTGCTGCAGCCGGTTGCGAAATCATTTTCCCCGAACCTTTTCGCCAGCAAGAAATCATGTCGTGCATCTATGCCATCAAAGCCGGGGAAAAGCGTTTTCGCGAAGCACTCGCTGCCGGCCGCGACCTGCTCGAGCGCCGCGCGCAAGGCATTATTCTCGGCTGCACCGAACTCAGCCTCGTAAAAAATTTTCTTGCCAATGATCTGCCGATTATCGACTCCATCGAAGTGCTTGCGCAGGCGTGTGTGGATATTGCGCGGGGGGTGAGGGAGGTGCCGAAGCAACAAATCGTGATTTGTTGATACGCGATGGTTTGGCCCTGTCCTTTTGTTTCCATGTTTTCACTCGCGTTATTCGCCGTTGAAAATTTCCAATTTTTCTGTTTTTGATGACCAGACGGGAAAAAACTCGTCCCGACGAATATTGACCTTGATAATGACATTTTTATCATACAGATTGTCAGTATTGCAGGGCAGCAAAAGTGCCGAGAAAAGACGCGTCATGGCTGTTAAACTTATTGAGAGGCAAAAACGATGTTGAAAAACAGAATGGCGATGATTGCACTGCTTCTGATGGTATCCGGCCTGTTCAAAGCAGCACGCGCGCAGGATGGATATACTTGCATCAAAGCCGGAAAACTATTTGACGGCAAAAGCACCTCTTTGCGCGAGAATGTCATAATCTTGATCCAGGGAAAACGAATCGTCGAACTCGGGGAGAAAATAGCAATTCCTCGTGGAGCAAAAATCATCGATCTGAGCAGAATGACGGTGTTGCCGGGATTAATCGACACGCATACCCACATTATTCTCCATCCCGGAGATTATGATGCACAAATTTTACGGGAGACACCCGAGTATCGCGCGATATACGGCACGGTTCTCGCCAAGACAACGTTGGAGTCCGGAATCACCGCCATTCGTGACGTTGGCAATGAAGGTGCAGGCCTGGCAGATCTTGCACTGCGTGATGCGATTAATCAAGGACTCGTGCCGGGGCCGAGAATTTTCGCGGCGGTTCAACCGATCGGCGGCACTGGCTCGTATGAGTTGGTGGGTTACTCGCCGTACTACAAATTTCCGCCCATTTCGTATGAAGCCGACGGACCCTCGGAAATACGCAAACAAGTTCGCCATCTGATCAAGCTCGGCGCAGATCTCATCAAAGTCTACATTGAATCGTATGAGAAGAAACAAGTCAGCAAAGATTCACTGACCGGGGCTTTTAACTATTCGGCGGAAGAGTTGAAGGTTCTGGTGGAGGAGGCGCATCGCGCCGGCGTGAAAGTGGCTGCGCACGTTTATTCCGATGAGGGGGCGCGGCTGGCAGTTGAGGCGGGCGTGAATTCCCTCGAGCATGGATTGTACCTCCGGGAAGAGACTTTTCGTGTGATGGCCGAGAAAAACATTTTTTACGTGCCAACGCTGCTGGTGTATGAGCTTTGGCGAGACGGCAAATTGTTCGGCGGGATTTCGCCGGAAGATAAAATCAAACTCACCAATACGGTGGCGAAACACACGGAGGCATTCAAGCGGGCGTTGCGAACACCGGTAAAGATTGCCTTCGGGACCGATACATTCGAATTACCCGGCACCAACGCGCAGGAGCTGGAGTTGATGGTGCGCTACGGTATGAAACCCGGCGACGCACTGAAATCGGCGACTTCGGTTGCGGCCGAGCTCTTGGGCATCAGTGAAATCGTCGGCACCATCGAGAAAGACAAGTGCGCGGACCTCATCGCCTGCTTGGGCGATCCGTTGCAGGATATCCGAGTCACCCAGAAAGTATCCTTCGTGATGAAGGAAGGGAAAATATTTCTGCACAGACAATGACCGTGTCGATCCTGGAATGTTGTTCCAAGCCAAACAAGTCGGTAGAGATCGGATCATGTTCCCGTTGCACTCAATGCCTGTGCCATTTTTCTTCCTTCGTTTTCATTCACGCGTAACAACAATATTGCACCGGCAACAAAAAGCACGGCAATCGATTGAATGCCGGCGCGAGGGTTGCCGGTGATTCTGCCGACCGTGCCCATCAGCACCGGGCCGATGATCGCGGCGAATTTGCCGAGCATGTTGTAAAAACCGTAAAACTCCGCCGCTTTGTCTTTCGGAATGATTCGCGAATAAAACGAACGACTGAGCGCCTGAATGCAACCTTGCACCATGGCAATCAAAAATGCAAGGGTGTAAAACTGACTGATTTCCCATCCAAAGATCTGATAGGGTTTCAAACTCATATTGGCGCCCAATACCGTCACCAGTAAATAAACTGTAATTGCGAACAGGATTAGTTTTTTGGCGCCCCATTTTTGCCCGAGATAGCCAAGCAGATAAGCGAACGGGAAGCCGACAAACTGAACCATCAACAAGGCGAAGATCAATTCGTTGTCGGCAATGCCAATCGATTTGCCATAATCCACGGCCATGGTGATAATGGTATCGACGCCATCGATGTAGAGCCAATAGGCGGCGAGAAATGTCAGTACGATCTTCAATTTGCGAATTTCATGGAAGGTTTTGGCGAGTTGCGCGAATCCCGCGCGCGCAGCTTCCCGAAAAGACATTTTTACACCCCCCATCGGTTCGGCAACATTTAACAAGAGCGGAATCGAAAAAACTCCCCACCAGACAGCCACGGTAAGAAAAGAAAGCCGAACCGCTGCTGCCGCTCCGGACAAGCCGAACAGCGCGGGTTTTTGCACCATGAGGACATTGAGCAAAAACAACAAACCGCCGCCAAGGTATCCCAACGCATAACCACGTCCTGAGATGAAATCGACCGTCTGCTCATTGCTTACGCTGATGATGAGTGAGTCATAAAAGACCAATGAACCCAGGAAGCCAATACAGCCCAAAACATATAACAGCGCTGCGAGTTGCCAGTTACCCTCCGCGACCCAATACAATCCACCCGTCGCCGCGATACCCAGCGTGGCAAATACAGATAAGGAACGTTTTTTCATTGCACCGCGATCTGCAAATGCACCAAGGATGGGCGCAATCAGTGCCACAATCAGACTCGCAGTGGACACGGCAATGCCGAGTCGCAACGTGCTCTCTGTTACTTCTGCGCCGGTACTCCAAAAATTTTTGAAAAAGATCGGGAAAAAGCCGGCTTGTACGGTGGTCGAGAAGGCAGAATTCGCCCAATCATACATGGCCCAACTGAGTGCGCCTTTCGGCTTGGTCTGGTTCATAAATGAAAGTTGGTTGTGTCAATTTACATGCTTGCCGATCAGTTCGCCGGTCCGTCGACTTGCAGAAATGGCGAAACGGCTAATTGGTCTCTGAAGCTGATTCTTTGGTTGTCCGGTCAAAAGCTAAGCAAGTTTTTCCGAAAAGTCAAGTTGGTGGTAAGCAAAAAAACAGGCGCATCAGAACCGCTTTTCCTGCGCAGCTTGATGAAAAATGCTCAAAAATTTTATTGACATTCATTCGACTTTTCACGAGATTTTTTGCATGAAGCACTTGCCGTAATGAATTTGAGAAAGCAAGACAAATGGCTTTGAGATGGGAAATCGCCCAACTGCGGAACCTTGTGCCGAGATCATTGTGCGCGAGATTCACCTTCTCAAAGTCCAAACTCCCAAGATTCAGCTGCAAAAAGATTCTACGGAATAACTAATGTCAACTTCCATCTGGAACCCCGAGGCCCAAGCTTTTTTCGATCAAGTCAGAATCCCGCGCACCAGGCGGATTAAAGTGGGCACGAAAGCTGTTGAGATTCCCGTACCCTTTCCTTCGCCGGAAGATTGGCGAGACAAGTGGATTTACTTTTTGTTAATCGATCGTTTCAATAATCCGGTGGCGCCACCACGCCACTCACCGTGGGATGGTGAGCATGGTGAGTTTCAAGGCGGAACCTTCAATGGCGTGCGGGCGCAGCTTGATTATTTGCAGGAATTGGGAGTCGGAGCCATTTGGCTCTCACCGGTATTGAAGAATTGCCAATACAGCCCGTACACTTATCATGGTTATGGTATTCAGGATTTTCTGGAAATCGACCCGCGTTTTGCTTCGGATCCGGAAAAGGCAAAAGCGCATCCTGCCCTGGTGGAGCGCGAGCTGCGTGATCTTGTTGATGAAGCTCACGCGCGCGGCATTTATGTGATCTTCGATATTGTGCTCAATCACAGCGGCGATGTTTTTGAATATGCCGGCTTTGGCGCGACAGCTCCCTGGCGCGATAGTCCCTACCCGATTTATTGGCGCGATAACAATGGCAAGGCGCGGGAAGACTGGGCGGAAGCGCCAGCCAAACCGCATGCGGATGCAGCAATTTGGCCGGAGGAACTGTGCCGCAATGTTTTCTTCCGCCGGCAGGGCGAAGGCGGCGAAGCTGGTGGCGATTTCGGTTCACTGAAGGAAATGGTCACCGAGTTTCGGGAATTCAGTTCGGCGCATGGCCTTTGGTATCCAGTGCGGGATATTTTGATTCGCGCCTATCAATATCTCATTGCCAGGTTCGACGTGGATGGTTTTCGCATCGACACGATGAAGTTTATCGAGCCGGATTTTGCCCGCGTGTTTGCCAATGCCATTCGTGAATTTGCGTTGAGCATCGGCAAGAAGGAGTTTTTCACTTTTGGCGAGGTTTACGATGATGAAGAAAAGATTGCGCGCTACATTGGCCGCAACGCCATGGAAGACAGCGATCTGATTGGTGTCGATGCCGCGCTCGACTTTCCGCTCTTTTACAAACTTCCGCGCGTCGTGAAAGGCCAGGCGGCGCCCGCCGAAGTCATCAACATGTTTGAGCATCGCAAACAAGTGCAACGCGGCATCATCAGCTCGCATGGGGAGGCCAGCAAATTTTTTGTGACGTTTCTGGACAATCACGATCAACACCAGCGCTTTTATTATCGTGATCCCAATGACCCACTGCGATTTGATGATCAAGTCACCCTTGCCGCCGGCTGTCTGTTTGCATTGCAGGGCATACCGTGTTTGTATTACGGCACGGAGCAGGGACTGCATGGCGCCGGCCCAACCCTTGAAGCCGTGCGTGAAGCCTTGTGGGGCAAACCGCATGCGTTCGATCGTCAGCATCCTTTTTATCAGGCAATTCAGCAAATTGCTGCAACTCGAAATAGCCAACCGGCACTGCGTTATGGACGGCAGTATTTTCGGCCGCTCTCCGGCGACGGCATCCACTTCGGCATCTCGTATTTCCCGGCAGGTGTGCTGGCATTCTCACGGATTTTGAGCCAGCAGGAAGTGATCGTGGTAGCGAACACCAATACCCAAACCGGCTGGAATGGCGAAGTGATGATTGATTTTGCCCTCAATCCGGTGAATTCGACTTATTGTGTCTTGTACAGCAATAAAAGCGAACCGGCCTCACCGGGACCGGTCTCCGAGAAACCCATGGGCAGTGTCGAAATTCATGAGGTCAACGGCGCCGCTACCCACGGGCCGATACGAGTTGTGCAGGTGAAACTGCAACCGATGGAAATACAAATTTTGGGCAAATCGAAATAATCAAATCTGGATTCGTCACGCAGGATGAAAAATGCAGGCGGACTTGTCTGCTCAGATTAAGATTGGCAAATATTACAACGTTAAGTTGCTCATGACATCCCCTTTTGCTGTCTTGCCCCTTGTATATGCTGCAAACGCAAGCGAAACGCTAAAGCCCAAGGAAGCGAATCGCGATCCCGCAGAGTGCGATGGTGGCGCCGGCAATGGCATGGCTGTATTTTTCCAGCGGGCCGAACGGCAGGCGGGCAATTCCAGCTTTGGCAGTGAGAACAATGACGAGCATGGTGCTGATGGTGGTCAAACCAAAAACCATGGTGACAATCAGCAAGCCCCACCAACTCTGCTGCGCGGCGGGATACATCAACAACGGGATCAGCACTTCGCAGGGTCCAAAGACAAAAATCGTGAAGACTACCCATGGCGTTATCCTCGCCTCTTCTGCCTGGTGGACGTGAAGATGCTCCCGCTCGTGGGTGTGCTGATGAGCATGCGCCGTTCCTTCGCCGTGCACGTGCCAGTGGGTATGCGATCGCTGGCGATAAGCGCGGCGCAACCCCCAAATCGCATAGGCAATTCCAAAACCGATCAGCAGCCACGCAGCCAAATCTCCGCGCCAAGCCTCAATGGCTTCCAAATGTGAAAGGGTGATCCCGGCAGCGATACCGATCATGCCGAGAAGCACCGAACTCAATACATGTCCCATTCCACTCAAACACGTGATGAGCACGGTTTTGCGCATTGACCATTTGCCTGCGCGTGCCATCAGAATAAATGGCAGATAATGATCCGGTCCCAAAATCGTATGAATAAATCCCAATGACAGCGCCGTTGCTGAAAGTAAAAGGATTTCGTTGGACATGGTAGACCTTGTAATTTCGAGTTGTTGATTTTAGAAACATGCTCGCCGAAGAGCGCGAGACAGCAATATACAAAACTCAATTTTGTCATGCAAGCATCAATTGAACGATGGTGTAATTCCTCTCGGTGATCGGAGCTCTTGACGAAAATAAGAATTTCTTGCAGATTTTCTCACTTTTGAGAAGAAATTGTTAAAAATCCTTTTTCTGCCTATTGTAAGTCATTGAAAATTCAATTGGCATTCTTTCGAAATACGGTCCGATTGTTGCAAAATTACAAAAGGATGTGCTCGATCTGCCGGAGAAAGGACTTGTTTTTGAAAAAGTGATTTTTATTCCTGGGCTGCGAACACATTTTCGACCAGGTATTCTGATCTGGCCGAACTCAAAAGTACCATTGAATGCCATCCTGCAATTCCATTAAAAATGAATTGCAAAGAAGCTGAAAAATATTTGGCGGATTTTCTGAATTGTGAATTGCGCGGATAGTGACGGTGTCGTGCATTTTGGAAACATTTTGAAAAAAAACATTGTCTGCCAAAAAATGGTCGAAATCCAAAAGCAGATTAGGCATCTACTGCGTACAAAAGTGTAACAAGTCGGCACGCCTGACGAGTTGAAAGCGAAAATACAAAAGGAACTCGAGAGCCAGTTGGTATCCGCTGTCAACTGAATTCGCATGTTGATGTTAGAAATACTGCGACAATCGCTTCAGATTGTCGTCCTGGTTTTTCTCATGATGCTCGTCATCGATTTCATCGATGTCAAAACGCGCGGGCATTTTCGCAGGCTAATGAAAGGCGGACCTTGGCGGCAGTATACCGTCGCATCTTTTCTGGGTGCCACGCCTGGATGCCTCGGCGCCTTCATGAATGTCAGCATGTACATCCACGGCTTTTTGAGTTTCGGCGCGATTGTGGCGGGCATGATTGCCACCTCCGGCGATGAAGCCTTTGTTATGCTGGCGAAATTTCCCCGGCAAGCCCTGCTGCTGTTCGGAATTTTGTTTGTCATTGCCATTCCGTTGGGCTGGCTCTCGGACTTGTTGGCGAAACTGCTGCACATTGTTCCCTGCAAAGATTGTGATCTCCACGAGATTCATGAGGAAGAAAGCGTTCACGGCCACTATTTGCAGGAACACGTCTGGAAGCACATCGTCAAGCGCCACATCTGGCGCGTCTTTCTCTGGACATTTTTTGCTTTACTCATGGTGCACGTGGGACTGCACTACTGGCAACTGGAAGGTTTCGTCAAGCAGCACATTGGACTGGTTTTCTTGTTGAGCGTGCTCATTGGCGTCATTCCCGAATCAGGACCGCATTTTATTTTTGTGATGATGTATGCGGAAGGACTGATTCCCTTCTCGGTACTTTTAGCCAGTTCCATTTCTCAAGATGGGCACGGCATGTTGCCGCTTTTGTCCTATACTATTCGCGACGCACTTTTAATTAAGGTTTTCAATATTGGCGCTGCCTTGTTGGCTGGAGGCCTGGCTTATTGGTTCGGTTGGTAATCTGAGTGCCTGTTGCCATTCGTTTGTTTACAAACGACCAGCTGTGATTAATACTACAACATTTAGTCGGCATTTTTCAAGCCTGATGTCTTTTTAGACATTGCCGAATCGCAACAATCTTACAGCGTAAGCCTGCGGCCGCAGGCTGTGAGTAAGTGACCGGGGCAGCTATCGAGCAAATTGAGCAAATCACTGTGGAAGCCCACATTGTCAGATGTGGGCTGCGTTCGGAGGGTGCTTCAAACAGCGTGCGTCAGTAATTATTTTTGATTTACCCACTCCTCGCGGAGTGGGTTTTCAGCCAGTATCCGTTTTTCTTATAGCTTGCGACTTCAAGAACCCACAACTTACGTTGTGGGATTCAGGCCTCAGCGGTCGGCAATACGAACTTAACATTGTAGTATTAAGTAACATGCCCAAAACTCAGCCTTTTGACAACTACTTGGCCGGGTACGAAGAATGGTTTACGCAACATCGTTTTGTCTGTTTATCCGAAGTTGAAGTTGAAGCTATCCGCCATTTCGTACCTGAAGGCAAAAAAAGGATTGAGATCGGCATTGGCACTGGAAGATTCGCCCGGCCATTCAGGATCAAAGAAGGTGTGGAGCCGTCTGCTGCGATGAGAGAATTTGCGATTCAGCACGGCCTCACAGTCTATGATGGCGTTGCGGAAGCGCTGTCGAAAAGCCGGAGCAGTGATCGATTGTCTGACGTCTAAAAGCGAAACCACAAATCCATTTAAATGAAGATTATTCGGAAATGAGAACAGGCAGTGGCGACTCATTCATGATGGTGTTTTGAATGAACAGAACACCTTTGACGCACGAAAGAATATTTCGTGATGAAAAATTTGCCGTAAACTACGCGCGCCGGCATCAAAAGATGGCCGCGAAGTTCGGCCACGCGTGCGCCGAAAAGCTTTCCTCTCGCAGGTTTCGTGGCGGCAGGATTCTTGATGCCGGCTGCGGATTTGGCGGCACCGCTATGGTTCTGGCGAAGCGGTTTCCGGATTGTGAAATCGTTGGGATAGATCTGTCCGAACCTCTTTTGCATCTGGCAAACATGAACCTGCAAGCGAACGGATTGGAACAGCGTGTCAAATTTGAACTGGGAGACGTCGAAAGAATACCATACGCCGATCAATCTTTCGATGTTGTCCTGAGCCTCAACATGGTTCATATCGTCGAAGATCCTGTTCAAATGCTCAATGAGATCGAAAGAGTGCTCGCGCCAGACGGTTTTCTGTTCATCGTCGATTTGCGACGCTCCTGGCTGGGTATTGTCGAGAAAGAGATCAAATCGGCGTTGACATTAGACGAAGCCAAAGACCTGTTTAGCCGGTCGAAGTTGAGAAAAGGGAATTTCTCTTCGAGCGCGTTGTGGTGGAGGTTTGAGACGTGAGCTTAAGAAGATGAGGTCAAATTACCAACTTAGACTTTATCCTGATTCCGTCCTGCGCCGGAAATCTTTGCCCGTGAATGACGTGGATGGCATGGTGCGGGAATTGATGGACGGCATGGCGGAAATCATGTACACCTACAATGGCATCGGCCTGGCTGCGCCGCAGGTGGGTGTGCTCCAGCGAGTCATCATTGCCGATGTCGGCGAAGGCTTGATCACCTTGGCAAATCCGGAGATTCTTCAAAAGGAAGGTGAAGGCCGATTGGAAGAGGGTTGTTTAAGCTTGCCGGAGATTCAAGTGAATATCGCGCGCAGCCAATCCATTTTTGTGCGTGGGATCAATCCGGAAGGAAAAGAAGTCCAACACGAGCTCAACGGATTGATTGCTCGCGTTGTCCAGCACGAAATCGATCACCTCAACGGCGTGCTCATCATTGATTATGCCTCGGCGACAGAGAAAATTATGCTGCGCAAGAAATTGAAGGAATTGCAGAAGCAGTATGAAGCACATTGAGAAACTATCTCGTGATGAGCTGCTCAAGCTGGTTCAAGTCTATGCCAGGAACTGGCTGGCGCATGACGGCTGCTGGTTTTTGGCCGCGGAGGAAAAATATGGACTCGAAGTAGCGATTGAACTGGACACGAAATCATGGGAGCGCTTTGCCGTGGTCGAGGCCAGACGCATCATGAAAGAATTCGAAATTTCTGCCGACGGTGGTCTGCGAGCATTGGAAAAAGCATTGCAATATCGACTCTATGTGGCCATCAATCGTCAAGAGATCGAATGGGTGAATGACAAAAAGATGATTTTCAAAATGCTGGAATGCCGGGTTCAAAAAGCGCGCCGCGAAAAGAATCTTCCGGACTTTCCGTGCAAACCGGTCGGACTCGTGGAGTTCAGCCAGTTTGCCAAAACCGTCGATCCCCGCATCAAAACCAAGTGCCTTGCCTGTCCGCCGGATCCGGTCGGTGATTTCTATTGCGGATGGGAATTTACCATTGATTCCTGAAAATTAAATGTGCGATTTGCGCTGGCAGGCTGATTGGGATTGTTTGAAATATTGTCATGGTAGGAGGAAAGGGGGCCATGAAAGAATGCCATGGGGTGTTTCAGAACGGTTGCCATTCACTAATCAGAAGAATTCAAAATGAACCATTTCTTAATTTGTGAAAGGGAAAATCATGAATATAGGGATACCCAAAGAAACTGCGATCGAAGAGCGTCGCGTCGCACTGACGCCGGTCGGCGTATACGCTTTGGTCAACGAGGGCCATGTGGTTCACGTGGAAAAAGGCGCTGGCAGCACCTGTGGCTTCTCTGATCAGGATTTTCAGCAGGTGGGCGCGCAAATCGTTTTTTCCGGAGAGGAGGTTTTTCGCCGTTCTCAGCTCATTGTCAAGGTTCAGCCCCCGACGGAAGAGGAATGCGAATATCTTGATGCCGATAAAATTGTCTTTTCATGGCTCGGCATCGGGATCACACGCGTGACGGTCATAAGGAAACTTTTGGAAAGGGAAGTGGCTGCAATCGGTTACGAATTTATTGAGCAGCCTGACGGCAACCTGCCGATCTTGACCGCCATGAGCGAAATAGCCGGCAATTTGCTGCCCCAAATTGCCGGTCGACTATTGGAAAGTGAATATGGTGGTCGCGGCATTACGTTGGCCGGCGTTTCCGGAGTAACTCCGGCAAACGTGGTCATTCTCGGCGCCGGTGTGGTTGGATTCACTGCCGCCCGCGCTTTTTCCGCGCTTGGGGCCCAGGTTCTGGTCTTGGACAAAAACATCAATAGCTTGCGGAACGTGGATCGGCTTCTCGATAAACGCGTGTCGACTTCGATCATCACGCCGCTGCTGGTGGAGAGATGGTCGCGCTTTGCCGATGTCTTGATCGGTGCGGTTTTGATCCACGGCCAAAAGCCACCCAACTTGGTGACTGAAAACATGGTCAGAAAAATGAAGGAAGGGGCCGTGATTATCGACGTTTCCATCGACCAAGGCGGTTGTGTCGAGACCAGTCGGCCCACGACCTTGTCTTCGCCCACTTTCGTGCAACATGGTGTGATTCATTACTGTGTGCCCAATATTCCTGCGTCGGTGGCACGCACCGCTTCCCATGCTCTGAATAACTCCGTTTTGCCCTGGGTGCTTCAGGTTGCCGAGGAAGGTCTGGAGAAAGCACTGCTCAGCATTTCGTCTCTTCGCAAAGGTGTTTATCTATTCAACGGAAAAAGCACGCAAAAGGCTGTTTCTGATTTGATTAAATGCGAACATCACGATATAAAGGCACTGTTGTCGCTCTAAGCGAGCCAATGATCAAACCCAAAGGAGATAGTTCTACAATGAAATGGATGGAAGATTATAAAAGCAAGCTTGTGACGGCCGAGCAGGCCGTTTCTCTCATAAAAAGCGGTGATAAAATTTTCACTTCCGGCAATGCCGCAGCACCGTATGTTCTCATCAATGCGCTGGCACAACGTAAAGATGAGCTAAAAGACGTCAGCGTGTTTACCTTGCTGATGCTGGGTGAAAATCCGTTGAGCAGGCCGGAAATGGACGGCCATTTTCGACTCAAGTCGCTGTTTGTCGGGCCGGCGGATCGCGAGGCGGTCAACGAAGGACGCGCTGATTATTATCCCATATTTTTGTACCAAATCCCCAATCTCTTTCGCCAGCATGTTCAACTGGATGTCACGGTCATTCATACTTCGTTGCCTGATGAGCACGGCTTCGTTTCGCTGGGCGTGGAAACCATTGCCACCAAGGCGGCCGCAGAAACCGCCAAAGTGGTCATCGCTCAAGTGAATGAAAAAATGCCCCGCGTATTGGGAGATTGTTTTGTGCACGTATCCCGCCTCAGCAAAATCGTCGAGGTCTCTGAAGCGCTTCCGACCTTGACGCCCAAACCGTTCTCCGACGTCGAAAACCAGATCGCTCGGCACATCACGACCCTCATTGACGACCGTGCCACTTTGCAACTGGGCATCGGCGGCATTCCCGATGCCGTGCTGGCGTTGTTGAAAGGTAAGAAGGATTTGGGCATTCACACGGAAATGGTATCCGATGGCGTCATGAAGGCTATCGAAGACGGCATCGTGACCAATGCCTACAAGAGTCTGCATCCGGGAAAAGTGATTGCCACGTTCATTTTGGGCAGTGAGCGGCTTTATGCGTACAGTCACAACAACCCCATTTTCGAGCTGCATCAGGTTGATTACACCAACGATCCCTTCGTGGTGGCACGCAACGATAATATGATTTCGATCAATTCCGCGCTGGAAGTGGATTTGACCGGACAGGTGTGCGCGGACAGCATCGGGTACATGATTTACTCAGGATTCGGCGGCCAGGTCGATTTTACCCGTGGTGCGGCGCGCGCCAAAGGCGGCAAACCGATCATCGCATTGTCGTCGACGGCCAAGAACGGCCAACTCTCCCGCATCGTGCCGCATTTGAAGGAAGGCGCCGGCGTCGTCACCAGCCGTGGTGATGTTCATTACGTCGTGACGGAACATGGCATTGCGTATTTGCACGGCAGAAACCTGCGAGAAAGAGCGAGGGCACTAATCAACATTGCGCATCCCAATTTTCGCGAGGAATTGGAGCGTTTTGCCAAAGCCAAGAAATATTTATAAAAAACAGCAAAGCGAAATGATACGGCCCGGTTTGCAGGGCAAGAGGATTCTCTTCATTCTGCCGCCCCAAAACTTTCGTGATGAAGAGTATCAGAAACCAAGGACAGCTTTTGAAAACGCCGGTGCGTTCGTGACCGTTGCGTCTTCTTCGCTGGCACCTGCCGAAGGCATGTTGGGAACCCGCGTCGTTCCGGATATTTCGATAAAAGAGGTAAAGGCAGATGAGTTCGATGCCATTCTGTTGGTTGGCGGCGTGGGTGCCAATAAATTCTGGCATAATGAGGTTGTTCATAATTTGGTGAAGGAGGCCAACAAACCCGGAAAGGTGATCAGCGCCATCTGTCTGGCACCTGTGACGTTGGCCAACGCCGGCCTTCTGGAGGGGAAACGTGCCACCGCGTATCCTTCGGCGGAAAGCTTCTTAAAATGGAAAGGCGCGACCTACACCGGCAATTCCGTCGAGGTCGACGGGAACATTGTCACCGCGAACGGGCCGGAGGCCGCGGAAGAATTCGCGCAGGCCGTTGCCGGAATGGTCGCAGCCTGTTGTATCGTTTGAGACATTTATGCACCGCGAAGGATATAAAACCGTCTTTCCGTTGGCGCTTGCGGCCATCATCTTTACCCTCGGTTCTCTGAAGCTGGGCGGTGGCTTGGTTGGCTGGAGCCTGAGCGTGGCACTTTGGGTATTCACCGCGCTGTGCATTTTCTTCTTTCGTGACCCGGAGCGCCAAAAGCCGCAAGGAAAAGACATCATCGTTTCGCCGGCAGACGGCACCGTCATAGGCATCGACGAAGTAGACGAAAATCAATTCATGAATGGCCGGGCTCGGCGAGTGAGCATCTTCATGTCGGTATGGAATGTTCACGTCAATCGCGCGCCGATGGAGGGCGTGGTCAAATACCTTCGCTACCAACCGGGCCGTTTTCACGTCGCCTCGTTGCCCAAGGCATCTTTGGAGAACGAGCAAGTCATTATCGGTATCGAATCACCGTGGGGAAGAATTCTGGTCAAGCAAATCGCCGGCATCCTCGCGCGGCGTGTTGTGTGCCATCTGCGTGAAGGTCAGCATGTGGCGCGGGGCGAACGCTTCGGCATCATCAAATTCGGCTCGCGCCTGGAAGTCTTTGTTCCTCTGAGTGTGGAGATAAAGATTCGTCCGGGAGAAAAAGTAACAGCAGGTGAAAGCAGGATAGCTCAATTCAAGGCTGTTGAATTGGAACAGATTCCCCCATAGCCATCAAATGACGGCTTTGCTGCTGTCGGGGTCAAGAGCTCTGCCGCAATCAGAATCTCGCCGGGACAGGCTGATGCAATGAAAAGTTGCGATCATTCCTTTTTGCGATTATGCGTGATTAACACGCGCTTGAAACAGAAAATGGTGACCCCAATAATTGAAGCCCACGCAGTGACAAGAAAAATCCAACCGCCGAGGTTCAAACCTGCCTGCTCCATTTTTGCCTCCTAAAGATTAAAATCGTTGAACGTAGTTGGTATCCATTACGCTTCATATTTTCCATTTCAGTCCGTTGCGGTTTCGTGGCGAATTGTTCCGCGTTTGTAGGCATGGGCAATCAAAATAACGCACACCACGGTCAAGCCGAGCATCATCGCCCGCGCGCCCCACAAATAGGGTTGATGAACGGCATCTTTTCCTTTCATCAACAGCACCGGAATACCGTCCTGTATGCCCCAGAACAGAAGCAGTCCAATGAGATAAACCGGCGTGATGAATTGGATGATAAATTTGAAAACACCGGGAATGCGAATATCGGCGCCTTCATGAATTTCGGCCCAGGCGCGTTTCATGCCGAATATCCACGCGAACAGAATGACTTCAATCATCGCGAAGACCACCAACCCGAACGTGCCGGCCCAAAAGTCCATCTCATCGAGAAAACCGTGACCGAGGAAAAAGACGACCGGCAGGCCGCACAACAACATTACCGTGCCAACGACCAGGGCCGCTTTTTGCCGGCTCAATTTCATTTGATCTTGCAGAAAAGCCATGGCCGGCGAGCACAGCGCCACAGATGAGGTAATGCCCGCGAAAAAGAGCAGGAGAAACCACATCGAACCGAAGAGATGCCCGAGCGGCAACTTCTGAAAAATAACCGGCATCGCGGCAAAACCGAGATTGAAAGCCCCGCCTTGGGCAATGGCTTTGGTTTCCGCCAATCCGAAGAACGCCACCGCCACCGGGATGGCAATGGAGCCGCCGAGAATGACTTCCGCAAACTCGTTGGTGATCGAGGTGCTCAGTCCCGTCAAGGCAATGTCGTCCTTGCGTTTCAAATAACTGGCATAAGTCAGAATCGAACCGGTGCCGATGCTGAGTGTGAAGAAAATTTGACCGGCGGCCGCGAGCCAGGGCTTGGCTTTCGTAATTTGGCTGAAATCCGGATTCCACAAATACCCGAAGCCATTGATGATGCTGTTCTCCGGTTTGGCGGGGTCGGGCGTCCCGAGCGTCCAGGAGCGGATCACCAAAATGATGGCAAAGACAAAAAGCGTGGGCATCGCAATTTTTGCGAGTCGCTCGATACCCTGGGCCACGCCACGGGAAAGAACATAAACGTTGAGAAATAGGGTGATGAGATAAAAGATCAAAGCCGTTGTGATACTGGCAAAATGTTCGCTAACCTTGATGCCTTGAAAGCTCTGCAAGAAATTGAGCATGTTGTCGCGGTCGAGAATGCCGAAATATTTGCCGGTGATGGAAAAGGTGCTGTAGGCCAGCGTCCACGATTCGATGTAAGAGTAGTAAATGGCAAAAGCGATCGGCACCGCGATACCAAGGGCACCCAAATAATTCGCAAAGATTGAACCGCCACGAGATTTCACCAGCGTGCCGAAGGCGCCGGCAGCGGAACCATAACCAAAATATCCACCCCGGCGACCAATGCTCCATTCGACCCACATCAGGGGAATGCCAAGCAATAAAAGAGCGACAAAGTAGGGAATCATAAAGGCGCCGCCGCCGTTTTGCGCGGCTTGTACCGGAAAGCGAAGAAAATTACCGAGACCGATGGCGTTACCGGCCATTGCCAGAATCAAACCGATACGAGAAGCCCAGGCTTCGCGGTTGTTGCTTTGCAAATCTGCCATGAACGATTTCTCCTCCGTGTAAGTGTTGTGCGAAATGAGTCATCGAATCGATATAACGTTAAATGTATACAAGCACAAAATAAAAGTCAAATGCAAATTAGCGCAGAAACAAAGAACAAAAATTTACAGCAGCTCCTGCACCAAGACTTTTTGTCAGCAACCAGGCTCATTTTTACTCGAGCCGTTCGCCGGATCCGCCTCCAACTGCTCAACTCGTCTTTTCAGATCATCAACCTCTGTCCGCAGAGTCCAATAAGCGTAAAGTGGCAAACCCAGGATCAAAAGACCGATTCCGATCAACGCATCGCGAGGATCTTCGACCAGTGTATTGTAGATGAACCAGGCAGCAACGAGCGTAAATAGGAGAGTGGCGTAAGGATAACCCCAGGCTTTGTATGGTCGCGGCACCTCGGGCATTTTTTTGCGCAAGACGATGACGCTAACGGCAGTGATTGCGTAAAAGAACCACGAGCCAAAAACTACATAAGCGGTTAGTTGATCAAACGTGCCGCTGAGCGTGAGCAGGGCCGCCCAGAGGCCAATGGTGAGAATGGCCACATGCGGGGAACGAAATCGTGGATGCACTTTGCCGAGTGCTGGTGCAAAAACCCGGTCGTGGCCGGTCGCCCAGATCGAACGCGGTCCGGCCAGGGTCATGCCGTTGACGGTTCCAAAGGTGGAGCACATGATGCCGGCAACAATAATGATCGCGCCCACGGGGCCAATCGCTTTTTCGGCAACATCTGCTGCGATGCGCGCAGAGCCCGGCATTTCATGAAGCGGAATGATCATGGCGTAGGCGATATTGGCCAGCACATAGAGCACGATGATGACCAGCACACTAATGATCAACGCCAGCGGGACATTGCGCGTCGGGTTTTTGGTCTCGCCAGCGGTGAGGGTCACATCGATCCAACCATCATACGCCCACAATGCTGAGATCATCGCCAAACCGAAGGCGGCGGTCATTTCGCGGCTCCAACTCTCCGGCCACCACGGCAGCATGTTCGCCGCACTCCCTTTTCCGGAAACAAAAACGGCGAATATCAAAAAGACCAATGCCGCAACTTTCGCGGAGGTAAAAATATTCATCACCCAACCGGCGAATTGGACGCCGCGAACGTTGATGATCGTCACCACCGTGATGGTGAGAATGGCAATAAGTTGACTCCAGCCAAAAACAAAGGGATGGCCGAACACCGTCCAGCCGGGTTGATAAAAAGGCGGGCTGTGACCAATTGCCGGAATGAGATAACCGAGATAAGTCGTGAACGCAATGGCAACCGCGGCAATGGAACCGGCTTTATTGATAAAAAAATCATTCCAACTGAACAAAAAACCCCAAACTTTGCCATACGATTCACGCAAATAGACATACGGCCCACCGGCTTGTGGCAAAACGGAACTCAGTTCGGCGAGAGAGAGCGCGCCGAAGAGTACGAGCAGACCGGCGACGAGCCACACCAACATGATCGGCCCCATCGCATGCAGATGTCCCGCAATCGTTGCAGGCACCAGAAAAATTCCGGAGCCGATGACGCAGCCGATGTTGATGGCGATGGCTTCTTTCAGACCGAGGGCACGGAGGAGTTCGGGGGAGGAGCTATGAGTTTCGGTTTTTGGGGGATGCAAAGTTTCCAAGCGCGTTCTCCTTCATGAGATTACTGGCGTGGAATACGCAATCCTGGTACGCTTTCACAAGCAATTCTTTTGCGATCAACAGTGTCGCTGTGCGTTGGCAAATTGGGCAATGGTTCGTGCCTGAGTCGTTCAACTGAGTCAGACAAGTCATCTGCGCACTGCACGAAATAGGCCTCGCGCAATTCCATGCCCAGCGCACAAAGACCAAACTTGCTTCTTCGAATTTTGGTTGAATGCTGAACATGGCAGGTCGGTAAAACCAGCTCAGATAAAATAATCATGCCTCCTGCGAATTGCAACAAGTTTCCACCCCCGGCGCGATATCGAATGCCAGAAGGTGCAACGACGAACATTACTTTCTCAGCCGGCTCCTCCAAAAGCCATAGGTGAAATACAAGATCAATCCGGCCAGCAGCCATACTCCAAAGCGCACCCAGGTGACCCACGGCAAACCGGCCATCAGGTAAACGCACGAGGCGATGCCGAGTAATGGTACCAACGGCACGAAGGGAGTTTTAAAGGCACGGGGTCGGTGTGGGTCTTTGTGGCGCAAAATTATGATGCCACTGCAAACAAGCACAAATGCGAAAAGTGTTCCGATGTTGGTCAGCTCGACAATTTCGTTGATATTGGCCACGGCCGAGATCACCGCCACTGCCACGCCGGTCCAAATCGTGGTCACGTGTGGCGTTTTGTATTTGGGATGTACTTTCGCAAAACCGGGCGGCAGGAGACCATCACGCGACATGGCGAAAAAAATGCGCGGCTGGCCATATTGAAACACGAGCAGAACAGCGGTCATGGCCACGACGGCGCCGAATGCAACGAAGCCGGCAGCGACATTGGAGCCGACATATGCCAGCGCAGCGGCCAGCGGATCGGCAACCCCGAGTTTCTGCCATGGCATCATGCCGGTGAGTACCGCAGCAACGGCGATATAAATGAGCGTACAAATCACCAATGAACCGATAATGCCGATCGGCATGTCGCGACCGGGTTTTTTGCACTCTTCAGCAGCGGTGGAGATCGCATCGAAACCGATGTATGCGAAAAAGATCAAACTCGCGCCCACCCATACACCGGGAAAGCCATTGGGCATGAAAGGATGCCAGTTCTCCGGTTTGACAAATTTGGCGCCAACAAAAATGAAAAAGAAGAGAATGACGAGCTTGATCGCCACCATGAGGTTGTTGACGCGCGCCGACTCTTTGGCGCCCAGCACCAGGATCCAGGTGATCAATGCAACAATCATGACGGCGAGAAAATTGAAGATGACGGGGATGCCAAGAATCGTTGGGTGATTAGTCCACGCTTCATAATTCAACATCGTTGCGGCATCAGTTTGAGCAGCAGCATTGGCCAGGGCATGCGCGAAATGATAAGCATTTTGACCAATATCGGGAAACAAAAGAACTTGATTGCCGGCTGCCGACAAGGTTTTGAACACAGCCGAAGAAGCTTGTGCTGCTGAACGATAATCCACAGCGAGCCAGGCCGGAAGATGCAAACCAATGCCTTCGCACAATTGGTGAAAGTATGCAGCCCAGCCAATCGCGACCGCCACGTTGCCAATGGCGTATTCGATAATCAAATCCCAGCCGATAATCCATGCCACTAATTCGCCGAGAGTTGCATAGGAGTAGGTATAGGCGCTGCCCGATACCGGTACCAGGGAGGCAAATTCGGCATAACACAAACCGCAGAAGGCGCATGCGATGGCGGTGAGAAAGAACGACAACATGATGGCAGGACCGGCGCCGGGTCGTATCGCATCTCCGGCGACGGCGGTACCGATAACCGCAAAAATGCCGGTGCCGATGATTGCGCCGATGCCGAGCGCGATCAAATCAATCGGGCCGAGAGAACGCTTCAAGCGGGTGGCTTCGGCCTCATGAGTCAGTTGGTCGAGGTTTTTGGTGCGAAAGAGGTGCATGGGAAAAGGCACGCAAAGTAATAATGAAAAATGATTATTTTGCCCACTCCATTGAGGGAGTTGCAGTCCGGCGACGTTTAACGGCTTTGACGATCATGGAGTCAAAAATCTTCAGCCATTTTTTTCTCATCTATCCGATAAGCATGCCGGCAATGGTTGCGGTCATCCAGCTTGCCAATGCGCCGCCAAACATCGCACGCAAGCCGAGTTTGGCCAAATCGGCGCGGCGCTCCGGCGCCATGCCGCCAATGCCACCGATTTGAATGGCAATGGAAGAGAAGTTGGCAAAACCACACAGGGCATAAGTCCCAATGATCTCAGCGCGCAGACTCATGCCTCCACTTTTGATCAGGTCGGCCAGTTGTTGATAGGCGATGAATTCGTTGATGGAAATTTTGGTGCCGAGCAAATTGCCGAATTCCAGGCAGTCTTTCCAGGGTACGCCCATGAGAAAAGCCAGAGGCGAGAAAACCCAGCCGAAGATCACACGCAACTCGCTTGGAAAGTAAGGAAAACCAATGGCGGCGAGGGCATTATGGATGACCCCCAAAGCCGCGTTGATCAGTGCAATCAACGCAATGAACGCGATCAGCATGGCGCCGACGTTCAATGCCAGTTTCAAGCCATCTGCGGCGCCGACCGCCGCCGCCTCCACCACGGTATCGGCGGCCTTTCCCACCGGCACTTTCACGTGGCCTTTGGTGACGGGTTCTCCTTTTTCCGGTAAAATGATCTTTCCCATCACCAGCGCGGCCGGAGCAGACATCACGCTGGCGGCCAACAAATGTTCGGCCGGCACGCCCATGTTGATGTAGGCCGCCATCACACCGCCGGCAACCGTGGCAAAACCACCGCACATAATCGCCATCAGCTCCGAGTTCGTGGCGCTGCCGACAAAAGGGCGGATCAACAGCGGCGCTTCGGTTTGCCCGACAAAAATATTCGCCGAGCAGGAGAGGGATTCGGCGCCGCTGGTGCCCATGGTCTTCGCCATCACGATGGCAATCCATTCCACCACTTTTTGCATCAGACCGAGATGGTAGGCAATGGACATGACCGAAGAAAAATAAATGATGGTGGGAAGAACAACGAAAGCAAATTGGGTTCCAAAAGCCTCGTAATTTCCGGGAATGCCAAGCTTGCCGAAAACGAACTCCGTGCCGTATTTGGTAAAGCCGAGGAAGGTGGTAATTTTATCCCCGAGCCAATCAAAAGCGACCTCACCGGGCCTGGTCCAGAGGATGAGAAAAGCAAAAGCCAACTGCAAACCCGTGCCCCATAACACCACGCGCCAGGGAAAGTTGCGACGATCGTATGAAATCAGCCAGGCGAGAAACAGCATCACCACCATGCCTACAACACTAATGAGTCGTTCCATCTACCTCTCTCCGTAAATTGATTCGATAATAAAGACGCGGTCAAAAAAAGTTCAATAAATATAACCAGAAAAACTGGCGCGCGCAAGCTCAATTTCAAATTGACCGGGGGGAAAAGTTGGTCGATTGCCTGGTCAAAACCTCAGAATGCAAACGGTCGCACAATACCCCACTGCGACAAGATATAAAGTCCGAGGGTGTACAAGAGTGAGATCATAATGGAATTCCGGATCTCCCATCGCTTGGG
>JAPDQK010000046.1:0-48516 GCA_034505955.1 Candidatus Zhuqueibacter pondensis
CAACGTGAGCGGCCAATGCGCCATAAATGAACGCCAGGGCTGTTGTGGCACTCACCGCCAGATTGCCTGAGATCGGCTGGCGCTTCAGCCAAAGGCTGTAAACGATCACCAAAATCGAGCTGGCCACTGCGATGATGATCGCGACGGCATTTATAAATATACTAAAAAAAATGCCGCAAGCAAATAAAAATATCGCAAAGTGACGAGCCATATCCAGTGTGAGGCGGCCGGAAGGCAAAATTCGCTGCGGCCGATTGATGCGGTCGATATCCAGGTCGCACACATCGTTGAAAACGTTGGCGCCGGCAGTGATCAACATGCCGGAAATCATCGCGCAGGCGATTGCCAGGGTGAAATGGAAAGGCCGAACCAATGCCGCGGCCACTAAAATCGAAAGGCCGGCGATGATGACATTCACCGGACGGGTGATGATGATGTACGCGAGAAGCTTTTGGAGTCTGGCTGCTGGCTGTTGGCTACGCTCGCAGGGATTACTTGATGTGGATAGTTCAGTCATTGGATTTTCTGTGGCACAGCAGAGCTTTTTAATATGCAAACTGTGTTCTAACTTATCCGCTTTGTCTCTAAATTAGCCCTTCGGGCCATAAAAGTCAAACGAATTTTGCGTTCGATTATAGGGACGGAGTTGTGTTGTGCGTTTTTCTTTGGAACGATGCAGATTACGATGCGAAGCAGTTTGTTAATGCTTTAACCAGGATAATTCATGAACCATATTTTCAGGCTTGCGCCGAGAGCAGAGTGCTGTCGATTTACACACCGCGTGAATTATCGGGGTTAATAGTCAAATTTATGCCCCCAAAAGCCTGACAGGCGTAGCCCACAGCTGCAGGCAAAGATTTATGAAAGACAAAATAATGGACGACAAAATGATGAAAAATTATCTGTTGTATTCAGGCTGTTATAGGTGGCAAAACCATTTAGGGCAAACCTATCAACGCTTTTAGAACAAATGGTTTTGTCTTTAATGGTTTTGCCTTGATTTTTGCTTCCAACTATGCTCCCTGGATGGTTATAAATTATTTTGTCTGCAATCATTTTGCCTTTTGGGCTGCGCTCATGGGGTTGCGGGTCGTCAGTCTTGGGGACATCAACACCAACTATCAGGGCACCGGCCAAAGCCTCGCCACTATTGGCGCCAATTTTCTCAACCTCACTTGGCGGGAAAGTTTCTCAATTCATCAGAGCCAAAACGAGCCAATCGACGGCACTTATGATCTGTATGATGTGACTTCCAAACCTCCCGGCGGCGCCAACGACCCGGAGAGTGAAACTTACGTCGAGGTCGGCATTCTGCAAAACGCCAGCAACGTGAATCACTACATGGTGGTCAATCGCCGCTGCGCGTCCAACGAAACGCGTGAGATCACTCTCACGTTCGAATGCCAGGCCAACCGCATTTATCGCGTTACCAATGTTTATAACGGCGGGATCACCAACTACTATCTCACCGGTCGAACCACCTTTCCCTTTGCGCTGACGCTGGGTCCCGGAGAAGGCCGGCTGCTCAGAGTGTAAGATCTCGACCCGTGGAATGGCAACTAGTCCAGCAATGTAACGGCCAATACGTATTGGGGCGGCACTGTCAATATCTCCGCCAACGTGACTGTGAACTCCGGCGTTTTTCTCAGCATTCTGTCCGGCACCCCCGTGACCATGAGCAGCGGAACGTTGTTCACCGTCAATCCATTTTCAGTGAATAATGCTCCTACTCGCATTCGCCTTGACTTGTCGGAAAGAGCCGCGGTTGAGGTGTTTATTTACGACCTGCAAGGCAAGCTGCTGAGAACACTGACTTCTGAAACGTGATTGTCAGGCAGATGGAGCAGGATGAGTTTGCGTTGTGCTTTCAATTTTCTCTCACCAATCCTCTTGCTTCGGTTTTCCTTCCCCGGTTAAATTAGAAATCCGGACTTGCATTTTCGCAACTTACCATCTATATTGTAACAGTTTGTTGGCAATGCAAAATTTTCATGAGTGCACCCATTTTGAAAATCATCGCCATCACCATCGGTGATATCAACGGCATCGGCCCGGAAGTGACGCTGAAAGCCCTGCGGCAACTTCCATTCATTCCCGCAATGAAAGAAGGGCAGGATTTTCGCGTGGCGATCATCGGGCCAGCCGCAGCGCTGCAATTTTGGCAAACTCATTTGCGCCTGAATTTGCCGATACCGCACATTAAGAACCTTGATGCCTGGCCCAAAGGAACATCGGTTGTCGTGCTTGATACGGATCAAATGCAACCGCGCATTCAAATTGGTCAACTCTCGGCGGCAGCCGGAAAAATCGCCGGAGAGGCGCTCGCGCAGGCGATCCGATTGGCACGGGAAGAAAAAGTTCACGCGATCGTCACGGCGCCGGTGAGCAAGCAGGCCTTGCATCTCGCCGGTTTTCATTATCCCGGACAAACCGAGTTTCTTGCGGAAGGTCTCGGCGCAGCAGATTTTGCGATGATGCTCGTGGCCGAAGAATTCCGCGTGGCGCTCGTGACCACCCATTTGCCGCTGCGGGAGGTTGCCGCAGCGATTTCCCAGGATTTGATCTTGCGCCGGCTGCGTGTTCTGCACCATGATTTGCAGACGCGTTTTCGTATCGTCACGCCTCGCATTGCCGTCACTGGATTGAATCCCCATGCCGGCGAAGGCGGAGTGTTGGGCGAAGAAGAGCAAACCCTGATTGCGCCGGCGATTCGGAGCAGCCGTGACGAAGGCATTGCGGCGGAAGGCCCGTTTTCCGCAGATGCGCTCTTTGGCCGGCTCAAGCAGAATCGCTTTGACGCTTATCTTGCGATGTATCACGACCAGGGACTGATTCCTTTGAAAATGTTTGGCTTTGGCCGCGCGGTGAATTATACCGCCGGATTGCCGGTTATTCGCACTTCACCTGATCATGGCACTGCATTCGATATTGCCGGAAAAGGCCTCGCCGACCCCACCAGCATGGTGGAGGCGTTACGGCTGGCCACGGCGCTTCTCTCCCAAAACTGAGCATGTAACGCCATACAGCCGGGTGGCGTATTTTTACGACCATCTGATGCGGCACGTCAATTATGCGCGCTGGGCTCGTTATGTGATCAGCCTATTCGAGTTGGCCGAGGACGGACCGGTGCAAAACGTTCTCGAGCTGGCTTGTGGCACTGGCAAAATGATGGCGGAACTATCGCAGGCTGGGTATAGCGTCTACGGTTTGGATTCCTCTTATGAAATGGTGAAGATTGCTGCCGAGAGGCTGAGCAGGTTGCAAGTTGCAAATTGCAGGCTTGAGGAGGCTTCCTGTCCCTTGCCCCCTGCCCCTTGCTCCGTCTGGTGCGGTGATATGCAAAATTTTGCGGTGGCATCTCCGGTCGATGCCGCGATTTGTCTGTACGACAGTTTCAATTATTGCATGGAACCGGAGGGTGCCCGCCGAACGTTGAATTGCGTCGCGAGCGCCGTGCGATGTGGCGGCTTGTTCATTTTCGACGTATGCACGGAACGCAATTGCCGCAAGCATTTTAACAATTACTACGAGCGTGACAGTTACCAGCATTTTTCTTACATCCGGCAGTCGTATTTCAAGCCCTTTCGCAAAATTCAAATCAATGAGTTTTTTATCATCAACGAGATGAATGGCGGCCCGGCGATGTATGAGCGTCATGAGCAGCGCATTTATTCGCTGCGTGAAATCAATGAAATGATCGATGCCAGGCAATGGTCGGTTGCCGGATGTTTTGATGGCATGTCTCGGCGGTCCGGCACGGAAGGCTCAGACCGGGTGCATTTTGTGTTGCAGCGAAGATGAATATTGTCCGCCTGACAAATATCCGGGTGCGTTATCGCGACGTCGAAGCCCTCAAGAGTGTGAATTTGACGGTTCGTCCGGGCGAGTTTGTGTTCCTCGTCGGCCCGAGTGGCGCAGGCAAGAGCACGGTGCTCCGCCTGATTTACATGGCTGAGCGGCCAACCGAAGGCCAGGTGGTGGTTGGTCGCTTCAACTCGGGTACGATCAAGCCCAGGGAAATTCCGTATCTGCGCCGGCAGCTCGGGATTATTTTTCAGGATTTCAAATTGCTCGATGACCGCAACGTTTATGACAATGTTGCTTTTGCGCTGCAAGTGACCGGCGCCAAACGCCGTGAGATCAAACGCAAGGTGTTGCGGGCTTTGGCGAATGTCGGTCTCAGCCATAAACGTTACAAAATGCCGCACGAGCTTTCCGGCGGCGAGCAGCAACGTGTGGCCATCGCCCGCGCATTGGTGAATGAGCCTTTCATTCTGTTGGCGGATGAGCCGACCGGCAATCTCGATCCGGTGACGACGCAGGGAATTCTGGATTTGCTCGAAAAGATCAATGCGCGCGGCACCGCGGTGTTGATGGCGACGCATAATTATGCTTTGTTTGAATCACGGCATTCGTCGCGCATGCGCATCGTGTATATTGAAAACGGGATAACCAGACCGTAGAAAATTCTTGCAGGCGTGGTGATCTGCGAAAATCTTTTTCCCGAAATCTTCGCAAGGCAGTTTTTCATGAATTGAATTTTACATGCCATGAAATGGAGTTTATTTTACAGTCTGCGGGAAGGTCTCGACGGGTTTCGTCGCGCCAAGCTGGCCTCGTTCATCGCATTGGTGTCCATTTCTTTTTCGCTGATATTGATCGGCGTTCTGACAGTGGTCACGATCAATCTGTGGGCGCTCGTGGAGGCGGTGCGCAATCGCATCGAATTCGAGGTATTTGTCGATAATGCACTCGACGAGTCCGGCATTGCGGAGCTGCGTCGCGAGCTGACACAGGTGGAAGGCGTGGCTGAGGCGCGTTTCATCTCAAAGGCCGAGGCCGCGGAAATTTTCAAGCGCGAATTTGCGCTTTCCGCCGGACAAGACAGCAAGAGTTTTCTCGAGGTACTCGAGAGCAATCCGCTGCCGGCTTCATTCCGCATCTCCCTGCAGAAATCACATCAAAACAGCGTCTCCGCGCAGCGCGTTGCCAGCGAGATTGAAAAATTGCACGGGGTGGATGAAGTGGTGTATCGCCGTGATTTGGTGGTGACTCTTGATCGCTACGTGAGGCTTGTGCTCCTCGCCGGTGGGATTGTTGGCCTGGTTTTTTGTCTGGGGTCACTCTTGTTGGTCATCAATGACATTCGTCTGGTTACTTATGCCAAGCGCCGCCTCATCGAAACCATGCAGTTGGTCGGCGCGACCCGGGCCTTTGTCCGCCGGCCATTACTGGTGCAAGGTTTTTTGCAAGGCATGCTCGGCGGAATTTTCGCCTCTGGCAGTCTTTACCTGGCTTATCGCCTCCTGTCTTTGGAGCTTGGCGCCGCGCTGCGATTGCCCCCTATTTTTTTCCCGGGAATTGTGGCGGCGGGAATATTATTGGGCCTCACGGCCAGTTATCTCGGAGCGCGGAAGTATATTCGGTGATCCCGTTTGGGCCGCAGGTCTTCTCTCCAAAACTGAGATTGACCGATCGCTTGCGCTGTTTGTTCACAATGGACCAATGGAGTCGCTGCGACCGGCCAATGAAGTCCGTGGAGCTCTTGCGAAATTACTGCTCTTGCTCCGGAAGTTTTTCTTCTTTCTTTTCTTCGTTCCCTGGTTTCGTTTCCTGACCTTGAGCGTCTGGTGTCGATGGTTCGGCTTTGCCGCTATTGAGCAGGCTGCGCAACCGGGCCAGCATCGTCTCCATCCGTTTGCGTTCGTTGCGGATTTTTGTCAATTCCTCTTCGGCGGTTTCGGTCTTGCGCTTCTCTTCGGAGAGTTGTTTTTCGAGATTTTTGTGCATGGGCACCAGGCGGCCATTTGAACTTGCGAACAGTGGCTTCTGTCCCGGTGGCGGAGCCGGCTGGTTTACTGCAAACCGGGCGCCCAATCGCACCCGCCAGTTGGGATAACTTGGCAGTGCCGGATTGACCTGGCTCAATCCGGCGATGTATCGTGTACCATCCCGGTCCGGTGAGAGCCGGATATCAAATGCAACATTGAGTGCAGCCCAATAAACCGGGTGGTAGATGACGCCCGGAGTGAGATAGGCGAAGTCCTCGCGGCTGTAAGCCGTTACCGGTGGTCGCACGAGAAAATTGCGGCCAAAAATTTCAACGGTGAAATCAAATTGGTGTGAGGGAATGGCAAAGCCGGCACCCCACAGCAAGGCCCGGCTGGGATCCAATACTGCAAACGTGTCTGTGCGCGTACCAACGAGCAGCTTGCCGGTGTCGTTGTGATGCCAGAAGCCGAAATTGAGATGAAAATTGAATGCATTCTCCGGAATCAAAACATCCCTGCTGAAAGACAGCATGCCGAGCAATCCCAATTCGATGCTGCCGGCGCTGTAAGGCTCGAGAATGACATTATGCCGCTTCGCGAGTGGGAAACGGGCGCTGGTCATGAAGCCCACCCGCACCTTGCTGCGCAGACCGCCATAGGAGCCGAATTTGGCAGCGAAGTAGAGGTCATCCGGTAAATTGGCACCCTTGGTATCGTGATGGGTGTCTTGATAAAGGGTTTGTGCGAGCGTCAGCTCCAGACGCCGGCTGACGGAATAGTGGGTTGCCACACCGCCTTGCACATCCCAAAAGGTCGCAAACTCAGGATTGCGACCGGATACTTTCGGCAGTCTGGCGGTTTGATAATAGCTTGTTGTGATCGCGGTAATGGCAAGCTGACCCCGATCTTGCACCCAAGCCGCATTCAGGTGCGACAAGCCGCGTCCGCCCCTGGGAAATAAACCTTGGGCGAGCGTACTCGTGCCTGAAGCCACGAGGAATCCGGCAAAACATGCCAGGAGGAGTTTTGGTCGTAGATGCCTGCTCATGATGAAAAACCTCCGTTACGGCAGTGAAAAGGGAGACGTTGGCCGGAGCCAACTGGTCTTTGGCGTCACGTTATTTTAAAACGCAGAATCACTGAGATACTACTGTATATTCATATACCTGCATGTCTATCAGATTGCAAGTTGTGAGTGAGAAAATTTTTGGTGGGCCTCGTTATGATCTTCAGGATGATGAAATGGGGAAATAAATGGTTGCGACTTTCGTTATCAAACTTTTCGTTGCCCCCGGTTTTGCTGCCAAGAGACACTTGGCATTTGATACTATCTGACGATGACCAGTCTCTTTGTCGCCGCCAGTTCTCCGGCCTTGATTCGATAGAAGTAAATTCCAGAAGCCACGCGCTCGCCATTTGCATTAACGCCGTTCCACATAACAGAGTATCGCCCCGGAGTTTTCGACTCATTGAGTAGTGTTTGCACAAGTTGACCCTGCATGTTGTAAATGGAAAGTTCCACCGGCACCGCGCCTTTGATACTGGCAGGAATTTCGTAGCGGATAGTGGTGAATGAATTGCCGATGGCGGCGTCGGTGGAAAGGGATGAAAGGGGATTTGGATAATTCTGTTCTAAACTCAACTTGTCAGGAATGGCCGTGAAAGGCGTTTCGTTAACTGTACTGGTGTTGCTGCGTCCGGTGGCAAAAGTAACCACTCCAACTTCATCGACCACGTAAACAAATCGTCCATCCGGTGACAACGTCAGGTCTCTGGGCACAAATAGCCCATACACCCCATCTTTCCAGCTCACGAAACGCTGCCGCTCTTGCAGTTGGCCGGTTGCTACATTGCGCTCGAACATTATCAACGTGCCAGGATCATTGAAGATGACGTAGAGATCGATACCATTGGCCGCAAAAGCCAGATCTACACCATCACACCAATTTGGGAAAATCATTCGTTCTAAAAAAGTTAGCGCGCCAGTTGTAGCTTGGCGTGAAAAAATATCGATCATCACCCCGGTTTCAGCGCACTCCTGCAGGATCGCATAGGCATGCTTGCCATCCGGCGAAATTTGCATGCTATTGATTTCCACCGCCTCAAAGAAAGCCTGCGTTTGTGCATGGGTCAAGCGACCGGCAATGGGATCGCGGGCAAAGATGGCAACCTGGTGCTTATCCCGAAACTGAACAGATCCGATCCAGCTCCAATAAAGATGAGAACCATCCGGTGAAATGGCCAGCGTTGCCACCTCACCCACCTTGCGTTCGCGATTTTGAATTTTTTGGACAAGAGTAAGCTGTCCGGAACTAGTGTCACGGGCATAGACAAAAAGCTTGTCGGCGTCGCCCATATAAAGATGGCGCCCATCCGGCGAAAACATTAAATAAGTGCTCGCGTTCGTGGTGTCGTTATGGGCTTGAATCAACCGCAAGCTACCGTTTTGGCGATTGATCGCGAACACTTTAATGGCTTGATTGTCATCGTCGGTCAAGTAAAGATGGTTGCCATCGGGAGATATGCTGATGTCGCCTACGTCCGCTAAAGGATAAGGATACGATAAGGTGGGTTGGCCGGTATTCTGGGCACGAAAAAAAACGCTGAGGCCACTATCAAAATCACCGGCGCCAACATAGAGAAAATTGCCATCCGGTGAGACCTTCACCGTGTGAGCGTCACGCAGCAAATCCGTGCCGCCAATGTTATTCTGGAAGCGTTGGACTAGAGATAATTTGCCCGTCGTCGTATCTCGGTGAATGACAGTGTGATTGCTTTTGCCATCGACCATGTAGATAGCATCTCCAGTTGGAGACATGCAAATACCTGAAGGAGGCGAAGATGGATAAAAATCAATCTTGAGCAAATAATCGTCCACCTTTATGAGTTGTCTGGTACTGTCATTTTGCTCGTAAAGGGCAAAATAACTTGCCTGGTCGTAATGTTGGAAATAAACCTGTTTGCCACCTGGAGCAATTATCAGATTTCGTGGGCCATTAATGTTGATCGTTTGTAATCTGTGCAACTCACCTGAAGACGGATGGCGTGTGAAAACTAGCAGTTTGTCTTCAAATAATGCTGAAATATAAACCGTTCCACCCTCTGGCGAAATGGCAATACCACCATCATCCCATCTTCCATCCGGCGTCGGACCTATATCATAGTGATTCTGATAAATAATTCGGCCGGTTTCCGTATTTCGGGAGAGAAGCAAAACCTTGGTGCCATTGCCACCAGCACCGTATATGTGTCTACCATCAGAAGAGATGGCAATCCACCGAGGAATATTAAAGTGACCAAGCTCTTCGTCGCCATTTTTCAAGATTTGGATTTTTTTCGATTGGCCACTATTCAATTCCCGTTCAAAGATTGCCAGTACACCATTACCGCAACAGAGATGTCGCCCGTCGGGAGAAAGCAAAAGTCTATAATTACTGCCAAACACACTATCTTTTATCACTTCAACAAGTGTGATGAGACCACTTGAATCTCTGGCAAATAACAACAGGGAGTAATCGTTGGTATTCAAGGCATACAAATAACGCCCATCCGGCGAAATGGCGAGATCGACAATTCTATGGATTCCACTTACCCCCAAGTGATCATTGTTAAACACCTGTATGGTTTTCAGCGTGTCCTGCTCACCACGTGCAAAGACGGCAATCGTATACGTACCGCTGGCATAGACATGTTTGCCGTCAGGCGAGCAGATCATGGCGTCTTCAAGTTGAGTATCAGCGATAAACGAGATAAATTGAGCTTCTTGGGCGTAATTCCAGAATGGTAGCAAAACAATAAAAATTGCTGCAAGAATCAAAATCGGTTGCTTCTGACAACTGAAGCGTTTCCATATCAAGTGGTATTGAAAGTCGTCCTGAATCATGGATCATGTCCTTTCTATTGTAAATGTCAAAGACGGGATAAAGGTGTTTAGTAATTTACCGGCATTCACGCCAAATCCGTAGAGCAAAGAGCTTCTTTTGTCTTGATGCGTTTTGAAATAAAAAAGGGAGAAAACGGATTTTCCCGCTTTCTCCCTTAAACTGATCGTGACATCCTGCAACTATTCTACAATGGAAGTTTGCTCCAAAAGATGCGGCATCGTTTAACAACAAACCATTCCAACGCTCACAAGAGATTATTGCAATAGCGCCATTTTACGAACTTTCATGAATTCTGTGGTGTGTAGACGGTAAAAATAAATTCCGGAAGTCACCGGTGCGCCTTTGTCGTTTCTGCCATCCCAAATTCGAGAGTGATAACCGGCATCCATCAGCTTATCAACCAGAGTACGGACGCGACGGCCGAGAACATCGTAGATGGTGATGGTCACGTGTGTCGCCTTGGGCAGGTCATACTTAATCAAGGTTGTTGGATTAAAAGGATTGGGATGGTTGGGATGCAAGGCAAATGCTAGAGGTGGTGTTTGGTCTCCACCTTGGGTCTCAGCCGCGGTGTTATTACCACGGCCGGTTGAAAATGTCGCGATGCCTCCAGTATAATCTCCAATGTAGAGGAAGGCATCATCTGGCGAGAGGACCATATTGAATGGGAAAGCCAATCCGCGGACCCCATTTTCCCAGTTTTGAAAAATCTGTCTTTGCGTCAGCCTGCCAGTCTCTGGAGAACGCTCGAGCATGAGCAATAACCCGAAATGCGCGTAATCATCGTCAACCGTGGCATAAACGTCAATGCCATTGGCAGCTATCGCTAAGGCGACGGCACAGTTCCAACCGTTAAAGTGAAAAATATCGATCAAAGAGAGTTTGCCGGTAATGTGGTCACGCGAAAAAACGCCAATTATTTCCCCGGTGTCTTCATCTTGATCCCACACCGAGAGGGTTGCGTATACATGTTGACCATCGGGAGAGACGGCGAGGGCGGTGGAAGGGCGCAATAACGCAAATTCACTCTTGCTCTTAAAAGTCAAAAGTCCGGAGACGGAATCTCTTGAGAACGTGGTGATTTGATAATCAAAGTCTCGTGACGGGTAGCCGCTCCAATAAACATGCGCGCCATCCGGTGATACGGTCATTGCCAGTATTTCTTTCAAATTGTATTCGGCACCATTAATTCGTTGCAACGGCGTGACTCTTCCGGAATTCCGTTCGCGCGCAAATACGCTCAATTCTTTCCGATTCGTCACAAAAAGATGCCGGCCGTCCGGGGAAAACGTCATTGGCCAGGACCAGCCTGTGCGAGCACTGTCCTTTTGGGTTTCCACCCATTGCAGTCTGCCGGTTTGGCTGTCGCGGGCAAAAACTTCGAGCGTATGGCTGATTTCATCAGTCACATACAGATGTTTTCCATCAGGTGAAATCTTCATGTCACTGACGAAAGTAAGAGGATAGGATTGCATTAAAGTAAGATCGCTCTCATCCGTGCCACAAGAGAATATACTGATAGCCCTCTCCGCACCAACATAGAGATACTTCCCGTCCGGGGAGGTGGCGACAGCGTTCACAGCGATGAGCCTGTCCGTGCCGCCCACATTATTATCGAATTGCTGTACCACCGATAACTTGCCCGTCGTTGTATCGCGGTGGATAACGGTATGTTCGTCTTCGCTTGTCATATATATAGCATCACCGCGGGGAGATACACAGACACCTGATGGAAGTTGAAATCCACGTCTGGTTTGAAAATCGTCAATTAAAACAAAATTTCTTGTTTGAGAATCTTGTGAATAAATTGCAAAATTGCCACCAGTATCAAAGTGTCTCACATAAATATGTCTATTGTCAGGAAAAACTATCACACCAGCGGGGTGTATGTGATTTATTGTTTGTAAAGTATGCAAAGCACCCCTATCAGGTTCACAATCAAGCACAAACAATTTATCAGCTTCACTGTTAGTGGCATATATTGTCCGGCCATCTGGCGCAATCGCTACACTTCCAAAATCCCAGCGTCCTCCTGGAGCAGGCCCTAAATCATAATACTCTTGATAAGTGATTTTTCCGATTTCATGATCACGGGAGAGGATTAACATCTTGGTTCCATTGCCCCCGCCACCATAAAAACGTCTACCGTCTGGCGATATAGCAATCCACCAGGGAACATTGAAGCCCCAAGTTCAGCGGCGCCATTTCCCAGAACCTGAATCTTGGTTAGCTGGCCAGTGTACAAATCACGAGAGAAGGCAGCCAGCAACCCATTTCCACTGAAAAGCCAGTAGAGGTATCGACCGTCGGGAGAAATTAAGAGCTTATAATTGTGTTCCACAGACGGTTCGCCTCCACGTCCCCGGCCAAACACACTATCTCTAATGACCTCCCTAAGCGTAATCACACCATTGATGGTATCGCGCGAAAACAGCAGCAAAGATTGGTCGTTGTTGGTGACGGCATATAAATAACGGCCATCCGGTGAAATAGCAAGATCGATCACATTATGAATATCCTTCACCCCTAAGTGGTCGTTATTGAGCACCTGGATGGTCGTAAGCGTATCCCCCTCGCCCCGTGCAAAAACGGCGATGGTGTAAGCACCGCTTGCATAAACGTTTTTGCCGTCGGGAGAGCAGATGATGGCGTAATCAAGGTTTGTATCAGCGATGTAAGAGATAAAACGGGCGTCTTGGGCAAAAAGCAAAGATGCTAGGAGCATGATGTGAATTGGCGTCCACATCAAGGCCAGGGAAGTTTGATGGTTGATACGCTTCCATTTCATCCGGGGTTTAAAATCGTCCTGAATCATGTGATTGTCCCTTTTATTGATTAAATATCAAAAACGTTATGAAGACTTACTTAGTAATTTACCTTTATTCATGCCAAATGAAGAAAAGTTGAGCCTGTTACTGAAAGCTTAAATGACTTTTGACTATACATTTCATCTCTAAATCATCGACTAAACGTTTCGAAATAAAAAGGGAGAAAACGTTTTTTTCCGCCTTCTCCCTCAGACTAACTAAGGTTCTTTGCTGATGCTCGTTCGGTGAAGGCGCGCCATCATTGGGAACGTTACCTCACGGCTAGCGGACGGGGCGCTTACTATGTCGTATCAGCGTAGAAAAGTCATTTTACGGACTTTGGTGAATTCAGCCGTTTGCAGCCGGTAGAAATAAATTCCGGAGGCTACCGGAACCCCCTTGTCATTCTTGCCATCCCAAATTTGGGAGTGATAACCGGCGTCCATCAGCTCATCAACCAGAGTGCGGACGCGGCGGCCAAGAACATCGTAGATGGTGAGGGTCACGTGTGCCGTCTTGAGCAGGTCATACTTAATCAGGGTTGCCGGATTAAACGGATTGGGATGGTTGGGATGCAAGGCCAAAGTTTGTGGTGGTGTTTGGTCTTCAACTTGGGTCTCGACAGCGGTATTATTTCCACGCCCGGTGGCGAAAGTCACTACACCCCCAAGATGATCTGCAACGTAAAGGAAGGCACCATCGGGCGATAGCGCTATATCACCGGGAAAAGCCAATCCCAAAACGCCATCGCACCAGCTTTTAAAGACTTTCCGTTGTTTCAATCGACCAGTCTCTGGTGAGCGTTCAAGCATGATGAGTAGACCGTCGTCGGCAGCATAATCGTCAATAATAGCGTAGACATCAATACCGTTGGCCGCGATGGTCAATGCGCCAGCGCCAAACCAACCTTTAAGATGAAAAACATCGACTAAGAAAAGTTTGCCGGTGGTACGGTCCCGTGAAAGAATGCCAATCATTTCACCAGAGTCTCTATCTTCATTAGTGATCGTGAGTGTTATATAGAGGTGTAGACCATCTGGGGAAATTTCTACAGTCCCGGAGGGGCGCAATGTTCCAAACACCTCTTGGCGTAAAAAGTTCAAGTGCCCGGTCAGTGAATCTCTGGAAAAAGTCGCGATTTGGAGGTTATGGTCACGAGGATCGGCACCGCTCCAATAAAAATGCGTGCCATCAGGTGATACCGTCATGGCGAATAGTTGCCCAAGTTGGTAATCAGCGCCATTGATTCTTTGGATTAGCGTGAGCCTCCCAGAGCTTAGTTCCCTTGCGAAAACGGCTACGTTTTTTTCGTCTGTGATAAAGAAGTGCCGACCGTCTGGAGAAAATGTCGTGGGCCATGCCCAATGCGCTGCCGCACTATCTTTAATAGTTTCATCTAATTGCAATGTGCCGTTTAGATGATTGCGAGCAAAAACTTCAATGGTGTACTGCGGTCCTCTGGTGGCATACAGATGGTTCCCATCGGGTGCAAGGGCCATACCGTGAACGCCTTCACGTGGGTAGGATTGCAACAATGTGAGGCGGCCGGTATTCGGGTTACGAACGAAAACATTGATAGCATTCTCAGCACCAGTATAAAGGTAGTTGCCATCTGGGGAGACCGTCACAGAGTTGACCGCCGCCAATCGATCGGTACCGCCTACGTCATTGTTGAAATGTTGTAAAATGGTTAATTGATTTGTCGTTGTATCTCTTTTAATCACTGTCTGTCCGTGTTCTATACTGGTTAGATAGATGCCATCCCCAGCGGGAGACATGCATGACCACGTTTCTGGCCCCAAATCAAGCGCAAGCAGATAATCATTCATCAGAATAAGTTTGCCAGTTGTCGCGTCTTTTGCATAGTGCGCGAAATAACTTGCTTTATCGTAATGTACGAAATAGATTTGTTTACCATTCGGAGAAACCACCACGCCTCTCGGACCATTAGGCTCGAAGGTTTGCAACAATTGTAGTTCACCGTTCTTTTGGTTGCGAGCGAAAACAAATAATTTATCTGCCAATAAATTGGTGACATAAACTGTTCCACCATCGGGAGAAATCGTTATACTACCGTATGTCCAACCTTCGCCAGATGATTGACTGATATCAAAATTATTCACATAAGTGATTTGGCCCGTTTCCAAATTGCGGGAGAGAATCATTAACTTGTTAGTGTTACCACCGCCCGCATACAGATGGTTACCGTCGGGAGAAATCGTTATCCAGCGAGGGATATTTAATTGACCAAGTTTGGGATCACCATTTTTCAAAACTTGTACTTTTTTGAAATGCCCTGTATCCAGATTGCGGGCAAGGACAACTAATACTCCTTTACCATCATAAGTATTATAAAGCCAATAGAGGTGTTTTCCATCAGGCGAGAGCAACAGATTGTGAAAGCGTTCCACCGCTGGCAGGCCACTAAATTGACCGGTAAAAACACTATCCTGCATGATCTCCGTCAGCACGATCTCCCCCGTGTTTCTATCCCGCCCAAATATCAGCATCGTTGAGTTACTACTGTTGATGGTGTACAGATACCGACCATCGTGCGATACAACAAGATCGATGATATTGTGAATGCCCTGTACATCCTTATGATCGTTGTTTAGAATCTGCCTGGTTTTTAGCGTGCCATCCGCCTCACGACTGAAAACGACTATGGTAAATACGCCTCCAGCATAAACGTTTTTTCCATCTGGAGAACAGGTGATTGCATATTCGATGTGGGTATCAGCGATGAACGAGACAAAACCAGCCTCCTGTCCGTAGTCAACGGTTGCTAAAGCAACCAGTAAAGTTATTGTCAGCGCCGTGATATGGTTACACCATTGATACGCATGTTTGTGCTTGGGAATATCATCATTTTTATGTCGAATCATGAGGATCGTCCTTTCCACATTTATCGAGCAGTGAGAAGCCGTTCGAGGAATTCTTATTCCTATACCATCATTCCAGATTGAATGAAGAAAGCACTATAGCATTTGGCAAAATTTTTACACGATTTTATATCTTCGTCACTTCTTTCTACTTTCGGCTAGCCAACTTGAGAATAAAAAGGAGAAAGCAGGTTCCATGCTTGATGGACGTTGCCTTCTCCTTTCCACTGATTCAAAAGCAGTTGGCCTTAACAATTGTCTTAAAGCCGATTCTTCGAAAGAAATCGGTCTTTGCTTATTGGGCCACTGGTACAACCAGCAAACAGTGCTCGTGTCATTGTAGCAGTATCATCTTGCGAACTTTCGTAAATTCCGAGGTTTGTAAACGATAAAAATAGATTCCAGAGGACACACGCGAGCCGTTGTCGCTTATCCCATCCCAGAGCTTGGCATGATAACCGGCCTTTTGCTTTTCATCCACCAGCGTTCGTACTTGTCGACCAAGTATATCATAAATGTTGATCGTTATGTGTGTGGCTTTGGGCAAATCATACTTGATAAGCGTTATGGAATTGAATGGGTTGGGGTAATTGCTGTGTAACGCAAACTGTTTTGGTAGGTTTTCATCTGTGTTCACAGAATCTGTCTGTGCCGTCGCTTTCGGTGCGCCCCCCATCCTTGTACCAATCCAAATTCCATTACCGTGGGTGGGCATAATGATCCTGTTCGGATTGTTCGGAAAGAAGGCCATAGTCACCGCATCCGCCCATCTATGATAGGTAATATCGTTGCCTAATTGACTAAAGGTTTGACCACAGTCCGTGCTCTGCCAGAGATTCATGAGTTTGTAGTTGTCTTCACCCAGATATTTGTTGTCAGCGTTTCTGTCCGCTTGTAGGGTGAAACGGTAAGTCACAGCCAAAATTGTGTTCGTATTCAGGGGATCTTGGACCAAGCCACCAATAGCAATAGTTTTGCTTGGAGTTCCTGTAGGCCCACCTATTCTCCAATCGTAATCGCCAGGATCGTTAGTCTTTGCCCATTGCACCAAACCTCCGGTATAATTTTTACCATTCGCATCATCCGCACGGTGACCGCATGTCACTCCGGCAAACACTTCGGTTTGCGTGACTAATAGATTGATGACATCTGAGGCATGATTCGGGTCAACTCCCCTGATCGTATTTGTAATTTCGTCAGCACTTCCGATAATCCGCCCAATAATAATCTCATCGACGCCATTAGTAGCGATAAGATCGTCTGAATTTCTTGCGCTATTGAGCCTGAGTCGAAAGACTCCACCACCAGGCCAACGCCGTGCGAGATAAAGTACATCGTGATCATTGGGATCGAAGACCAGTTTGGAATAACTATGCTGTACGTCCCAACTTGGCGGAGGTGTGGTATTGGGCTTGTTACGGGAAATCTTAGCCAGTAGCTCAGATTCTTCAATCCGCCTAAAGTTTTGTGTAACATTGCCTGACGCATTGATCTTGCCATAATAAATTCCATAACCCCGGACGGCAACAAAAACACCGTCTTTATAGCCATCTTTCACATCAAAGACAAAAGACTGCATTTCGCCACCATCAAGACCGTTCAAATTTTGGGGGCCGCCAGCAACTAATGTCCAGCTATTTTCATCGCCGGCACCGGCGGCAGTATTCATTAGGATCGCACCTTTCCCAGGATTGCCAAGCTCATTATTATCCGTGCCGGCAGAAATCAGCACAAGATTAGGATTAAGCGGATGAAACGCGATGTGGTAAACGAAATTCTGATTTCCCGTCGGATACAAATTGTCTAATACGCTAAACCGGCGCTGCGACCATTTGATGTCTCCGTATAGACCACCATTGATATTTGTGCTGCGCAAAAGTCCATTGTCGCCACAGCCGACCATCACAATATCAGGATTAGTGGGATGAAAGACCGGGGGACAACCAGTAAAAAACACCTCGTCCATGCCGCGACTTTCATAGGCAGGATCACCATCGGCATCCGTTTGGACTTGTTCTTTGGGAGTCGTAAAAATCTGCTTGAACACCCGGGGGTCATCGTAGTTTCCGTTGTGCCCTTCCACTTTGACCGGCCCGTAGGCCCAGCAACCATAGACCGCCGGATGAGGAGAAGTATCTTCCGGATCGAAGTCGAAGCTGGCAAATTTCAAATCCGTGATCCAATACGTCTTTGGTACTCCATTCACCGTTCTAATCACTTTTTTCCACTCACGATACCCATTGTCGTGCGCGGTGTTGTATTGATCACATTGATTGCCGGCGTTTGGATCCAAACACTCGTTGACAATTGTTTTAAAACTCGCTGGCCCATCGTCATTGTCTTGGTTGGTTACTCCCAAGTAAATTCTTTCCCCGGCTTGCTTACCCAAGTAGAGCTCAAACGTAGAACGCGTGCTGCCTGGTTTTGCACCGAGGCGCCCTGTACGCACATCTTGATGGATGAGAGACCAGTTGGGAAAGATATTGTGCTCCAAATCATCCAATGTCATCGTCGCTTTGTAAATGCCACCTTTGGGGTTGAGCGTAGTATTGTTTTCGGTGCAACGGCTGGCAAAGGCGAGAACAGTTGACGTCTTTGGTATCGGCTTATCGGCAGTGCTGTCGGTCAAAAAGGCCAAGCTCACCACATTTGTCAACAATGGATTGTTGGAGATGTTCACCCAATGCACGGAATCACCGTTAATCGCAGTGAATACGTCGCGGCTATAATAAATTCCGCCTTTATACTGGTATGTGTTGGTGGCTGTTTGCCTCGTGAATCCGGCTGTAACAAAAACATGAATGCCTCCGGAAGTGTCAGTCAGATAATCGATATCATACACTAATTCGGACATATCCGCCTCCTCAATCTCGGTTAATTCCCAACTTCCTCCACTATTCGTGGATCGCAATAAAGCCCCTAATCCGAATTTTGTGGAGTCTCCCACAGCAGAAGACCTTTCACGCATATCCCCAATACCCGCGAGCATAAATCTTGTATCACGAGGATATTCTCGGATGATGCTGATGCGCGGATAACGACCATCTCGTTCTCTTATCATTTTTTGTTTCAAATTGGCAGGCAGTTCGTCGCGTTCCGGCATGTCGGTGATACACCAGTCTTCCCCATCGTTCAACCCACGATAAATGCCTTCTGTGCTGGCGGCGATGATTGAATAACCATCAAAGCTAAATGCGGTACTTGTAATATAACGACCAGGAACACACTGTTTTGCTGACCACGGTGTAAACTCTCCAAGTGGCGACCAGGAATCGCCGAGGCTTCTGGAGTAGTAAATACCCGAAACATCGGTTGCCAGGTAAAGATTGTGTTCAAAAATACCCGTGGGATCAAATCTGATCTCGAGACAAAATCCGCCGCCACCGATGGAAGAGGTGTGCCAGGTAAATGAGATTTGCCCGTTTCCTTTCGGTGCAGTGCCAATAATGGCAAACAGAACCATTGGCAATTTTTTGATGAAAGCCTTGAACATGGGAAACCTCCGGGTTATGAGTGACCTTCATGTTAACAACGTCCGAGGCTGTGGCACGGGGTGCGGGATTCAAGTGGGAAATGCAGGAGAAGAGTGCGAGGTTACACTTGGCAGGAGGCATTTCCCCGGATGGTATCAAAATAAAATCGTCGGAGAGAAAGTCAAGAAGATTTTTTTTGCAAAAATTTATGTTCCCGGTCTCAACGCCTGGTTGAAAAAAGTCTAATTTTTCTTATATCCGAAAGGCTCAAATTTCCCCCCTTGCACTTTTGAGCAAAATTTTGTATCCTTCAACATGGCGCAGGAGGTATAGCACTCGGCGCGTAGAAACGATTTGTGCTATGCTTTAGGCGCTACGCGTTAATCATGACGTGTGAGTTACCAAGGACAATTTCATGGAAAAATGCTTAGTCATCCACGGACATTTTTATCAACCGCCGCGGGAAAATGCCTGGACCGAGTCCATCGAGCGCCAGAAAAGCGCGCATCCCTATCACGACTGGAATGAGCGGATCGATGTAGAATGCTACCGTGCCAATGCCTTTTCCCGCATTCTCGACAACACCAATCGCATCGTCAATATCGTCAACAATTACGCCCAAATCAGTTTCAATTTCGGACCGACGCTTCTGAGCTGGCTCGAACAGCATAGCCCGCTGACTTATCGTCGCATTCTCGAGGCGGATAAATTGAGTCAGGAGCGCTGCAGTGGCCATGGTGCGGCCATCGCGCAGGCGTACAATCACGCCATTCTCCCGCTTTGTAATCAGCGCGATAAGATCACGCAGGTGCGCTGGGGCATTGCGGATTTTCGCTATCGTTTCGGGCGCGATCCGGAAGCGATGTGGCTGCCGGAAACTGCAGTCAATGATGACACTTTGCGCGTGCTCATTGATCACGGCATGAAATTCGTCATTCTTTCGCCGTATCAGGCGAAAAGAGTTCGCCCTTTTTCTTTGGTGAACACCACCAATGGTGGTGAGGCCAGAGCTTCGGATGAACTGGTGAGTCTGCAAGTTGGCAGCTCTGCGAGTGGACAAGTGGCAACTCAGAGCTTGGAAGTTGCAAACTGGCAAACTCGCAACTCGCTGCGTGTGGGAGAATGGATCGGAGTCGAGCACGGCGAGATTGATACGACGCAGGCTTATCGTTGGTTTGATAAAGATGACCAGGGCCACCTCATTCCTGAGCGCTATCTTGACATTTTTTTCTATCACGGTTCGCTCTCCAGTGCCGTTAGCTTCGAGCATCTTGCGCGCGACGCCAGGCATTTTGCGCAAAGCATTGACAGTTGTTTTAATCCCAGCGGTAGTGCGAAGCCGCAATTGGTCTCGATTGCGACTGACGGCGAAACCTACGGCCATCACGAACGCCACGCCGACATGGGATTGGCTTATCTGCTGAATGTCGAAGCGCCGCAGCGCCAAATCCACGTCACCAACTTTGCCGAGTTTCTCGCGGAAAATCCGCCGGTGATGGAGGTCGAGCTCAAAGAGGGCCCGAATGGCGAGGGCACGTCGTGGAGCTGTGCGCATGGCGTTGGGCGCTGGTATCGCAACTGCGGATGCCGTGGCGACGGTCCGCCGGAATGGCATCAGGAGTGGCGCGGCCCGTTGCGGCAGGCATTTGACAATTTGCGGGACGAACTTGCAGGGCTGACTCTGGAAAAAGGCGAAAACCTGCTCAAAGACATCTGGGAGGCGCGCAATGATTATATTGAAGTGATTCTTCGTCGCACGCCGGAAAGCGTGGCGGAGTTTTTGGCCAAACATCAGAAGCGTGAGCTTTCCGATTCCGAACGATTGTTGGTTATTCAGCTTATGGAGATGCAGCGCCAGACGCAACTGATGTATACGAGCTGCGGCTGGTTTTTTACCGAGCTTTCCGGCATCGAGACGGTGCAGGTTATTCAATACGCGGCGCGCGCCGTGCAGTTGGCGGAGAGCGTCAGCGGTCGTAATTTTGAGACGCGTTTTCTCATCGATCTCAAGAAAGCCCGCAGCAATCATCCGGATTACAAAAACGGCGAGGGTGTTTATCGCAAGTTGGTCCGGCCGTCGATCGTCTCGTTTCCCCGATTGATCAATACGCACGCGATTCGTACTTTATTTGCACAGGCGCCGGCAAGGGAGCGCCTCTATCATTATGTGATCAATCGTACTGATCTCGTGGAAAAGCGCACCGAGCGAACCACATTGATGATCGGTCGGGCCGAGGTGGAGTCCGGTATCACCACGGAAAGGCGTGCCTACGCCTTCGCGCTGATCAACCGCGGTGCCGGTGAAGGTGTGAAGTGTTTTGTGCGACTTGATGAGCCCGCCCGGCCCGGCGCTGCTTGGAGCTACGGTGAAGCCCGCGATGCGTTGATGGCCGATTTTCATGAGATTGAAGATGAAATTTTCGATGCACTGCCACTGCGTTGGGGAGGCGAAACCTTTGGCCTGGCCGACATGCTTTTCGAGGAACGCCAGCAGGTGATCGACATTTTGCTGAAAGATCGGCTTTCGGAAATCGGTGCAGTTTATTCCCAAATCTTCACGCATTATCGGAGTTTGATGGAGGCGCTGCATGGCCTCGGTGCACCGCTTCCGGTCGAGCTGTCAGTACCGGCGCGCTATACCCTCAGCCAACGGTTGCGTGAGGAAGTGGAGAAACTGCGCCCCGATCTTTCATTAGAGAATGTCGGAGTCACGGATCCGGAGACATACAAACATTGTCTCGAGATTGCCCGCACCGCGCACCGGCTCGGCTTGCAGCTCGATAATGAGAGCGCATCGCGAGTGTTTCAGGAAACGATCGAGCAGCGGCTGCATCATCTGTTCAATGACACTGCGGCCCAGTCGTGCAAGGAGATTTTGATGCTCGTTGACATTGCCGACCGACTCAAGTTGGCTCTGGAGGAGGCTTCGATTCAGAATCAAATTTTTGCGGTTTTGCACGAACGGATTGATGGCTTGATTGATCGAGTTCTGGCCTCTTCACAAATCGAGCAGGATTATGACTACGTCTCGGATTTTTTGCGCCTTGCCTATCGTTTCAATTTCAATATCAAAAGTTACAAAGATCGCCTGAAACCAATTGAGCAGGCGTGGAGCCAAGATCCGCGGTATTGGCCGTAGCAAGGGGCAAATTGCAAAAGGCAAAAATCAAAAGGAAAAAGGCGAAAGGTTTTAACTTGCCACTTGCAAATTGCCCCGTGCCTCGCTTGCTTTTCTGGCATTTTTGAGTTATCTTTGATTGTCAACCCTGCGGGCGCAGCCCCATAGGCGTAGCCTCTTTAGCAAATCGTTCAAACTTGCAGAGTAGATCAAAATGGCCGAAGCGATTGACACTCTGGAGCTTGAAGCTCCGAAACACAAAATCGTTCCACCTGCCGCCGATAAAGCCATTTCCTCCGGACCTCTACCCATCGAGCAACGTACCGACGTTACCGTCGATGAGCTGGAAAGAATGTCACTTCCTTATCCGGCTGAACTTTATAACGGAAAGGTGGTTTTCAAAATGGCTAACCCTTTACATGGTATGATACAATTAAAGATCGGCAAACGGCTTGATCTCTATTTGGATAAGAACCCTGTCGGCTATGTGATGACCGAAACCAACTTCCGACTTTGGCCGGATCGCCCGAAAGAGTCGCGTATCCCTGATGTCGCTTTTGTCAAGAAGGAACATTTGCCGGAGAATTTGCTTCGCTTTCCGCCGGGCGCGCCTGATTTAGCCGTAGAAATTTATTCCGCAGATGAGAAGCTTTCCGAGGTGTTGGACAAAATTGATGCTTATCTCGAGCAAGGCACCCGGGTGGTTTGGCTGATCATTCCTCACACTCGTGAAGCGCTGATTTTCACGGCGGGGAGCAGATTTAAGTCTGTCGACGTTTTGACCGCACCGGAGCTTTTGCCCGGGTTTGAGTTACCCGTAGATAAGATTTTTGAAAACATTCCCATGCCTGATCAATCCTAATGCCCACCTTGCGCCGCACCAAAATCGTTTGCACCATCGGCCCAGCTACCGACGCGCCCGAAGTGCTTTCCGCTCTGATCGACGCCGGAATGAACGTCGCGCGGCTGAATTTTTCTCATGGTACTCGAGAAGAACATCGGCAGCGCCTGCAGTGGATTCGCGAAATCGCCGGCAAGAAAAATCTCCCGGTCGCCATTCTGCAAGATCTCAGTGGCCCCAAGCTGCGCACCGGCCCGATGGCCAAACCGGTGGTTTTGCACTCCGGCGACATTTTCGTTCTCACCAGTCGCCAGGTGCCAGGTGATGAACAAGCTGTTTCCGTGACCTGGATCGATTTGCCAACGCATGTGCAAATCGGTGAGAACATCCTCCTTGCCGATGGCACGATACAACTGCAAGTGATTGACAAAAATGCTACTGATCTGCAATGCCGGGTCCTTGATGGTGGCATGCTCAGCTCCAACAAGGGCATTAATTTGCCTCAGACTTCCCTTGCGATTCCGGCACTAACGGAAAAAGATAAAAATGATCTCGAGTTTGGCTTGGAGAGCGGTGTGGATTGCGTCGCGCTGTCTTTCGTCCGCAAGCCGGAGGATATTCGCTTGGTTAAGGAGGTGATGGCAGCCAAAGGCCGAACCGTGCCGGTCATCGCCAAAATTGAGAAGCACGAAGCATTGGAGAGAATTGATGGGATTATCGACATCGCTGATGGCATCATGATCGCACGCGGCGATCTCGCCGTTGAAACTCCGTTGGAGCGTGTGCCGCTGGTGCAAAAAATGTTGATCAAAAAGTGCAATCGTGTCGGCAAACCGGTCATCACCGCCACGCAGATGCTCAAATCCATGGTCGATGACCCGCGACCGACGCGCGCCGAGACTACCGATATTGCCAATGCCGTTCTCGATGGCACCGATGCGGTCATGCTTTCGGAAGAAACGGCAATGGGGAAATTCCCGGTTGAGGCGGTGACCGTCATGGACAAAGTGCTGCGCACCACAGAAGCGGAATTGTCTCCACGCGACAGGCTGCCTGCAGAACGGCACCATGATGAAATCACCGTCGAAGCTGCAGTTTCTCACGCAGTGGTGACGATGGCGCGCGAGCTGAAGGTGGCAGCGATTCTGACACCGACACGATCCGGCAGCACCGCACGCCTGGTATCGCGCTATCGGCCACACGTGCCGATCATCGCCATGAGTTATCGGCTGGAAACGGTGCGCTGGCTTGCTCTGGTTTGGGGCGTGCATCCGTTGTACCATCCGGAGCCGCATGCGAATTCCGATGATCTGATTGCGCACTGTAAACGTGAGGCGCTGGCCACCGGCCTGGTCAAACGCGGCGACACGGTGTTGATTACCGCTGGCTTGCCGCCGGGTGAGCACAGCACCACGAATTTGATTAAAGTTGAAGTACTCGTGTAACCCGGACCGCTCGTCTGGTTATATTGCAGAGATGCTTTGTTGTTCCCAGTCTCTCTCATTCAACAACAGCATGCGCCGATTACACCGATGACAATCTGCGAAATCCGTGCAATCGGTTGTGCTCTTTTCTGTATTCGGTCTTGATAGACACGCTTTGTTGTTCCCAGTCTCTCTCGTTCAACAAGAGATTGCGCTGATTACACTGATGATAATCTGCGAAATCTATGCAATCGGTTGTGCTCTTTTCTGTATTGGTCTTAATAATGATTCTCACTAAGGAGAATTGCATGTCAACTATTGTCGAAGTTCATGCCCGCGAAATTTTGGATTCCCGTGGCAATCCCACGGTCGAAGTCGATGTGGTTTTGGAAAATGGCATTGTTGGGCGCGCGGCCGTTCCCAGCGGCGCTTCAACCGGTGAGCATGAGGCGTTGGAGTTGCGTGATAAAGATGCCAGGCGCTATCTCGGCAATGGCGTGTTGCAGGCCGTGAAAAACGTGAATGAAATCATCGCGCCGGAAGTCGTCGGCATGGAAGCGAGTGAGCAGACGGCCATTGATCAGGCCTTGCTTGCATTGGACGGCACCGAGAACAAGGCCAAACTGGGCGCCAATGCCATTCTTGGCGTTTCGCTGGCGGTCTGCAAAGCGGCGGCGCAAGCCTGCAATCTGCCGCTGTTTCGATATCTCGGTGGCGTCAGCGCGCGTACACTGCCGGTGCCGATGATGAATATCATCAATGGCGGTGTACACGCAGACAACAATGTCGATTTGCAGGAGTTCATGATCATGCCCGCCGGCGCCAGTTCGTTTGCTGAGGCGCTGCGCATGGGCGCGGAGATTTTCCACAACCTCAAATCCGTGCTCAAGAAAAAAGGCTACAACACGGCTGTCGGAGATGAAGGCGGTTTCGCGCCGGATTTGAAATCCAACGAAGAAGCTTTGCAGGTGATCATGCAGGCCATCGAAGCTGCCGGCTACAAACCGGGTCAGGATGTTTTTATCGCACTCGATCCGGCTGCCAGTGAATTTTACAACAAGCAAACCGGCAAGTACGAATTGAAATCCGAAAATCGCAGCTTGAGCTCGGAAGAGATGATCGAATATTACGCCAACCTGGCGGCCAAATATCCGATCGTTTCGTTCGAAGACGGTTTGGCGGAGGATGATTGGGCCGGTTGGAAGAAATTTACCGAGCGCTATGGCCGCACGTTTCAGCTCGTCGGCGACGATTTGTTCGTGACGAATACCAGGCGCCTGCAGCAGGGCATCAATCAAGGTGTGTGTAATTCCATTCTCGTGAAAGTCAATCAAATCGGCACGCTTACGGAAACACTGGCTGCAATCGACATGGCTCACCGCGCCGGTTACACCGCAGTGATCTCCCATCGCTCCGGCGAGACCGAAGACACCACGATTGCAGACATCGCCGTTGCCACCAACGTCGGCCAAATCAAAACCGGCAGCGCCTCGCGCACCGATCGCATCTGCAAGTACAACCAACTGCTGCGCATTGAGGAGATGCTGGGCGAGTCGGCGGTTTATCCGGGCCGGGCGGCGGTGAAGAATATGTAGTTTTTTAGTACTCTTGCACAGTCTCATAATTTGAGCGAAGACCGGCGATCGGTGTGACGTTTGCCAATTTTGACAAAGAAAAGGTGCGCGCCGATCATCGTGACACTTTCTTCCCGGCACGCGGTTGTGACAGGAGACAATTGATCCTGCTTTAACCCCGATAATTCACGCGGTGCGTAAATCGACAACACTCTGCTTTTGGCTCAAGCCTGAAAATATGGCTCATGAATTATCGGGGTTAAGGATAATTGCTTTTCCCGTCTGTGCCGAGGAGTTTCACGCACATGACCGGTGGCGCAAAATTTCGGCAAGATGAATAGCGCAAATATCGGGCTACGAAGGTACAGAACTATGGTTATAATAATTGATTTGCCGTCAATACCTTGCAGCTACTAAGGCGTTATGCGCAAGTACAGCCGTTTTCAGGGCCGGTTGAATAAATTTGCAGGTAAGCTCTTGTTTTGATTGGTACATGTTGGAGAAATCTGCTTGACAAGCCCAAACAAAAATCTTATCTTGATTTATTTGGAAAATATTCCTAACTTTTCATAGTCAGTAATTTATGGAAAGCAAGGACTTCAATTTGTGCATTGATGATGGGACATTCGGCTGAAATACTCAGTGAGCGCGAGCGCCTGGTCTTGAACTCCATCGTGGAAAATTTTGTGCGCAATGCGACGCCGGTGGGATCGCGGTATCTGGCCAAGAAAAGCGGTATGGATATGAGCCCGGCCACCATCCGAAATGTGATGATGGATCTGGAAGAAATGGGCTACGTGACCCAACCGCACACTTCCGCAGGCCGTATTCCCACCGACAAGGGCTATCGTTTTTATGTTGATTCTCTCATGACAGTCGAAGACCTGTCAGAGCAGGAGAAGCAACATATTTGGGAGCATTTACGCCGGGTTTCTCAGAGTGTGGATACAATTTTGGAAGCGGCCTCACATGTGCTGGCACGAGTCTCCCGCCAGCTCGGAGTGGTGCTGTCCCCGCGGTTTTACCAGGGGGTGTTCGAGAAGATGGAGTTGATTCCCGTTGCCGAAAAAAAGATTTTGATGGTATTCTTCATCAAGTCCGGGCTGGTGCGGACCATCGTGATGGAAGTGACCACGGAATTTTCACGCGAGGTGTTGGAGAAAACGGCGCAGGTGCTCAATGAACGGCTGCATGGCCTGACTCTGCAGGAGATCAAACAATCGCTGGATCGCCGCATGCGTCACGTCGGTGATGCCAATGCCGAATTGATCACCCGGATTGTTGAATCTGCCGATCTTTTGTTCGATGACGATGCGCGGCGGAGCCTGCATTTCGGCGGTACGAATAATATCGTCAACCAGCCGGAATTCACCGATCATCAGCAGTTGTCAAAGGTGTTGAACTTGCTCGAGAATCGTGAAATTCTGATTCACCTGTTCGAGCAAGATGACACGCCGGAAAAAATTTCGATTGCCATCGGTGACGAAAATCGTGAGGAACTGATCAAACATTGCAGCTTGATTACCACCTCTTATCATATCGGCAATCTCAGCGGTACGCTGGGTGTGCTCGGCCCGACGCGCATCCGTTATTCCAAAATGGTTGCGCTGGTTGATTTTATGGCAAAAATTTTGACCGAGGTTTTGGAGAAAAAGATGTCCGCGTCGGTCAGGTGAGCAAGAAACTTGATAGGACCATGAATAAGGACGATTATACCGCGAGTATGAATCATCAAGAAGATTCCGGCGCGAACACGGCGGATTCATCTGTGACCATAAATGAGAGTCACGTTCCGGATACGGAGACAAATTCCGAGGCGCAGTCCGCAGCGCAGACGGTGATCACGAATGAGGCGGCGTTTCCGTTCCCCGGTGACCATGACGACGGCAAAGATCTGGCGGCAATTGAAGTCATGCCTGCAGGCGCCGATCGCAAGCTTTCTGATCGCGCCGGCGAAACAGAAAAATCAAAGAAGGAAAAGCGCGATTATCGGCGGCGCACGCTGATGAACGAGCTCGAACAAAAAGAGCGCGAGCTGGAGCGCCTGCAGGATGATTACGCCAAATTGTCTTTACAATACGCAGAGCTTAAAGACCGCCATCTTCGGCTGGCCGCGGAAATGGAAAATTTTCGCAAGCGTCTCGAAAGAGATTTTTCCAATCGCGTTGAAAACGCAGTTGCCGACTTGCTCGCAGAACTGTTGCCGGTGGTGGATGATCTCGAGCGCTTTTTCAATGCCCGGCAGGGTATTGAGACAGAGGTCGAAGTGAAGGATGGTGAGGCGCTCGTTGCCGGCGTGCGTTTGATTTATCAAAATCTGATGAAAATTCTGCAGAACCGCGGTGTTACAGCCATGCAAGCGGTGGGGCAGGAGTTCGATCCCACTCGCCATGAAGCGATACTCCAGATGCCGGTGGAGGGCGAGGCTTCGAATATCGTGGTGCACGAGAACACCAAAGGCTATCTGTTTTTTGATAAAGTGCTCAGGCCGGCAAAAGTGATTGTCAGTGCATAGCAGGTGACAACCAGCGATGAATTTTAGGACAGGTGTAATTTTTCCATGACCAAAAGGGATTACTACGAAATTCTCGGCGTGAGGCGTGATGCTTCCGAGGAGGAGATCAAGAAAGCCTATCGCAAGTTGGCGATGCAATATCATCCCGATCGTAATCCCGGTGACCATACAGCGGAGGAGCGATTCAAGGAGGCTGCCGAGGCTTATGAAGTGCTGCGAGACCGGGAAAAACGGGAACGTTACGATCGTTACGGCCATGCTGGCATTCGCGGCGGTGGCTTCGAGACGGTGACCGATTTTGAGTTTGATCTGGCTGATGCGTTGCGCACATTCATGTCGGAGGGAATATTCGGAGAATTCTTTGGTCATGGCAGTGGCGGCCGTCCACGAGAAACGAAGCAACGTGGCAATGATCTTCAGGTTCCTCTCAAACTGACGCTCGAAGAGATTGCGACCGGCGTCAACAAGAAAATCAAGCTGCACAAGTATGTGAAATGTGACTCCTGTGCCGGCACAGGTAGTGAGCGAGGAACTCAGGAGGCGATTTGTCCGACCTGTCGTGGCACCGGTGAAATGCGGCAGGTCTCGCGTTCGTTTTTTGGTCAATTCATTAATGTCACGACCTGTCATCATTGTCATGGCGAGGGCCGTATCGTCAAAAATCCCTGTCCGGATTGCCGTGGCGAAGGTCGTGTTCAGGGTGAGAAGACCGTCACCATCGATATTCCACCTGGTGTGGCCACTGGTAATTATTTGACGGTGCGCGGCGAAGGCAATGTTGGTCCTCGGGGTGGCCCGGCAGGTGATCTCCTGGTGGTCATCGAGGAAAAGGAGCATCCCTATTTTGAGCGTCATGGCGATGACATCCTTTACGATTTGCCGCTCAGTATTCCTCAAGCGGTTTTGGGAGGGGTGGTTGAAGTACCGACGCTCAACGGCAAAGCTCGACTGGATATCGTACCGGGAACGCAATCGGGAAAAATCTTGCGCATGCGTGGCAAGGGCATCCCGCACCTGAATGGTTATGGCAGCGGGGATCAACTGGTGCGCATTGTCGTGTGGGTTCCCACAAAGCTTTCTCCCAAAGAGCGGGAACTGTTCGAGCAACTCGCTGAAACCGAAGCTGTGAAACCGCCAAAAAGTGAAAGAGGATTTTTCTCGAAAGTCAAGGAGGCGTTGTTTTAATCCAAAGAGGGCTGGTTACTAATTTGTGTGAGGGTTGGAGCCATGTGGGGGTTCACCCGGCAAGAACAAAGGGCGATTTTGTTTCTGTTGTCTGCATTCGGAATTGGCTCCCTGGTGTGGCTTTATCGTCACCATCGGCCGTTGCCGGCGGTGAATCAGGCTGAAATGGCGGCATTTGATCAATATGCCGGTCTGCTGCAGCGTGACACGATACTGGCCTCTTCGCAAACGGCAGAGCAAAATCTCAGCGAACAATCTCGGGAACAAAGGCCATTCGCGCCTGTTGATTTGAATGCGGCCACCTACAAAGAATTATTGCAGCTTCCGGGAATCGGGCCGGTGCTCGCAAAACGAATCGTCGAGTATCGCCAGGTTAACGGCCCATTCATGCGGCTACAGGATTTGCGAAAAGTCAAGGGCATTGGCGCGAAAACATACGAAAAATTGGCGCCGCTTTTGACGGTCAAATGAGTGCCTCGGGCGCTCATGGATCGCTGCCCAGCAGGGTAATGTTTCGGTCTTTTGCTGAGCATGATCATTTTTCCCGGTGAAGGATCGCTTCAGCCGTCGTTCCGACCATGCTGAGGTCGAAAAAACTCCACGGCCTTCGGCAAATTCAGCCAGTTGCCGATATATTTACAGGAAGGCTAATTTCAGCCATCGTCGACGCCGTTGTTATCGACGCGGTTGATCACTTCGAAGACCAGGTCAGCAGGGGTAGCCGCCTCGTCAGGCAAGCTATGGAAGCTGTGCAGGAACGCATGGTCGCCTTGCCTAATATGCCCATCTCGATTCTCGACAAGGGATTGGAGATTGTTCAGCGCAAGGATTTTTTCAAATTGGAGGTTGTCAAACGCATGTTGAAAGCGGTAGGCAATCTGAAGTTGGCGTGTTCTTCCTCAACAGAAGCAAGATGAGGCAAAAATCATGACGTTTGCCGCAACTAACGGAATGGTTGGCATCAGCATTCGCGATACCGCCCTGCGCATGGCAGAGGCTTCTCGAGTCGCAGGCGAACCTCGCATTTCCAGGCTTTCCCAGGGACGGGTTCGCAGCGTATTCAATTTTACTTCTTTTCAAGACCACACCTTGATCCGCCGCTATGCCGAAGACATCAATAGGCTCTATGAGACTGCGGATTTCCAGTTCAATTCCAGCGTGTTCATTCTTGACACGAATATGGTAATGATCAAGAGGATCCCAGTCGATGTCAATTTGCAGGGTGACCGACTCAAGGATCACGTGCGTTGGGAAGTGGAACAGTTCATGATCAACCCGCTGGATCATTATGTTGTTGATTTTCAGTCTTGTCCCCCGGAGCCCGGAAAAGATTTTATGCAGGTCCTGGTGGTTGTGGCGCGGCGCATGGTGATTGACTATCTCAAGGAGATTTTTGATAATACCGACTTGAAATTGCGCGCGATCGATGTGGATACTTTTGCGGCACAGCGTGTTTTCGAGCACAATTATGATCTCAACGAAGACGAATATGTCGCGTTGGTGGATGTGCGCAAGGAAAATTTCCAGGTTTCCATCGTCACCGCCAAAACATTCCTTCTTACCCAGGCGGTGGATTTTCAAAGTGACGAGGCGGGCGAATTACTGAAACGCGGTGATGATCATCTGGCCCGTCTCATCTCGAAGGAGCTGCGTCGAATCATCATCGACAACAAGTTGGGTAAAAGCGTGGAGGATATGTCCGCGATTTATTTGTATGGCGATGGCGTGACCGACACGGTTTTGGAGGCGTTGCAAAATACACATAATGTTCGCATTGATCGCGCCAATCCATTCAAAAAGTTGAAAATTGCCAGCCAGGGCAGCGACCCGCTTTTACAAGCGCAGCCGGAAACCTTTGTCATCTCTGTTGGTGCAGCTTTAAAAGGATTATAACCATGGCACATCATCATTGCGTGGAGGCAGTGAATGGTTGACATCAATCTTTTGGGCGAAGAGGAAAAAATCGAGGAGCAACAGCCTGAAGAGAGTTTCGCCCAAACGGTGAATCTCGATCTCGGCGAAACGGTGGAAGAGGAGAAGACGGCACCATTTCCTCGAGAACCGTTGGGCGCCACGTATCCTCGTGAGACGATGCCCGGTTCCTATAGCCGGAAGCCGTCCATGAGTGCCCCACCCAGCTCTTCGCGCAACAAGGCTTATTTGTTGGTGGCCTTCTTGATTCTGGCTGCGCTGGTGGCGGTTTATTTGATGATTCCGCGCGCCGGCAAAAAGCAGCTACCTGTGCCGGTACTCACCGATACGACAGAAACAGAATTGCCCTCGGCGGGTGGCGAATTTGCTAGCGGCTCACAGACCGAGCAGCCGGGTACGGAGACGCCAGCAACCGGTTTAGGACAGCCTCAGCCCGCGCAGCCGGAACCGACGACCGCAGTTGAACCAATGCCCTCGCTGTCACCGGTGATGAGAAGCATGTTGGCTTCGACTCGTATTGGGGCCTATACCGTCGGCGCGCTCGGGCAGTCGTTTAGCGGCGACAACGATTTTTCATTGATCTCGTTTTCCGGCAACAACAATACTTTTCTTGTACAATTTTGGGCGTCGTCGGCAGCAGCGGTCAGTGAGATCACGCAAGCGATGCAGCGCAATGCTTCACCGGAAGAGTTGCGCACCGTTTCAAAAGAGGGCGGCTCGTTGAACAACCTGTTGGTTTTGGGACGAGTGAGCGAACGAGCAGGTTTGATGGGACCGCAAGGCCAGCGGTACATGAGTTTCAACGAGTTTTCGAACTGGTTCAAAAAGCTCGGCTCAGAACAGGGCTTGCGTTTGAAGCTGTTTGATATCGGCCAGGCGTATGTCGGAGAAGGAGGAACACACACGCCGGTACAGGCCAATTTTTCCGGCGACAAAGCCAGCGTGTTTGAATTTCTCAAAAGTCTTGCGGACACCGGACCCAACATCACCTTGTCTAAAATCATTGTCAGCCCCGCTGATCGCCGTTCGCTCAGCACCGCGAGGTTAGACTTGGTGTTGCTGTTTGATTTTGTCGAGTAGCAATTGCCGGATGAATCTGGCATGCGGGTGATAGCAGGGACGTGCAAGGGACATCATCTCCAGGCGCCACGCGGTTTGTGGACTCGGCCCACGAGCGATCGTACACGAACGATCTTGTTTGATCTGCTGGCCGGAAAGGTCAGCGGCGCGGTGGGATTGGATTTGTTTGCCGGGTCCGGCGCTTTAGGAATCGAAGCATTGAGCCGGGGCGCCGCGCAGGTTGATTTTGTTGAAAAGAGCCGTCGCGTCGCGGAATTTATTCAGCGCAATCTCAGCCATACGCATCTCGAAGATCACGGCCGGGTGATCGTGGCAGATGCGTTTGCTTTTTTGAATCGCGCCGGTGCGGCGGAAGGCAGCCCGAGATATGATCTGGTGTTTGCCGACCCGCCCTATAATATGGGGTACTCCGTACGGCTGCTGGAGGAATTGTCACACAGCCGAATATTGAATCCAGGCGCTGTAGTGGTCATCGAAGAAACGGTGCGCGTTGAGCTCATGCCCTTGAGGGGGAGATTGCGTTGCATTTTGCGTCGTGTGGTCGGCGACACTGCTCTGCACTTATACGAGGTAAGTTGAATAATGCGCCATGTCATTTATCCCGGGACTTTTGATCCCATCACCAATGGCCATATCGATATCATCGCGCGTGCCACCGCGCTCTTCGATCGTGTGACCATTGGAGTGACCAATAACCCCGCCAAGAGCCCCCTGTTTTCTGTCGAAGAGCGCCTGGCCATGATTCGCCAAGTCACAGCAAATTTTCCCAACGTTCAGGTTGACAGCTTTGGCGGACTTTTGGTGGATTTCGCCCAAAAGTTGGGTGCGTGTGCGATCATTCGCGGGCTGCGTGCCATCTCCGACTTTGAATATGAGTTCCAAATGGCCCTGGTCAACCGCAAGCTTTCCGAGGGCATTGTTACGGTCTTTCTGATGCCCAATGAGAAATATACTTATCTAAATTCCACCATCGTCAAGGAAGTGGCGATGTTTGGCGGCGACATCAGCCGTTTTGTTCCGCCGGAAGTCGAAATACAAATCAAACAGAAACTGGCAACGCAACAGTGAAATTTGTCGATCATATTCGTGCACAAGCGCAACAGCGACACCGCCGCATCGTTTTTCCGGAGGCGGAAGAGCCGCGGATTTTGCGCGCCGCCTTCAAGCTTCTCGATGCGCAGTTGGTGACCCCGATTTTAGTCGGGAATCGAGAAGCAATAGCCCGGGCCGTGCAACAAACTGGTGGTGATCTTTCGCGAATCGAAATCATCACGCCGGAGTTGGATGCGGCATTCGATGAATATGCCAGGCTGTATTTTCACCTTCGGCGCGACAAGGGTGTTGAGGAGAACCAGGCGCGCGAGATTATGCGCCAGCCGTTATTCTATGCCGCTGCCCTGATCCGCGCCGGCCGGGCCGATGGTTCTGTTGCCGGATCGGTGCACACCACGGGAGAGGTTCTGCGCGCGGCGCTCCATCTGATCGGCACGGCGCCCGGTGTTGCTTTGGTTTCAAGCACCTTTGAGATGGTCAGCCCCAATGATCGAGTTCTAACTTTTGCGGATTGCGCAGTTGTTCCCGATCCCACGGCCGAACAACTGGCGGACATCGCGATTTCCGCTGCCCGCACCCACGAGCGGTTAACCGGCGAAGTTCCGGTCGTGGCCATGCTCTCATTTTCAACCAAAGGCAGTGCGAAACATCCCAAAGTTGAGAAGGTGCAGCAGGCCACACAAATCGCGCGTGAGAAACGGCCGGATTTGCAGCTCGATGGTGAATTGCAGGGTGATGCCGCGCTGGTCGAAGCTGTTGGTCAGCGCAAAGCGCCGGGCAGTGCCGTTGCGGGAAAAGCCAATGTGCTCATTTTCCCGGATCTCGATGCCGGAAATATCGCGTACAAATTGGTGCAACGCCTGGCTGGCTATGAGGCGATCGGCCCGATTATTCAAGGCTTGGCCAGGCCGATGAACGATCTCTCGCGCGGCTGCACGGACGAAGATATTGTGAATGTGGCATGCATTTGTGCCCTGCTGGCGGGCTGAGCCAAATCGAAAACCTGAAGCGCGTCCACTTGTTTTGGTGCTCCCGCTACCGAATCAAGTTGCGACAATTTGAAAAGAGAGATGATTGACCGTTTTGTATCGAGTTGAAATTATTGTGACAATCTTATGAAGGTCAAATTATGCACTTCCAGGAATCGCTGCTGGCTTCACGTATTCAACCTTCCCAAACGTTGGCGATAACGAATCTGGTTGCGGAGCTGCGACGCAAGGGCAAGGAAGTGATTGATCTCGGTGCCGGTGAGCCGGATTTTGACACGCCGGTGCCAATAAAAAATGCGGCTGTGGATGCCATACTTCAAGGCAAAACAAAGTATACTCCCAATGCCGGTACCTTGGCGCTGCGCGAAGCCATTGCCGCCGCACTGAAGAAAGATTATGGCGCAGTGTACCTGCCGAATGAAATTGTGGTTTCCAACGGAGCTAAACAGTCGCTGTACAATGCACTTTTGGCGACTTGCAATCCTGGCGAAGAAGTGATTTTGCCGGCTCCGTATTGGGTGAGTTATCCGGAACAGATTCGCATGGTCGGGGCCGCACCGGTTTTTGTACAAACCACCGATGCGGATGATTTCAAAATGACACCTGCGGCGTTGCGCGCAGCGATCACTCCACGGACCCGCGTACTCATTCTGAACAGCCCATCCAATCCAACCGGAACCGTTTACACGACCGCTGAGTTGAAAGCTCTGGTGGAGGTCATACGTGCCCACGAGTTTATCGTACTCGCGGATGAGATTTACCTCAAGCTGATTTATGAGGGCGTCGAGACGACGAGTTTGTGTTCGTTTCCGGAAATTCGGGACCGGCTGATTCTCGTCAATGGTTTTTCCAAGGCGTATGCCATGACGGGCTGGCGTCTGGGTTACGCGGCGGCGCCGGTTGCCATGGCCAAAGCGATGGATAAAATTCAAAGCCATACCACCTCAAATGCCTGCTCGATTTCCCAGGAAGCCGGACGCGCGGCGCTGCGCGTGAATCCGGACCGACTCGAAAGAATGCGCCAGCAGTTTGATGAGCGCCGGCGATTTGTTTATAATGCGCTTTCAAAAATGCCCGGCATTTCCGTGCGCCTGCCAAAAGGAGCGTTTTACATGTTTATCAACGTCTCCCAGCTCCTGGGTCATCAGGTGGAGGACAAAATTTTACGAACTCCGGATGACCTTTGCCAGTATCTTGTGCAAAAAGCTGGTGTCGCCTTGGTTGCGGGTGAAGCTTTCGGCAGCAACCAGCACGTTCGTCTTTCCTATGCAACCGACATCAAGACCTTACAGGAGGCGATGAAGAAATTGGAAAAGGTGTTTGGGGAGATTATGAAAAGTCACTGAATCACGGCAATTGTTCTACTCGTGTCCATCAACTTTTTGTACCGGTTATCTCATGCCAACATACGACTACGATTGTACCGAATGCGGTTATACATTTGAGTATTTCCAGCGCATCACGGCGTTGCCTTTGGAAACTTGTCCGCGCTGCGGCGGCAAAGTACTGCGAAGAATTCATGGCGGCGCCGGCTTGATTTTCAAAGGATCTGGTTTCTATCTCACAGATTACAAGCGCACCTCTGTCAGTCCGAGCAATGGCAGGGATGGCGCCGACGCCTCCCCCAAGGACAGCAGCGTCAAAGAGAAGGCGTCGGAGAAGTCCGAGAAGTAGGCACAACCAACAACCACGGAGTAGTCGATGCAACAGCTTGGGTTAAACAACGATGTTCTGGTCGGGGGGCGTCGGTTTCATGTCCAGACCACCTATTCCGCCAGCAGTGAAAAAATCATTTCTCATATCTTCGACAACGGTCGCGTCATCGAGCGTCGGGAGGTGGCTGTCAACGATGAAGGCATGGACTCAGCCTTGCCCAAAAAGCTGAAGGTCATTCATCAAGAGATGATTTCCGAGATCGAGCTGCTATATTACATCGCGGAGAAAGTGCGGCAAGTGCAGCATCCCTTGTCATGTGTAAAGCTCGGATTGGTGTTTATGAACAGAAATCTTCTCGATGATGCCATGACCTTCTTTCAGCTTGCGACCGAGCTCGATCCGAACGCACCGGAGCACTATAGTCATCTCGGTTACGTGAATTTGCGCCTCCGGGATTTTGCCACGGCGGAGCATGTGTTACGGAAAGGACTCCAGCTTGCACCGCGCTTCGCCGACTTGCATCATCATCTCGGCGTGGCGTGCCTGGAGCAGGGCAAATTTCCCCAGGCACTGGAATCGCTGCAAACTGCCATTGACATCAATCCCAACTTTTTCCAGGCGCACTTTCACCGTGCTCTGGCGTTGTTGAGCCAGATGACCTCGAATGGCGCGACCATCGATGCGACCGGATTTCTTCCGGCGAAGCAGGCACAAGAGCATTTGACGCATGCGGCGGAAGGCTTGCCGGCATACCGAACACCGCGTTTGGAGAAGGCGATGCAGCTCATCGATGAAGGGGCGTATGCGCAGGCCACGCAAGAATTGCAGTCCCTGCGTCAGGAGATCAATACCGAGACCGACCTGACTTTTGAGCATGAGTTCTATTTGAAATTCATGTATGGCGGCAAAGGCAAGGATGATGATTTCATTCAGCGCTACGCCGAACAATTGCGCACGGCCATCCACGAGTATCCTGATTATGCCGATTTGCATAACAGCCTGGGTGTCGCTTATCTCATCCAGTGCCGGAATCTTTTTTTGCGCGCTTTGGAGGAATTTCGGGTTTCTTTGCGCATCAATCCGGGGTATAAACGGGCGGAAAAGAATTTGAAGTTGTCCGAGAATGACGGTAAAGGTTTTTTGATTTTGCTGCGTGCCATTCTGAAGTAGATACCCGTCTAAAAATGCCCCGCCATACATATGGAATTCCCCCGCCGGGCACGGATAGACACGTTTTCAGTGATTTGACCAGGATGCGCTATTCCACGCAATTACAAAGAATTGCCGCCTGATGTACATTGCCATATCTGGCTTGATCACCAGAGATATTCCAATGCTGAAAATGGTATGCCGTTTGCACTATAAATTGGTTGTTTGTGAGGTTGCCGCATGAATTAGACACATTTAGTGTTTCCTCATGAAACATTGTGACACTTTTGAAACAGGAGCAGACAGGATGGAAACTAAACATCCCTTCCCAATAGGCCTAACTCCTAAAATCTCGCCACACAAGCCAGCGGTTTGGTTGCTCGTTTTTTTTATGCTGTTCACTTCAAGCGTGGTTTGGGCGCAGCAAGCGCCTTCTACACGCACGGCGCAGATGATTGCGGCCACAAATGCCGGCCGTGACTCGTTGGTAGTGCGGTCTTTGCGGGCTGAAGCAGGGAAACCTTCGCTTTATGAGATAACCTTTGTCACCACTGATACGCTCGCACCGCGTGCCGAAATCGTGGTGAAATTTCCGCGCGACTTCGATCTCAGTCCGTTGGAGATCGCCGGTTCAAGCGAAATCAACGGCGGGTTCGAGCTGGAGAGAAAGACAATGCCCGACGGGGTGCAGGAAGTACTCCTGCGCCGCACCGGACTGGGCAGCAAAGTTCCCCCGGGCCGGAAGGTTTCGGTTCAGCTCGGATTGATCGTCAATCCCGCCAATTTGGCGGCTTCTCATCAAGTGAATGTGGAACTACGCGCTGCGTCGTCGTCGGTCTCCCAAATTGCTAGAAACAAGGAAGTTCAATTCATATCCCCGGTGAAATAAATCATGCTGATTCGCGCTCTGCAGTTGATGCGGTGCTTGCGGAAAATGAACCGTGTTCTCGCCGCCCTCGGCACGGTTCGTGTGGTTTTGCCTCTCGTGATCCTGCTTCTTTTCGTTGCACCCTCTTTTGTTTTCGCACAAGGAAAATTGACCAGTGTCAAGGTGACGCCTTCGGATAGTACTGCCGGTGCCGGAACAATTTACACCGTTAGTTTCATCACCAGCGCCACAGGAGGCCCGGGTGGCATCGGAATTCCAGCCAATGGGAAAATTCGTTTGACTTTTCCGGCGGGTTTTGTGAATTCCACCGTTTCGCTCGCCGTTAACGCTGCTGGTGGCGCACTGACCGGCGGTTATCTGGCGCCAGCCGATACCGGCCAGGTTCTCACTTTGACCCGTGATGGCACCGGCAATAATCTGGTCGCGCCGGACACTGTTATTATCAAGCTCGCCTCGGTCTACAACTCAACGGTGGCCGGCCAATTTACTCTTTTTGTTGAAACGCTCAACAGCGCCGGAGCCAGGATTGACACCGCCAGGTCCGAAGCGTTCCGAATAGTGCCAGGGTTGTTGCATCATTTTACGCTCAACAACGTGCCGACGGTGAGTGCCGGTGCGTCTTTTGATCTGATCATTCAGGCGAAAGACATTTATGAAAATACTGTCACCAAGTTTACCGGAACGGTGGGGATTGCTCTCAACAGCGGCGTCATTTCTCCAACGACGAGCGGCGCTTTCAGCGCTGGGATTCGCACCGAATCGATGACCATTCAAACAGCGGGGAGTGGCAAGATCATTTCCGTCACTGACGGCAGTGGGCACACAGGAACTTCAAATGTGTTCTCGGTAGATCCGGGGCAATTACACCATTTCGCTGTTTCCAATATCCCGACGCCACAAACCGCGGGTGTCGGCTTCGCCGTTACCTTTACCGCGCAGGATCAATTCAATAATACTGTCACCGGTTTCACCGGTACTGTTGCCATCAGCGACAGCACCAATACCCTCACTCCGACCACGAGCGGCAATTTTATTGCTGGTGTACGAACCGAAACGGTGACAATCGCGCAGGCGCGCGCCACCAATCGCATCACCGTGACCGGTAATGCAAAAACCGGCAGCTCGAATGTGTTTGCCGTGAATGTCGGTCCGCTCGACCATTTTGCCATCAGTTCCATCAGCACGGTAACTGCCGGGACACCGTTCAACTTTACCATCACGGCAAAAGATGCCAAGGACAATACCGTCACCAGTTTTACCGGAACCATCAATCTTTCGGATAATACCAATACGTTGACGCCACCCACGGCGAATATTACCAGCAATGGCACAGTGACCGTGACCGGTGCCATCATTACCAAAGCCCAATCCGGCGTATTCATTACGGCGATGAGCGGTGGCAATATCACCGGAACCTCCAATACCTTCATCGTGTTGCATGGTCCGCTCGATCATTTTGCTGTGACCAATACCAGCGGCGGGAATATTGGTTCGCAAGTTGCCGGCATGCCCTTCAACATTCGTTTGGTGGCGCAGGATGCCTACAACAACACGGCCACGGCTTTCACCGGCACTGTGAACTTGTCGAATACCACCACGTCGATCACTCCCACCAGCAGTGGTAACTTTAGCAGTGGCGTGCTGGCCTCTTTGCCGGTGACGATCGGCAAAGCTTCGACCGCGGATCAAATTTCTGTTAGTGGCGGGTCACCGGTCAAAACCGGCGCGTCGAACAACTTCGTTGTCAGTGCCGGAACGCTGGCCGGTTTTCTGCTCGATCCGATTTCGTCACCGCAAACTGCCGGAACTCCATTTCCTCTGAAAATAACCGCAGTGGATGCCAATGGGAATATCGCGACAAGTTTTACCGGCACGGTAAATGTTTCGCTCAACAGCGGTACCATTACGCCTGCGGTGACCACGAATTTTGTCAATGGCGTGTGGAATGGGAATGTCACGGTGTTGACCAGCGGGACAGGCAAGACCATCACGGTTACGAATGGAACTTTCAGTGCCACCTCCAATTCTTTTACTGTGAATCCGGCAGCCGCGATGTCGTTCGCGGTGACCAATCCCAGCGATGGCAATATTGGCAGCCAGACGGCCGGAACGAATTTCAGCATTAAAATTACGGCCAAAGATGCCAATGGCAATGTGGTCACAGGTTTCACCGGCACGGTGACTTTGAGCGACAATACCGGCTCGCTGACGCCAACCTCCGCGACCATCACCAGCGGCGGCACGGTGACGGTGAACAATGTGAAAATCACCAAAGCGCTCGCCAGCGTGGCAATCACGGCGAGCAGTGGCAGTGTCACCGGTACCTCGAATGAGTTCGCTGTGACGCATGCGGTGTTGGATCATTTTTCCGTCACCAATACGAGCGATGGCAATATTGCCTCACAGCAAGCCGGCACACCGTTCAACATCAAGATCGTGGCGCGAGATTTATATGAGAACATCGTTGCCTCTTTCACCGGCAGTGTGGCGTTGTCGAATACCACCAGTTCGATCAGCCCCACCACGAGCGGCAATTTCACCAACGGTGTGCTGGCATCGTTCTCCGTGACCATTGCCAAGACCTCGGCTGCCGACGTGATCTCCGTGAGCAGTGGCACACCCGTGAAGACCGGTAACTCGAACAGCTTTGTGGTCAGCTCCGCCGGGTTGGCAGGATTTCGTCTCGATCCGATTTCCTCGCCGCAGATTGCCGGAACGCCATTTCCATTGACCATCACCGCGATTGATGCCAATCAAAACACGGTCACGAGCTTCACAGGCACGGTTGGCATTTCAGTGAATAGTGGCACTATCACGCCTACGAACAGCGGCAATTTCGTGGCTGGCGTGTGGAATGGGAATGTCACCGTTTTGACCAGCGGTGCCAATAAGACGATCACGGTTTCCGACGGTACGCGCTCGACAACCTCGAATTCGTTTAATGTTAATCCCGGGCTGCTTGATCATTTTGAACTCGCCTCGATTGCTGCGCAGACCGCAGGCGCCAATTTTACTGTCACGGTCACGGCAAAAGACGCCAACAATAATAATGTGACGCACACCGGCACGGTGACGCTGTCCGATAATACGGGCACATTGACGGCTTCGAGTTTGGTCTTTAGCGCGCAGGCCACGCAAACGGTCAGCGACGTTAAAATCAACAAAGCCCAATCCGGGGTGTTCGTCACGGCCAGCGGCAGCGGCAAAAATGGTTTTTCCAATAATTTTACGGTCAATCCCGCGGCGCTCGATCATTTTACCGTGACCAACACGACCGGCGGCAATATTATTTCGCAAACCGCCGGCACGGCGTTCAATATCCGAGTCGAGGCGCGGGATGTTTATGAGAATACGGTGACCAGCTTCAACCAAACCGTGACGATTACGGATTTGACGACGTTGAATTTGACCAGCGCCAATTTTGTCAGCGGCGTGCTGGCCTCGCAGAGTGTGACGATCAACCAGGCGCGCACGGATAATCAGCTCACGGTGACCGGTGGATCGCCCTCCCGCACGGGTGTTTCCAATTTGTTCAATGTTATTCCGGGTGGATTGGATCATTTCACGATTGATTCGATCACAGATCAGGCTGCTGGAGAGCCGTTCGTTATTGTCATCCGCGCCCGTGACGCGAAGGACAATGTGGCAACGAGTTTCAATGGCACGGTGACGATCAGTGATTTGACCGGCTCAATTGCGCCGGCAACCAGCGGCACGTTTATCAACGGCGTGCGCAACGAGAGTGTGAAAATCACGCTAACACGCACCAATGATATCATCACAGTGAGCGGTGGCGGCAAGACCGGTAGTTCCAATGCCTTCAATGTGGGTCCGAGCACGGTTGACCATTTTGCCATCACCAATATCGGCAATCAAACTGCCGGCCAGCCGTTCAGCGTCACCATCACGGCGCTGGATGCCAGTAACAACCTGGTGACCTCATTCAACGGCACGGTCACGATCAGCGATCTCAGCAGCTCGATTACCCCGACCACGAGCAACGCATTTTCGGGCGGCACGCTGACTCAAAATTTCACCATCACCAAGAGTTATACCGGCGACAGAATCACCGTCACGGGTGTCGGTAAAACCAGCACCTCGAATGCATTCAATGTGGTGCCCGGGCCGCTGCATCATTTTGCGATTAATTCGATTTCCAATCAAACGGCCGGTTCAAGTTTTCCGATTACGATTACTGCGCAGGATGTCAACAATAACACGGTCACCGGTTTTACCGGTACCGTGACGATATCGATCAATACCGGCACGATCCAGCCGGTAACCAGCGGCACCTTTGCCAGCGGGATACGGATCGAGAGCGTCACGATTGCCGAAGCCGGGAACAACCGAATTATCAATGTGAATGACGGAAGCGGCCATTCCGGCTCTTCCAATGCGTTTAATGTGGCTGCCGGCGGACTGGACCACTTTGCCTTCAGCACCATTGCCACTCAGGCTGCCGGCGCCGCTTTTTCGTTTACGATTACGGCAAAAGATGCGAATAACAATGATTTGAGTTTCAATGGCACTGTTACGCTCAGCGATAATACGACCACGCTGACGCCAACGAGCGTGACGATGAATGGCGTGTCCGTAACTGTGAGTAATGCCCAAATTACCAAGGCACAAACCGGCGTGATGATTTCGGCAACCGGCGGAGGCAAAACCGGCAAGTCCAATGCTTTCACCGTGCAGCCGGGAAGCCTGTATCGTGTTCGCATCGTCGAGGGGCCCAGTGGTGATGGGCCGGAGGTCACAACGAAGTCTGTAACCGCGGATGATTTGTTGCCCCTGCATGCGGCCGGGTACGATGCTTTTGGCAATTATCGAGAGGACCCGCCGGTCAATTGGTTGATGACCAATGCGCTCGGGGTGTTCACTCCGGCAAGTTCGACAAGCTCCACGACGTTTAATCCCAACAAGGTCGGCACCACAAGACTCATTGCGGACCATGCCAGCGCCATCGACGATTCTACCGGCAATGTTGTAATCAGTACCGGCGCGGCTTATCGCGTCAAGGTTTTGCTGGGCGCATTTGGAGCCGGAAATGAAGTTGGCGATGTGCTTTTGAATACCGGCGAGGTATTGACGGTACATGCCAGCAGCTTTGATCGGGACGACAACCGCATTCAGGATGTCTCGGTGACTTGGCGCGTGAGCGGCAACATTGGCACGTTGAGTCCGCTTTCGGGTGTCAGCACGACATTGACGGCAACCAGGGTCGGTAACGGTACGATCACGGCGGATCATGCCTCGTTGATTGATGGTTACTCCGGCATCATCACCGTCAGCGCGAGCACTTTGAGTTATGTAAAAATTTTCGAAGGAACCGCCGGCCCTCCGGGCGCCGAGCTTGGCAATAAATCCATCACCACGGATCAGACGCTCTCGGTTTACGCCGCCGGCTTCGATGCCAGCGGCAATTATGTTGGCGATCAGGAAGTGACGTGGAGTCTTTCGAACAGCCTCGGTACACTTTCACCCACTTTTGGCAGAACCACGAATTTCGATCCGAAACGACCCGGCACGCTGCAGATCATCGCGACGCACGCGACTGCAACCGGTGACAATACCGGCAATATTTCCATCAGCGCGGGGAATGCGCATCACATCAAAATTCTCACCGGGTTGAGCGGTGCGACGTCGGAATTTCTGACTGACACGCTCTTCACCGGCCAGACCCGTGAGATGCATGCCAGCAGCTTCGATGCGGATGACAACTGGCTCGGAGATGTGAGTGTTACCTGGAGTGTCAGCAATCCCATCGGATCAGTGGCTCCCACGGTTGGCGCGGCAACGACATTCACAGCCACGACTGCCGGTTCCGGTGTCATCAACGCGCGCCACAGCATTTTAGGCGAGGACTTCACCGGAACGATCACGGTGAAACCCAGCAGCTTGAATTATGTGCGAATTGTCGAGGGGCCTTCCGGTCCCGGCTCGAAATTGGGTTCCAAATCGTTTACCACCGATCAAACGGTGCCGGTGCATGCGGCAGGTTACGATGCCAATAACAATTATCTGGGCGATGTGCCGGTGACATGGACGGTGATCGGCAACAACATCGGTACTTTCACGACGCAAAGCGGCGCATCCACGACCCTCCTGCTCACGCGTACGGGCGTCGGCCGGATTGTTGCGGATCATGCCAGCGCGAAGGATGACACCAGTGGCAATTTAACCATTTCCGTGGGCGCCCTTCATCATGTGAAAGTGATGAGTGGCAACGCCGGCTTTACCAGTGTGGTGTTGACTCAGGAAATAACTGCCGATGAAACGCTTGCGGTGCATGCCTCCGGCTTTGATGCCGATGACAATTACATTGACGATTTTTCGGTCACGTGGCTGGTCTCGGGCAAAATTGGCACGGTCAGTCCGGCAGTGGGGAAGTCAACGATATTGACCGCGAGGAAAGTCGGCGTCGGCCAGATTACGGCAGACTACGCTGATCCCAATGTCACGGATGGCGTAACCGGCGCCATCACAGTCAATCCGGGCCGGCTTGCATTTATCTGGGTGATCGAAGGGCCCAGCGGTGCCGGCACTCAGCTTGGCGATCGGTCATTGAAAGCTGATGAGACATTGACATTGCACGCAGCAGGTTTTGATGCCGACACCAACTATGTTGCAGATCAATCGGTGACGTGGAGCAGTGCCGGTTCCTTGGCACCGGCAGTTTCCGCCACGGGCAGCAATTTCACTTTTGCACCGACCACAGCACCGGCCTCCGGCACCATCCGCGCGACCCATGCCACGGCCGGTTTCGATGAAACTGGCACGATCAGCGTGACGGTTGGAAGTTTGAACAAGATCAAGATCCTTTCGGGTGGCTCCGGGAAGACCACCGAAGTGACCGGTACCACGTTGCCAGCCGGTGGAACGTTGCTCATCCATGCTGGTGGTTTTGATTCCGACGACAATTACATCAATGATCAAATCGCCAATTGGTCGGTGGTTGGTTCGATTGGCACGGTTAATCCGGCCAATGGTTTCTCCACGACATTTACCGCCACTACACCCGGCACCGGCGCAATTCGTGCCAGCGTTGGCAGCCTCAGCGATAATACCGGCACCATCCAGGTGATTACCGGAAACATTGCGAAGATTGTGCTGCGCACGGCATCGGGCAATGGCGGTATTGCATTCGGTGACCACAGCATGACTGCGGATCAGGAGGTCATCATTTGCGCCGCGGGATACGATGCCACCAACAACTACCTCGGCGATTTCAATGTGACGTGGTCGAACACCGGCAATCTTACTCCGGCTGTTTCGGCAACCGGGTCGTCTTTTACGTTCTCACCGACTTTGGCGAATGCCAATGGTACCGTGAACGGGAAAATCATCGGCACCTATTCGCCGACCATCAAAGACACCACCGGTACGATCACGGTTTATCCGGGCGCGCCGGTCGGCAAGATCAGCCTCACTGCCACCCCTTCCGGCTTGCCCTCGGATGGTAGCAGCAGGTCGACGATTGTCAGTGGCACGATCAAAGATGCAGAGCTCAACAACGTCGGCGCCGGCAAACGCTTCACGGTCACTGTGACGCCGAGTAATCTGGGTACGATCACGACGCCGGATTTGGATCCTGCCACGCCCGATGTTCAGATCGAGACCGATGCCTCGAGTCAATTGCGTTTCGAGTTCAAAGCCGGAACCACCGGCGGCATCGCCTCGATCAATGTCAGCAGCGGGTTGAGTGCGAATGGTAGTGTGCAAATCAGCCTCGGCAGCCTGGACATTACGGATGTCACGACTGTGCCCGCAACTGTTTCTCGCGGCCAGCAGGGCATTTCCGTGGGCATGACGGTGCGCAATCTCAGCTCGGCACCGATCACGGATTTGACCGGCCAGTTGACATTTACCGGTTCGGCCAACCGCACCGGCGAGTATACCGTGGTCCCCAGCCCCGGCAACCTCACGACCCTTCCGGGTAACTCTACAACGCAACTTTTATTCAATGTTGAGGTGAGCAACGGCGCTACTTTGGAAACAGTGACGATCAACGGTTCGGTTTCCGGCAAGATCGATGGTACGGTCGTGAACGATAATGAGGCGACGCAGACCGATTCCTGGACTGTGCAGCGCGCTGCGGTTTTGAGCGTGTTGAATGTGACAACGGCACCGGATACTGTGGCTCGTGGACAGACCGGCCTGGCCGTGACAGTGCGTGTGGCCAATAATCTGAATCTCGATAACTCGGCAAGCGCAACAATTGATAGCGTGAAGCTGGTCTTCAAGCAAGGCGCGCTCGACAGGACCGTTGAATACGTAATCGCGCCCGATGCGAACAATCCAACGTCAATCACAGGCAACAGTACGGCATCATTCAACTTCATCGTCAATGTCGGTCTGACAGCCTCACTCGGCCAGGTTACTCTTGATGCGCGAGCCCACGGCAAGGATGCCAACTCCAACAGGGCAATTTCCGATTTCAATGCCGATGCCCCCGATACTTGGACGGTCATCGAAGGTGAGGCATTCCGCATCGTTTCGCTCACACCCTCGCAGCCCAAAGTCACAGCCGGGATGACCAGCCTGACCAAAGAGTGGAATGTGCGCATGACGGTGGAGAACACCGGCTCGTCCCGGATTGCATTGAATCTGGCACCGGACAAGACCTACATCCGTTTCACCATCGGCACACGCGATGTGACTTCGGAATACAATATTATCTATCCCTCCGCGCTTGAGGAAGGCGGCACTGAGCTTGCGGCACGCAGCACCGGCCATCTTACCTATCGCATCACGCGCACCGGCACTTCGGATGGCATTGCAGTGATTTCCGGCGCGGCCGAGGGTCAGGATAGAGCGACCGGACTAACCGTTTTTGCGGATACTCGGATCAGTGGCACCGGCGAAGTGAATGTGCAGAGGCCTGCGGTATTCCGGATTGATCAGCTTGTGCTCTCGCAGCGGACAATTACTCAAAATATGCTGAAGGATTGGTGGATCAAGGCGGTAGTGGCGAATGCCGGTGGCAGTGATATCCGTTTGCATCCATCAAGGGATTCTATCAAGGTTTCGATTGGCAATAATGCGGGTTATATCTACATCCGCCCCTCAACTTTTGCCAGCGGTGATACCATTCTCGCGGGCAATGAGACCGATTCCTTGTTGATCATGGTGGATAAAACCGGCAGCCAAACCGGCGATTTGCCTGTGGCCGTGACGTTGAAGGGAATAGAGGTCAACAGCAACACCCTGCTGAATTCCAACACGGCAAATTCAACGGTAACGGTGCAGACGCCGGCGGCTTTGCAAATTTTGGCGGTTCATCCGTCACGTCAAACCGTGTCAGTTGGCCAGACAACGCCATGGACGGTTACCGTTGTGGTCAAGAACAATGGTGGCAGCCAGGTTTCGGTGAAAAGCGATACCTCCACCAATTTGCGTTTCCGCATCACACAATTCCAGAACGATTACAATGTTTCACTCCAACCGACGACCTGGCTGGGAAGTGCTTCGACGAATCTCGCCGGCAACGCAACCGATAGCTTGCGCTTTGTCGTCAACACCACCGGTGCGACGCCCGGATTTGCGTTCTTGTGGGTAAAAGTCGCTGCGACAGAGAACAACAGCGGCGTGGTCGTGGCCAGCCCATATCACAACAGCAAGAGCGTACAGGTGCAGACGCGGCCCAACATCGTATACATGGCGAATAGTTTGCGACCCAAGATCGTGAACAACAATAGTTCCTATGCTTTCACGGTGCGGGTGCGCAACACCGGTCAAGCAACCTTGCAACTCGAACCGGACAGCACGAAACTTCGCTTTAGCGCCGGCGCGGCCACTTATCTGGCCTCTTTGGATGCCAATCAAGTGCGAACACTGGTACCCAGTGTCCCCGGCGATACGGCCACCTTGACCTTCCGTTCCGTTGCGATTCCGGAAAACATGCCGCAAACGACTTACACGCCGGTGGTGGAGTTGCGCGGTACGGAAAATGAAAATAATTTCAGCAGCAACCTGACGCTTACCGCCAACGAATTGCGTGTCACGCAACCGGCACAAGTGCAAATCTTGTCCGTGGAGCCGAGCCAGAGCACAGTGACCGCGCACATGACCAAACCGTGGAACGTCACCATGATTGTCCGCAACAACGGCAATTTTCGCGCAAAATTGGACAGTGTGAATCTCCGGCTCCTCAGCGGCATTGATGTGACACGGGAATATGGAATTGTGATTCCAACGAATTTCCTGGGTTCAACCACGGCCTTGCTGGAGGCGCAGCGCACCGATTCCCTGCGTTTTGTCATCAACACCACCGGGAATACGCTTGGAAACACGG
>JAPDQK010000047.1:0-47757 GCA_034505955.1 Candidatus Zhuqueibacter pondensis
TAAATTGCGAATCAAGGATTCGGCGCTGACCAAAAATTCATCCGGTAGAACATACCAGGGCCCGATTTCAATTCGACCGCTTTGCACCAGCGCTTTGAAGCGTTCGCGGTTTTCCGGACGAATTTCCCAATAATCTTCAAGGATGATGGTCTGGCCGTCGAAGACAAAATAGCGATAGTCCGGATTGCGCTCCAATAAATCGAGCAAACGATCGGTGAGTCGAACCAGGCGCTGGCGGTACTGTTGGAAGGGACTGTACCATTCACGATCCCAGTGCGTGTGAGAGACCACGTGCAATCTATAGCGCACGCTTTTTGCCAAGGCTTGTGCTTTCTGCGTTTGATCCTTCGGAAATCCGTAAGGTGGCTGCGCCCGTAAGGGTGTACGTGACATATTTCTCTCCCTCGGTGACAGATTAAGCTGCTGCGACCCGCGTCATGTCTCTTTTTTAAATTGATTGAGCAACACCAAAAGCAAAATGACCACCCTGGCGCGGACAAACCGCAACGAAAAATATTGCTCACCGAATGGCTGCGCCCGTGAGGTCAGCCAGTCCACGCCAGATCGTTATCAACGCCAGAGTGACAATAAACGGTGTGACTCGAAAATGTAAAATTAAAACCTGCGATTATGCAGGGGAAAATACCCGGCAATAATCCACCGGCAATGGCGAGGCACACTCCCATCACTGGTGGCAAAGTGAATTTGAGTATCCAAGCAGCGACGACACCGGTCAACGTCATCAAACTGGCGACGGAGAGATCGTTGCCGGTGATCAAAATTATGAACGTCATGCCCGCGACGATAATGGCAATAATGAAAATTGGCAGTGTGACATTCAGTAGATTATCGGGGATGAGGAAGCGCCTGGAGGCCGAAGAGAAAAATACGAATGCGAGAATGAAAACGACGAGAATGCCGTACTCTTGCAGATGCTGCAAAAAGGGTCGCATGCCCGAGCTTTTTGATGACCGTTGGGCAATTTCCGTATCAGCCCGGGCAATTGGCGTCAGCGAAATTGGTTGCGTTGCTTCTGAGCGCACTCACTCCCTCTCGGTTTGGTTTTGATCATGCGGCAAGACGATTGGTCGTCTTATACACGAAATGATCTCTCATGCATTAACTGCCAACTGCAAATTTGCATTGATTGGCAGTTCAAACAAGTTCTTGCGTAAAAGTCTTGTAGAAAAAAATAACACCTCGAGATTTTCAATTTCTTTACTAATTGGATTGAGCCGGGCAACAATATCGTCCCCCAATTCTTCAGATTCTTGTTCAGCGTAAGGCGGGCATTTGTCGATGTACAAAATATCGGCTTCGCGATCATATTTGAATATTAGCTTCGTGTCCATACAATTTCTCCTTCCGTTAACTTTCGGGAGAGGTGTGCGGTGACAATCCAATTTCGGTCATTTGTTATGACGATGACCACAACAAATTTACCACCGCGAATCTGCTCAAACCAACGCGAAAACAAAAGTGCATCGCCAAAACGTATAGTTCGTCGAATTTGATCAGGATTGGCAAGCGTCTCAGCAACAATCATGATAAGCAGGCAACAAATCAGGATGCCGTTTGGCAATATGCTGCTTTCGTTCTTCAGGCAACTCGGCTTCGCCGTTTAGATAAAGGCAAGGGAATCGCACAATCACGATTCATTCCTCAAACTTTGTTAATCCGAGATACTTATCTCGCTTGCGATCATGCGATGAAGCAAGTAGCAATGAAGGAAAAAGTAACGGCCCATTTTTACCGCCTGCCAGTTTCCCTGATCAAAGGTGGATTTTTCTCCCACGGCCCTCGTTCTCTTGACAATTCCCAATTTCTCATTAGAATATATTAATTCCAGGCTTAACGACTCCTTCCCGTTTCAATTGCCATCACGCAGCAAGACTCCTCACTCTCGCTGCATGCCCCGTCGCCAAATGCATAATCTTCTCCTGCGTTGCCTCTTCGCGCGCGAGAATGCCAGCGAGCCGGCCTTCCCACATGACGCCAATACGGTCGGCAAGGCTGAGCACCTCCGGCAAGTCCGAAGAAATGACGATGAGGGCGCGGCCTTCGCTGGCAAGCTGGTGAATCAGTTCGTGAATTTCGCGTTTGACGCCGACGTCGATTCCCCAAGTTGGTTCGTCAAAAATTAGGACTCTGCAATTCGTTGCCAACCAGCGCGCGAGCACAACTTTTTGACGGTTGCCGCCGCTGAGGTTGGCCACTTTCTGCGCCAACGAAGGCGTGCGAATCTGCAAACGCGTGACATAATTTTGCGCGGTCTCACGGACCCGGCGCCAATCGATTCTCCAACCTTTACTCCATTTGTCGTAACTGCTGAGCACAATGTTCTCCTGCACGCTCAGCCCCATGATCAATCCCTGCTGATTGCGATCTTCCGTGAGCAAGCCGATGCCCAGCGCAATGGCCTCAGCGGGCGAACGCGGATTGATCTTTTTGCCTTCAAGAAAAATGAAGCCGGTTTCCCGGCGATCTGCGCCAAAAATCATCCGGGCTACTTCGGTGCGACCGGAGCCTACCAGACCGGCGAGACCGAAGATTTCACCAGCATGCACACTAAAACTGACATCACGCACCCAGGCGCGACTGAGATTCTCCACGCGTAAAACTTCCGGGGCACGAGGTTGCAAGTCCTTTTGTAACTGCCTCGCCCCCAAATTTTCTTCCTTCAACGCTCTGCCAACCATCCACTGCACAAGCTGCTGGCGATTCGTTCCGGCAACCTCCGTTGTTGTCACCCATCTGCCATCACGCAGCACGGTGACGCGATTACCGATCTCAAAAATTTCCTCGAGACGGTGCGAGATATAAATAATGCCAACTCCATCTGCGACCAGGCGGCGGATGAGCACAAAAAGGTGATCCAACTCAATGTCGGAAAGGGTTGCCGAGGGCTCATCCATCGCAATGATGCGCGCACGATGGTGCAAGGCTTTGCCGATCTCCACCATCTGCCGCTGCGCGACACTGAGGCGCGCCACCGGCTGTTGCAGCGGCAATGCAACGCCGAGCTGCGCCAGCAAACCGGCCGCCTCGGTCTGAAGCTTCTTCCAATCAATGAACGGCGATCTGCCGGCCCAACGCCGCGGCTGATGGCCGAGCAAAATATTCTCTGCCACTGAAAGCGCAGGGACGAGCTTGAAATCCTGGTAGATGACACCGATGCCGGCGGCGAGGGCTTCGCCCGGATGCGCAAAATGCCGGCGTACGCCATGCACCCAAATCTCGCCGCTGTCCGGCCGCTCGGCGCCGGCCATCACTTTGATGAGCGTGGATTTGCCGGCGCCATTCTCGCCGACCAGGCAATGCACTTCTCCGGCGCGCAGATCAAGGCTCACGTCATTCAATGCCACCACACCGGGATAGTGCTTGGAGAGGCGGCGAAGAGCGAGAAGATTGTTGGCGAACTCAGACAAGTTTCAAAAAAGTATGCAGTCTTGATCCCAACAGATGAAAGCTGCAGACAAATTTTAACATGGAATTCTTCTGATCCATTGGTGGCTTTCATTCGTTGGACCATTTAAAACATGCATTACTGATTAATCTTCAACGTTTTCACCTCCCACGCGCCCAGATTCAGCGTCAGCTTTTGCCCTGTAAGCGGCAGCGGTTTCTCCTCCCATTCGAGCAAATTCACTTCGCTGGCGGTTTTTGCTGCAAATGGCAAGGAGATCGTTGCGGTCGCCGATTGGCCGGTGCTTTCATAAATCCGTAAAATCCAGGCATCGCCGTCTTCGGCTTTTTTGAGCGCAGAAACAATCACACGTGCCGGCTCGATACTCAAAAAGCTGTGTACCGGTGGCAACGTTCCATTTTGCTGCTGGATCACACGGGCGATGAGCGGCAAATTAAAAGAGTAGCCGTTTTGCACGGCGCCACTACGCCAGTCTCCGCTGTGGGGTGTGATCGCGAAGGTGAAATGATGCTCACCCTCGTCGGCTTTGGGATCCGGCGCATCCGGCGAGCGTAATGCGGTCATGCGCACCACACCATCTTGCACGTCGGCGCCGTATTTGGAATCGTTGACCAGTGTCACGCCGAACTGCTCATTTGACAAATCCATCCACTTTTGCATCGAAAATTCCTGGCCATTCGTCGGGCGTTCAATGGCAGCAAAAGGAATTTCGGCGGTGGCGCGACCGTCGAAGAGCTGAAAAGGATAAACCACTTTCAGGGTTTTGTTGCGCTCGAGCCAATTAACGTGATAGCGCATCTCGACGCGTGGCAGCGTGGCGTAAATCACGTACTCCTGGGTGATTTGTGAATTCCCGTATTGATACCGCGTCAATAACCGTGCGCGCAAGGGACCGGTCTCGAGCACTTGAGGATGCTCCGCCAAATGCAAATGCTCCCTTGTGCCGTCGTAATCAATATTCAATGCCGACATTTCACCGCCTCGTTCACCGAGAATCTCCAGACCGCCCGGCTTGGTCGCCATCCATTCGCGGTTCTGCTGACTATCCACCAGATGCTGAAGCCCGCCACTTGCCGAGTCAATCTTGATGCTGTAATAACTGTTGCTCATCGTCAAACTATCGACATCCACACGCGCGCGTGTTGCGAGAGTCGGCTCTGCTGTGCTCCATTCCAGCCAATAAACTTTGTATCCGAAGGCTGGTACCTCTTCCGGCAGAAAGAGCAAACGATAGTGCATGCCTTGCGCGGTCGAATCCTGCTGCAGAATCTGCATGAGCAGCTTTTTGCCGCCAGCATCACGAAAATATGGTGTCAACCGGACTTCAGGCGCTTCGCCCAAATCGCGGTTCCTTTTCTTTTGCGATTTGGCTTTTGCTTTTTGCTCTTTACTTTTTGCTGTTTGCTGTTCAAACGGCACCGTCACTTCAACTTCAACCACGTCTGTTCGGGACCAGCTCAACGCATTATACACGACGACCGGTATTTCGTTCGGGTTTTTGGACAGACTGTTGATGGCGGTCTCGATGCGGGTCATGGATTTATCAAGCGCGGCTTTCGCTGTTTCCAGGGTTTCACGATAGAGCCGCTGAGAATGCTCGTAATTCGTGGCAACGCCGGCACCGGCCAAAATACTGTAAAATTGATTGAACAAAACATGGCGCCACTGGGTGGTGAAGTCAACATGTGCATAAGTCATCCCATATGGCTGGGCCAAAAGGGAGAACGCCTCCGCGGCCGGCAGCAACATTTCACTGCGACGATTGTTCCATTTGTGCAATGCTTGACTCGTCCAGGCGCCGGGGAACACCGAATTGATTTCATCTCGATGAATGGAAAGCGCCGGCGGATGTTTGATTAATTCCTGGAAAAATCCCTCCGCCCTGGCCATGCGCACCGTGGGCGTGGTCGGCCGATACGCGAGATCTTCCGCCATCCGAATGTCGTAGCCAGTCGGGCCACCACTTTGATCGCCGATACCGAAGAGTCGCAGGGCGTGTGGCCAATTGAATTCCTTTTTAGCTTGATACGAATGGCGGCGCACTTCCTTCGTGAGTCGCGAATTGAACCAATCCGGCGGCCGATAACTCAACACGCAACTGCCGTCCGGTCCTTCCCACTCGAACAGGCGCATGGTTTCCCACGGCCGGAAGAACAGATACGATGACATGCCGCTCTTTTTCAAAATTTGTGGCAAGCTCCGGGGATGCCCGAAAGCGGCCGGCATCCAGCCGGTTTTCACATCGACACCGAATTTCTCCTTGAAATAGCGCTTGCCATAAAGAAACTGCCGCGCGAGTGATTCGCCGGAAGGCATGTTGAGATCACTTTCGACCCACGTGCCGCCGACGATTTCCCAGCGGCCGTCCCGCACCGCTTTTTGGATCGATTCGAACAGCGCCGGATCATCCTGTTCCATCCACCAATAAGCCATGGCCTGATCATGCGAGAAATAGAAATCGGGGTATTTCTCGATGTTTCGGATAGCCTGCGCAAACGTGGCATGGCAGAGATCAATGGTTTCCGGATAGCGCCACAACCATGAAATGTCGATATGCGAGGTGCCGACGAGTGTCACATCCGGCAACTTGGCAGCTGCTTCGGGAAGTTTGGGGAGATTGCTGCGGGCGGCAGCGATGGTTTGGTTGAGTAATACGGTGTTGCCCTCTTTCATTGCTGCCCACATTTTCTCCTCGAATTCCTCCTGCTCGGCCACGCGCTCGCCATGGTGATACTGCTGCAACAACGCAGCAGTCATGAGGTAATGGCGGAGATCAAGGTGTTCGACGGTGAGAAAAAGACGAGGCCAAATCGGCGCTTTCTGCGTGGTGTCGAGCCTGGTCGAATGAATTCGCACTTCAAAACGAGCGCCCGCTGCAGCGTTGTCGGTCAACAGTAAATCGCCGGACTCTCCTCGAAATTTATATCGAAGTTCCCTGTCGTTGATCCAGATGGTACCCTCGGCCTGGCCAATGTCCGCCGAGAGAAAAACCGGAAAGCCGGTCCACTCCTTGGGTAGAAAAATGACGCGATGAAATTCCAAGGCACCGCTGCCGGCCAGTGTGTCGATCCCTTCAACTTCATAAGTTCCGAAAATGCGGCCAAGCAATCGGCTGTCGTAACGCAAAGGAACCACGCGGCGCACTTCATATTTGCCGAATTGCAGACGTATCTGCCAGGAACCGGTGGCTTGAAATCCGGACACGATGGTGGAAATGGGAACGCGAAAATTCATTGGCCGCAGCTCGCCAGCGTGCAGTTCGAAGTTTTGCTCGCGGTCAATTTGCAGACCGCGTCTGGCCTCCAGCCTGTTTGCACTGAATGCACGTCGTGTTCTGGAGGAGCGCGGCGTGGCACCGGCCGGTGCAAAAAAACGCGCCTGACAATCTCCAAGCGACTGTTGCTGCGGGTTGGAGATAACGGTTTGCAGCGTCAAAATCGGAACATTATCCTGGCTAAAGACAAGATCATCAGCAAGCTCGAGCGGACGCAGGCGAATCTGTTCAGGATCAGGCCGCGGAATCATGATGAGCCGTTCCGGCGTTTCGGCTTGAATGATTAAATTTTCGCCTCCGATAAATCTTGCAGCAAGTGCCCACTCACCAAGATGGTTGACGACTTTGAAAAGTACACTGTTCCAACCTTTCTGCAGCGTCACGCGCAGGGTATCGTCATCGAAACGAAAGGCGCGACGGTCCGCACGTTGAAACACGAATTTCCCATTCACCCAAACGGCCAACTGCTCATCAAACCCTGCAAGTAACTGCAAGGTATCAAGCCGCGGGCTATGCACGTAAACATGCGCATAAGCGACGGCCCGTTCGATCGGGGACAAATCAAGCACCGGATTCAAAAAATTGAGATAAGCATGGCCAGCAGAGGAAACTGGTGTTTGATAGTGGCGCCAAATTTTCCCGGCGGTCGACAGACCGCCATAAGGTCGCAGCGAGGTCTCGCTTCCGATCAAATCCGCTGTCAGCGCATTATTCTCTCGCGCCGGAAACGATCCTAAAACCAACCATTGTTCGACGTAACCCTGCGATCGCACATTGACCGAGCCGAAAAGCGGGGTTAATAATGAAAACATCAAGCAGCAAGCGGCAAGCAGCAAGCGGCAAGTATGAAGCTGGCTCCTTTTTACCTGCAACTTGAAACCTGAAACTTGCCAACGTTCCTTCCATCCTTCCACCTTTCCCTGTACTGCGTGAATCCGACAACCTGTCATTTAGTTTGCCTCCTGAAGAGATTTTTTATCGACGATGCCGACTGCCACAGGGAGAACAGGCGGCACAGGTTCACTGCGAAAATACCTGGCAATCATTTCGATGGTTTGCTCCCCAATCTTGCGAGGATATTGCACGACATCGGCTTTGAGCGCGCGATCGCTCAGTATGGCATCGCGCGCTTCCGGCGTGGCATCATAACCGATGATAATTACATCTTGACGATTGAAGTCTTCCACCGCATCCAGCGCTCCCAGGGCGGAATCGTCATTGATAGCGAAAATCGCGCGCAAATTCGGATGCGCCTGCAATACATCAGCCGCGACTTGCATGGCACGATCGCGCACGCCATCGCCGTTTACATCTTTTACGATCTCAATTTCCGGATATTGCGAGATGATTTCGCGAAAGCCCTGCACACGATCCTGGACTGAAGTCACCACGGGCTGGTCAATAATGGCAATCTGGCCCTTGCCGTTGAGCAATTTCGCAAGATACTCGCCTGCTAAACGACCGCCGGCGACATGATCAGAGGCAATATGGCAGACAACTTCGCCCTCTTGCGCCGCAAGATCGGCTGTGAAGACCGGAATCCGGGCGGCGTTGGCGGCGGTGATGCCCTTGCCGATACCCTTGGAATCGACCGGACAGACCACCATCGCATCCACCTTGTGAGTAATAAAATCCTCGATCTGGCTGATTTGCCGGCTGAGGTCCGATTCACCGGCAACGATGATCAGATTGAAATTGTGCTGTTTGGCGCCAGCAACAAGCCCTTCTTCCAAATCTTTGTAAAACTGATGAGCGCGCGTAAACAGCGTAACCCCGATGGTCTTCGTACCTGATTGTTTTTCTGATTTACCGCAGGTGATAAAAAGGGAGATAACCAAAATTGCCAGGATCAAAATCCTCATCTGTTGCATAGCTTTAATCCTTCAATGGTTGCAAGATCTTTCTCGTAGTCTGCTAGATCATACTGACGTTCACTACGACGTCGACCAAGTAAAAAAGGTTATCCCCTCTGTCCTTCTCTTTTTCGGCGCAGTAACTCCGGAATCACAATAAAAATAACCATTGCTAAAGCGATACCGGCCATCAATAAGATAGCGTTAGTCATTTTTTTCACCTTGTGATTTGGTAAGAAGAAGATAAATACAGAATCAGAGAATCCAAAAAAAGCACCCCGCTTACCAAATGAAACCATTTGATGCGACCTTCTGCCAATGCACTGCCAAAGATCAGTGCGCCAGCTCCAATATTGCCAAGCTCAAGGACTTTTTCTCCAACAATTTTTCGCTGCTCTTCAGTCAGCGTGAGAAATTCAACAATCGTTTTACCAAAGCGTGCCATCTTACCTTTTCACAAAATTTCTCGATTCTGTGGTGTATAAATACTAAAACATTTAAAATATAATGAACTTTTGTGCCTCATCCAAGTGCTTTTATCTAAAGAGGATTGGAAACACAGAATATTTTGGTATTCATCAAGCAGAAGGTGAATATAAATTCACTTTTCTCTGAAAGAAGGAATTTGAGTGCAGACCCCTTATCAGCCGACAAAAACTTATGTTCACCAAAATTACCGACAAAATGGCTGCTTCTGTTACTTCAAAATCAGAACAGCAAGAATGGAAAAGCTTGTCTTCGGCAAACCGATGCAAGTCTCGGGGAGGCGGTCAGGCATCAACGGTTCGTTTGCCGGAGATTGTAGCGTTCACGATATTCGCGCTTGAAATCTTCAACAGTGATTGTGTAGCTGAGACGCTCGCGGTGAGCATCATTCTGCCAGAAAATCTCGACCTGCCGGACATAAAAAGGAATATCTGCGCGATCATCCCGAAAGGAGAGTTCACGGCCATCCGCCACTATCCGTTGCGCTTTCGCAAAATATGGAAGATGCAGAACAAAATTCCGCGGCGGCGTATGCCAGTCCGGTGAGATTTGCATCACCATCCGGCCATCCCCCACTTCGACAATGAAAGAGAGTTTGCCGAAATTGGTGACAGCATTTTGCACGGAAATTTTTTCGCCGTTTCTCATCCATGCCGGCGAAACCGCGGATAACAGATGAACCTCGTGCCCATCTTCCCGCACCAACATATCACGCAACAGTGTGGTGAAACTTGCGGCAAATCCTGCCCGGCTGCTTCTGGGAAATGATACGGGCAAAGCCGGACATTCGCGGTCGCCCCATGGCCGCATCGTGGCATCACAGCCGGTGTGCGTCGCGCTGGTGTGGAGAAGCAGGGCATACAGTCGCCGTATCACATTCTCCTGCTCCCCCCGCCTCAACTCGGTTGCCGCCAAAGCCAGGGTCAAATTGGGATACATCAAGGTTTGAAAAGATTCGCGCGCGTCACTTTGCGCGAGCAAACCTTCTTCGAATTGGCGGCGCGCCTTGCTCAAAGTGGCCGTCACTTTCTCGTCGAGCGGATCGAGCACCGAGGCCGGATACACCGCAGCCAGATTGCCCTCATCAAAACCAGCCTCGAGTTCGAGCGCAGGCGAAATGAAGCCATCAGCGGCTTTGGCAACTTCACGCTGTTTGCGCAAGAAGGCATTGCGCAGCGACTCCAATTCGCGGGAGAAAAACGTCACATCCTCCGGTGCACCAACGGTACGCGCCAGTTGTATGGCGTGGCGCAAACCGAGTAAAGCATAAAAATTATCTCCGGTAGAGTGAACCTTGTTGGTGATCGCTCCGCCTGTTTCGCGCCATGGGGTCACGGGTAGAATTTGCCAATGATCCTGCCGCCGCGCCTGATGCAGCCATTGCACCGATTTCTTGAGCGGATTGTAGACTTCGCGGCCAAAGGCAAAATTGCGGGTCATCTCGACATGCTGGCCGAAAGCCCACAGCGTTGCTCCGAAATCCCCCCACTGTGGCTCACGCGAAGAAAATTGTCCGTCAGATTTTTGATGAGCCAAAAATTGGCGGAGAACAGCCTCAGCCAGATCGTGATAGCCGAACAAGTCATACATGCGCACCAGCTGCGCTGCCTCGCGCAGATGGAAATTATTGTTGTTCGTCTCGTTATCCTGCTGACCGGCGGTGATGAGATTATACGCCAAATTGGCTCGCAACGCTGCATTGACCTTCGGCTCCGGCACGGTGATTTGCATGCCGCGACTCAACAGTTTCTCCCAATAGCTCATGGCTTGATTGCACACCCGATCAAATTCTGCGGCCAAAAGTCCGTACGCAAAAACCGTATCGGCAGCCATCGGAATGGCCGGGAGACAAAAAGCCAACTGCCGGGATTCTGCCGGCGCCAGAGTCCACTGATATTCCACCGTTCCGGCTGGCGTTTCCGGTTGCAGCGCGGTGCCACTCACAAAGTTGGCGGCATACGGCATCTCCGGCAAGACCAACAACACCAGCTCATTCCGATAGAGAAAGCGCCCGATTACTTTATAGCGCCAATCGGGATTGAATGAAATTTTAGGTACGGGCTGGTCATGCTCACCATGAAAACGCGGCGCTACGGCCAACCTTGCCGGGCGCCCAATGCTGCTCCGATTTTGCACGCGCACCCGCACCCAATTGACCAACGGCGAGAGCGAATCCCGGCCCGCCGTAACCGCAAGAGCCTCGAACGCATATTGGATGCTGTCGACGGTGGTCTGATAATGCACCAGGGGCAGGTCATGCACGAGCGTTTTCAAGCGACACTTGAGCGGCGTGAGTTGCGATCCTCCGAGAAACATCAGTTCGGCAAAACCGGTATTGAGATAACCTTCGGGCGTCACAACTGTCACCGCAGGATTGTCTTTGATACCCAAAATCGCCACTGGATTCCGAAAATAATCAAATGGCTGCTGTTCATCGATGGCCGGATCAGCCATGGCTTCCACAAAAGATCGCGCGATTTCCTCTGCAAAATTGCTAATCGCCACGGGTGGGCGAAGAATGCCGCCCTTCCCGCCTCGATCTTCCACCCGAAGCGCCACATGATTGGCGCGCTCCAATTGCACCAATTTGGTAATCTCGGTGATGGTCAAATGATCGTCGGTATCCAGGCTGTCCGCAGGAAAATCCCGCGCCAGTTTGCCATTGATCCAAAGCTGGTATCGATCATCGACATTGCCAAAGCCGATCCACACCCGTTCACCTTGCCACGATTTGTCCAATTGAAACTGGCCGCGATACCAGGCAATGCCATCATAATTCGCATAGCCCTGGTTTTCCCACGGTGCGCCGATCTGAATTGTTGGCCACTCCTTCTCATCGATTGGCTTGCCAGCCCAGGCTGTTGCCGTGGCGATTGCCTGCGAGTCCGGTTTGAAATGCCAGGTCTGCGACAAGGCTTGAAAATAGGCCCGGCGCAATTGCGCATGGTCAACATAAAAAACAGCACGCTCGCCCGGCGCCAATTCGCATTTACCGTGCCAACTCGGCTTCCATGCAATGGGAAGGTCATTGGCACCCAGCGAGAACATGAAAAAAATATTCGTCAACACGATCTTCCCACCACTCTGATCGGCCACAAACTCGAGCCGCTGCAAATCATCCAAACCTGCGCCCTCCGGAAGCGGCACGGCGGTTTGCCGGAGAATCGTTGTATCGCTGCGAATGGTGAGATCGGAACGCCACAAATTGGAAGCGTACTCACTCAGTTGATTGTTGTATTTGGCAATGAAAAAGCCGCCAGCCTGGACGCCTGCGGTTTTTGGCTGCGCCATGAATTGAATATAGAGATAGCGGCGCAAATCCATGAGGCGGGTGGAATCGGTGGGATGCGGATTCGAGCGCTGTTCCCGGCGTGCCTCTTTGGCGCTGACCCGCCAGCTCCATGGTGCTTCCAACATCAAATTTTCCCGCAAGCCCTGCGCCGGAATGGTAAACAACGGTGGCAAAGCGAACCGCAATTTGGTGGTGAGGAAATCGGAAAACACATTGCTTAATGTTGCCACTTGCAACGTTGGCTGGTCATTTTCAAAGCCGCCGTGATAAACCAGTTGCTTGTGGTCACGTCCCTGGAAATAGGCGTGGCGACGCCGGCTGCTGTCATCCAATTCCACACGGTAAGCCCACTCGATATCGGCGTACCGACCCCAACGATGCAACAAAGCCGGTGGCGCCGTGCCGCCATCTTCATTGCTAAAAAAAACCGTGTAGGTCAGCTCCTTGCCGGTGCCGAGAGGCCGCTCGTGGTAAGCTAACAGCAACGGCACATCGGAACGGCGCATGTCGGGATCCTGCCAGAGGTTTTGCCTCTCCGCAGCGCTCACATCTTGACGCGAGCGGCCAAAGATGATTGGCGCATGGGCAAGAACAGGATGAAATGGATGCTCGGGATAATAAACCTCAATGCGCACTTGCCGGAGCTTAATCATGGCCGTCGAAGAGTCCGCGCGCTGCAGTGCCAAATTATGCGGACCGGCAATCAATCGGCCGAGATGAACGGAATAGAGGTGTCCCGACTTGTCTTGAATGGCACGCAGTGCCGGATCGGGGCGACCCATGTAGGTAACGAGATGCGAGGCCAGGCGTTCATCAATCGCAATTTCCAGAAGCACTGCCGGCAGATTTGGATCTTCCCAATCGGTATCGCTGCTGATCTGGAAATATGCCACCACCTGACCGGCACGTTTCAGCTCGAAATCAACTTCCCAACTGTCTTTGACCGTTATGGTGCGGGAATTGAGATTCTTGGAGAAGTCCGGTGGCGGTAACTGCTGAGCGTCGACATTGACTGTGGCAAAAATAATTGGTAACAAAAATTGCGGCAAAGCCCGGACCAGCCAGGGCCCAAGGCTGCACCGAATCCATGGTGAAAAAGAGATGGGCATCGTCATGATGACAAAAAGTGATGATCGATTAAGACATTTTTTCGATGGCGGGAGGTTGATTAAAAGCCTGATGATTTCCCACTGCCAATCTTTTCCCGTTTGTTGAAAAATACATCATTGCGGGGAAAAAGTCAAGCACGACTTTGCAGGAAAAATTTTTACGTGCGCAACTTGCTTCTACTCGCTGCGTTATTTATATTAAAGCTGCTTTCTCCGGTCAATTTTGATTCAAAATGCATAACTTTCCAAGGAAAGGATGGTAATGAAAACTCGCTGGCAACGTTTCGTGTTTGGAATGCTTCTCATCCTCGGCCTGATTTTACCCTTTGGTTGCAGTCGTTGGTTTGGGCCGTCTGTTCCCAGGTTGGCAATTGTGATCGTCGTGGATCAAATGCGCTACGATCATCTCGTGCGTTATCATGGATTGTTTTCCGGCGGCTTCGCAAAATTATTGCAGGAGGGCGCGGTTTTTACCAATGTGCATCACGATCACGCGGGCACGGAAACGGCACCGGGCCACGCGACTCTGGCGACCGGCTCGTATCCCTCGCATCACGGCATCATCGGCAACTCCTGGTACGATCGCCACACCGGCCGGGAGATTTATTCCGTCGAGGACAGCAACTCTCCCGTGATCACCTCCGGTGAAAAGAGCGCAACCCCTTCGTCTTCTCCAAAAGGGAAAAGTCCGCGCAACTTGTTGCGGCATACCCTCGGCGACTGGCTCAAAGCGAAGTATTCACAAGCCAAAGTCATCAGTATTTCCGGCAAAGATCGTTCTGCCATCGTCATGGCCGGCTTCGACGCCGAGGCTGCCTATTGGTACTACCCGCCAATCGGTGGTTTTGTCAGCTCGCGCTATTATCTCGAAGCCCTGCCGGCTTGGGCAGCGAAGTGGAACGCGGAGCGCCATGCCGATCGTTACTACAACAAGGCCTGGGATAAATCCCGGCCGGAAACCGATTATTTTGTTTCCAGGGAGGATTTGTTCAGTGCAGAAAATGACGGCGAGCACACGACTTTTCCCCACCAGTTTTTGGGCGAAGAGGTGACCGCGGCATCCACCAACGCAGTGGGTCCGAAATTTTATGATTGGATTTCCAATACTCCCTTTGTCGATGAATTGACTTTGGAATTTGCGCAGCAGGCGGTACAATTCGAGCAGCTCGGCGCAGACGGTACGCCGGATCTTCTGATGGTCAGCCTCAAAGCCACGGATGCCATTGGCCATGCTTTCGGTCCGCTCAGCCAGGAAAGTGAAGACAATTTACTCCGCCTCGATGCCGGGCTGGCCCAATTCTTCAACTTCCTGGAGAAACAGGTTGGATTGCAGAATTGCCTGATTGCGCTTTGCTCCGACCACGGCGTACTGCCCTTACCGGAAGAATTGCGCCGTCGCGGTTTCGAAGCCGCGCGCATTCCGGGAAAAGAGGCCGTCGAGGAAGTTCTCGGGGTGGAGAAAGAAATGCAACAGGAATGGCGCACCAAGCGCCGGATCTTGCGGACGCGCTTGGGAGAGATTAATTTGGACTATCACGTGGCAGACAGCCTCGGTCTCTCTCCCTCGGAATTTCGTTCCCGGGTCGCCGCCAAGCTGCGCACGCTCTCATTTGTCAGCGAGGTCTACACCTCCGACGAGCTGCGTGCGACCGGCGGCGCCGAGCGCGAATATCTGGACAAACAGCGGCACTCCTTTCATCCGGAGCGCGCTTCGGATTTGATAATGCAATTGAAACCTTATTATCTCGTCAGCGGTGACTCATATGGCACGACCCACGGCAGCCCTTACGAGTATGACACGCATGTGCCGATGATTTTTTGGGGCAAGCGTGTGAAACCGGGAGTAATTGATACTCCGCATAAAACAGTGGATTTGGCTCCGACGATGGCGCATTTGCTCAATCTGGACCTGCCCGCAGATTTTCAGAAACGCGTTGCCAATGGCCGGCCGGGCTCCGCGCAAATTGAGTCGGGAGCCGACGGGCAAATATTGAAAATGGCGATCAAAGAATGAGCTGAACGTGCAAAGGCACGATTCACAACTTTTTATGCAATGTTTGATAAGACGCTGCAATCACTTCAGGACTTTTATCGTCTTTTTACCAGCGATTTGACCCGCGCCGAGATCGAGCGCCTGGTAAAAGTCGATGCTCGCGGCATGTATGCATATTACATGCGCAGCATGGAGCAGCCCGCGGCAAAAGTGACCAGGTGGAAACGCCTGCTGATTTTTGCGCGCAATCTCTTTGTGGCATTCTTGCTGAAGTTGCCCCCGGCCCGCCGGCTGCTCTATGCCATCGCGTTCATGCTTTTTGCTCTCGCGCTGATCAATCGCAATTGGTGGAATGTTGTTTACGCCTTTTTAATTTTGAATTTTTTGCTTGCGCTCGAGCTCACAGACAAGCTCATGACCAGGGACGAGCTGACCGTCGCTCGTGAAATCCAACTGAGCCTGTTGCCAACCCAGGCCACGTCCCTGCCAGGATTTGAATTTGCCACCTTCAGTGATGCGGCAAAAAGCGTCGGCGGCGATTATTACGATTTCATTCCGTTGTCCGACGGCAGCATGCTGGTCGTGATTGGCGACGTGTCCGGCAAGGGCATTTCCGCGGCGCTCTACATGGTGCAGGTCCAGACCATGCTGCGCTTGTTCGTCAAGGATTCTGCCGCACCCAGGGATCTACTGAATCATTTGAACAGCCAACTCCATCGCGTGCTCCGACGCAACTATTTTCTCACCGTCGCGCTGGCGCGTCTTTATCCCAACGGCGAGATGGAGCTCTGTCGCGCCGGCCATACGCCCGCGCTCATTTATGACAACGCGGAAAAATTTTGCCTTTGGCTCGAACCCAAGGGTATTGCCATCGGTCTTGAAAATGGCCAAAACTTCAGCAGCAAACTCGAGTCCGCAAAACGACTGATGAAGTCCGGAGACCTTTTATTGCTCTTCACAGATGGCGTGGTTGAGACCGCCAATGGCCAGCTGATGGAATTCGGCGAGAATCGTCTTGCACAAATTCTGGCTCGAAATTACCAGGCTTCACCGGAAAGCATCAAAGCCATGCTCGTGCATGAGCTGGCGAGCTTTCGCAGCGGTGCCGAACTCCGCGATGATACCACCTTTGTGGTGATCAAGCGCTGTGTACCCTAATCTTGAGAGGAAACATCGATGAAAGGTTCGTTGATTAGTTTACTGATGGTCGTCAGTCTGCTCATGGCCGTCTTGCTTCCAGGCTGCGCGCCGTCCACGCGTGTCACGCGCATCGAGAGCACGACGCCAACCGATTTGAGCGGCCGTTGGAACGACACCGATTCGAGATTGGTCGCAGACGAGATGATCCGCGATGTGCTGATGCGACCCTGGCTCAAGGAGCATGTGGCACAAACTGCTCAGAAACCTGCCGTCATCGTCGGGCAGATTCGCAATCTTTCGAGTGAACATATCAGCACCGAGACCTTCATCAAAGACATTGAACGCGAGCTGATCAACTCCGGCCAGGTGCGCATCGTTGCCGCACGCGATGAGCGCCGGGGCGTGCGCGACGAACGCTTCGAGCAGCAGCACTTTGCCTCGGAGGCCTCGATGAAAGCCTGGGCCAAAGAGCTCGGCGCTGACTACATGCTCATCGGCAGCATCAAAACCATAACCGATGCCATTGAAGGCAAGCAGGTGGTCTATTATCAAACCGATCTCGAACTGGTGCAAATCGAAAGCACCGAAAAAGTTTGGATCGGCAGCAAGAAGATCAAGAAAGTCATCGAGAGAGACAAGGTGCGCTGGTAGCAGGCTGGTTTTTCTGCACCACCGCCACTTGGAAACCATTTGCAGCCATGAACAGGCTCCTCCCATTTTTTGCAGCCGCTGTTGTTGCCGGCTGTGCCGCGCTTTACACCGATACGCGCTTTCATGATGATCTATCGAGACAGATTCGAGGGGATCAGTGGCAGGCGGCAATTGACGTGGTGGCAAAAGCGAAAGAAAAAGGCGCATATCCCGACAAGGATCGGCTGCTCTATCTCCTGGACATGGGAGCGCTGCATCACTATGCCGGTGAATATGAACAGAGCAACCGCTATCTCGAGGAAGCCGAGCGCACCAGCGAGGAGTTGTTCACCGCCAGCATTTCCCGCGCCGTACTTTCCATGATGCTCAACGACAATGTTCTCGAGTATCGCGGGGAAGATTACGAAGAAATTTATATCAATGTCTTCAAGGCGCTCAACTACATTGCGCTCGGCCAGCATGACGAAGCGCTGGTCGAGATTCGGCGTATTGACATCAAGCTGCAGCTTTTGACCGACAAATATGGCAAGCTGGTTGACGCGCTGAATGGTGCTCCCGATCCGCACATTCGATTCAGCGCCCCGTCTGTCGATTTTCACAATGATGCCCTGGGCCGTTATCTCGGCGCACTGCTTTACTACTACGACGGCAAGCACGACGATGCGCGGATCGAAATCGAAAATTATTATCGTGCCATCGCCGCGCAGCCGCAGATTTATTCACAGCCGGCGCTCGAGCTGTCGCTCAGCGTGCTGGATACCACGCTCCTGCATGTGATGGCTTTCACCGGTACCGGCCCGGAAAAAGTTGCAATTGATTTTCGCGTGCATACCGGCAAAAATCACCTGCTCGTTTTCCCTGCACATCGCGGAGAGCGCTTCGCCGAACGCTTCGCCTGGGAAGGAATCTCCGAGGGTTATTACTTCAAATTTTCCCTGCCGGAATTGCAAAGAGTCAACAATCGTGTGGTGGCGATTGAAGTCCATGCCGATGATCGTTATCTCGGGACCTTGCGGCCCATCGAAGATTTGTCGCGTGTCGCGGAAGTGACCTTCCAACGGCGCAAATCACTCATCTATCTGAAAGCCATCGTGCGCACCACCTTGAAGGGAATTGCCGGCCAAAAAGCCAAGGAAAAATTCAGCAAGGACGATGAGCAGGAAAACAAAGATCAGCAAAAAAATCAGACCGACAAAGAGAAAAAAAGGGAAAAGAAAAGCGGCAGAAGCGGATTGGCCGAGTGGTTTTTTTCCGCTGCGGTGGATGCCGTGACCGAAATTTCCGAACAGGCGGACTTGCGGAGATGGCACGCCATGCCGGCCGTGGCACATGCCGGCTATTTCCCGCTGCCGGAAGGCACATACAACATCCGCCTCGACTTTCTTGATGCCCATCGCCAGATCATTTTCCAGAAGTTTTTTCCCCGGGTCCAAGTGCAGCGCTCGCGGTTGAACATGGTCGAAGCTGCGCTACTGCAGTAGTTTTTGAAAACAATCCCCTGGCCGCAATTGCATACATGATCGATCACATCAAGCAGCTCAACCTCCTCGATTACCTCGTCGTTGCTCTCTACATGCTGATGCTCAGCGGCGTGGGCATCTATTTGACCAAATTCAACAAAACCGTCGATGATTTTTTCAAAGGCGGCGGCAAGATCCCGTGGTGGATCGCCGGCCTGTCGACCTTTGTCTCCGGATTTTCGGCGTTCATGTTTGTCGCTGCCGCGGGATATACTTACAAGAACGGACTTTCGGCGGTGGCGATGTTTACCTCGGCTTTTTGGGGCTACTGGCTGGGCTACTTTGTTTATTCGAAAAAATGGAAGCGCGCCCGTCTGTCCTCGCCGATGGAGTTTCTGACCAAAAGATATTCGCAAGCCACGACTTACTATTATACCGTGCTTTCGATCATTCCGGCCATTTTGGGGCTGGGATTGGGAATCTATATTTTGTGCATCTTTATCTCCAGCGCCCTCGGTCTGGTCGGGATGCAATTTGATCTTGTGATCGTCAAGCTGAGCGGCTTGGAGCTGACGATGATCGTTACCGGTCTCGTACTGCTCATCTACACCACTTCCGGCGGCTTGTGGGCGGTGGTGATTACCGACGTGCTGCAATTTCTCATCATTCTCATTGTGACGCTGACGATTTTCCCGCTCTCGTTTTCAGCGCTGGGCAGCGGCGCCGGCTTTTGGCACGGCCTCGAAAAATTGTGGTCGGAAGCGCCGGCGGGATACATGAGCTTTCAGGATGTCTTTCGCCGGCCGTTATTTTATCTCGCCTACCTGGTCAATATTTTCATCGGCTACAATGCCGCGTGGTTCATCGGCCAGCGGTATTACAGCGTGCAAAGCGAACGCGACGCGCGAAAGATGGCGATCTTGTGCAGCGGACTCAGCTTTCTCCTGCCGCTGTGCTGGATTGCGCCAACGATGGCGGCGCGGCTGCTGTTTCCCGAGATGGGCAAAGTTTGGCCGCAACTTGCTGATCCGACCGAAGCCTCGTTCGTCACGCTCGCGTTGACGCTGCTTCCTCACGGCATCATCGGCGTCACCGTTTCGGCGATTTTGGCGGCAACCATGAGCTCGGTGGATACGGAATTGAATTATGTCGCCTCGATCATCGTGCGCGATGTCTATCTTCGTTTGAAGAAAACGTTCGCGCTGGAAGCACCTTCCGAACAACAGCAATTGCGTCTGGGCCGGCGCATGGTGTTCATTCTGGGTTCATTGGCGATCGTCGTCGCGCTCATGGTGCAGCAAGCCAAGGGCGTTTTTGAGTTCGCCTTGATGTATTATTCCTGGTTTACGCCGTCCATGCTGACACCTGTGATGCTGGGTTTGGTCTATACCAAAACGCCGTCGTGGTCTGCCATGGCCGCGGTGACGACCGGCTTGATTCTCGTGCTCGCCTGCAACGTGGTTTTCGACATGTCCGGCCATCAGTACGAGGCAAATGTTTTTGTCGGGGTGCTGTCCAGCGCGCTGGTCTTTTTCATTTCCTCCTTTTGGCGGGATAAAAATGCGCAGACCCGCGAGCGCATCGCGGCTTTTGCAAAAGATTTGGCAACACCGGCACTGGCTTCCGAGGCCGTGTGGGATATCAATGCCTTGAGCTCGTACAAAGTCGTTGGCGTGCTGGCCGCCGGCATCGGCCTCGTGCTCATGCTGCTCACTTTGGTGCCGGCTTCGAGCGAAGTGCACTGGCTGAACTTCGTGGCAGGGTTTGGCGCCTTCGTGGTTGGGTTGATGATGATGTGGTATTTTATGAAAAAGACGAATGCCGTCAAAAAACATTTTTCTCAAAGGATGGATTAGGAGACTCACGCATGCCCCGCATCGTCCGCATCAGCGCGGCACAATTGCCAGCTGTTGTCGCCGGCCGCTCCTTGCAAGAGAAGCAAGCACACAATCGTAAACACATTTTTAACATGTTGAAAACTGCCGGTGCGCGCGCTTCCGATTTGGTTTTGTTCGGTGAATATGCCAATCTTTATCATCGCTCCTTGTCGAGCAATAAAAAAGAATATGTTGCCGATCCGATTCCTGGCGAGTTGACGCGCGCGGCGGCCCGCTTTGCCAAAAAGTATAAAATGAACGTGGCACTGCCGCTGTTCGGAACCCATCGCGGCGTGCTTTCGAGCTGGGTGGTTTTACTGAATCGTGAGGGGAAAATGACCGGCTGCTATCAGAAAACCCACCCTACCATATCGGAGCAAAGCCTTGGCATGCAAGCCGGAAATGAGTTGCCGGTTTATGAATTGGATTTCGGCAAGGTGGGAATCATGACTTGCATGGATATCGAATATCCCGAAGTCGCGCAAATTCTCATGTTGAAGGGCGCGGAAATTTTATTGTTCCCGCACGTACAAAGCAGTTGGGGCGAAGTGGATTGGGAGATACGCTACCGCGCGCGGGCGGTGGATACCGGCTTGTATGTTGTCTCCGCTTGTTACGGCTATCCTGAAGGCTTATGGATGCCGGGCATGATGATCGGCCGCAGCGGCATCATCGGTCGCGACGGCTTGATTCTCGCAGACATTGGCCGCAGCATCGGCGTTTTGACTTTGGAGGTGGATTTGGATCAGAAGCGTGTGACGCAATTTTTCTTTAATGAGAAATATGATCGCACCCTGGCAGTCGCAGCCTCGCGCCGGCCGGAGATTTATGGGGATTTGGTGGAAGCCAGTTATAAAAAAATTGCGCTACGGAAAATCAAGGCACATAAATAAAAGGCCCACACCGCGCGAGACGACGTGGGCTGGTCACTCCCAAAGGCTTTATTTCAATAATACTGGCCTAAGAGCTTAACTCAGCCTAAACTACGGATTTGAGGCCTGGTTGTTGAAAAAGGATTCGGATAATTTTGCGAAAGGCTGTATTCAGTCGAGGTGAATTCGCTTGGTGAATTGTTTTCATCAGGCCGTGCACCATCCGCCGCAATTTTCAGAAGATTCACCATACTTTTTTGCCACTTCAGCAAAAAGGAATCTAATGAAAAACTTAACGTAATATCAAGCAGACGAGAGTATGAATATCGACGCCTATCTGAAACGCATTGGCTACCACGGCACTCGTACCCCCAACGCTGAAACGTTGCGCCGTCTCCACCATCTCCACATGCTCGCCGTGCCGTTTGAGAATCTGGATATTCATTGGGGAAAGCCCATCGTTCTCGAAGAAAGAGCGCTCTACGAAAAAATCGTCCTACGGCAGCGCGGAGGATTTTGCTATGAGCTGAACGGACTTTTTGCCGCGCTGCTCAAAGAACTCGGCTTCAACGTCACATTACTTTCCGCAAGAGTGGTGACCAATGGCCGGCCCGGTCCGGAATTCGATCACCTGACGCTGCTCGTACATTTGCAAGAGCGTTGGCTGGCCGATGTCGGCTTTGGCGATTCGTTTCGTGAGCCTTTGCGGCTCGATGACTTCGGTGGTCAGCTCTACAATGGTTCCGCTTACCGTTTACTCTGTGATGGCACTCAATGGATCATGTTGCGGCAGCAACTCGGCAGTGACTGGGAACCAAAATATTTGTTCACCCTCCAGCCGCATTCCCTTGCCGATTTTGCCGGCATGTGCTATTACCACCAAACCTCGCCGCAGTCTCACTTTACCCGGAAGCGCATCTGCTCGCGCGCCACTCCGGAAGGACGAGTGACATTGAGTGACATGCGGTTGATCACTACTTCCAATGGTGAACGGCAGGAGAGAATATTGAGTAATCAAGAGGAATTTGCAGCCGCTTTGCGCGACCACTTTGGTTTCGATCTGGACGACGCCGCTTCAATTTAGAACAATCCTGGGGACAGGCCAGTCTATGGCCGCAGGCGCGCCCAAACCGGAAAGGAGTGCCAATCAATTTGAAATACCGGTACGACAAGCAGATAGACAATTGCCGTTATCAAGACGACACCGATAAGATTTAGCCAAATCCCCACGCGCGCCATTTGCGGCACGGTGACATAGCCGGAAGCGAATATGATGGCATTGGGCGGGGTGGCCACCGGCAGCATGAAGGCGCATGAGGCCGAAATCGCCGCCGGAATCATCAGCAAAAACGGATGCAGGTGCAAGGCTTGTGCGGTTGCTGCCATGATCGGCATGAAAATCGTGGCGGTGGCAGTGTTGGAAGTCACTTCGGTCAAAAAAGTCATCACCAAACAAACCATGACAATCATGGCGATCGGTGGCCAATCCCCAAATCCAGCCAAGCGCTCACCCAACCAAGCTGAGAGGCCGGTCGATTTGAAGCCGGCAGACATGGCAATGCCACCACCGAAAAGCAGAAGAATGCCCCACGGAATTTTCACTGCCGTTGACCAATCCAACAAAAACTCTCCGCGCCGGAAATTGGCAGGAATGATAAACAATAGCGTGCCGGCAATCATGGCCACCGTGGCATCGGAAACTTTGTCGGCTATGCCGAGCCGGCTTGCCCAGCCTGGAATGGTGACAAAGCCCAATTCCAGATCCACCCGAAAAATCCAGGCAAGCGCAGTCAACAAAAAGATGATCAGAACACCACGCTCTCCAGCCGACATTCGGCCGAGTTTTTTGATTTCGGCGTCGATCAATTCCTTGCCACCCGAGAACAAATCTGCCGGGATCGAAAAAAGAATCCTGGTCGTGATCACCCAGACGATTGGCAAAAACAATAGAATCAGTGGCAAGCCAAAGGTCAGCCAGTGCAAAAAATCCACCACGGGCGCTTCCGGAAAAAGCTTGTGCGCGTTACCGGCAAAAATGATGTTGGGCGGCGTGCCGATGAGCGTGCCGACACCGCCGATACTGGCGGCATAACCAATGGCAAGCATCAAGCACGTGCGAAAATTGCAATGCGCGGAAGTAAAGCTTCTCTCGCATTCCGGCACCAACTGCATGATCACCGCCAACGCGATCGGATACATCATCATGGTGGTGGCGGTGTTCGAGATCCACATCGAGATGAAGGCGGTGGCGCACATAAAACCGAGCACGAGGCGGCGCGGCGCCGTACCAATCAGATGAACAATGTGCAACGCCAGGCGACGATGCAACCGCCACTTTTGCATGGCCATGGCAATAAGAAAACCCCCGAGAAAAAGAAAAATGTTCTCATCGCCATAGTTGCGGGCGACTTCGGTCATGGGCAAAATGCCCAGCACGGGATAGAGACAAAGCGGTAATAATGCCGTGGCCGGAATCGGGATCGCTTCGGTGATCCACCAGAAAGCCATGAGACCGCTGGTGGCGAGCAGGCGACGTGCGGCTTCACTCAATCCCGGTGTCAAAGTCGGCCACAGAAGAAGGATAAAAAGCGGTACGCCCATCAGAAGGCCGATCTTGCGGCGGAGCGAAAATTCCGGACCGGCAACATCGTAACCGGAATCGGCATCAGGTAAGGGACGGAGTTCGGAGGGCATTGCAATCGGGTCAAATGGAAATGGTTGCCCAAACTGCCTGCATTATTTGTTCGCGCCGCGGAATGTGGCGTGAAAATTTCACGACACCATTGACCAGCACGGCAGGAAAGGCAAAAATCATGGCGGCGCTGCGAAGAGCTGCCCCAAATGATGGGCGATAACTCCAGAGGTCACGAAAAATTTTGTAGAAAAGATAAAGCTGATTCCGCGGATCGACCACCGTCAGTTCGATGGCGTCCCCAAACTCTTCCTGGAGCCACCGCGCGACCTCACCCATGCCTTCTTTGATCCGGCGACGCTCTGGGAAAACCCATTCGCCGGCACAGCGCGCGAAGTCACCTTCAAACTTTCCACAGCAGCCGCTGCTCGCAACCTGCTCTTCAGTCTCGCGAATGAGTATGACACTTGGTTTTTGCATTTGAAAAACTTCGATTGTCTTTGCTGTCATCACGTGGTCTCATCCAGGCCACCGGCAACCGGCCGCATTTCATGGCCTGCCGGCTCAGGGACGGGGACCGTTTTCATCAAGCTCCGCGCCGCCATGACGGCCAAAAGAATGGCAACCACGAACAACAGGCTTGCGATCACCGACAACAAGTAATTCCCCTTGACCCCATTTTGATAAATTAGCGTGCTCAATGCCGTGAGCGTTACGGCAAACATAAAAAACATGGGCAGCAGGGTATAGAGATTACCGCGTTGCCTTTTCGCAAGCCAGACCGAAACCGCCAAAAGTGCCAACGCCGCCAACATCTGATTGGCGGATCCAAAGATCGGCCAGATTGCATCAGATTTGCCGCTCACCAGAAAAGTCAGACTCATGGCGACGGTAACAGTAGTGCCGATGAGCCTGTTCGAGGACAACACGCTTTTCTCACGACCCTTGGCCGTTTCAAAGAATTCCTGAAAAGCAAATCGTGCCAGACGCGTGCAGGTATCGAGTGTGGTCAAGGCAAAAGCTGAAACGGCCAGCGCCGAGAAGGTGATGGCCGTCTCGTGCGAGATGCTCAGCGCCGGGATTTTGGAAATGAAATAACCAACGCCCTCGGAGAAGATGGGCACATACAAGCCCTTGCTCCACATGTCCTGAAAACGTTCAGTGGACAGGGTCGCGGCGGCCATGAGTGAGATTATGGCCAGCAGCACCTCAATGAGCATGCCGCCAAAGCCGACGATTTTCGCATCACTTTCCTTGTTCAATTGTTTCGAGGTCGTACCCGAAGCCACCAGCGAATGAAAACCGGAAATCGCGCCGCACGCGACGGTGACAAACAAAACCGGAAAGATCCACCCGATGCTGGTTTTGAGGCTCGTCAAAGGTGCCAGGTTGATTGTGGGATTGGCAAAGAAAACTCCAATGACACCGCCAGCGACCAGCGCATAGAGCAGAAAGGAATTGAGATAATCACGCGGCTGCAAGAGAATCCATACGGGCGTTACGGAGGCGATCCAAACATAGATCATCAGAATGGCGACCCAGGCTGCAAACGGGAGGGTGAGCGGAAATCTCATTCCCAAACCAACGCAACTGAAAAGCAAAATCACGCCGATGAGCGAGGTCGGCCCGAGCGGCAGATTACGGCGGTAGATCGCGAATCCGAAAATTACGGCCAAAAAAATGAACAGTACCGAGGCGGTCGCCGTGGCCGGTACCGTGATAAACGTATTGGCGATGATCCGGGTAAACACCGCGATGACCAGGAGCATGGCCGACCACGAAAAGATCAGGAACAGCTTCTTGCCACTGAGCCCAATATGGTCTTCAATAATTTCGCCGATGGATTTGCCGCGATGACGGATCGAGGCAATGATACTGGAGAGATCATGCACCGAGCCGATAAACACCCCACCCAGCAGCAACCAGAAATAAACCGGCACCCAGCCAAAGATCGCTGCGAAGATCGGGCCGACAATCGGGCCGGCGCCAGCAATCGAGGCAAAATGATGGCCGAGGAGCACGGGCGCTTTCGCCGGGACATAATCCACGCCGTCGTACATTGTATGGGCCGGCGTTTTTCGGGCATCATCCACGCCGAGACGGCGAGCGATGAACGAGCCATAGGAGCTGTAAGCAATCACCAATAAGGCCATGGACAACAAAACCAGGACGACAGCGCTCATAAAAGTCTCCCGTGAGTCCGGTTGAATTTATCGTCGTGAACTCGATTGCAGCCGCTCTGCTGCAAATTGTGTTTTATTTGTTCCCGCCAAAGTTGAAATCCACCTTCGGGGCTTCTTGGGCCTGGGCGGCAGCTTCAAAATAAGGCCGCTGCTGGAAGCCGAACATGCCGGCAATCAGAACCGTGGGGAATACTCGCAAGGTGCTGTTGTAGCTCTGCACCGCTTCGTTGAAGCGCCGGCGCGAGACCGCGATGCGATTTTCCGTGCCCTCCAATTGCGTTTGCAAATCACGAAAATTCTGATTCGCTTTCAAGTCGGGGTATCTTTCAACAACCACGAGCAGCCTGCTCAAGGCCGCGCCGAGGTTGTCCTGCGCCTGCTGGAATCGCTGAAATGCCTGCGGATTGTTCAAAACACTCTCGGCATTGATTTCAGGGCGGGTGGCGCTGGCACGCGCATCGATGACCTTTTGCAAAGTCTCTTTTTCAAAATCGGCGGCGCCCTGGACGGTGGCAACCAAATTGGGAATCAAATCGGCGCGACGCTGATAATCGTTCTGAACCTGCCCCCAAGCCTGTTTGACTCCTTCGTCCAGCCCAACCATTTTGTTATAATTACCGACGAACAAACGATAAGCCGCGAACCCCAGTACCACGAGAACGCCGATGACGATCAATAGCGTTTTCAAACCTTTGCTCATTTTCCGATCCTCCTGTGATGAATTAGTCTTGATTAAATTTTACATCCGATCAATGTAGGTGCTCAGTGCTTCAATTTGGGCGAGGTAATCTTCCGCCAGTTCCCAAAGCTCTTCACGGTAAAGGCGTTTGGGGGAATTCTGCAAGCGGAAGAGCACCTCGACAAATCCGCCGTTCAAATTAGCCAAGCGCACAACTTTTTGAAAAACCTCTTTGCGCTGCGAAGGAACCGTTTCTCCGTGCAAAAACAGCAAGGCTTCAAAAAGCGCGGCAAAAGGTTTGATGCTGCTCAATAATGCCTCGCGCAAGGCCTCGCGGTTGTATCCCTGGCCCAGCAAAATTTGCCGCAGGTGCAGTAATTTGCCTTTGACTTCACGCTCGAGCTGTAACCGCAAATTCTGTGAAGGAATTTCCAAATCGGCAAGAACATCCTGGCCAAAAACCAGAGTGTGGTGCAGTTTCATATTCAGAAACTCGATGGGAAAACTGTCGAGCGAGGCGTGAACATAATCACGGGTGAGAACCAGGGGTACCGCCACGGCGTGTTTTCGCCACTTTTCGGTGATTTCCACTGCTTGCCGCAACTTTGTCATCCCGACAGGTGTGACAATCACCAAAAAGTTGATGTCAGATTTGCCAGGAATATATTCCCCACGTGCGCCGCTACCATAAAGAATGATCGATTCGACTTCACGACCGAAAGCGGTTTGCCAATCCGTGACGTACTCTTTATTAATCATTTCCGGGGATTCCGGAATTCTCTTCATGTGTTCCTCCCTTCGTTAGCATAGCGCAAAGAGCATAGCGCATGGCGCATAGCGACTGTGGGATAGTCAATACAAAAACCTTTGCAAGAAGCGCTTTGCCTATGCTCTATGCCCTCTGCGTTTTGCAAGTTAGAAACTCCTTCCTGCTCCACCACCACCACTACCGCCTCCGCCAAAGCCGCCGAAACCGCCTCCACCAAAGCCACCAAAACCACCACCAAAGCCGCCCCAATCACTATGCCGGCTGCGTCCACTGGAACCAAGCAGGTACAATAATGGCCATAACCAACGCGGTCGTACAAATAAAATCAATATCAGGAGGAGGATCAACCAACTCAACGGGAAACCGTCATCGCGTGATGTTTCTCGTCTCAAGTTCGGCCGCACAGCGCCGGTGATCTGCACGCCGGCGTCTTCGGCAATCACACCGGCAATGGCCTTGGTTCCGGCGAGCAAACCCGCGCCATAATCGCCGCGTCGCAATTCCGGCACGACGTAGTTATCGAGAATGCGACCGGCGGTGATATCAGGAATGATTCCTTCGATCCCGTAGCCGGTTTCGATGCGCACTCTTCTTCTCTCCCCCAAGGTCAAAAAGAGCAAGACACCATTATCCTTGCCCTTTTTGCCGATTCCCCATTTTTCGAACAAGCGATTGGCATAATCGTCGGGGTCCTCGTCGCCAATCGAAGCGAAGGTGGCGACGGCCAGCTCCGCGCCGGTTTTTTCCTGCAGCTCCTGACAAATGGCCTCCATCTGTGACGCCAAGTTCGAGGGAATCACATTCGCAAAGTCGTTCACGTAGCCACGCGGCTCAGGAAAAACCTGCGCAAAGACCGTGGTTGCCGACAGCCAAAGGCCAACCAAGCCAATGGCGATTTTTACATTTAGAGCTCTTTCTTTTTCCGATGCCACTTCCATCCAAATATTAGTGTCCCCAATCTCCTTGACCAGTGATGTTTCGCGGCCCATCGCCGAATGGGATTGGGATCGCGACGATGCCTGTGCGCGTGATCCGGACGATTGATTTGGACCGGCGTGAAATTAAAATTCGTCATTGCTTCCCGCACAGAATACAGCCGATTCTCTTCAGCCAACAGCTCAGCTTCCGTACAAATTCCTCGTTTCAACAGAACATTTATCACCGCTTCAACGGAAACCTGATCGATGGTATGGATCATGTTCTTAGTGGTAGTGATCACATTCGATCTCAGCGAAGTGTCCGCTTGCAGCGGATTTGCATTTGGCGCATGTTCACCATCAAGCCTTTGTGGGATATACAAGTTGTCGGTCATGGCTTCTCCTAAATTTAGCAATATGAATCAAAATGTCCTAAAAGTGACACGCTGCAAAACCAAAGTACTAAGTCATTTTCTTCTCATAAGGACAAAGATCGACGATCACGCATTGGTTGCACCGCGGTTGCCGGGCCTGGCAGGTGTAACGACCATGCCATTGCAACAAGATCGTCCCTCGAGTGTACCGTCCCGGCGGAATAATGTCCCGCAGTTCCATTTCGATTTTATCCGGGTCGGTTTGGCGGGAAAAATACAAGCGTTCGGTTGCCAATCTTTTGACATGGGTATCGACCGCGATGGTTTGCTGTCCGAACGCATGTGCCAAAACAATGTTGGCGGTTTTGCGGCCGACACCGGGCAGCTCAACCAAAGCTTCGAGATCGGCCGGCACTTCGCCGCCGTGTTTCTCCACAAGCTGCTGGCAGCATTTTTGAATATGGCGCGCTTTGTTTTGATAAAATGTAACCGGACGAATGTCTTGCTCGAGCTCGGCGAGAGGCGTCTGCGCGTAATCCTCGGCTTTGGGGTATTTTTTGAAAAGCGTGGCAGTAACCTCATTCACCAATTTGTCCGTGCATTGTGCGGCCATGATCGTGGCAATCAGCAGGTCCAAAGGAGTGGTAAAATTCAGCTCGAGATGAGCCATCGGATAGGCCTTTTCCAACCGGTCGAGCAATTCGGAAACTTTTGCCGGCGACCACGATGGCGTTGGCTTTCCGGGCTGCTTGTGCCGCGTTGCTGCGCGTGAGTATTTTACCGCTCTCCGACCAAGTGTTTTTTTTGAAATTTTCGGCATAGTCTGCTCAAACTGAACTTTCAATCTATAAACTCTTTTTCAATAAGCAAGAATTATTTACACGACAGCGTCAGTTTCGAAATTATACCATCCATCGACACTTCTTGCTGGCATTCATCTTCGAATAAAATCAAGCATGACCCAACTCAAAACACACTCACCTTCACATACTTTTGCGGGTGTTTTTTGATGTCTTCGATCAGGGTATTCAAATTCTGTGCGGCAGAGGTGAGATTGTTGTACAAATCGCGCTCGTAAATGAGTGCGCCGAGGGTGCCTTGCCGTTCTTCGATGGCGCGGCTCATCCCCTTGAGCGTGGTTGTGGTTGTGGCCAAATCGCGTGAAACCGCATCCAATTGGGCGGAGGTGGTTGCCAAATTCGCCAGCGCTGAATCGATGCGGCTGCTGTTATGATTGAGCAAGGAACGGAGATGATCCGAACCCGATTGAAGATTGGCCATGGTCAATTCGATATTTTGCCGGTTTTGGGCAAGAATCGCCTCCAGCGTGGACGTCGTTGCCTGCAGGTGCCGCACCATGGCCTGGATGCGATTGATATTTTCGGTGCCGAGCAGCGTATCCACGGTGGCGCGTACACGAGTTTCCAAGCTTGACACTACCGGTCCCAAATCTTCCAGGCCCCCAACCACCTCGCCTTCCACCACATCACCATCAACCAGATAATCATTACTATTGCCGGGCACGATATTGATGACTTTCCCGGTTATCAGACCGCCGCTTTCCAGGAAAAACTGTGAATTGCGCGGCAGTTTATAGTCTGTGCCCAGGAAAACATGGGCTTCGGCTCGTGCATTCCGAAAGTCCAGCCGGTCGACTCGGCCGATCTTGATGCCAACGAGATTGACCGCATCGCCACGCTTGAGACCTTCAGCACTTCTGAAGGCAATGGTCAATTCATAATTACGCCAACCGACAGTCTGTTCGCTCAACCAAATCAAGCCGACGATCAGGATGAGCGTCGCAACAAACAGGGCGATGCCAATCGCCGCCTCCATGGTACGCGTTTTCATAACGAATACGAATCAACAAAATATAGGTTCATGCAAAAATCCGGAATATTGCCACTTGCTATAACTGTCCTTCCATAAACCTGCGAATCAGATCGCTGTCGCCTCTGGAAATCTCCTCCGGTGCGCCGACGGCTGCCACTTTGCCTTCGTGAAAAAGCGCAAGGCGATCAGATATGCCAGTTGCAAGTTTTACATCATGCGTAACGACCACCGAGGTGATCTTCAAGTGCTTTTGCAGGCGCACGACCAATTCACCGATGATGATGGCGGTCTTGGGATCCAAACCCGTTGTCGGTTCATCATAAAGAATGTAATTGGGTTTCATCGCAATGGCACGAGCCAAGCCCACGCGCTTGCGCATCCCGCCACTCAGTTCATCCGGATTGAGACTTTCGACGCCATGCAGTTCCACCTCCTCCAGGCATTCCCTCACGCGATGATCAATCTCCGCCTCGGTCATTTTGGTGTGCATGCGCAACATAAACGCAACATTTTCCTTGACCGACATCGAATCAAACAATGCCGCTGATTGAAACAACACTCCGATTTTCTTGCGCAATTCCTGCAGCCCCGTACGTGACAGCCGTGGCACCAACTGGCCATCAACCCAAACTTCGCCCCGATCCGGTTTCAAGATGCCGATGATGTGCTTGAGTGTGACGCTTTTGCCACAACCGCTCGGCCCGAGAATTGAGATCAGCTCCCCTTCATGAACGCTCAGATTGATGCCGCGCAAAACGTAATTATCGTCAAACGACTTGTGGACGTCTCTAAACTCAATCATGGGAGACTAATAAAATTTCAACAACGTCCTGGTCAGGATGTAATCCATGACCAAAATGAAAGACGAGGATGAAACGACCGTGGCCGTGGCAGCCATGCCCACACCTTTGGCACCCTGCTCGGTTTCCATGCCCAAATAACTGCCAAGCAAGGTAATGATCCCGCCGTAAATGGTTGCTTTGATCAATCCAACCCAGACATCTTTAAAGCGAAACGCTTCTTTCATGCCACGCACAAAATCAGGCGGGCTGACCGCCATCAGATTGATCGCCACGTAATACCCGCCGGCGACGGCAACGACGACCGCAAAAATGATGATCATCGGGAACATGGTCACGCCGGCAATAATCCGGGGCATCACCAGGTAACCAATTGGATCGACCCCCATGGATTCCAGGGCGTCAACCTGCTCCGAAACTTTCATTGTACCGATCTCACTGGCAATGCCGGCGCCCACGCGTCCTGCCAATACCAGCGCCATCAAGGTTGGCGCCAATTCCAGCATTTCCGATTGAAACACAATCGACCCCACGACATATTTGGGCACATAGGAGGCGATTTGGTAGGCAGTTTGGATCGCTGTCGCCAAGCCGGTAAAGAGGGAAAGACCCGCGACCAGAGGAATCGAGCCCAGGCCGATGCGATACATCTGCTCAATAATCTGGCGCCGGTAAAAATGCACGTAACGCAACTGGCCAACAGCGGCGCCGAGACAGGCGCACACACGATAGAAATGAATAAAAAAACCCAGGCCTTGACGACCCAAAAATATAACGACTTTCTTCATGAGCCTTTGAGTTACAAAAACCGATTCAGCCAATTCACCTACACGACAATTTGCAAATGGAAAACTACAGATGCAAGAAAAATCTGCAAACTTGTGCGCGTCACCACGCGTGCAGATGACCCTCTTGGTCAAATCATATTGGTCAGCGACAGATCTTGGCTTCATCATGACGGTGACATGATGAAGCTGCCCCCTTCAAGCTGCGCATGATCAAATATAAAAAGCCAAAACCATTGAACGCAAGATTATTTTGTTACTATTGAGAATAATTAATGCCAACTTGATTTTGCGCAGCCCCCAAGCGCGGCATTACTTCTGATTGTTTCGTCATACTGAGGTTATTTTTTGTGCCTTGAACTTTTCCAATACCTCCTGAGAAATGGGCACGCCGGAGAATTCCAGCGCGAGCAGCGCGGCACCCAAAATCGGCGGTAGGATGGGTTGCTGAATCGAACACGTCGGAACACGACGCCTCATTGCCGCTTCGATTTTTTCGCGGTAAAAAGCTGAGGCATTGGCCACGCCGCCAACGATAATGAGGGGAAAACAGCTATTGAGAAAATCAAGTCTTTGCGCCACGGCACAAACCATCGAAGCCAGCTCGTCAGCACCACGATCCACAATTTCCAGCGCGACCCCATCTCCACCGCCGGCGGCGGCAAGCACAAACGGAGCAAGCGCTGCGATCTGGACCACGCTTAGATGTTCGCGGTACAGCAAACGCATGATTTCATCAACATGATCATAGCCGAGAGCCTTCTGAACAAGCGTGCTCAAACCGGTCGGGCCGCCTCGTCCATCCGCTGCGCGAATCACGGCGATCATGGCTTGCAATCCGAGATAATAGCCGCTGCCCAGATCATCGAGCAGATAACCCCATCCCGCGCGATGATGCCGCCCGTCATCACGCCGCCCATAGCACGAGGAGCCTGTGCCAACGTGGAGCACGATCCCCTCGGCGCCTGCCAGGCCGCCAGCCAGGGCAATCCGAATTTCGTGATCAACCATCATTTTGTTTTCTTTGACCAAGCCCAGCTCGGCGACGATTTGACGAATCGTTGTCCGATCTGCCTCCGACAACACTCCGGCTATGCCCAGGAAAGCGGCATCGGCTTTCGCAAGTTTTGAACCGAATTCCAACCATGCGTTTCGAGTGGCTTCGCGAATATTAACCCTGACAGTTTGGACATCCACATGGTCATAATTCGAGGGCCCTGCCAAACCCTGGCCGAGAATTATTCCAGTTTCAGAAACCAGGACGGCGCGCGTATGAGTTGCACCACCATCAATGCCAAGCAGGATCATGTCATCTCACCATTTTGTCTCTGTAAAAAATATGGCATAACATACTTCACGGAAAGTAAATTGTCAATCACTTTGATGCTCATTGGCATTTTGAAAATTGGAACATCGGGTTGTCAAATCTGCCCAAGCGAATCATAGCCGATACATTTATTCACCATGGGATGATGCGCGCCGAATTTCACCATTCCAATGTTGATTCAATTCGTCCAAGGAATAATCGAGTGCATGACATTAATGTAATTGATCATCTTGCCATCCATCACCCCGCGCAACAACGCCGCCATCTGATAACAGACTTTCATATCCAAAACATGCCCCACCGACTCCGGTTCACAATTTTCCACGCGAATAACTTCCAGGCCCGGCCACTCCAAATGCACGACGAGCGCTTCATCGAGAAAATGAGCATGAGGGTGCGTCCTGTCGACTCGCAGCACATAAATCCTGTCTTCGATCCAGCCATGCAGAACAATCGCGCCTTCTCGTTCTTCGACCCAAAAACCGTTTTGCCCCTCTAATTTCTCCCACGATTCGCGGCTGCCGAAAAAACGAGGTTTTTCGATGTACGGGCCGCCGAGCTCCGGACAAAAGACATCGCAATTGCCGCACTCGTTGCAAAAGTCTGCATAGTTTGCAATTTGATGAGATTTTTCAATGCGCAAGACGCCGCCGGGAATTTCTTCGACATCGCCCTTTAGGCCGATGCAATACTTGGCGTATTGGACTTCGAGCGGCTGCAGCTCATAATAAAAATTGGCGTCATTCGGGCAAACCGGAATGCACTTGTCGCAGTTGAGGCAATCGAAGAGCGTCAGAGAGCTGTCGATTTTGCGGGGGACGGATTTGTTTTTATCGTGCGTGTAGCGTGGATCAGACAAAACCTTCGCCATCGCTTTCGAGGTGTTGGCGATGATGGCGGCATCCGGATCATTGGTTTCGCCGTTCCATTTCAAGATATAATCGCTCACCGAGGCGGCGCCGACTGTGCTCATTTTGTTTTCAAGATTCAAGAGATATTTGTGCAATCTTCCGTAACCGCCGGGTTTGAGCAGATCAGTACAAGTCGTAATCGGCACCAATCCGGCAGCCACCGCGTCCGGAAAGTTGTGCTGATCGATACCGGCAGAGAACGAAATTGGAATGGTGGTGCCACAAACCCTGCGCCAATCTTCGACCAGCGCCATCGCAAGCACGTGCAGCGGCGGGCCGGAGAGGTACATGATTTCATCCGGGAAAAATTTTCCCTTATTGATGACCTCGAGTGTGTTGGTGAATTTGACGCCTACGGTTTTGCCCAATCGATCCGCGGTGCTCTTCAAGCGGCGCACCACTTGCACGGCCTCGTCAAAGGTGATATTGACCTGATAAACTTTGGGATTGACTTCAACGTCGTGATAACCGAGCCGGTCATAAAGCAGATATTCCAACTTTTCTTTTCCCAGCATCGGCGGGTTCATTTTGATGACGACGTGGTAATCCATCTCGGTGAGCAGGAAATGAACAATGCTTTCAATTTCCTGCGCCGGACAACCGTGAAAGGTGGAAAGCGTGAGGCTTTTGGCAATTTGAGTCTTGAATGGAAAATCACGGTAGTGGGAAAATTCGGCGGGAATCTGTTGGCGTAATTCTTCGACGATCGCAGTCGCCTCTTTGATGGCGTTCAGCCAATCACGCACAAGTTGGCTTTGGATGCCTTTCAGATCATAACCGACACTCACGTCGAAAATCGTCTCGGTTTTGTCGAGCGGATCGTTTTGCTCGAGCACGTTGGCGGCGATGAGCATTTCAATCAGCATGTGACCGGCGACGTACTCGCGCAGGGATTGCTCGAGGCGCAGCTCTTGCGACCATTCGACATTGTAACCGACATTTTTCATGTCGATGCAAGGTCGAGAGATGTTGAGCTGATCGAGAATTTGAATCGTCTTGAGTTCCAAAATGCGGCCACCGCCGAGCCAGGAGAGCACGAGGTTCTGCGCCATTTGCGTTTGCGGCCCGGCTGCCGGTCCGACCGGCGTTCCGGCTTTCATGCCGCAAAATTCCACTGAGAGGTCCGGCCCACCGTTGCTGCGATAGAATTTCTGCGCAGGGAGATCGAAAATCTTGCGCTGTTTCTCGAATTCTCGAAACATGCGGCGGACGAGATGAGTGAAGGGAAGAGGGTGGAGTTCGGCCATGAAATTATCTCCATGTTGCCTCCCCCAATTAAATGGTGAATATTTTACATTTTTACTTTGACAAACTCCACACCTTTTTGGCTCAACTCTTTGTCATATTGCAGCTCATAAACCAACTCATGGGTTCTGCCATTTTTGTCTTCAACCAGCGCTTTAATTTCAAACAATCCCCAGGTCCAAAGCACGAGTTGACAATTGGGATTCGTCACCGTTCGTTTCACATGCCGGTTGGGGTCAGGAAAAGACGAATGAAGTCGATAAGTTACACCCATGACATAAGGCAGGTCCAAACCTTCCAGGAAAATCCAGACTTTATACCAGGTGGTTTGCCCATCGGTTTTGTAATATACTTTCTTCTGGGATGAGCCGGGATCAAAAACGGTGTCTTTAACCTGAACGTCAAGTCTACGAAACATGCATCATGTCCCTTTTGTTAATGCAACCAAAGTCAGCAGTTAATTATCCAGACGCGTCGTTGGTTCCGCTGGAGTTGGTGGCGCCGGTGCCGGTCGTGGCGGTTTCTCATCCCCTCGGGGTTGGCTATCGGCTTGTGCCGGTTCTTCCACGGGTCTTTCCCCAACGGCCTCCTCGAGTGATTTGCGCGCCGCCGATTCGCCAAAATAGTAGCCAAGAATCGAGCCGACGAGACCGCCCAACGTCGCCACCACCGTTTGCATGGCGTCCGTGATGCTGGCCATGTTATCTTCGGCGCGATAAAGCACATACGACAAAGCCAGAGCAAAAATTGTTACCATCACCAGTGCCAGAAAATGACGGAAATCATTGATGATTTTGACGAGCAAATCAGCAAATACAAACCGTAAACTGCTGGTGCCCACCTTGCCGCCAGTCCGGTCCGGGCGAAAACGGCCGAGGGAAAATATCCACGCCAACCATTGAACCAGAAAAACAATTGCCGCCAAACAAAGGAACAGCACCAATAAGCCGCCACTGTGCGTCTTCAAAAAGGTAAGAAAATTATCCATCATCATTCCTTTCTTTGAATTGGGGCCGACGCTTGCTGCCCTGCACGAAACAGTATGAGAACTCTTAACCCCGATAATTCAGGAGTTGCATTTTAGGCACAAGCCAGAATGCGGCGTGTAGTCAATTTACGCACTATGTGAATTATCGGGGTTAAGCGAATATATAAAAAAATATCGAAACGTCAAGTCCAACGTGCATGTTCCTTCCCACTGCAATTCCCGCCATCCACCCGCCCATGCCCATCAAAAATTGAAGCCGGCCATGCGACCATCGACGTCGCATCATCGAGTAACACATTGATGCGACGCAGATTGGTGTGCCCGGCCCCAATTGCCGCCATTCGTCCGGCAGCGCCGATCATCACAAAGCCGGTGTGATCGTGCACGTCACTTTTTGCCGGTAGTGCGCTTCTGCGATGCTTTCGCCTTGATGAATGTCAGCAACTTTTGGAGATCAGGATCATCCAGCGTGTCGTGCAACTGCACGGTATGGCTGATCTTTTTATCTTTGATGGTGATCTTGTACTTTTGCATGTCGGCAGCTTGCGGCGCTGCTTTGCTCATTTGCGTGGGCAAATCAAAAAAGCGCGTCGTTTGCAACAACCGCTGCAGCTCATTCACTTCATCATCAGAGAATTCGTCGCTGTCGATTGTGACGGGTTTGCTGAGACCGGGGAAAAAGGCAAAGCCGCCTTCGGTTTTGAATTCGATTCGCATCACACACCTCCGGGAATAATCTTATGAAGATTTGATGCCAACTTGACTCCAGGCCTCGCGAACGGCTTGTGCTTCCAGGCTGTTCGCACCATAAAGCCGGCCGGCATTACGTGCCGTCAACTTGGCAAATCGCACAAAGCCGGAATTGGAACGCAATTCCCTGTCCTTCAGTGACTCGTACCAAATGCGCCCGGCTTTTTTCCAGGCCTGGCCGCCAATGTTGGTCGCAGCCAAATAGAACGCATGATTCGGTATGCCGGAATTGATGTGCACGCCGCCGTTATCCTCAAAAGTGCGGACGAAATCCTTCATGTGCGCCGGCTGAGGATCTTTGCCGAGCACAGGGTCGTCGAAAGCGGTGCCCGGTTCTTTCATGGAGCGCAGCGCCACCCCCTGAACCTTTCTGGTAAAGAGCCCTGCGCCGATCAGCCAGTCCGCTTGATCGGCAGTCTGCTTGAGCAAATATTGCTTCACGAGGGAACCAAAAACATCTGCCATCGACTCATTCAGCGCGCCGGCTTGAAAAAAGTATTGAAGCTGCGCCTCATCCCAAATTACGCCATGCGTCAATTCGTGACCGACGACTTCGAGCGCAATGGTGAAACGATTGAAGAAATCACCATCGCCATCGCCGAAAACCATGCTCTGTCCGTCCCAGAATGCGTTGTTATAATTTTGGCCGAAATGCACGCTCGCTTTCAACGGCATGCCTTCATCGTCAATCGAATTGCGATCATAAACTTCCCAATAAAAATCGAACGTGGCACCGAGGGCATCATAAGCTTCATCCGCCGCAACATCCCCGGTCGGCTTTGCGCCTTCCTTGCGTATTACCTCACCAGGCAAGTTGAAGGTATTGTGAACGTTGTATATTATCCGATGCTTCTGCCCTTCAATCGAAACACCACGACCGGCGGCAGGCAAGCGTACCGGAGCTTGTGCGGCACGCAGCGCACGCAAGGTATTGTCTGTCGATAAAGTTTGCAAAGCCTTGGCGCGTTGTTGTGCGGTGCCGTTTTGCGAAATCGAACGGAGAATATACGGTGGCAAAAAACAGAAAATCGAATGGCGATGAAATGTCCTTTGGCACATAAATGAGGGTCTCCTTTGAATTGTGTTGGTTTGAATGTGTAAAAAGATGAGCTTGGTTCAGATCATCGGACGGACTGCAATCGTTCCCATAATCGTGCGGCGACTGCACGGGATTTCTGATAAATATTTTCCAGTTCCACGTTCAACAAATTTCTGTGACGCATGACAAATTTCCCGGCGATCATCACTTCCGTCACGTGCTCGGATTTCATGCCAAAAAGCAAATGACCGGCCAGATTTTGCGGGCTTACGGGGGTTGGTGCGGGATAGTCGAGCACGATTAAATCGGCAACCGCGCCTGGCGTAATTTTACCAAAAGGTGCGCCAAAAAGTTCCGTGCACAACTGCTGGCCGGCGCTTAAAAACTTGAGATAATCTGTTGGACTCAGTCCATTCTTTGCGTCTCGGCCTTTTAAAAATGCAAGTCGTGCCTCTTCAAACATGTCCGCAGGAAAGCCATCGGTGCCCAGCGAAACCCGATCACCAAAATGTTGGACGGGTGCATAACCGACACTGTTGTTCATATTCGAGCGGCTGTTGTGGATGAGCCAGCAGCGCTGCTGCTTGATTGCATCCAAATCCGTTGGCGCGAGATGAATGCCATGTGGCAAAATCGTTCGTTCGGAAAGAATGCCAAGTTCGGCGAGGCGATTGACGAGATGGCCGTGCCCGAATTTTTGGCACGTGAGTTCGGCATCGCAGGGATCTTCGGCGAGATGGATGTGCACGCCGCAGTTGTGACTTTGCGCCATTTCCGCGCAAGCGCGCAGGGCATGATCGGAGAGAGTAAACGAGGCATGTGCTCCCACAAGCCCGCGAAAGTGGGAATCAGTTTGATTTTCCAAAAAAGTTTGATTTTCGCGCAATCCGGCATCTCGTCCGGCCTCGCCGTTGCGGTCGGTTACTTCGTAGCAGAGTACCCCACGAATACCAACCTGTTGCAGGGCATCACGAATGATTTTGAGCGAGCCGGAGATGCAGTTCGGCGAGGCGTGGTGGTCAATCAAAGTGGTCGTACCAGCTTTGACCGCTTCGATGGCGCCGATGAGAGCACTGTAGTAGATACTTTCTTCGTCGAGAGCGCGATCCAACCGCCACCAAATTTTCTGCAAAATTTCCAAAAAATTCTTCGGCTCATCTTCAGGGCCGGGCATCCCGCGCGCGAGGGTGGAGTAAAGATGGGTGTGGGCATTGACAAGGCCGGGAAGCACAAGGTGACCACTCAAATCTTCGATTTGCTCATCCGGCTCCGGCGCCAACGCTTTGCCGACCGCAATGATTCGGCCGGACTGAATCCGCAGGTCAACCTCTTCGATGACGGACGGAAAGATATGGACGGTGGTGGCGTTTTTTAATAAAATGGATGGCACGCTGAAATTGTCCTATCCCTTCCTAAGTTTTCTGAGAATCTCATAAAATTTGCTCGGGCTCAAGATACCTATGCCCTTATAAACTTTGAGCTTTTTCCAAGCTTGTTCTTTGGTGATGATATAGTCTGCTTTGCCTTCGACCGCAGCGACGAAAAATTTGTCGTCGGTTGGATCGTTGGCGATCACGCGCAGATCCAGAGCACCGGGAACTAAAATCGCATTAGCCTCAAGCGCTGCAAGCAGTTCATTTATTTTGGTTTCCGTTGTCCGGCTATTTGCAATGACTTCCGGCAAAAATAAAACCCGCCGATACTCTTGCATGATCGTTGACGAAACTATGATTTCAAATTCTCTCCTTCGCCAAGCGCCAAGAAGCTGAGCGGGATAGCCCTTGGGATTAATGATCGAAGCTACCAACGGGTTGGTATCAAAGACCGTACGAATCATAAATTAGCGGCCTAGTTTTTTCCGCTCTTCGGCCCGGACTTTACGGACAGCACGATTGATAACGCGATCAAGAGCTTTTGAATCAATATTACGATTACGTGCCCATATCTTCTCAACTATCTCAAAAAAATACTCCTTTGTCAATTTATATTTCCCGTTCTTCGGAATAAAGACGATACCGTTTCCAGCATCGCAAACCTCCAAAATATCACCTTTCTGAAGACGATACTTTGTGAAAATATGAGCAGGAATCCGCACTTGTCTATCTGCTTGGACTTTAACCCGTGGCATATAGTCCTCCACACGGAATAATTTTTTAGTTTATTGCTAAAAGCAAATGATCTCAACACTCGAAAAATACGGTATTTTTCGCAAAGAATCAAGCGCAAGACTGTCAAAGCTTCAAATACCGATCCAGCTTATCCATGTCCGCCTCGATCGGCTCCGGCATCATGATCGTTCGCCGCACCGCTTGGATGTCTTTCAAACCACTGCCGGTGATCACCACCAAAACTGCTGCTGAATCTGGAACAATTCCTGAAGCGACCGCTTTCTTCAATCCTGCAATTCCTGCTACCGCAGCCGGCTCGCCAAAGACGCCGGCGAGACGGGCAGTCATCTGTTGCGCTTGCAGAATCGCTTCGTCGCTGACGGTGATCATCGTGCCTTGCGAATTCCGAATCGCGCGAATGGCTTTGCGCCAATTGCGCGGCTTGCTGACGGCAATGCTCTCGGCGACGCTCTCTCCCCGCGCCGGAATAAGCTCGCCGCCCTCAAAAAATGTTTTCGCAATTGGTGCAGCGCCTTCGGCTTGCACGCCCAGCAATCGCGGCTGCCGCGCGATCCAACCAAGTCCCTGCATTTCCGCCAAACCCTTGCCGACACCGGCAATCGTGCAGCCATCACCGACAGAAACCACGACCCAGTCGGGCATACTCTCGCGCATCTGCTCGGCGATTTCGAGGCCGGCGGTTTTTTTGCCTTCGACGAGATATGGATTGATGGCACAGTTGCGATTGTACCAGCCGTAACGCTCGCACGCTTGCATACAAAGATCGTAAGCGGCTTCATATGCCGTTATTCCCGTAGCTGGTTTTCTAATGCGGATCACTCGCGCGCCAAAGATGAGAAGCTGGGCGACTTTCGGCTCCGGCGCAGATTCCGGCACGAAGATTGTGCTGCGCAAACCCACCGCGGCGGCCGCACCGGCCAATGAAGAAGCCGCATTGCCGGTCGAGGCGCAGGCAATGTCGGTGAATCCCAATTCGAGGGCTTTTGCCACACCGATGGCGCTGGCGCGATCCTTGAACGAGGCGGTCGGATTGCGGCTGTCGTCTTTAATGTACAAGCGCGCAATCCCGCAAAATGCGGCAAGCTTTGTCGCTTCAAAAATCGGAGTCCATCCGATTTGGGTTGGCGGGAGCTGCAAAGTTCCAACGATGGGGAGCAATTCTTCATAGCGGCGAATATCTTGCGGGCGGCTGGCAAGGGTTTCAGGTCGAAACGTGCGTTGCACCTGTTCGTAATCGTAGAGCACATCGAGGATGCCTTCCGGGCCGCAGGCCGGGCAGGTGTAAAGCACTTGGGTGCCGGGGGTCTTTCCACAGACCACACAGCGGAGTGCGATTACTGTAGACATATTCAAGTTTTGCTTTAAAGCTGGCAAAGAAATTTTGACAGAATATTGCCGGTAATTGTCCGCCGGTAATGTTCGGTCGACCGCACATCCGTAATCGGGCGCACCTCGTGCATGGCCGATTGTCTGGCGCTCTCGATCAGTTCGGGAGTGAGTACCTGTCCTTGCAGAAGTGCTTCCGTTTGGCGCAAACGAATGACCGTCGGCGCCACGCTACCGGCAGCAATCTGAATGGAACGAATTCGTTTCTGGCCATCCACCCACGCTTTAACGGCAATCACGACTTTGGAAATGATCATGGCCTGGCGACTGCCGACTTTTTGAAAGAAAAGACGGTCGCTTGGAGAAGGTTTTGGCAAATGAATCGCAACCACCAGCTCATCCGGACCCAGAATCGTTTGCCGGTAGCCGGTGTAAAACTCGTTGAAGGGTACGACTCGAATGCCGTGATGACTACCCAACTCGAGTTGCGCCTCGAATACAGCGAGGATGGGAAGTGTGTCGCCAGCCGGCGAAGCGTTCACAATATTTCCGCCGATGGTGCCGCGATTTTGAATTTGAATGCCACCGATGGCTTGGGCAGCTTCGATCAGAATCGGACAATATTGCCGTACCAGCGGTGAGCGAATGAGTTGCGTGTAAGTGGTGAGTGCGCCGATTCGCAAAGATTCGCCAGTATCTTCAATACCGCGCAGCTCGTTGAGCCCCCAAATGTTCACATAGACCGGAGCAACGAGGAGGCGATCATGCAATTGCACCATGAGGTCGGTGCCGCCGGCTAACACTTTGGCGCGGCCATGCAAGTGCTGTAAATAAAGATAAGCTTCTTGCAGCGTTTTTGGAGAGTAAACTTCAATTTTGCTGATCATTTTTTAGTATCCGGATTTGCCGAATCGTTCGGATAAAATAAAAAATCATGCCGTACTCAAACTTACAGACGGGCCGCCGGTGTTACGTGCACAGATTTCAACTGCGTCAATAATTCTCACATAGCCGGTACAGCGGCAGAGGTTGCCGCTGAGTCCGGCGCGGATATCATCACGTGTCGGATGGGGATTTTGATCAAGCAGCGCTTTGGCGGCCATCAAGATTCCCGGTGTGCAAATGCCACACTGGGTGCCACCAATTTTCAACATGGTCTCCTGCAACGGATGCAGGCGATCATCGCTTGCCAGAGACTCGATCGTCTGCACTTCGGCGCCTTCGACTTGACAGATCGGCACGAGACAGGAGTTGACCACTTCCGCGTTGACAAAAACCGAGCACGCGCCGCACTCGCCTTCGCCGCAGCCTTCTTTGGTGCCGGTCAGGCGCAAATCTTCACGCAATACATCAAGCAATCTCTTCATTGGCGGTACATCGACCTGCCTCGTTTCGCCATTCACTACAAAAGCAATTTTCATATCTGACCTTTTAATTTCAAGTCATATCTATATCCACCCAAACGGCAGCGTGGTCGGATGCGGCGGTTTCGGGTGAGGTAATGGTTTGGAATCGCCTGCTGGCGCTGAAAGCATAAACGCCTTTGCGTTCCACTCCGACTTTTTGCACGCGCTGCCACAGGGCAGGTGACAAGAGGATATAATCGAGCTTCTGGCTGATTGATCTGCCGCTGCCATAGGTGCCCGGCAAACCTTGATAGCTGGGATGGCTCATCACCTCCCGCAAGTTCGTTCCACGCAGAAGCGGCCGCAGGGGAAAACTATCCGGAGAGTCATTGAGGTCTCCCAAAACAATGACCAGATCGGATCGCCGCAACGCTTCATGATATATGCGCGCCACTTGGGTTGCCTGCCGTCTGCGCCAGGCGTTGTTTTCTGAAAACGAGCCATTCCCCTTGCTTTTGAAGTGATTGCCCAGGATCCAAATTGACTTGCCATCCGGCAGGGCAATTTCGAATTCGGGGCAGTCGCGGTTGAAAATGGGCATCTGGCCTCCGTCATCAATATGGCTTCTGACCGAAATGATCGGAAAGCGGCTGAGCAAACCGATGTCAATGCCACGAGCATCATTTCCATCAATCAGCATATTATGCTCGAATGGCCGGAAGTCCGGTATTTTTGCCAACACTTGCTGGTTGAAGCGATCGAGGGTGATCCGGCTTTCCACTTCAACCACACATTGAATGTCAGCGTTGACTTCACTGATGACCCGGCCGGTATTCATTACGGCTTCGCCGTTGATTTCGTCACGGCCAAGCTCCACCCACCCAACCCAGTCAGACCGGCCATCGGCCACGATCTCGAGCTGATTCGAGCTTTTGTCCACGGCGTACAATTTTTCTCGCACTTCGACAATGACAAACAGCCGATCACGCCGGTCAGGGACATTGAACTCGTATTTTTCCAGTATTTTTTTAATCCTTTTCTTGACCGGCGCCGTGTAATGACTTTCAGCGAGCAGGGAGTTCAGCGCAGCAATATCATTGAGCACAGGGCGCCCTTGTGACCAGGAATTCAAGTTCATCACACGCGCGCGCGAAAACAGATTTTTCGTATTAAATGTGGCAATTCGCATGGTTTCCTTCTTTTGCTTCAACTGCTTCCAGCAGTCTCTCCGGAGTGAAGGGCAATTCGGTCATTTCGAGGTCGAGCGCGTTACAAATCGCCGCAGCCAGCGCCGGTGCAGCGCCATTAAAAGGCAGCTCGCCGACGCCTTTGGCGCCATAAGGGCCGTGCGGATACGGATTCTCGATCAGAATGACTTGCATTTCCGGCGCATCTTGGCAAGTCGGCAGCATGTAATTGGTCAGGCGATCATTCAGCATTTTGCCGTCCTTCATGTGCACCTCCTCCATCATGCCGTAACCGAAGCCCTGCAGCGTGCCACCTTCGATTTGGCCGCGCGCCAGCACCGGATTGATGGCTTTGCCAACATCGACAGCAGAGACCACCTTGCAAACAAAGACTTCGTAGGTCGCCATATCGACTTCCACCTCGACGACATCGCAGCCCCAGCTATATACCGGATACGCATCGCCACGGTAGTGTTTATCATCCCAATTGACCTCCGGAGGGCTCTCGTAACGTTGAAAGATTTTCAAAGGGCCGCGTGTGGTGAGGTACTCATTGGCGACATCTCTGAATGATAGCAGGGTTTTGTCTTGTGAGAAAAATTCTTTATGGCGCAGCTCTGCGCGTTGCACGTTATATTTGTTGGCAACAAATTGCTCCAACTGCTTTTTCAATTCGTGTGCTGCCTGCTGAACCACGCGGCCGCTAATCATGCACGTGCGCGAAGCGACCGTGGGGCCACTATCCGGAACTTCGGCAGTGTTGGGTTCTTCCATTTCAACATCTTCGATATTCAAACCAAGCGCTTCGGCAACGATTTGCGGAAAGATGGTGTTCGTTCCCTGCCCCATTTCGGTCGAACCGGTCAAAATGCGCACGCGGCCATCAGCCAACAATTCGACGCCGGCAACGGATTTCATGATTTGCTCGCCGCTGCCGGTGAACCCGCCGCCATGAAAGAAAAGCGACATGCCGATGCCGCGTCGTCTTTCGTTTGCGGGCTGCTGTTTATAGCGTTCGTGCAAAATGGCGAATTCGGAAACTTGTGTTGCTGCGTTCAATACCTCTTCGGTGCCGACACTGTATTTCAGCGTTTGTCCGGTGGCGGTGACATCACCAAGCTTCAGCATATTGCGCCGGCGCAACTCCAGCGGACTGATGCCGAGAGTTTTGGCGATGCGTTCCGTGTGCATTTCATAGGCAAAACAAGCTTGCGGCGCGCCAAAACCGCGAAACGCACCATTCGGTGGCGTGTTTGTCGCAACGCTGCGGGCATGAATGCGCACGTTCGGGCAATTATACGGACCGAGAGAGTGAATCGCGGAGCGAGAAAGTACCACCGGACTCAGCGTGCAATAGGCGCCACCGTCCATCAGAAGATCAATTTCGGCGGCAACCAGCCGGCCCTCTTTCGTCACACCGGTTCTGTGATGAATCACCGAGGGATGGCGTTTGGTGGTGGCGGCCATGTCTTCACCACGATCATAAACAATTTTCACCGGCCGGCCGGTTTTGTGCGCGAGCACCGCTGCATGCCCGGCGATCATGCTGGGATATTCTTCCTTGCCGCCGAAACCGCCGCCGGTGGTGGTTTGCACGACCCGGACTTTGTCATCGGGCAAATCAAAAATCACTTTCAGCGCCTTGTGAACGTAATAAGGACATTGCAGCGAACCCATCACCGTGACGCCTCCATTACTCTCGGGCAACGCGATCATCCCTTGCGTTTCGATGTAAATATGCTCTTGATGTCCGGTGCGATAGGTGCCTTCGACAATAAAGTCGGCTTCGGCGAAACCTTTAGCGAGATCACCTTTGGAAATCAGAATTTCTTTGAAGAGATTATTTTCGCCATAGACGAGCTGTTTGCGGGCCAGCGCTTCTTCGATGGTCAAAACGGCGGGCAATTCCTCATAAAGGATTTCGATATGTTTGGCCGCCTCTTCCAGCAACTCACGATCTTCTGCTGCCAGCAGCAGGATGGGCTCGTGTTGGTGACGTACCTTTGACTCCACCAACAGCGGTTGATCGTTCTCGATGAGCGCAACAACGTTTTTTCCGGGAATGTCGCGATAATCGGCCACAACCACGCGATTCCAGTCAAAGGCGGGATCAAACCGAATTTCGCGAATGATCCCGTGCGCCACGGTGCTGCGAATGGTTTTACCGTACATCATATCCGGAAACTGCAAATCGTCCACATATTGGGCACGACCAGTGACTTTTTCCCGGCCTTCTTTACGAATGACGTTTTGGCCAATGATCATGGGTAAAATTACACTGAATTGAGAGGGGATCATTAAATCATCGCACAGCAAAAGTTAGAAAAAAATTCCTGCGGAAGCAGTCTGAATTTCTGACTCACGGAGATAGAACATCTCACGGAAGTAAAACATTTCAGATGTCAATACCGTGAGCTCAATGGTGCTGCCAGAAGGCTACGCCCGCAGGGGCTACGCCTCCAGGGACTGCGCCCGTAGGGATCTCGGTTTTCAGCCTGCGGCCGTAGGCTTGTTTGAAAAACTGGCATGGTCTGTTACAAGTGACATCATTGCAATAAAAGCAAAAATTTTTACCGCAAGGACGCGAAGCCTGCCGTGGCGCCAGTGCCACAGGCCAGAGAACGCAAAGATACTATGTTAAAAGTCAAGAGAAAAATTCAGGACAATAGATTTTTTTTCGGCTGAAACGGTTGTTGTTTTTTGAGCATGGCGTAGATAACCACCAGCAATTTTCGCATGGTGGCACCGATGGCGACCAGTTTGGGTTTGCCAGCAGCGACCAAGCGTTGGTAGTAGCTGTAAAAAGGCTCTACCTGGTTGCGGATCATGCTCAAGACGGCCATGAAGAGTTTGTGACGAACGAGGGCACAGCCTTTCTTTTGCAGCGAACCCGGCCGCGCCGTCACGATGCCCGAAAGGTTGACCGTTGGATTCATGCCAAAATAGGCGACCAAATTTTTGGCCTTGGGGAAGCGCGCAATATCACCGATGTACGCTTCCAACGCGATGGCGGTTTCTTGACCGATACCTGGAATGGTGGCCAACAGCCTGGGCTGTTCTTTGACATTTTGATAAAGCCGGAGAAGACACGCTTTCAGCTCGC
>JAPDQK010000048.1:0-45528 GCA_034505955.1 Candidatus Zhuqueibacter pondensis
CCTTTCTCCCCGTCTCCCTTCACCGGTCTGCCGTATTTCTGCGGATATTCCAATGTGCATTTTTGAATGAGCACGGCCACAGGATTGAGATCGTTCGAGTAGGTTTCACATCCCAGCCGCAGCGCCTCCAGTGGGATCGACCCACCACCGCCAAAAGGGTCGAGCACCTTCGGCGGCACGCCGCCATTGGCTTCTAAAATATCTTTTCTGGCTTTTTCAATGAGATGCTGATTCAGAGAATTCTCCCATTTGCACAGCTCAATGATAAACTGGCGTTTTTTGTTCCATTCATCAATATCTTTCGTCGCGGGGAGCAGCGCAGCATAAGCGGTGGCGCGTGAGGCCGCCAGCGGTCGTCTCGCCCACCAAATATGCAGCGTCGAGATATGACCGTGGCGGATATTCTTTTCACGGGCCGATTCGACGCTCACTTCTTTGACCGGAAAAGTTTCTTCGATGAAGCGTTTGTCGCGGTTTTCCAATTTTATTCTCCCAGTTCATCTATTTTGAGCACGTTTCAAAAGTTCCGTTAGGGACGAAATGCTTATAGCAAACTTGCAAAGCTGGTTGAAAATCTGTCCCGTAGGGACACATGACAATAGCCCAGAGTTTAAACTCTGGGAACGCAACAATCAAATTATTCCCCTGAGTCCCGAAGGGACGAATGAAATTGACGCGTTGCCAACATCTTTTTTCAATCGTCCCTTGCGGGACTTGGGGAATGGGTTTTATCAACTCATCCCAGAAATGGAATTTCTGGGCTATTATCAAATGTCCCTACGGGACGCCCTCCCTTAGCTTGACACGTCTGCCCCATAGGGGCGGCATGTTAACAGATCGCTCCTAAAGGAGCTTCTGCATTGAGGATGATTGGCGGCTATAAACATTTCGCCCCTCTGGGGCTGCTTCTTCCAACATCCGTCAAGGAAGCGTTGCAAACAACTTCTTCTGCAGCTCAAAAGCAGAAAATTGGTTGCGATATTCTTTCAAGCCGCCAATCCAATTCAACCCCGGTTTTTTCTTTGAAACCCTTTGAGCGGCTGCCGCCTTTTTGTTAAGCAGGAAATCTTTTTCGTATCAACATTTATCTTTTATTGAAAAAGGATTCTTCCAGAATGACAGTCTGGTTTGTTCGTTCAAGTGTAAACTATATCATGCTCCCAGTAGAAAATAGAGCTTGAAGTCTCTCATAGATAAACCGCCTCCCGTAAAACATTGGCTTTAATCTCTTCGCGAAGCGCTCGTTGCGGTATGATATCCACCTTGCGTTTCAATTTTTCTTCGAGAAAGAGGCCAAGTCCAACATAATCGAAGAGGTCAGCGTGTTCTTCAAAATCCACTAATAAGTCGATGTCGCTTTCTCCTTTTTCTTCTCCCCGCACAAAAGAGCCAAAAAGGCCTTTCACCTCGGCTTTGTATTTCTGCCGAACCTCTTCTTGATGTGTCGCAAGAATTTTCCGAATTTCGTCTACTTTGTTCATGTTGTCTTCTCTTCCTTTCTCATTCAGGCCATTGGGATGGACACTTTTGATCCCTTGCTTTGGATTTCATCCACAGACACAACATAGCGTACGAGCTCCACTTTTTCCTCCGGTTGAAGATTCTCTGCCGGATTCTGAATGAAAACCAATTCAGGCTCTGTTGCAGCATTCAAGACAACATACAGAAAATAGTCGTTCGCAAAACGCTTTGCCTTGAACCACTCATTCTGGGTCAATGCCACGGCTCCCATCCCAGCGCGGGCTTTGACTTCGATGTAGCGCTTGTTTCCATTTTGGTCAGTCGAGCGGATATCAAAGCCAAGATTTTCGGCAGAGACATCTTCAGAAACACGACCCTGCACGGCCTCGTAACGCATGGCGACTTCCATGCCGATTTTTTCAATCCCGGCATCGCTGGTCATCGCCGGATCAATTTTGGGCGCGGGCACAACACGAATAGCGCCGACAAAAGCCGGCGTGCTCATGGTGAGAATTTTTTCTTGAGCGAGGGTTTGCTCGAGCTCAGCCAGCGCCATTTCATACCGTTTCTTTTGCTCTTCCTTGTTGCGAATCACCAAATCGACATTTTCGCCTTGCTCGCGCCGCTCGTAGAGCTTGATCAAGTCGCCATCCAAATTGACGATCAAATGCTCGAGGGATTTGATGCCATATTTTTCTTTGATGGCGGACTGGCGCGCTCTTTCTTTGGCCAGCTCATTCTTATAATCTTCCAGCGTCGGCAGCAACTTGACGAGGACGCGACTTTTCAGCGCTTCGAGGTCGATTGCTTTCTCGTCTGCTGCTTTGCCCTCCACCAGATCCCAGATAAAAGCCGGATTCATCGGTTTCACTTCTGCTGAGGCGGCATCCAGATAAAACGCAAAGAGCCGCTTGCCCGCCACATAGCCCTTGCCGTCGCGAATTTCGCCTTCGTAAAACATCACGACACCATCCAAATGGCCGTCGGGGTCTTCAAAAATTGCTCCCTGCTTCAAGCTGGCGGACATGGAGGCTTCCACCCATTCCAGCGCCACCTCAAAAAGCGGATGACCAAAAGAGAGAAATTCCGCATCCGGATTTTTGAAAGCCTTGTCTTTGTCAAAAGTTGCCTTGGGATAGGCTTTTATCAGAGCGCCATATCGTTTCTTGAAGGCATCTTCCTCGGCAATCCGGCGCAAGTCAAACGGCACACTTTCGACAGCGAGAAAACCATCTTTGCGTTCTTTCAATTTCCCTTCCGCCAATGCGAAGGCTTTTTTGAAAAAAGCCTCGGTATATTCGGGGATCAAACGATATTCACGGGCGCGGTCGGACATTTCTTTGATGCGGGTATAATCAATGAAGCGCGTCGCGAGACTCTCGCCCAAGCTTTCCTTGACGCTGGCAATGTAGTCTTCGTCCACTTGAATATCAATTTCCTTGAGAATCTCTTCAATATTTCTGGCATTGGCCGCAGCCTCGAGAAGAAGCTGGGAAAGATTTTTGCCATAAACCACTTCGCTGAGCACGTCAAAGACTTTGTCGCTGCCGAGTGCCTTTTTGATCTCTTCCAAGCAATCAAAGAGTCGTTTGAGCACGCGACCTTCACGGGTGTCTTCCGCCACGAGATTGAAGACGAAAACTTCCTTGTCCTGCCCGTAACGATGAATGCGTCCCATGCGTTGCTCGAGGCGGTTGGGATTCCACGGAATGTCATAGTTGATCATCAGATTGCAAAACTGCAGATTGATGCCTTCGCCGGCGGCCTCGGTGGCGATCAGCATTTGCGTCTCGTTTTTGAAAAGCTTCTCAGCTTGGATGCGCTCTTCCAGCCGCATCCCACCATGAATGGTGTTAACGGAATAACCCCAGACTTTGATGCGCTTTTCCAAATAGTCGAGAGTGTCTTTTGACTCGGTAAAAATAAGAATGCGCTTGCCGGGGAATTTTTCATTCAAATCATGCAGCGTCTTTTTCAGCTCTTTGAGCTTGATTTCTTCTTCGCGATCAATAATCTTTTTGGCTTTCTGGATCAGAGCTTCCAGCGTGTCGATCTCCCTGGCCAGCTCCTCGCGGTTTTCAGCCACGCTGAGCGTTTCCCAAATTTCTTCTTCTTTCCATCGCTCGGCTTCGCTCAAATCTTCCACGACCTCGAAGTCAAAATGCTCTTCCGCTTTGTTTTTTTCTTGCACGCCCTCGAGCAGCTCGGCCAAACGCTTTCTTCTGCGCTCCAAAGATTTGAGCAGGGCAAAGGTGCTGGAAGCAAGACGGCGCTGTAAGATGACGAGCGCAAAGGCCACATTTCGCCGCTTGTCTTTGCTCAGCGCTTTGTTGTACTGGTGATTGACGTACTTCGAGAGCTCATTGTAAAGCTCTTTTTCCGCCGGTGACTCTGTTCCCATATTGAAGGTGAGCGTCATGATGTGCCGTGGCAAAAACAGAGGCTCGCCCTCAAAGCTCTTCAGGTCTTCTTTGATCCGCCGGATGAACAGCGGATTGTCTTTTTGAGAGATGGATTCCTGCAGCATTTCACTGGTGGCAAAGAAGCCGGGATCAAGAAGGTCGAGAAAAAGGCGGAAATTCTCTGGATCGCCTTTGTGGGGCGTGGCGGTCAAGAATAGAAGATGCTCGGTGATTTTTGAGAGGATTTCGCCGAGTCGGTATCGACCGGTTTTGTCAAGCTTGTCGCCATAACGATAAGCGCTCATCTTGTGAGCTTCATCGACGATTACCAAATCAAATTGCGCGGCGGCGAGAGAAGGCAAAACGTCATCTCTTTTGGCAAAATCAAGGGAAGTGATGATGTGGGGTTCGCGATACCACGGATTTTCGCCGTAAAACGCATCAAGCAGGCCGCGATCGATAATGACAAAACTTTCTTCAAATCTCTCCTTCAATTCTCGACGCCACTGATCTTTGAGATGGCCGGGCACGACGATCAGGATGCGATGCACGAGATGGCGGAGCTTCAATTCCTTAATAACGAGACCGGCCATGATGGTTTTGCCGGCGCCCGCGTCATCCGCAATCAGAAAACGAATGCGGGGCAGTTTCAAAATGTAGCCATACACCGCTTCCACTTGATGCGGCAAGGGATCAACCTTAGAAGTATTCATCGCCAAAAGAGGGTCATAGAGGGAAGCGTAGCGATAGCGCTTGGTTTCCAGACTGAGAAAAACATGAGAGGGCGGTGCGGCGAAATGAGATTCCAACTTGCAGGCGCTCAAACTGCTCATTTCGTCCTGATGAATGAGTTGATCAATGTGCTGGCGGGATTGGAGCGTGACGCCAACCAGCCGGATATATCCGCCGATTTGCTCGACCACATTGATTTCGACAGGCTCTAACCATCTGGAGCCTCGTACGATGTCTCCACTTTTAAGATTCATGGCTCAATCTTTCACAGATTCGTCCTGCTTTGCTTTTTGACGCATTTAGAGGTATCAGTACGCTGTGACAATGATTTGGATTCCATGGCGACGGTTGCGCTGCAAATAGGCCGCCATCCATCTTGAAATCGTCGGACATAATGGTTATTCTACATCAGACGATAACCGCTTTAGAGTGCAGTGCGCAGTCTATGATCATGGGTAAGTAGCCGCAGCCTCAACTGCAAACTGACGATTCCGCACTCATGCACTCTTTTTTGTCTGCAAGTCCGCAAGCATCTGTGTAACGACAATCTGCAATTGAGACAAATCCTGCTGCACCACCTTCCAAATTCTTCTCAAATCCACGCCAAAATATTCGTGCGTGAGGATATCCCGCATGCCGGCAACATCTTTCCACGGAATTTGCGGGTAACGATCGCGAATGGATTTGGGTACCTTGGATAATCCGTCAATACCCGTTTCGGTTTCATACCGGAATAACCTCCTCGAGGATATGCTTGCCAATTGCAGGTTTAAGAGTGCTTTTTTCGACTAAATCCACCTTGACTTGCAACAGATCACTCAAATGGTTTTTCAAGGCGATAAACTCCAAAAGACTCAACGGATTGTCTTGATCATCGAGCTCAACCAGAATGTCCAGATCGCTTCGTTTCTTTTGTTCACCGCGTACATACGATCCGAATACGCCCAAGGTTTTCACGCCATAACGTTCGCGGAGCGCGGGAAGTTGTGCCCGCAGAATGCGAAGTGCTTGTTCCAAAACTGAAGGCGTATTTTTTGTGCGATTCATTGTGCTCTGCTCGTGATCGGAAAAATTGTAGTTATCGCTTTTTGGTTTATGTGCTTCGCCGCTTCTCCGATAATTTCCAGCGCCCTTACCACGGCCAGTGTTTTTCTTCATCATTTTGAAAATCTTCAAACTGAATGCCAGGCACAAAACGCTCCGCCTTTTTCGGCGTATTCGATCATATCCCGCAGATAATCGGTATGGATTCTTTTCGACTTCATACGGGCACGACCTCGCTTAAAATACGTTGACCAATTGCCGGCTTGAGAGCGCTTTTCATGACCAAGTCAACCTTGACCCCCAGCAAATTGCTCAAATGATCTTCGAGATCAATGAACTCGAAAAACGTGGGAGCGCGGTCAAACTCGACCAACACATCCAAATCGCTTCCTTTTTTTATGTTCATTCCGCACATAAGAACCAAACACCCCGAGTGACTTGACTTTGTAGCACTCGCGAATCTCCGGCAGGTGTTGCCGCAAGAGGCGTTTGAAACGCACCATGGGACGCTGGGGTGACCGTCGTTGGCGTTCCGGCGTGGAAGATCGGTGACGATTGTTTTTATCCATTCTGGCCATAAATTCACCCTTCAAATCTCATTTTCATTGAGAACCTTACCACGCTTCCGGTTCTGCTCTTGGATGGCGTTTGATCCCAGAATCCGATCTTTGCACCTCCCACTCTTCCGGCAGCGGGTCGATCCATTCGCTGCGCTCAGGACAAGGCTCGGTCATTGTGAAGCCATCGGACAAAAAATTTTGCTCAGGCATAATTGCATCCTCATTTTTCGCCTCCCAATCTTGCTTTGTTGCAATAAAGCTGATTTGAGTTTCGTTCATTTTTATTCCTCAAAAGATTGCAAGTAAACTGTGGTCACAAACTTTTCTTCCCGCATCGTCTCCATCCGGATCAGCAGGCCATCGGAATCGGACACGAACTACCAAATGCGTGTTGCCATTAGGCAGGTTTGGAAAGGCAAGGTAATACTGATAGCCGTCACGTCTTGACGCCGGCGGCCTCGCCGAATTGTCTCTCTGACATGATCAAACAATGGTTCGACTTCCGGATGATTATCCGGATCAACAACATGTTCCCCATCTCTCATGAGTCAAGTAGATATCATTACCAAAGCGGTCACGCTGGGTCCAAAGCTTGCCATCCGGCATTTCCATTGTCTCCCAATATCTCTCAAAACAGGATAAATTTGACTCGTACAACCAGGCTGCTGCTGATATCGGAATTTCAATTCATCAAAGTATACTCATTACACAAATAAAATGCAAATCTTTTCGCATTTGATTGGATTCATCACGGCCTAACGTCACCCCCTTGTTCAACAAGGGCTTTCAACATAGTCCGAAACAGCTTTCCGTGATTCGGCACCTTCAAGTGCAGCAGCTCGTGCGCGATCACTTCCGCACGAAACCGCGCCGGCTGCCGCAACAAAGCCGTATCAAAAGTCAATCGCCCGCGGCTGGAGCAACTTGCCCATTTGCGCTTCATCGGTCGCAAGCGAATCTCTTTCGGAGCCACGCCGATCCGCCGCGCCCAGGCTTCCACCTCGGCTTTGAAAATGGCAACCGGTATGATTTCTTCCAATGGCGGCGGTATATTCCGTTCGATTTTGTTCACGGTGAATTTCACGCTTTTTATAACCCCGATTTTGCATCATCTGCTCAAAACTGCCACCAAATTGGTTTCAGCAGCTAAAGGAAAATCGGAGTTTGACTTTTATATGGGCAAAATTGCGGTATAACCAAGAACAGTAATGCCTCCGTTACGTAGCGCAGAACGCAGTCTTGTCTGCAGGCAAGGATGCCTGCGCTACTCCACACGTAATTGAGGGGATTACCAAGCACAACATTTGCGGCTTGACTTTCTGAATAAAGCTGTGTAGCTTTTTTATCAATCAGTTTACCATAATTTGCAGGTGTCAGAAAAAATGAAAAAAAACGGCTTTCAGTTTCTCATCGATGACAACGGCAACAAAACGGCGGTATTGATTGATTTGAAAAAACATCGCCGGCTTTGGGAGGACTTTTACGATCTGATGATCATTGAATCCCGTCGCGAAGAGCCTCGGGTGCAATGGCAGACAGCGAAAAAGCGCTTGCGCGAGAAAATGCGCCGCCATGCCTGATTACCGCATTACTCTCGCGAGAGCAGCCGAACGAGAAATCGCCCGTTTGCCCTCACCAATTCAAGCGCGTGTGATAAAAACTGATGAAAATGTAGCGCAGACATCCTACGGACGCAGTCTTGTCTGCATTCCGGCTGGCTACGCCCGTGGGGAAGCCTGCGCTACGGTGTTTTCGTGGTAATATTGTTCAGCACGAGCACGGTACTCAATAACAAAAAAGATCGTTCCACGATGGCAATGGCGATTATTTTTCTTTCTTATTTTCCCTCTGAATGACTTTCATGATACGCTCAACCAGCTCCGGGACATTTTTGACGCCAAGCCTTCCCAAACGGCTGTAAAGCTCGCGCCGCACTTCGCGGCCCTGACGTTCGCTCGTGCGCCAGTGCGGATAGCTTTCAAAAACTCTGGCCATTCCCGCTGCAACGCTCTCGGCTTTCTCCTGCGGCACCTCATTCTGTTTGAGCAGCCAGAAAATCGCAAACGGCGCGCCGGCAATGCCCCGCTCTGCCTGCTCGCGCTCGGCGGCGTTGATCTCGCTCACCAACTCCTCCAACTGCCGCAGCGCTTCCTCCGTCGAAATCTGGCGTTGTTTGAAAGCCTCGGCAATCGCTTCAGCCCGCTCGCCAATCGAATGCAGATAGGGCGCCGTCTCTGCTCCTCTTTCCACTTTCTCATTGATACTTTTGAGCAAATTGAAAACCTTCACCGTGTCGGGCTGGTTGCTGCGGCTGATTTGCTCGAGCGTTTTCGGCGTAATTTCGTAAACGGCGATGGCTTCACGAATGACGCCCGCCTGCGTGTGCTCCTGCACCAGATAAGCCGTCTTGCGGGCCAGCTCGCGATTCGTCAATCGCCCGCCCTCATAAGCCGAGCGCAGCAGCGCATAAAGATCCGCCAGGCGCTGATAGTCTTCCATAAACTCGCGAAGAAACGGATCCGGCGAAAGAATTTCGTAGCAGTCTTCCAAATCATCGAAGAAGCGATAGAATTTGTGGCGTTTATCCTCATCTCGAAATGCTTCCAACACGGCCTCTGCGGCTTTGTCCGCCTCTTTGCCGGCAGTCAAATGCAGATATTCTGCTCGCGCCTGCTCCATCATCTTCTTGAAACGCGCCCGCAGCACTTCCAATCCTTCGATGACGCTCAGCACATCCTGCGAGTCGAATGCCAGCGCCTTCTCCAAATTCTCGAAAATGCCGACGAAGTCCAGCACAAAACCGCCGGGCTTGTTTTTGCCGTTCTCATCTTCATAAGGCCGGTTGACGCGCGCGATGGCTTGCAACAGCACGTGGTCGCGCATCGGCTTGTCCAAATACATGCAATAAAGAATCGGCGCATCGTAGCCGGTCAGCAGTTTCTCGGTCACGATGAGAATCTTGGGCAGCTCCTCCGGTTTGACGAACGCCTTGCGAATGCGCTTCTCTTCCTCCTCCGCAAGATGATGGCGTGCCAATTCCGGCGGATCGTTGTGGCCGGGGCTGATCACGACTTTGGAATATTCCGGCGGCAGATATCGATCCAACGCCTCCTTGTAAAGCACACAGGCCTCGCGATCCACGCCCACGAGAAAGGCTTTATAGCCCATCGGCTCGACGGTTTCATGGAAATGCTTGGCAACATACTGGGCAATGCGCTGCACCCGCTCGCGATTTTTGAGCATGTTGCGCAACGTCACCGCCTTCTCCAAAACGCGGTTGAGGTCTTCGATATCGCTCATGCCCTCGGCGTCGACGAGATCGAGAAACTCGCGCTCCAGCGTTTCGCGATCCACCCGCAGCTCGTTGGGCGCCAGCGAGTAGTAAAGCGGCACCGTGGTGCCATCTTCGATGGATTCGGCGATGGAATATTTGTCCAGATAACCTTTGGGATCATCGCTGCCAAAAACTTTGAACGTGCCTTTGCCATAAGCGGTTTTGTCGATCGGCGTGCCGGTGAAGCCGAGATAAGTGGCGTTCGGCAGCGCGCCCATGAGATAGTTGCCCAAATCGCCGCCGGTGCTGCGATGCGCCTCGTCCACCAGCACGAAGATGTTCTCGCGCAAATTGATCTTCGCCGGAATCTCGTCGAATTTGTGGATCATCGAGACAATGAGGCCGCGCGCGTCGTTCTGCAGCAGCTCCTGCAGATGCCGCTTGCTGGTGGCAATGGCCACGCTGCGCTCGAAACCGCACGCCGCGAGATTGCCGAAGAGCTGCGTCTCCAACTCGTTGCGATCCACGAGCATGAGCACCGTCGGGTTCTCAAAAACCGGCTCTTCGATGAGGCGCTTGGCGATGGTGATCATCGTGTACGTCTTGCCCGAGCCTTGGGTGTGCCAGATCAGTCCGCGGCGTTTTTTGGGATCAAAGGCGCGCGCCACTGCCCGCTCGACGGCGCGCATTTGATGCGGCCGCAAAATGACTTTGTTCAGCTCATCGTCTTTGCGGGTGAACAGGATGAAATCGCGAATGACGCGCAAAACGCGCTGCGGGGTCACAAACGATTTCACCAGTGTCTCAAAATCTTTGCCGGCGGTTTCGTCCTTCCAGTTGAAGAGATTTTTGTGCGCGGTGTTCCACGTGGCGCCGTAGTAATATTGCACCAAATGGGTGAGTCCGAAAATTTGCAACAGGGCCAACAGCTCCGGGCCTTCGCGGTGATAGCGCCGCACTTGCTCCAGCGCCTCAGCCATGCCTTGCAGCTTGGTCGCGGCTTTGGTTTCGATGAGAATGAGGGGAATGCCGTTGATGAGAAAAACCACGTCGGCACGGATGGTGTGAACGCCGTTGGTGAAAGTGAATTCGTCGGTGACGTGAAAGGTGTTGCGGTGCACGTATTCAAAATCCAGCAGCCGCAGGTTGCGCTCGCGGCGCTCGGTTTCGATGTAAACGGTTTTGAGGCCTTTGAGAAATTCCCACGCCTGCAAATTGCCCTCGGCGGTGGGCGGAACGCGAACGAGGCGCTTGCCTTCTTCCTCGGCTTTCAGGTGATCGACGGCGCTGGAATTCAATTCCTGCACTTTGTTGATGAAAACCTCCCACAGCAGCGAACTGCTCTCGCCGCGGCGCAGGCGCAGCGTTTCGTCGGGCGGAAGATATGTCCAGCCCACTTCGGTGGCATAACGGATGAGCGGGTCTTGAACCGTGGCGCGTTCACTGCGGAGTTGGCGCATCTTTTTTATCTTCTATGGTGAGAATTTGACGTACTTGATCCAAAAGTTTGGAAATCTGATTTTAAGCAATGTCCCAAACGATATTCTCATCGACACCGAAATATTCATGAGCGATGATGTTGCGTAAGCCGGCAAGCTTGCGCCATTCCACATTTGGATATCGATCTCGAACCTCCTGAGGGATATGCTTGACGGCCTCACCGATGATTTCCAAATTGCGCACGACCGCATCAGAGGTCTTTTCGTCACCGGTAAATTGTTCAAAGGTCAGACCTTGAGCATAACGCAAGATCTTCTCGCAACATTCCCGCATGTCATCCAGGAAAAGTCGATAATCACGTGACATAGAGCATCTCCTTCTCGATGTAAGGACGTAAACGCGGTTTGAGGGCTTTGCGCGTGACGAGATCAATTTGACGACCCAGGAGATCTTCCAAAAAGAACTTGAGATTCATATACTGGTCGAAGGTTGCAGGCCCTTCAAATTCCACCAGAAAATCCACATCGCTATCCGGACGGATTTCGTCTCTAGCTGCGGAGCCAAATAAAGCCAGTGATTTGACCCCGAACTGTTCCAGTTCTGTCCGGTGTTCTCTTAAGATGCGGAAAATCTCATTTCGGTCCATGGTGAGCCTCGATTTTTTTCACTCTTATTTTGCCCGTCATCAACAAATGCAGCATGGTTTTGAACAACGCCTGCAAGGCCGCTTTGCGCTTTTCTTCCGCCTCGATTTTCTTGTCCACCACCGAGAGCAGGCGGGCGATTTCGGTACATGTCCCGAAGGGACATGGTGACCATAGCCCACCAATTCATTGGTGGGAATGAGGGAGAATGACCGATAAAGTCCCGTCAGGGACGGATGAACACGGTTTTATTTGCAAGATTCCAATTGTCGTTTTCATTCGTCCCTTTCGGGACTCTTGAGGTGTTTATGGATCATGTTTCCCAACAATAAATTGTTGGGCTATTTTCGTTTGTCCCTTCAGGACAGGGCACGCGGAGCTTAATTTGACATGGGCTTTGGCTCATACTCCCAATCTTTCACACGTAACTTTCCTGTCATCAACAAATGCAGCATGGTTTTGAACAACGCCTGCAAGGCCGCTTTGCGCTTCTCTTCGACCTCGATTTTCTTGTCCACCGCCGAGAGGAGGCGGGCGATTTCGGTGCATGTCCCGAAGGGACATTGTGATAATAGCCCACCAATTGATTGGTGGGAGCGAGGAAGAATGACCGATCAAGTCCCGTCAGGGACGGATGAACACGGTTTTATTGACATGATTCCAATCCTCGTTTTCAATCGTCCCTTACGGGACTCACGAGGTTTATAAATCATTTTTCCCAACAATAAATTGTTGGGCTATTTTCGTTTGTCCCTTCAGGACAGGGCACGCGGAGCTTAATTTGACATGGGCTTTGGCTCATACTCCCAATCTTTCACACGTAACTTTCCTGTCATCAACAAGTGCAGCATGGTTTTGAACAACGCCTGTAACGCCGCTTTGCACTTCTCTTCCGCCTCGATTTTCTTGTCCACCGCCGAGAGGAGGCGGGCGATTTCGTGCTGGGCTGCAAGAGGAGGTAAATTGGTACTAAATCGGCGCAAAGCATTCCATGAGGTCCGGGGGTGATTTACTCCAGTCGTTGTGGCAATAGCATACTCCACGAATGGTTTTGTATGAACGAGATAAGCTACAAACGAAGGTTCCACTATTTCGTATGGTGAAAAAACTAAAATATCTGTGGAGCACATGCCTTCCCACTCAGCTAAAACAGCTTTGTCGAGATAGGGACGCAGTTTCCCATACAGGATGTCACTTCGATTAAACTTGGATTTCATACTTTTTACATCTTCTGCCTGACCACATCGTTTCAGTCGAATATCTCCAGAATCAATGTGTTCCAGTCCCACATAGCGCAAATTAGTACCATCTTTCGGATGAACGCTTTCCCCTTTGATGTCGACAATTTTATCAAAACTCACAACCTCCCAATCCTCCGGCACCATCCCAATCTCAGTCTCCTTCAGCGGCACACGCCCGGCCTCATCCGGCGGCACCGGGCCGTAAGTAAACAGGTGGCGCATGAGGGACTTTTTCAGCTCCCGGCCCGCCGCGAGGATTTTGTCCTGCGCCTCCACTGCGCGTTGGAGGGTGGAGAGGACGTGGGCGATGGCGCGCTGTTCGGGGAGAGGGGGGTGAACAACACTTTTTTGTTTCAACAAAGGATAATGACGGTTGTATCCGCGGCTAGGAATTTCCAAATGTAAAAGCGCAAAAAATAAAAATCGTGAATCAAAATGGGATTTGTTAGGCAAGAGTATTTTTGTTCCATCTGCACCACAAATAAACGGAAAGTTAATAAATTTGAAAATCCGAGTATGATCGCCGAAAATTATTACGGGCAACTCTCCTTTATAAATTCCGCCTTCTTCATCCCAATAGCCAGCAATAAGTTGTTGTCCTTGATCAACAATCGGATACTTGCCTACTTTTTTAAATTCCTGCTGCTTGACCTTTCCCACCTTCAATTTTTGTTGAAGAAAGCATTCTTCAAAACCTACCACCTCCCACTCCTCCGGCAGGGGGCCGAGCTCGGTCATTTTGAAACTGTCGGGAAAATTGTAGCTAACGCTTTTGGGTTTTGACATTTCGTTTTCTTCGTTCCAGATCCTGCAAGATTTTGGTGATCGCCTGCCGCAGCGGGGTCAGGTCTTCTTTGACTGTGCGCCACACCACTTCTACATCAACGCCAAAGTACTCATGAATGACTTTATCGCGCATGCCAGAGATCTTTTTCCAAGGTATTTCGGGATATTTGTCTCTCACGGATTTTGATATGTGCTTCGCCGCTTCTCCGATAATTTCCAGCGCCCTTACCACGGCCAGCGTTTTTTCTTCATCATTTTGAAAATCTTCAAACTGAATGCCATGCACAAAACGCTCCGCCTTTTTCGGCGTATTCGATCATATCCCGCAGATAATCGGTATGGATTCTTTTCGACTTCATACGGGCACGACCTCGCTTAAAATACGTTGACCAATTGCCGGCTTGAGAGCGCTTTTCATGACCAAGTCAACCTTGACCCCCAGCAAATTGCTCAAATGATCTTCGAGGTCAATGAACTCGAAAAACGTCGGAGCGCGATCAAACTCGACCAACACATCCAGATCGCTTCCCTTTTTTTGTTCATTGCGCACATAAGAACCGAACACCCCGAGTGACTTGACTTTGTAGCGCTCGCAAATCTCCGGCAGGTGTTGCCGCAAGAGGCGTTTGAAACGCACCATGGGACGCTGGGGTGACCGTCGTTGGCGTTCCGGCGTGGAAGATCGGTGACGATTGTTTTTATCCATTCTGGCCATAAATTCACCCTTCAAATCTCATTTTCATTGATAACCTTGCCGCGCTTCCGGTTCTGCTCTTGGATGGCGTTTGATCCCAGAATTTGATTTTTACAACTCCCACTGTCCCGGCACGACCCCGACATCACCAGCGCGCAGGCCTTCGTCAGGCACATCACACAACAGGACGACATCGCTATAAAGTTGAAAATTCATTTTCCCTCGCCGTTCAAGGTACCGCCAGCGCCAGTTTTAAACGGGCTTGCACTTCCTGCCAGTCGCGGTCGGAGAGATGACCAATAGGCGGCAGCGAACCGTCATCGAGGGTGACAAGATAGGAACGATAAGCCGACGGTTGGTGCAGTCCTGCAGCCGCCCAGTCTTGCAACACATAATCAGTCGGTGCCGTCGCTGCCGCGATGTGGGTCGTTACGAGGCCAACAATCACATCAGGTCGGTGCGTGTGATAGAGGTTTGTAGACAAAACTATCGCCGGACGCGTCTTGATGCCAATTGCGCCAGGGAAATCGACAATCACAATATCGCCTGGGTTGAGCATCTTATGCCTCCTCGCCTAAACTCTTTGCAGCACGGCGGAATGAATATAAAGCAGCATCCCGCATATCCTCCTCCGTCCATTCTTCGCTGTAGTCGACAACTGCCTGAGGCGGAATGTCATTAAGAATCATGGTTGCCAATTTCAGCCGCTCCGGCAGCGGCAATGGCCTTATCACTTGACTGTAAATGGTTTCAGCCGTTGTCTGTGCGGTCATTTTCTTGCCTCTTAAATTGGTGTGCTCACGATTAGCTTAATATAATGAAGCTCCCAAAGCTCGTCAAGGCTCATTTTTATTTGAGTCCTAATCTCTCAAGAATCTTGTTTAATTCAGCATCCGCCGCCTGCCGCTCCTCCTCGGCCTCGGCAAGCAGTACTAAAGCCTCTTCGATTGGCAGGGCCTCATCTTTGTTGTTGGTGGCGACATAGCGCGATGGACTCAGATTGTAGTCATTGCGAACCGCCTCGTCGGTGGTTATCACTTTGCTCAGGCCGTCAACTTCGCGCCATTTCAGATACACGTCAGCGATGCGCGCAATGTGCTCATCAGCGAGATAATTCTTGGGCCGGCCTTTGGCAAATTCCTGCGAGGCATTGATGAGCAAAATTTGCCCTTTGCGCCGTTTTGCTCTGTGAATGACGAGAATGATGCCCGGGGCGGTGGTGTTGTAAAAAAGATTTTCCGGCAACAAGACGACGGCCTCGACGAGATCGCGCTCGACAAAGACTTTGCGGATGTCGCGCTCACGGTTGCTGCCCTGGTTGCCGCTGCCACGCGAGACCGCGCCGGTATCGAGCACCACGGCCATTTTGCCGCGATCGTTCAACGAGGCGGCCATGTGCTGCACCCAACCCCAGTCCGCGCTGGAGGTCGGCGGCGTGCCCGCGGCAAAACGGCCGTAGGTGTCATGCTCGTAGGTGGCGAGCTGGAATTTTTGGTTCCACATGGGATTGGCGGTGACTTTATCGAATGGGCGCAAACTGCCGTCAGGGTTGAGAAACGCCGGGCGATTCATGGTGTCACCCAGCGCAATCTCGGCATCCATGTCATGAATAAAAACGTTCATGCGCGCCATCGCGAAAGTGGCGGGATTGATTTCCTGACCGAAAAATTGCAGCGGCGCGATGCGTGGATCCGTGCCATGTTTTTCGCGAAAGCGCAGATGGCATTTGATGAGCAAGCCGCCGGAGCCACAGGCCGGGTCATAAATTTCATCACCGGGCTGGGGATCGAGCAGGTGCGCCATGAGAATGGCCACCTCGCGCGGGGTGTAGAATTCACCGGCGCTTTGGCCCTGGCCTTCGGCGAATTTACGCAGGAGATATTCATACGCCCGTCCCAAAATATCCGGCTCCACGTCGCGCAATCCCAAGCGGTACTGCGAGAGAATCTGGATCAACGCTCTGAGTTGCGCTTCGGAGAGAATGCGCTGGCCCGCGGCGGTGGCGTTGAAATCCACCATATCAATCACACCCTGCAATTTTGGATTATGCCGCGCCACCGCCCGCACGGCATCGGTCAAGTATTGTCCGAGATCGGTGGTGTGTTTGGCAATATTCTGCCAGCGTGCATTTTTCGGGATGTAAAAGCGCACGAGATCGTGGTCTTTATCGACAAATTTGGCGCTTTCGCCCAGCGCGTTCAATTCATCGTCGAAGACATCCGACAGCCGTTTCAGAAAAACCAGCGGCAGAATGTAGTCTTTGAACTTGGGCGCGTCGATGGGGCCGCGAATGACGCAGGCGGCTTCCCAGAGCCAGTTTTCGAGGGCGGAGATTTCGAGTTTGTGATTCAAGGCCATACCGGATTCGAACGGGGTTTTGAATACACCTCAAAGTATAATTATTACGACGGCAAAATGCAAATCTTTTTCTTGTGTGTATCAGGCATTTTCATCGTTCCGGAGTGTTCCCCGAAAATACAAACGCCCGAGTACAAGCTCGGGCGTCTGATTATCTGCAATTCGATTTTGGGGGTTGCGACTTGGCAGGTTTGCCACTCATTCATACCGCAGCGCCACAATGGTATCCTGCAATGCGGCGCGGCGGGCTGGATAGAGACCAAAGATGATGCCAACGGCTGCCGCAAAGACAAAACTGATCGCAATCGATTCAACAGAAATCAAGGTTCTCCAGCCAGCCCATTGCGCCATCAACTTGGAAACGCTGATGCCAAGCAGCACGCCGATGAATCCACCAAGCAGCGAAATGGCCAAAGCCTCCATTAAAAATTGGATCATGATATCCCGCCGTTTCGCGCCCACGGCTTTGCGCACGCCGATCTCGCGTGTACGCTCGGTCACCGAGACGAGCATGATATTCATGATGCCGATGCCGCCGACAATCAAAGACACGCCGGCAATTCCGGCCAACAGGGAAGTGAACGTTTTCGAGGTTTCTTCAAAGGTGGCAAGAATGTCGGCCTGGTTGCGAATCTCGAAATCGTTATCCTGGTTGTCGCGCAGACGATGCTGGCGGCGCATGACACGTTCGACATCATAAAAGGCTTTTTCCATGAGCGAGGCATCAGCCACCTGCAGCGCCGCATTATTGATATAATCGACACCGAATAATCGCATTTGTGCCGTGGCCAAAGGGATCAACACCTGGTCATCCGGATTCATCCACCCGCCGGCCTGGCCCTTGGTTTCTAGCACGCCGATGATCTGGAAGTTCATCCGGGCGATGCGAAGCGTTTTACCAATCGGGTCTTCATTCTCGTTGAACAGGTTGGCGCGCACCGTTGAGCCGATCAAACAAACGCGCGCCCGGGCGGCATCTTCCTGCGCCGTGAAATAACGACCAGCCACCGCCTTGACATTGCGGACCTCACCATAGTTCGAGGTGGTGCCGACAATGCGGGTGTTCCAGTTGCGATTGCCGTATTTGACTTGGGCACCGCGTCGAAACTCCGGTACCACGGCAATGATTTCTTCACATTGCGCCTGAACGGCTTCGATATCCTTGCGGGTCAACTTGACGCTACTGCCCACTGCCGCCATCACCGGTCCCGATCTGGAGCGTCCCGCTTCCACAAAAAGTAAATTTGAACCCAAAGCCTGAATGCGTTCAGTGACTGCGCGTTGTGCGCCCTCACCGAGCGCCACCATGGTGATGACGGCGCCGACACCGATGATGATGCCGAGCATGGTCAGTGCCGCGCGCATTTTGTTGGCGAGCACCGAGTCGAAAGCAACGCTGATGCCTTCTCGCAGGTCCATAAAATTTCATTTCCTCAAGGTAAAATGAAAAATGTTTTTCAACTTATAAACAGTTTGTCCGTTTACTGGTCAACAGGTAAACTGTTCTACCGCGAGCCGCTGGTTTGTCGCTGTCCGCTGCCGCTAAACCCGCTGAAGCCGCTCATGCTGCGCATGCGATCCATCATCCTCTGGCGGTCTGCTGCGGCGCGGCTGCTGCTAAAAATCAATACCGTCTCGCCGTCTTCCAGGCCGTTCGTGACTTCGGCAAAATCATAATTGCTGACGCCGGTCTCGATCCGTCGCGGCACATAACGATCATCTTTTTTGACGAGAACAAATTTTCGCTGCGGTTGCCCGTCGCCCGGTTCGCCATTACCACGACGACCCATCATGCCGCCGAACATGCCTGCCGGTGCGCCGGGTCCGGCATTGTTGGCCATGCGCTCGCGCCATCTGGCCCGCACCGAATCCGGAATTTGTCGTGGCCCTCCCGGCCGCCCTGCCAGGGAAGAATCAGCACCGTACAGGGCAATGAGTTGGGTACGAATTTCACTGAAATCTTTCAAAGCTTCCTTGGGAACCAACAACACGTCGTGCCGATCGATCACGGTCAAATCCACAGTCGTGTTCATGCCGGCCTTCAACTTGTTGTCGGTATTCTGCACCACGACTGTTACATTGAAAGTCGTGACATTTTGTTCCACCGTGGCTAAGGGGGCAATGCGCAGCACCGAGCCATAGAAAACATCGTCCGGGAATGCATCCGCCACCACTTTGGCTTTCTGGCCGATATGCACCTGGCCGATGTCCACTTCATCCACCTGCGCGTAAATAAAGACGCTGTCCATGTTGGCGACGGTGGCAATGAGCGTACCGCCGGTGACCGAACTGATACCGGAGGAGATAATCTGCCCGACCTCGACATTTTTCTGCAGAATAATGCCGCTGATCGGTGCGCGCACCACGGCATCTTTGAGTTTTGTTTCCATCGTGGTCAACTCGGTCTCGGCTTTGACTAGTTGCGCCTTGGCCCGAACCTCCTCGAGCTTGACCTGGTCAATCTCGGCCTGGGAAAGCAACCCGCGTTTGAACAGTTCCATCTGGCGGCTGACATTGCTGGTAGTCTGCGCCACTGTGGCCTTGGCCACTTCCAGGTCTGCCACGGCTTGTTCATAAGCATTGCGCAAATCGGTCTCGTCGATACGCGCGATCAGATCACCCTTTTTCACGCGGTCGCCCTCTTCAACCGGCATCATCAAAATCTGTCCGGAAGCTTTGCTTTTGACTTCAACCTTTCTGATGGGCTCGACCTTGCCGTTGGCAGAAACCAACACGGTAAGATCGCCCCGCGTAATCGTGGCCGTACGCAGGGGAATTCCGTTCATCACGTTCTTTTCTGCAGACTTGCGCGGCCACAGCAAGTATCCGCCAACGAGAACGAGCACGAGTAAAACGGAAAAAATAAGTGGTTTTCTCTTCATGCTGAAAAGCTCCTCAAAAAATTTCCAAACCAGACGCGATAAAAATCAAAGACTGCTTGCATCACCACCTGCTGATTATCAAACGTAACGCGGCCATCAAGCCGCAACCCCCTACGGGCGCAGCCTACGGGCGCAGCCTACGGGCGCAGCCTACGGGCGCAGCCTACGGGCGCAGCCAAAATTTTGGGACACAGATTGACCCCGTTGGATAGAAACACGTCATAGTGTGGCTTCTCTAGGATACATATCCAACGGGGTAAACGCTGATTAACACTGATTTTTTTATCTGCGTTCATCCTATGGACGTAGTCTGCTAAAATCCTGCGGACGCAGTCTGTGTTCCAAAAAATCTTCGCGGTCGTGATAGTTTTTTTATAATATAATAAATAACGGCATTAATCACAACAGGCTTCCAGGCATTTTTTCAAAAATTGCCCTGCCTGTGAAAAGTGGACAACTACCAGACCTTCATATTGAATTGGACGTTTCAAAATACAAAAGTTGGAACCTTTTTACGGAGATCGTTTTTATAGTGTCCTTGCAAGTGGTCGATGTGCCATTTTCTTTCGGTCAAAAACGCACCACCTGAATGTCATTCCGCCAAGACTGCGTCTGGAGGAATCTTTCCATTACTGGCAAGGTATGTATGCAGGGGAAGATGCTTCAGCATGACAAAGAAGTATTTTGCTCGGCGGACCCTATCCTGCGTCATGTCTTGTGGCTCGAAATGGGATGGCGTCTTCACGGCGAAAATTTGTAAATAATCCATTCCAGGAGGTGTTTTCCCCAAACTAAGAATTTTCCAAGACGTTTTTGCAAAAACGAGAAAATCATCACAGCCCATCTTTTTTTGTGGACAGGAATCTCTAAAATTAACATGTGCTTGTCTCATGATAAAACTCCTCGCTATCTGGTGCGGCTTTTGCTCACCTTTATTCATCCGACAATTTTTTATAACTTGCGAGGAAAGCCATGACCACCCCATCCCGTTATGCCATGCTCCGGCCTGAGCCTTTGGCGCTCGGACAACGAAGAGGCGTATATTTTGACATTTCGAGAGTTTTGAATACGGTGCCAGTGCCGATCAATGACGTCGAGATAAAAATCTTTGAAGCCATTGACTTGGTGTACCGGACGCTGTGCGGCATTCTGTATAATTTCGTGCCCACCTCCGGCCATCCCGGCGGCAGCATTTCTTCAGGCCGCATTGTCGAGTCACTGATTTATCACACGCTGCGTTATGATTTTTCCGCACCCGATGCGCCGGATGCAGATATTTTGGTCTACGCTGCCGGCCACAAAGCGATGGGGCTTTACGCCATGTGGGCGCTGCGCAACGAGTTGGTCCGCATTGCGCGTCCGGATTTGCTGCCGGAGGCCGCCAAACAACTGCGTCTTGAAGATCTGCTGGGCTTTCGTCGCAATCCCACCAACTCGACACCATTATTCAAAAAGTTCAATGCCAAGGCCTTGGATGGTCATCCGACTCCGGCGACGCCGTTCGTGCGTGTGGCCACCGGCGCCAGTGGCGTCGGCGTGCCGGCAGGATTCGGCCTGGCCCTGGGTGCGATGGACACCTATCGCGACAATCCGCCCATCGTTCATCTTCTGGAAGGTGAGGGCGGCATGACGCCCGGCCGCGTGCACGAGGCGATTGCGGCGGCGGCCACCGCGCGTCTTTTCAATGTCGTTCTGCATGTCGATTGGAACCAGGCCTCGATTGATTCCAACCGTGTCTGCCGCAACAATGGCGAGCCGGGTGATTACGTGCAATGGAATCCGATGGAATTGTTTTACCTGCACGATTGGAATGTGATCTTTGTGCCGGAAGGAATGGATTTTCGTCAGACTTTCACCGCGCAGGAATTGGCACTCAATTTGGATACTCAACAACCCACGGCCATTATTTATCGCACCATCAAAGGTTGGAAATACGGTATCGAAGGCAAAGGCTCGCACGGCGCCGGCCACAAATTTTGTTCGGAGGGTTATTACAATGCGTTGCGTGAATTTGAGAGCTATTTCGGCAGGCAGTTCCCGCGCTTCAAAGGTGATCTGTCGCCCGAAAACATCGAACAAAATTTTTATGATACCCTGATGACCGTGCGCGCGGTGCTCGAACAAAATCCGGATCTCGCAAATCTGGCCGCCGAGCGGATCGCCCAGTCCCGGCAGCATTTGCGCGCCATGCAACGCCGCCCCAGTCCGCAAGCCCCCAATTTACACAAACTTTACGCTGAAGATACCGCACTGCGGCCCGAAGTCGTTCCACCGGCGCTGCAACTCAAAATTGGCAACAGCGTCACCTTGCGCGAGGTGTTGGGAAATGCGTTGAATGTGATCAATCACCACACCAACGGTGCCCTCATCGGCGCTGCTGCGGATTTGCTCGGCTCCACGAGCATATCGAATTTAGCCAAAGGTTTTCCTGAAGGTTTATACAATGCCGTTTCCAATCCCGGCAGTCGTTTGATTGCCGTGGGAGGAATTTGTGAAGATGCAATGGGCGCATTCATGGCGGGACTGGCGAGCTTCGGCAGGCATATCGGCGCGACTTCCTCGTATGGCGCCTTCATTGGCGCACTCGAGCATGTGGCCGCCCGCTTGCACGGCATCGGCCAGCAGACCAAGTTCGGCAAAGATGGCCCGTATCAAACTTTTATCATGATCAATGCGCATGCCGGCATCAAAACCGGCGAGGACGGCCCGACACATGCTGATCCGCAAGTCCTGCAACTGCTGCAGGAAAATTTTCCGGACAACGTGCTGATCACGTTGACGCCATGGGATGCGCAGGAAATTTGGCCGCTGCTCATTGCCGGCTTGCAGGCGCGACCCGCGATTCTTGCACCGTTTGTAACGCGGCCGCCGGACCCCATTCTTGATCGCGAACATTACAAACTTCCTCCCGTCACCGCAGCAACGCAGGGTGTTTATGCCATGCGCCAGGCCAATCCGGAAGCCAATGCTTATCACGGCACCATCGTACTGCAAGGCAATGGTGTCGCCAGCTCCTTTGTCCGCGAGGTGTTGCCGAAACTGGATGAAGAGGGTTACAATCTCAACGTCTATTACATCGCGAGCGTCGAGCTGTTCAATCGCCTGTCCCCGAAAATTCAGGAGAAAATTTTCCCGGAGCATTTGACTTACGAGGCGATGGGAATTACCGATTTCACCTTGCCGACCATATACCGTTTTGTACGCTCGCGCGAAGGCTTGCGCCGCACCTTGCACTCCTTCCGTGACGGTCATTATTTGGGCAGCGGCCAGGCGCAGGCAGTGCTCCACGAAGGCGGCCTCGATGCTGAAGCGCAATTACAGGCGATTCGCGACTATGCCGCGATGATCGAGAAAAAAGCACGTGAGAAAATCGCTGAGGCAGTTGCTCGAGAAGAAGAGAAGTGGCACGCGCCGGAAGTGCCGAAAACCATGTTGGTCTGCGAGAATTGCTCCGCAGAAATCGATCCCATCGTCTATTTTGCCGCTCAGCCGCTTCCCGTGGATGAAATCTGTCAGGCTTGTGACCGCCGCAGCCGCGAAGCCTGCGCCTACTGTCTCGCCTTTTGGATGAAAGAAAATCCGGCAATCCGCTTCTACTGCGCCAAATGTGCGGAGGGATTGGAGGTGTCATGACGACCAAATCCGCGATCGAAGATTTTGTCGCGCAGCGCAAGCTCGCTGTCGTTGGCGTTTCCCGCAACGGGAAAAAATTTGGAAATGCGGCTTTCAGAGCGCTGAAGGAGAAGGGATACTGCTTGTTTCCGATCAATCCCAATGCGGAGCGTATCGAGGGCGATCGTTGCTATCCAAATCTCGAGTCATTGCCGGAGACGGTGGACGGTGTGCTGATCGTTGTGCCACCAGCCGAAACAGAACGTGTAGTGCGCGAGGCCGCAGCCGCCGGCATCCGCCGCGTGTGGATGCAACAAGGCGCAGAATCCGAAGCCGCAATTCGATTTTGTCAGGCGAACGGCATCAGTGCCATACATGGCGAGTGCATCTTGATGTTTGCCCAGCCTGTGGTTTCCTTTCATCGATTTCATCGGTGGGTGTGGAAGGTGTTGGGGAAATTGCCGAGGTGATCCGCAATCGCCTAGGTTTTGTTTTTTTCTGGAAGAGGAACGCCTCCACAAAACGCGCATATTGGGAGCCGGCGCATCCAGGTCTTGACGGCAACCGGCTGTTCACGGCCGAAGAAATGCCTTCTGGCTCTTCGCATTCGCAAGTTTCTGATGACTCTTCCAAGAATTCCAGTTTTAGATTTGATGCCGGGCCATTTCACTTTGGGCCGTAATTCCGGTCACTCCTCACTGAATTGAAAAATCAAACTAATGTCTTCACCATGCTCGCCCGGCGGTTGTTCTCCGATCTTCAACATTTCATTGATAAATTGGTCAAATTGTCTTAAATTTTAAAAAATTGAATCGGCGAACCCTCAAGTCGATTCACCGCTGTCTTCATTTTTGCCAAAACAAAAACGCTGTGCTCCAAAGTGGCGTATTGAAGTAATGGAGCACTGTGCTATTGGAGCTTTTGGTTGATGGAGCAATGGCTTCTCAGCGCTTTGGGATACTGGCTTCTCTCGCTCCCTCAATCTACTACTCCCGCAGCCATTGAATCCAATAATCCGCCAATCCAAAACTCCATTACTTCAATACGCAAACAACCCAACACTTCAGGTTTTTATGCATCGTCACGTTATTCTTGGCACTGCCGGACACATTGATCACGGCAAAACCTCGCTGGTAAAAGCGCTCACTGGCGTGGATGCGGACCGCCTGCCGGAAGAAAAGGCGCGTGGCATGACGATTGATCTGGGCTTCGCGCACATGGGTGAGTCGGCCACCATCATCGACGTACCCGGCCATGAGAAATTTATCAAAAACATGGTGGCCGGTGTGAGTACGATCGATATCGTGCTCTTCGTCATTGCGGCGGACGATGGCATCATGCCGCAAACGCGCGAGCATCTCGATATCTGCCAACTTCTGCAAGTGCAGCGCGGTATAGTTGCGCTTACCAAAAAAGACCTGGTCGAGCCGGACTGGCTGGAATTGCTGCAAGAGGACATTCGCCAGTTCCTAAAAGGTACGTTTCTCGAAGATGCGCCAATCATTCCTGTTTCCAGCATCACGGGTGAAGGCATCCCGGAATTGCGCCAGGCAATCGCGGCGATGATTGCAAACTTGCCACCCCGTCAAGATCGTGGCGTGTTTTGGATGCCTGTAGACCGCTCGTTTTCGATGAAAGGGTTCGGCACCGTGGTTACCGGCTCGGTGCTCTCCGGCCAGCTTCACCCCGGAGAATCTCTGGAAATCCTGCCGTCACAAAAACAGGTGCGCGTGCGTGGTTTGCAACGCCACGGCAAGGAAGTCGATCGAGTGCAGATCGGCGATCGCGCCGCGATTAATTTGTTGGGCATTGCGACCGAAGAGATTGGACGTGGTGATGTGCTTGCTGCGCCCGGCTATTTTCATCCTACGCGCCGGGCCAATTGCCGCGTTCAGTTGCTGCCGAATGCACCAGCCCCACTCAAAAATCGCTCGCGTGTGCGGGTACATCTCGGCACGGCAGAAATCATGGCACGGGTCATTCCGATCGATGCAGACGAGATCGCCCCGGGCAAAACTGGATACGTGCATGTCCTTTTTGAACAGGCGGTAGCGACGCGGCGGTTGGAGACACTGGTGATTCGACGCTATTCCCCGCCGCGTACCATCGGCGGCGGAATTGTCCTGGACTCGCAAGCCGCACCTTATCGCCGTAGTAATGTGAATCTGGTGCCAAAATTACAGGCATTGGAGAAAGAAGATTCTCTGGAATTACTGGTTGCGCAATTTCTCATGCCGGATCGCTATACGGTGACCATTGACCAGCTCGCCACCGAGATCGGTGGGCGCAAGGAGGAATTGCAGCAGCATCTGCAAGTCCTGGTACACTCACAAAATGTGTTGCCAGTTGGCAAGCGTGGCTACATTCATCGCCAACGTGTGGAATCGCTTTGGCATCAGCTCGAAAACCTGCTGCGTGATTTCCATGTAAAAAATCCAACCCGTCTCGGCATCCGTAAAGCCGAGTTGAGCGGGCTGATTCAACCATTGGCAGAACCGACCTTGCTCAACTTTTTTATCGAGCATTACAAAGCCGGCGGTAAGATCAAAGAAATCGATGCACATATTGCGCTGGCTGAGCATGAAATACATCTGCCACCCGAGCAAGAGGGGTTGCGGCAAAAGATCCTGGAAATTTTGTATAATCAAGCCTACGCTCCTTCGAGCCCGGCGGAATTGGCGGCAAAACTTTCCGTATCGGAGAAAGAAATCGAAGCCATCTTAAGTGTGCTGCAGATTCAAAAAGAAATTGTCCGATTGGAAGAAGGCATCTTTATGCACCGCCGTCGCCTCGAACAAGCGAAGAAAAAAGTAGTTGATTATTTGCGCCAAAACAACGAAATTACGGTTAGTCAGTTTAAAGAGTTGGTAGAGAATACCAGTCGCAAATTTGCCGTGCCACTGTTGCAATATCTCGATACGATGGGAATTACCGAGCGCCGGGGGGAAGTGCGAGTGCTGGGCGTGGAAGGAGAGAATGACAAGCCTGAGGAGGAAAGACCATAAAAGCGGGAAAAAGTTGGCGAGCTGTTCTTGAGAGACTGTGAGAACCTGAAGCGTAATTTCCAGGACACAAAGATGAATCCCGTATATCAAGGCCTCATTGATGATTTTATCTCGCGCTGCCGTCGTACCTTTGGCAGCCATTTACAAGCTGCGGCTCTCTATGGCTCCGTCGCCCGTGGTTCGGCACAACCAACCAGCGACATTGACTTTATCTTGGTTTTTGATGATTTGCCGAAAGTTCGCAGCAAACGTATCGATATGATTTTCCCGTTGGTGCAGGCAGCAGAAAATTCTCCTGCTGCGCAAGAACTACGCAACAAAGGATTTTACCCATTCATTTCGCCTTTGCTTTATACCATCGAAGAAATTGAACGGACCCAACCAATTTTGCTCGACATCACGGAAGACGGGATAATTCTTTTCGATAATGGCATACTCAAAAACAAATTACAACGCTTGCGGGAACGGCTGAAGGAACTTGGTGCCAAACGCATTGTAGAGGAGGATGGTTCCATGTACTGGGATCTCAAACCTGATTGGCGACCAGGGGAGGTGATTGAGTTGTGATCATGAAAAGACTGGCAGAAACCTATGTCAATGATGCGATAATCATTCTTGACGAGGCCCGGCTAAGCTTTGCGCATGGACATTGGCATCGTACTGTGAGAAAGGCACAGGAAGCTGTCGAGCTGGCATTAAAAGGCCTGTTGCGTTGGGCAGGAATTGAGTACAGCAAAATTCATAAGATTGGTGACGCGCTTAAAAATCCCAAATTACTCACAGTGCTAACTTCTGAGGAATTACAACAGTTCGCAAGCATTTCTGATAATCTGGTGTTGCAGCGAGGGCTGGCATTTTATGGCAGCGAAGATACGGGGACGGGCGCTCCTGAGTTATTTGATCGTGAGGCAGCACAAAAAGCACAGGATGAATGCCGCTTGGTCGTTTTGCGCGTAGCAGGAATTGTTTTTCCAAAAAAAAATATTGTGACTAATAGTACTGATGCAAGTATAGAAATTACCAAAAAATAATTCTGAATGAAATTTTCTCCAACTAAGCCTGCATGAGCCCAAACCCGACCAAAGACGACCTCACGCGCCTTACCGAACAAGTCCGTTGCGCCGGTTGAGCCTCGAAAATGAGCCCAACGGTGTTGTGGCAAGTTTTGGCAAAAGTGAAAAAGGTCAATATGCCCGGCGTTTTGGTCGGATTGGACCTGGCCTCGGATGCCGGCATTTTTCAACTGCGCGAGGATTTGGCGCTGGTGCAAACGGTGGATTTCTTCACGCCGATTGTCGATGATCCTTATGATTACGGCCGCATCGCCGCTGCCAATTCGCTGTCGGATGTTTATGTCATGGGTGGCCGGCCGCTCACCGCGCTGAACATCACCTGCTACCCGGCAAAGGGCGATCCGGATCAACTTGCCGCGATATTGAATGGCGGCATCGATCAAGCCACGGCTGCGGGCGTTGCGATCATCGGCGGGCACACCGTGGATGATCCGGAAATCAAATACGGTCTGGCAGTGACCGGCATCGTGCATCCGCAGCAAATCATTCACAACCACACGGCCAAAGTGGGAGATGCTTTGGTACTCACCAAACCGCTTGGCACCGGCATCCTCAGCACGGCGGTGAAGCGCGGTCTGTTATCAGAAGCGACAACCCGGCTATTGACGGAAACCATGCTGCAGTTGAATCGTGCTGCCAGTGAAGCGATGCTTGCTGTTGGCGTGCATGCGGCAACTGATATAACCGGTTTTGGCCTGCTCGGTCACGCTTATGAGATGGCCTCAGCCAGCGGCGTGACGTTTCTGATTGAGGGCGAAGTTGTTCCATTATTGCCGGAAGTTTTATATTTCGCGGCACAGGGTTGCATCCCTGCCGGCAATCGCAACAACTGGGAGTTCGTAAAGAGCCAGACTTTTGTTCGGGAGGGATTTGATCCGTTTTTGCTCAAGGCCTTGCACGATCCGCAGACTTCCGGAGGGCTTTTGGTGAGTCTCGCACCGAAGAAAGTTGATGAATATTTGTCGCGGCTTGCGGATCAGGGCGTGCCGGCACGTCAGATTGGCAAGGTGATGCCGCAAAGTGCATTTGCGGTCCTCGTTGAGTAGGAAATCCGCATCAATAAAAAGGGTAAATCCACTTCCGCAATTGGCCAACGCAGACTCGATGAAAATAAAGCCGCACCTCGATCACGAAGTGCGGCTGGGACAAGAATTAACTCTCTGTGAAAATATTTCTCACTTCTAAACGCTATTGAAATATTGAAGCAGGCAAGAGTATCCAGCATCCAGCCTACTTGATCCGATACCCGTAGCCCTCTTCATTATTGAATATCCAGCCCACGATCGTGCCGGGCCGAATGTCTTTAAATGGATATACGGCGCGTGTGATCGCGGCGGAACCCTGACCGTAAGAGAGCTGGCGTGCCCGTTCCATGATCCGAAAGCGTTCCTGCCAGCGGGTAAAATTCTTGGGCCGCAAATCTACCCAACCTTTCGCCGCCCATTCATCCACATTCCCATTTTGAATACTCACCACATGGGCTCCGACCACCTCCGGGATGCGAATAAATGGGCCTCGAATCAGCTCATTGCCGGAAGGTGCAAGAATGGGCACACCAATCGACGTGATGAGCTGGCGAGTGGCATGATCCTCCTGAATGCGCTGATAGATTTTCATCGAAATCTCTTCCGGGGTGTGAGCCAACAACTCTTCCAAAGTGCCGAACTCTATGTGCAAAAGCTCCGCCTCCCAAAGCAGCTTTGACAATTGCGGCGGCCCTAATTGGCCCAAAGCAACGCTGTGCGTCTCGGTTTCCTGCTCCAGCCGCTCGAGCACATCCAAAACTTGTTGGCGCAAGTAGCCGGCGCGATAGGTTGGGTTCATGACTGCACCGTCAATGGCGGCAATCACATCCTTGCCAGTGTTGCTGCCTTTGATTTCCAAAACCACATCGCGCGCAATCTCCTCCGGCGTGATGAATTCCATCTGGCGGAGTGAGGTGATGGCTTCGTATTCGCCTTTGGTGAATAGGCCGTTTTCGCCGGTGTCGACAACCGGCAGATCGAGCGTATGCAGTTGCTCGAATCCGTTCCGGTCCGCACGCAAAACCAGGGTTTCGGCCAGACGATCGGTTCGACTTGTGTAAACATATACTGTCTGTCCATGCTCATGAATGGTTCGGCAGGAAACATTCCTGTAACCGATCATGGCGCCCGGTTTGATCTCTTTGACAATGGGGCCGCCGAGAGTGCGCGCCATGAGAAACAACAAACCAGTGTGCGCAAAAGCCACGGCAGTTTTGGACATCAATTTCGCGCTCGGCTTGTCTTCCCCATGCGTGTACGGGATATTTAGTCCCATGCCGCCGGTGCCGGTGGTGCCGACCTTGACATAGATGCGCGTACCGACTTCGCGCATGGCTTGATTGAGCAAAATGACATGGCGAACAAGCTGCGGGATGGCCTCGGAGAGCAACAGCGTCTCGAAAGCCTTTTCCGTCTCTTTCCACATGATGTTCACATTCTGAGCGTCTTTAGCCACGAGTTGGCGCACGAGATTATCCATTTGTGATTTGGCAATGCGCGAGGCGGCGTAGACATCCTGATAACTGATGGCGGTGGCAGTATTGATGCAGTCGATGATCACATCCGGCCGGTATTCCCGAATGATTTTCACCAATTGCGACTGCTCGTAGGCATTTTGCACCGGGCCCAATAAATCTTCATACAATGCTTCGCGACGAGTGTAGCTTTCCAAAAGCCATTCCCGCGACTTGTCCGCGAAACCGCTGCGGACGAAAATGTTGCCGGCGACGCCTTTGAACTGAATCGGCCGGTTACCGAACATCTCTTTCAACTGATCCAAAGCTTCACGCACCTCGCGATTGTACAGGGAGGCAATCACAATCTGTTCGGGGGTGAGATCATTCGCAATCCGAAAAGCCACTTGCAAGCCAACCAGTCCGGCACCACCGAGAATGAGAAAATTTTTGTCAGGCATAAAATATACCCTCACATTGATCAAACGGATTTCAAGGGACGAATGGATTATGATGAAATAAGACTTGGTGACGATTCCTGGATTTGACGCCTCAACATCATTCAAGTTAGATAAATTTCTCCAAATGTCAAGCCCCAAAAACAAAAGCCGTACCTCTTTGAAGAGGTACGGCCTTTCTTGGTGCTTTGTCGAGAGGCCTTTGATGAAGATCTCCTTGAGATTCCAGGGCGTCTTCCCCGTGAAATGCTCTTGACGAGGCGTTTGAGCTGCTCAACGTCAAGGTCTTCGAGGCGGCCGAAATTGTGAAGAACCATGGCCTTGGCATAACCCTTTTTGCTATCGCGCTCGTTGTGGGCGCAGGTGGTTTTCGAGCCGTCCTTATTTCATGCAAAATAGTTCGGAGGTACATGTCTACAAAATAGCAAAAAATCTGGGAAAGTTAAGTAGTCATGCACAAAACGTGAGCCTACATGGGTTTTCAGGTTTGAGCCGCTGAACCCTGCGCCAAGCGCACTTTTTTCAAAAAATTTGCCCTATAACTGTCGCAGCGAGGTAATACATGCCGAAATATTTACTTTTACTTTTTCACATCATATGTAACTGCCGGCCAATCATCCGTTCGGAAAAGATTCACCGGCAGTCCTTCTTTGCTGAATAAATTCGGCATCGCGGCATTGCTGAACCCAAAGCGAACCGCGACGGGTTTCTTGACGGATTTGTTCCATACGACAACGGTGTTTCCTTCAATTTTGGCGATGGCCGGTTGGAAATTTTTGTCTGCTCCGGCAATGTAAAATTCAGTGGGATCACCACCCTTGCTCATCAAACCCGCTTCGGCATGATCGAAATAAATCCGGATTTTGTCTCCCTCCACCTTCATGCTTTTATACATCGGGCTTTTATAAACGATTCCGGCTTTACCGTACGTTTCAGCCAGAGCCAGGTTCGCCAAACGCAAAGCAACATCCCTCTTATTTTTCGGATGAATGTTGGTTATATCGTCCACCAAATCGCTGACGACTACCATGCCGGTATTGGGGTAACTCAGGCTTTTGGTTTGCGCTTCCCGCAAAAAAGCACAGGCATTATTTTCTCCATAACCCGACCACGGCGCAATCTGAACATAATAAAATGGGAAATCTCTTTGCCAGGCTTTGCGCCAGGCGCCGATCATCGTGGTAAACAACGCTTGGTAGGTTGACCAAGTGCCTACATTGCTTTCACCCTGGTACCAGATCGCGCCGGCGATTTGAAAATTTGTAATCGGGCTGATCATGGCATTGAAACTCTGTCCTGGAATGATCGGCCAATAGGGTACGGATTGCGACACTTTCGTGGCAGCTTCTTTCAATACCGGATCATTCTCCACCAGCTCTTTGGGTGTCCACACCTCTGCCGGGGTTCCGCCCCACGAGGCGTTGATCAGCCCGACCGGTACTTTCAGTTCCTCATGCAATTTCTTTCCGAAGAAATAGCCCACGGCGCTGAAATGTTTCATGTCTTCGGGATTGCAGACTCTCCAACTGGCATGGCAATCTTCCTGCGGATAATCGGAGGTGGCTTTGGTAATATTGAACAAGCGGAGGTTGGGATTGGTGGCGTGCGGCGCTTCTTCGAGGGATTGGGGCAATCCGTGAGCGCCGCTCCATTCCATGTTGCTTTGGCCGCTGCACAGCCAGACTTCGCCAATCATCACGTCTTCCAAAACCACCACGTTGTAGCCGTTGATGATGATTTGGTAAGGACCACCGGCGGCCGGCGTTTTGATTTTCACACTCCATTTGGCAGTGCGCAATCCGGTCGTGGCGTAGATGGTCGTATCCCAATCCACCATTACGCGGATTTTTTCCATCGGCTCGCACCAGCCCCAAAGAGTCACCTCACTTTTTTGCTGTAAGACCATGTGATTGCCGATGACCGCGGGCGAGCGGACGTCGGAAAAGACCGAAGATGCGCTGCTTATACCAAATAGGAATAGCAGGAATGGCAAGAAATTTCTTTTCATAGCTTCCATAGATTTCATTTCTCCCGATTTAAAAATGAAAAACCATGACTTTCCAGCTTTTTCTCAAGAAAGGCAAAACCATTTCGGGCAAGACTATTAAAACTGTCTCGACTTCCAAGCAACATGTCATGCAAGAGGCATCCCTACGGGCGTAGCCCATGGCCGCTGGCTTACGGACGCCGTCTTTTTTCAATACAAGCATCGTGCTTGATAACAAAAAAGATCGTTCCACGATGACATGGTAATGTTAATCGCAGAATGAACTACAGCAGTAGAGAACGCTTCCAAGTAATATGTCATACAGGATGCATCCCTACGGGCGTAGCCTACGGACGCAGTCTTTTTACAATTGAGCACCGTGCTGAATTGTAAAACAATTACCACGAAAATAGTTTTCGTAGTAGATCCTTCAGGATCGAAATGTTCAGCACCTTCGGCGCCTGAAGGCGCAACTACAAAACACCTTTTCATTGTGATGGGCTACGCCCGTAGGGTGTCCACAGGGACATGGCAAATTCCTCCTGAATGACAGGCTCATGTTGCTGGCTGTACTCCTCTCGATCATTGGGGTCAATCGTTGAATAGTATCCCTCAATGGTTTTGCCCCAAATGGTTTTGCCTCACATTTTGCTGAGCCGCAGCATCAAGACATCGTGCCCCGGCACCTCGGCACTCAAGATTTCTTTTGTCGTTCCAAGATCTTTCTTCGTCCACAAGTTCCGGACACGATATACTGTCGTTTCAAACCGGGCATCTCTTTTCGAAAAAGCATCTCCCACTGATTCGTGCTTCCAGTCGAAGGTAAACTTGTGCGGCGCATGCTTGCGATTGAGCACACACATTGCCCAATCACCATGCACGAGCGGTTTGAACCAAATTTCCACGTTGTCTTCGGCCACGTGCCGGAATCCCTGAATGCCGAGCGAATCCTGATCGACCGCAATCACTTCCTTGTTGGTGAGAATTTCCACCGTTTCTTTGGACATGTTCCGCAGATCGTTTCCGGCGATCAGCGGAGCGGCAAGCATGCACCACATCGAGAAATGCGCGCGATCTTCATTGACGGTCATGCCGTTGCCGACCTCCATCATGTCGGGGTCGTTCCAGTGCCCGGGCCCGGCGTGCTCGCGCAATCCTTTTTGCATATCCAAAATTCGCATCACGCCCCAGGACGACCAGCCGCCGTGATCGATTTCACAATCCCAGCAAGGGGTGATGTCGCCAGTGGTGCGCCACAAATGGCCGATTTTCTTCCCCCAGGTCCAGGGCTTATTGCTGCCCCATTCGCACAGGCTGAAAACAATCGGCCGACCGGCAGCATACAGCGCATCGCGCATGGTGAGGTACGCGCCCTCGGCATTCAACGCCTCGGTGTTACACCAGTCGTATTTCAAGTAGTCGACTCCCCACCGGGCATAAGTCAAAGCATCCTGATATTCATGACCGCGACTGCCCGGCCGGCCGCCGCAGGTTTTCCATCCGGCGTCGGAATAGATGCCGAACTTCAGTCCCTTGGCGTGAATGTAGTCGGCCAGCGCTTTCATGCCGGAAGGAAACCGCTCCGGGTCGGGATGAATGAAACCGAGACTGTCCCGTTGACCGTGCCAGCAGTCGTCGATGTTGACGTACACGTAGCCGGCGTCTTTCATGCCCGAGGAAACCATGGCGTCTGCAGTTTCGCGAATGAGTTTTTCATTAACATCACAAGCAAATTTATTCCAACTGTTCCAACCCATCGGAGGGGTCAACGCGAGTTGGTCGAATTTCTGACCATACGCGCTGGCATAGATGAGGCAGGAGATCAACAACAAAATTCGTTTCATGGCTTCACTCCATGCTTATTCTTGAATCAAGTCTATTGGGCTATCAGCCAAATGCTTCGGTTAAAAGTCCTATTCCCATGAGTGCTATCCCAAGATTCTTCACTACCATACTGATAACGAATACCGCAAGTAATGACGGCGAAATGTTGGTAATGCCGACCGTTGATGTCTGAACCCCACAACGTTAGCCTGCGGCCGTAGCCTGCGGGTTCTTCAAGATGCAAGCTAAATAGAAGAACAAAAGACATCGGAACTGAAAATCGTCGGCTTAACGTTGTGGTGATAGTATTCGTCCTCGTTGATTCAAATCACTTCTTCGGACCAACAGATATGACTCTCTTGTCATTGTACAGTTTGCGAATTGCTTCAACAGAATTGCCGAGTAACGACAATTCGCTCCATCCCATGAACCAGACCCAGCGCGGCTGCTCATTCAGAACAGTTGAATCGGGAAAGGCACTGCACTCTCCGATGGCCAAGGGCTTGTCACCTGCCACCTCGAGCAGTTGATCATACCACTCCTTGCGATAGACCACGGTGGTATCTTTTACCGGATAGATATCGCAGCCAACCACATCAACCAAGTCGTCACCTGGATAATACTCTCTCAAACCATGCCATGGCTTGTCCGGCGACCATACCCAGATCAAGTTGTTGAGACCATGGTGATTGGTGTAGTAGTCATACAGTTGTTTCCAGAGAGTGACGAACCCTTTTTCCCCGGGACGGCCGCCCCACCAAAACCACTTGCCATTCATTTCATGGTATGGCCTGAACAGGATCGGGATGTGCAATTCTTGAAGCGCTTTGAGATGCCCGGCAAGTTTGTCCATTTGCTTGCGCCAGGTTTCATACAACGGAGCTCCGGGAGTGGTCAGCTCGATCCATTGATCATCTGTCAATTTGCTAATCACTCCGCCCTGAAACTGGCATGGTTCTCCAATCACCGGATTGGCTTGGTGATAGGTTAACGTAATCAGGCATCCGCGGGCATGTTGTTTTTTGATTTCGCCAACCAACAACGAGCGGTACTTGATGTTGTCGATGTCGTGCGTTGAATCCGCAAATCCAAAATCACTACCCCAAACTGCCGGGTATCTTCCGGTAAGCTTGAAAAGACTATCCGTCACTATCGACATCCTGCCCAGATAATTATGCTGTCCCGAAAGTGTCTTTTTACCGCTTAGGTCGTACAAATACGAAAGCAATTGCCTGGCTTCCATGCTGGCACGCGGATTTACCGGCTCTTTCTGCTTGACCGTTTGCCCATTCAAAATAAATGGGACGAGCAACAATAGACTGATGCATATCAGAGCTTTTTTCACGTCTTGACTCCTCACAAAGTCAGTTCTTCAGCTTTCCCTGCAACGCTTGTTTGAAGAATTCACCACTTTCTGTCAATTTGTAAGTATCCCACGATTCAAACAGCGCGGGATGCCATTCAGGATCGAAGACCCAACCCACCCAGCCGATGCCTTTGTTCTCGAGATATGAAATGATGGCTTTTCCATACTCACCATTCTCGGCTAAAGTGGACTTTCCCAGAGTAAATCCGATTTCAGTCGCCAGAATGGGGAATCTCCCGGCTGCAAAACCAAAGTTCTCCTCCCATTTCGGCTCCCAAGGCTTGGTGCGTTTATGAGGATAGGGATGAGTGACATAGCCGATGCCTTCTGCTTCAACCGGATTGATGAGTAAGGGTGTGAGATCATAAGCCCAGTCAAAGCCGGCCACCAGCGGAATGGTTTCGCGATCATAAGCGCGGATGAGGCTGATCATGTCCTCGTTCATTTTTTTCCATTCATCCCACGACATGGAGCCGAGCTGTCCGAAAAACAGCGTGGGTTCATTGAACAGTTCATAGAAGGCCACGGTGTTGTGGCCTCGGTAATGTCTGGCCATGGTCCGCCAGAATTCGAATGTTTCTGTCAGTGAGGTGTTGTACATTGGGTCCTGAAACAGGCCCAACTTCAGATTCCCTATAGAATGCCAATCGATGATGATGTACATGCCCAGCTCGGTGCACCACTCCACGGCCTGATCGAGCAACTCGAGATACTTTGCCGGCGTCCGTTCCCGCCAGGCAATCGGATGAACGGGAATGCGCACTACCTGCGTTCCCATTTCCTTGACTTTCACAAAATGCTGTTTATTCCAGCGCCCTTCGTTCGCAATCTTATCCGGATCGGAGATCGAAAGGCCACGGAAGAGAATGGGGTTTCCCTGCGGGTCGACGAATTTGTTGCCTTTCACCTGAATCAGAGGCAGTTTCTTGGCGTTCTTGCTGTCGAGCGGATCGCCGACATGTCGATCATTCCACCATTTGTGGAACTGGCCTGAAGCAGCTTGTTGACTCGCTTGTGCGCGGAGTATTTGCGCAAAGGCAAAGGTCAACAAAAAGACCAAAGCAAACAAAACAGCGTTTCGTTTCATCGTATCTCCTTTCTGCCATATGAGTTCGTAGAAATCATGATGAAGGTAAAATAATTCCAGGCAAGAGGATAACATGACCACGCCGGCAGAACACGGTCGGAATCGTTTTGGGGGCATTGCATTTGTCCACCAATCCCAGTGCCGCAAAGCCATCTTGCAATGGAGCTAGGTAATAAGCAAGTTTACCAGAATGAGAATGTTGATTCTGCATGTTGCGTTCAACGTCTGTTGTTCGTGCTTTCAGCAACATGGGTTTATTTTACAAGTACCATTCGTTTTTCATCGACCAATGAGCCGGCCTGCAGACGGTAAAAATACAAACCACTGGCGAGATTCTTGGCTTCAAATGCGATGCGATATGAACCGGCAAGCTGTTTTTCGTCAACCAGAACACGAACCTGCCGGCCGGAGAGATCATAAACTGCCAATTTCACCTGTTCAGGTTTGGCAAGCGAATAGGTGATGTTCGTCACTGGATTGAAGGGATTGGGGTAGTTCTGTCGCAACGAAAAGATGACCGGCGGTTTGAATGGGGTTTTAACCGCTGAAACTATACTGCTTGGAACGGCCAGATAATCGAGATCCATCCAGCCCCAATACAATTCCATTTGAATCGTATTGTTACCTTGAACCAAATTGACTCGAAGTTTCTTTTCCAGCCAGACATTCATTGCTCCGTCGAATCGCAATGTCGCGACCCGGGTTCCATTGACGTTGATGTATTGGTCTTTCGGCGTGTCGTAAGACAATCTGTAACCGAACGCGAGCTCATAGCTTCCGGCGGCGGGGACGGCAGGAAGTGTCCACGTGATTCGACCATTTTGGGTTCGAATATCCAGATAGGCGCCATTGCTTGCATGAGGATTATTGCTGACAATCATATTGAGCACATCCCCCTGGCGGGTGGCACGCTCTGCTTCAAGTCTTGCCATCGTTAATGTGCCAACTTTGATTCGCACTCGATTCGAGGTGCGTTGATGACCCTGATTGTCAGTGGCCACGGCGGTGAGGGTGTAAATGTCTGCGGGAATGTTTTTCCATGTTATTGAGTAGGGCGCTATGCTGCGTTCACCAATTCTGAGGGTGTCATTGGCAAAAAATTCCACCAAAACCACTGAACCATCTTTATCCGAGGCCTCCGCAGTAATCGTGACTTCTGCGCTGTCAGGAAACTGCGCATCGTTCGCAGGACTGGTGATGGTCACCACCGGCCAATCGCCACCGATACCGTTGACATCGACATCGGCGCGGTGATGGTCCCACATGTACTGCATGGCAGCGAGCATATCCTCCTGCGTGGAAAAGGTCTTGTCGGTCCATGACCAGGGCAAGGCACCGGCGTAGCCCCCGCTATACAAGACTTCAAATAAACGATCCTTGGGAACACCCAAAGTCTCTTTGATGTGAAATTCCGCGACGACAATCGGTTTGTCAAGAAGCCAGTAACTGGCCGGATGATGAAAAGGCGATATGGGCATATCCACAGCAGGATTAGGTGGATCGCTCGTATAGTAATGCACCGAGTAAAAATCCAGAGTGCCGAGGGAGTCGCCACCGGCAGCTATTAAGCGACTATCAGAATAGTAATTATAATTTGCCGTGCTCGCTGTTTGTCGGTGATGAAGCATAATCTGTTCTGTCGTGAGAGACACTTTGCCAATTTGAGGAAATGATGTTGTAGGTACATCTGTAAGAGTTTTAAAATTCACAGCACCATTTGTAACCAAGGCTGCGGGATCGGTCCGATGAATCGCACCCGCACAAAGGTTGATGAATCGTTGAATCGAGACCATCGGAACATGCTGGATATCACTCCAGCCAAACTCGTTACTCATCCCTTCCGGCTCATTGAAGATTTCCCAGGCAATAATCGCTGGATGTCCTTTGAGGGAGTCAACCATGGGAATGAGAGCGTTGTCGATATAAGCGCGGGTATAGCTCGTGTCGTTGAGCAGCCACCGGTTACGGTTTAAAACAATGGGACTGTTTGATCTCCGCAGCATGTCGAAAGACCACAAACAGAGTATGAGTCCAACTTCTCTTTCCCAAGCGAGGTCCAAAACTTTCTTCAAATCCTCGATGGTGCCCTGCCCCGGTCCCACGACGTAACCGGCCTCATTGAATTCAGGCGTTATGGTGCCATTCGTATGCAGCCACCAGCGCAGCGCATTGCCGCCATGGTCATGCATCTGCAATAAAATATCTGCGAATGAATTAAAATCAGTGAAGCCGGGGCCGATGTCCTTGGCAAAACTGAGCCACGCCAGATTGGCACCACCCAGAAATAAATTCTGATTGTTGTATCGAATTCGGTTCTCCTGGGCAAATGCGGCAGTGGCAACGAGAAAAACAAAAACGAGATATCTGTATGAGTATTTCATAGATTTTATCCCTGTGACAAGCAAGAATGGTTGAAATTTTGAAAGCCAAAACTCTTTACGAACAGAGCAAGTTTTTCTCCCACGCAAAGAGAGCTCGCACGAAATTGTTTTATACAAATTTTCGTGGCAGTTCCTACGGACGCAGTCCGATTGCGCCGGAGAAATTGTTTTGGCATTGCCGGTTTGAGACGAAGTCTCGTTGGATAATTATTTCTCTTTTACCAGAATCGCATGATTGATTTTGATCAATTCGCCTTTTTGCAAGCCGGTTTCTATCGCCTCGGCGTATTGGGACTGTGCTTTTTCCAGCGTGACCGTACCTTTTAACACCTCATCCAAAGTGCCGTCGGCATTATGATCAACAATGATGATGACCTCCGGTCGTACCAACGGGCGGTTATCAGTAATCATGAATTCATTGAACGGCGGAGCCTCGGTGGGCCGGAAGCTTCTGATTTCAATCTGAAAGTCATTGCTTTCGTACACGTACCGATTGACACTTGGAATTCGTACCACCAATTTGCTTTCTTGGGCAAGACGCTCCAGGCCATATTCATAAATCTTTTGGGCTTCCGCGAGGCTCGCCTCGCCGAGTATGATGCGATCGAGAATTCGGTCCTGATCAAAATCCGTCGCTACAAATTTTTCACCGATAAGCTCATTATAAGATTCTGTCCTGTCCACCGAAGAAATTGAACGGATGCGATAAGCCTGGTCATTGTATTTGAACCTGTACAACGAGGCGCTGGGTTGGGGCTTCTGATGCGCACATCCGTAAAGTGTGAAAATACCCGGAAGCAGCCCCATCAAAATGGCGAGCCTTAAATGATTGATAATGAAATTCATCTTTCTCATGGCTTTTTCTCCTACACATTCTAATCTACATTAAGATGCAGCTTGGAGCTGAACTTTTCAAGTTGGTTTTCCCTGGCGTAAAAAGAGGCATGGACGGCGCCGAGAGGGCGAATCGCCAGGCCCAACGTTTTCCCCTCGATCATGCGTTGCAACACCGGATTCGAGATGGTAATAAGATTTTTGCCACCACGTTTCGGCGCAACTTCAATATCGATGATCATCTGGGAGTTCAACACGCAAGTCAATGGCCGCCCCTGGCATAGATTGTCACAAGTGACGCTCTTCTCGTCCCAGTCGGGATCACCGCCCAGAATCTCAACCACTCGCACCATGCCGAAATCTTTCAGGTAATCCGAGGAGCGTTGCAGCGAATAAGTCGTCAATTCCAACACTCCGGATCCAACAACCCGCTTGCCGGCAAACTGGCTGAGGTCCCAGCGCATGATCACGAGCTGCGTACCGCTGACGGTGAGCAAATCAGTTTTTCCGGTTTCATCTTGTGCGTACCAATTGTTGAAGTTCATATCAGGGTATTCAAGATCGATCATGGCATCCTGATCCACAGTGATATGATGGGCGAATGTGCTCACATTCTGGACAGGCGGATGATAGGGCACTTGCACACCTTTGTCCGGACCAACGGAATCGACGTTCACAATATCCACCTTGAAGTAGTCCAAGTCCACACGATATTTCTCCAGTCCCCAATCCATGAGCGCGAGTTGTCCATAAATCCGGTCTCCGGGTTTGGCATCGAAATCATGGGTGGTCATGCTGATCGCGTGCCAATTCATTGTATCCGGAATATCAAATTCCATGAGATGGGTGTGGAAATCTGTCGTTCTCTGGGTATTCAGATGAAGATTCACACGTCTTGGCGCATGGCTTACTCGAATGCGGGCTTCAATTCGGAATTCATGGTTGGGTTTACTCAGTTGATTCAAATTGAAATCTGTTGAAACACATCGTCTGATTAAAGCCCACCAGATGTTCTGCTTATCTTTCGTAGCGTCCACCAGAATGGAAGCATATCCGTCCCTTTGTTGAAAATCCATGGTTGCCGATCCATCGCCGGTGTAAAACGTCCAGCCATTGATGGCCTGCGGATCGAAAACAATGGCAGCATCATTAAAATCATCAAGAAATTGTGCTGAGGCGTGCCCGATGAAAAGAAAAGGCAAAACGATTTTGGCTACGCCCGCAGGGGGCAAAATCATTGAAAGCTTCATTTGAGCATGACGTTGGATACTAATCTTTTTATTGAACCGTTTTGTCCACCGGCCTTCCCAGACTCTCATACAAACCTTTGCGGCCGACTTTGTCTTTGTCCAAAATTTCTCGTGCATATTTGGCGACTTGCTCGGCAACATTCCGGGGAACCACGATGACGCCATCCCCGTCAGCCACCACCACATCGCCTGGGCATACCAAAACGCCGCCAATGACCACCGGGCGATTGACCGATTCCAACTCATTTCTTCCCGGGCGGATGCCGCGTCCCTTTTTGCGCAAATAGAGCGGAACCTTTTCGATCTCTATCTCATCGGTATCTCTGGCGCAAGCATCGGTGACCACACCCACGGCGCCGCTCTTGTGCCAGGCCAAAATATTGAAAGAACCAATCGAGCCAATATCTTTTTCCTCAACGTCGTCGATGACGACCACGGTTCCGGGCTTGATGATTTTAGTGAATGCTTCATGGGAATAGGCATTATAAAAATGACTTTCCCAATCTTGAAATTTTTCCCCCGGTGATGGTCGATCCGGTCGCTGCGTGGGAACATAGCGCGCCGTGACTGCAATGCCCCGGAATTGATGGGTCAAATTTACTCGATCGACCCAATCTGCATGAATGGCAGGGTCCACCAAACCGGTGCCCGGCAGACCAACCATGTCCATGCCATCGGAAACATCGGCGACGCGCAACCCTTCGAAGAGCTTCAAAATTTTGCCATTCTCTTCATCGGAATATGTTTTTGTGGCGATGAAGTTCACGCCCTTTTCAAGCTCGGCTTTGCTGATCTCCTGGGAAAAGGCTGGCGAAGCCAAGCATACAAAAATACACTGAAGAAGCATGATCGTCATTTTCATAGCCGTTTCTCCAAAAAAGAAAAACTCGTCACTCTTCAGGTGTCACCCAAGAAAGGCAAAACGATCTTCGGCAAAACGATTGAACGCTTCATTAGTTGAAATCAATGGTTTTGCCCCAAATGGTTTTGCCTCAACAATTCATGCTCTGACTTCAACATTTTTATGCAATTCATCAGCGCGCGGCCATTATGATAGTTGACTTTCCAATCTCTCGCTTTGGGTGCTTTTCGTTGCCCCGGGCTCATGTCCAAACCTTCCTCATACCACTCGCCATGTTCGTGGTCGATGAGATACTTATTGATGTAGGCCCATTGTTTTCTGAAGGCCTCGCCATACTTTTTTTCTTGTGGGAGCAATTTGGCCATCAACAACAGGGCGTTCAGTCCTTCTGCTTGCACCCACCAGGTTTTCGCTGCGTTGATGATGGCAAGGGTATCCGAGCCGGGGAAATAGTATCCCGCCTCATAAAATCCACCGTTCTGCTCATCCCAGCCGTTGGCGAGCGCATGATCGACCATTTTTTTCGCCACCGCCAACGTGATGGTGTCAGATTTCAATCCCAGCACATGGGAAGCTTCCAGCAGGAGATAAGCGGTTTCAACATCGTGTCCGAAAGAAACATGATCGTAATAATAGTTGGCTCGTCGTATCGCCTCGGAGGAATCGCGAAAAGAAACGGGTGTCCAATCCCTTTTCAAAAAGAGAGTCAAATAGCCCTGCGGGGTGACGATCGTATCGCGAATCACCTTCAGCATCTCGACCAAACGCTGCCGCAGAAGGCTGTCCGGCCAGACGCGGTACAGCTCGGTGAAGGCTTCCAGCAAGTGAATGGAGGAATTCTGATTTTTCCAGCCGATGCTCGGAGAATCCCAGGCCTGGGTTCGGTTTTTGCGCAACCAACTACCGTCGCGTGCCATCTGATCAAAATAGCCTCCGTATTCCGGATCGTGACTGTGCTTTTCCAGCCACGCGAATGTTTTTTGGGCAAGATTCAGTGCCGAGGTATCACCTGACATGGCATAATAACTCGCCAGTGCATAGATGGCAAAGGCGTTGCCGTAGGCTCTCTTCTCATCTTGATAACTATAATCCACCGGACCACCTTTACGATCTCGCAACATATAAAAGCCGCCATATCGATCATCCCACATTTTATCTTTCAAAAAATGAAAGCCATGTTCGGCGATTCGTCGATAGCGATCATCCTTGTAAAACCTGGCGGCTTGCGAGGTCGTCCATACGTGCCGAGCTTGGGTTACGATCATTTTATGGTGACGGCCTTGCGGTTTCCAATCATAAGTGAAATCGCAAAGAAATCCACCATAGTCAGAATCTCTCGAAACTGGATACCACACATTCAACAACTCGTCTCTCAGCGAGGTCTCCATTTCTGCAAGTATTCTTCGGTTCGCATCGGCGCTGTTTGAGGAAACACATCCCGACGCAATAGCAATCAGGAGAAGGCTTGGAATTGAAAAGCGTTTGATTTGTCTATGCTTTATCAATTTCTCCTCCTCCGGAATAAAATAGCAAAACCAGTTTGGCTACGCCCGCAGGGGAAAAACTATCAACATGCCGATGTAAGTCGAACATTCTATTTGTCTGTCTTGGTGGTGAATCGTGTCGCATGGTCTCAAGAGTGAATCAGTTATGATCCAGCAATTGCCTGGTTGCCAATACCAAAAACATGAAATTCTCGGCACCGCCGCCGATGACGTACTCCGCCTGCTGCCAAAGAAAAGGCCATTCTTTCAGCTCGGGGAAATCGGGGCGCACCAGGCCGGTGCCGGATACGACGCCACCAGGAATGTAGGACCAATCGGCGCGGTTGAAGCCATAAGCCACGGTCATGGACTTGGCGCCAACGCCCGAAGCGAAGGAGGCGGTGTTCAGTCCAGGATGGCAGCCAAGAACGAAATTGAGCGCGTTGAATACGTTTTCTTCCGGGAAGAGTTCCGGCCAGGCTCGGTGCAAATAAAATTGCCGCACACCGAATTCCTGGATGTCCCACCCAGCTCCCCAAATGTTGGGCCGATAGGGCACGCCAAAGGGATTCTCGCTCAAATCTTTCTCGAGCTGCTCGGCATAAGATTGAATACCGCTAGACACAGACTGGCGAAATCGATCGTCCATGACCGGCAGCAGGCGTGCCGCAAGCCAACCTGATCGGTTCATATTTTTTTGAATCGCGGGCAGCAGTTTGATGAATTGATCTTTGTAGGACAATTTGTTGGTGGCAAGTATCAACTCCGTCAACGCCTCGATTTTGGAAAGAAAAGCTCCCTCGACCTCTCTGGTGCTTTCCCACAATTCTTGTGCCACCCGCAGGCATTCATCGCTGAGATGGTTATTGTAATCTTTCAATGCGCGCGAAGCGGCAGCAAGACAACCCGCGACGAGAAGCTCACGGTCCGGATTTTCTTCAGTGAAGACCCAGCGGTCATCGAATTTGCCGGATTCATCTTTGGTCGATTCGTTTTCGCCGAGATTGGCATTGTAAAAGCGGTTGTCCGTCATGGTGGAGCCGTCCCCCAGGGTGACATATTGGCGCAGGTGGGAGCAGATGATACCGCGGTAGAGACGGCCAAGATGGTGGTAACCGCCGAGTATGGAAAGCACACCATGTTCGATTTGTTGCAAGATGTCCGGTTTGCCGTCCGGGCGATGCAGTTCGACGAGGCGATTTTGTTGGTCGATGGTCGTTTCGTCGTAGTCAACGTGAAAGTTCTCGTAGATCAGGGAAAGAATGCGGACTGTTTCAGCCTGGGACTCGACGCGCAGGTCATAATCTCCGGCATCATGCCAACCGCCTACGTTGAGTCCCGGCACATGTTCATAAGGCTTGAATCGCGTCAGAGTGGAAGGCCCTTGCCGATAGCCGTCGAAATGCAAAGTATCCACCGGCGCCATCAGCGCATCGTCCAAATGACAGGCGCCATGCCATACTCGGTAGCGGTCGTTGACACGGACATGGCACATTTGCACGGGCAGGAAATATTCCAAAGTCGGTTGCCACACGTGCCGATCAAAAATATCTTTACCGATTTTGAAGGGTTGGGATTGGCGGTCGCCATAAGTAACGAGGTACATCCCCGGTTCTCGAACCTCTGAGAAGTCGAAGAGCAAATATTGATAGCGCAAGAAGTCTCCCCAAACTTTGGATTTTGCAGCAAGCGTAGTTTTCAGTTCTCCGTTGGGCAAAATCCGCTTCAACAAAACTCGATGAGAGGCTTTGTGTTGGCGGTCACATTCGATGACTGCAACTTTTTGTTGTTGAGGATGATAACCGACTTGTGAGAGGTGAATGACCGGCTCATATTTCCAGCCCGGGAGGGCATTCGGTACAACGATCCATTCCACGGCAGATTTGGTTGCTCCTGCCGGTATGGGGGTTCGAACAATGAACCAACCGTTATTGTGATGTGCGCGGCCGTCGAGGAGTTGCAATTGCCCTTTCACCGTGGTGATCGTCATGCGCTGGGCCTCACTCTCCGGGGCGATGACCAGGCGCATGCCTTCGGCAAGCGGTTTGATTTGAAAACTGCCGGTTTCATCACGAACCATGGGGCCGTTGAGTTGCCGCGGAAAAATTCCGGCTCCGTCATCCATGAAATAAGTCTTGCCAAACAAGTCGCCTGGAAAAAGTTCCAGATTGAATCCTACTTTGCCAATCCACTCGTCCGGCAATGCTTCAGCGAGATCGACGGTAATCCGGACGGAAGCGCCTTCGGCCTTGACATTAACGGTGTAATGAAAAGTGAGATCTGGATAGATGATGGGATTGAATCCTTT
>JAPDQK010000049.1:0-43368 GCA_034505955.1 Candidatus Zhuqueibacter pondensis
TGAATTTCCTGCTGGCATTGTTCAAGCTGAGGAAAAGAAACGGACGCTTCAGAGATGCCAGGTTGGCCGGATTGCCGAGAGGCTGCGGGATATTATCCGCGACGGCAACCGACACCCCTCCCATTCTTCGCCCGGCGATATTCCTGCTTTCAGGTGGGAACGAAGAACCCAAAGTTGAACCGGCTTGACAGAACATGGGTTCGGCGGCAGAAACGAGCAGCAAGGCGCTGAGGAAAGCCAATAGATTCTTCATGGTCATTTACTCCACAAAAATTCTCAGCACGGAGATTTTCAAGGAAGTCCTTCCTGCGCACCTGAGTGCTTCCTGTCTTTAAGGTGAAAATTGCTTCGATCATCTAATCAATCGGGCACCCTCTCTCATTATGTCATCCTGGAAGGATCTTTTCGAATACTTGCACACGGCTCAAATGAACAGTAATTTCAGTGCTCAAAAAGATTCCTGCTGAATGACAGGCCCAAATTGGGGGTCAATCACTGAATGACTACATGTCGTACCATCATTCAGATCACTTCATTTCGAGTCAATGACAATCGCCGCTTCCTGCAAGCCCTCCGACGTGGCCTTGAGACTAATCTTGCCCGCCTTTTCAGTGGATTGAACCACAGCCAAACATAGACCGTTGAATGCCTTTCGATAATTCGCCTTGAAAGGTTCAAGGCTCGTTTGAAGCCCATTATCAACGCCAACAATTTTCCCTTCGCCGCTAATTTCAAAGTGAATCAAATTATCGGCACGCGGGACCAATGTGCCTTCTGCATCCAAAACCTTGACGGTGACAAAGGAAAGGTCCAAGCCGTTCGCCGCGATCACGTTTCTGTCGGCTTCAAGAGCGATCTTTACCGGAGCGCCGGCGGTCTTGATTTCCTTGACCAGAATTTCTTTTCCGCCAGTGCGGCCAATGGCTTTCAATGTGCCCGGTGTAAAAGACAAGCGCCACATCACGTGCAGATCATCGCCAATCTTTTTCTTGGTTCCCTGCGAGTTGCCGTTCAGGAACAATTCCACTTCTTCGCAATTGGTATAAGCCCAGACATCGATCGTTTGCCCTTCTTTCCAATTCCAATGGGGAAACACATGCAGAACCGGCTTATCCGTCCATTCGCTCTGGTACATGTAATACGCATCTTTCGGGAAACCCGCCAGATCCACGATGCCGAAATACGAGCTGCGCGAAGGCCAGCCATAAGGCGTCGGTTCACCCAGATAATCGAAGCCGGTCCAAACATACATGCCGGAGAGGAAGTCATATTTCTTCACGACTTTCCAAGTCTCTTCATGGGTCGAGCCCCAAGGCGCGCTGCAGTTATCATAAGATGAGCAAGTGTTGTCCGGATTGCCTTTATCGAACGGTTTGTCCCACCGCTCCGGCCAGCGGCGGATGCTGTCCGATGGCATGTCATAATGCCCCCGCGTCGCCAAAGCCGAAGTGGTTTCCGTGGCGATGAATTTCTTGCCCGGATAGATTTTCGGAAAGTCGGGAAAGGTATTCTGTTTGTAATTGTACCCGATCAAATCGAGCACGCCGGATTTGATCAAGGGGTTCAACGGATCTTGATCATTGCACGCCGCGGTGATGGGACGTGTGGGATCGAGTCGTCTTACGATGGCAGCCAATTCTCTGGTGATGACAAAACCGCTGCTGTCATTCTTATCCCATTGTTCCATCACTTCATTTCCAATGCTCCAGATGAACACGCTGGGGTGATTGCGGTCGCGCAGAATCTGATCTTCCCAATCCCGGCGATGCCATTCGTCCCAATTCAACGCGTAGTCGTACTCGGTTTTTTTCTTTTTCCACATGTCGAAGCCTTCATCCATCACGAGGAATCCCATTTCGTCGCACAACTCCAAAAGCTCGGGAGCCGGCGGATTGTGAGAGGTGCGAATGCTGTTAACGCCCATGTCCCGCATGATTTCGAGCTGGCGCTCCAACGCCCGGCGATTGACGGCAGCGCCAAGACAACCGAGGTCATGATGGTTGCACACTCCTTTGATCTTGACCTGCTTGCCGTTCAGAAAGAAGCCTTTGTCGACATCGAAAGAAAAAGTGCGAATGCCAAATGTTGTCTCGTAATCATCGCACACGCGGCCATCGCATTCGACCGTCGTGACCGCCCTGTATAGCCGCGGATTTTCAAGCGTCCACAATGCTGGATTTTTGACGATCAAATTCTGTACAATTTCGCAAACCGAATCTTTGAGTGCAACGCTCTCAGATTTCACCGCGGTGACTTTTTTGCCGTCTTTGTCAAAGATAGCCGTCTTCAAGGTGATGGGCTGATCCTGCGGAGAGACATTTTGCACTTTGGTTTGGATCGATACTTTGGCCGACTGCTCCGTTACTTCAGGCGTCGTAATAAAAGTGCCCCAGGGATCCACGTGAATTTTATCAGTCGTCACCAGCCAGACATTGCGATAAATTCCCGAACCGGAATACCAACGGGAATTGGGCTGCTGCGAATTATCGACCTTGACGGCCAGCACATTGTTTTCTGTCCCGTATTTCAGGAATGGAGTCAACTCGTAGCGGAACGAGATGTAACCATACGGCCGTTTACCGAGATAGTGACCGTTGATCCATACCTCACTGTTCCTGTACACGCCATCGAAGTCAATGAAAGCCAGCTTGTCTTTTTCTGATTCGGGCATGGCAAATGTTTTCCGGTACCATCCGATGCCGCCCGGCAAAGCGCCACCGCCGGGAGTGGCAGGGGCATCTTTGCTGAATTTGCCTTCGATGCTCCAGTCGTGCGGCAGATCAAGCGCCCGCCATTGGGAGTCGTCCAATCCGGGCTCTTGACCATTGGGGATATCGCCCAGTTGGAATTTCCAATTCTTACCGAAATTCTCGGTTCTTCTGATTTTTGATGCAGGGGCTGTGCATGAGATCATGAAGAGAACGGACAGGGTGAGAAGACAGAAGAAGCACATCCCGATTTTTGGTGTGGATGTTTTCATTGGCGGTCTTCCTTTTGAAAGGGGTGAAAGGCGTGAAAAGATATCAGCTTTCTAAAACGCTGTATTACGATATGGCAGATAACCGTAATCATTCAAATAAGTTTGCAAAAGAAACGATTCCACAAGTGTTGGGGATTTGGGTTTCGTTGTGGGAAAAACGTATTCATAACTGCTTTTCAATAGTTCCCATTCGTCCTCAAATTTACCAGTGCTCATCGTGAATCCTTCATTATTAAAATTAACGACGTTCATAAACAGGCCTTACCATAATCAGACGAAAAAAACGCTTCAATTCCTCCGGATCAAGGTTGGCTTGCAACTCCAGGAAGATCTGATATGGCGTTTTCACATACAGCTTATTTAAGCACCGCAACAACTGATAACATGCCGGTTGATCCGCTTGATTTCGCAGGCCGAAAATCCAGATATTCATATCAAGGACAATCCACTCATTGTCGATACTCATTGACAGCAATCTCCTCTCTCGTCTGCTTGAGCGCCGCCATCACTTCGTCGGCATTCTGTTCCAGTTTCCCTTCTTTGGACAATCGCGCCCGATATGCCTGCGAAAGGGCTTGTAATTCTTGTTGAAATTGCAACTCTCTAATTTTCTCTGAAAGATGATTGTCCGGCGTTCGCGCTTTGATCTTCAGAAAAAGAACGAAGTCCAGCACTTCCGCCAAAAGCGCTGGCGGCAAAGAGCTGATTTCCTGTGCAAGGGCTTCCTGATATGTCGTGACTAAATCTCCAGATGGTAAATTGGGGACAAAATTAATACATCAAAAATATAACAAACTACGCAAAGAAAATCAACTTTCCTCATCCCGTGGCCGTATCAACCGGAACCCTTGGTACCGCCATATATGACCACGAACGGAAGACTTCTTCAAATGGCAATGAATGACCATATCATCCTTACTCTCAAAGCCTCCACTCGCACGCTTCCGTGTTCCGTTGTGCGCGCCGCCTCTCTTCCCACATTCATTTTCTTAGAGCCGCTTTCGAGAAAAGATGGTCGGGGATGTTCGTATCGAAGACAATGGAATCGATGAGAAACTCTGTTCCTCCACCTTCTTTGAAAATATCTTTATAAACGAGCGATTTGGGTATCCATCGGTTTTGAACATTCATCACTTCGCGCACCTCCACCGTTTTCAAGAGTTTGCCGCTTTTGGCATAAAGCTGCGCTTTGAGAATGATATATCGCAGCTTGTCCACCCAGATCTTCCGGCGGTAGTAGGCAATATCTTCGGTCTTTGCCGCCAGGTCCAACACCCAACATTGACGTCCATTCACGGATTCCTCGGCTGACACACTTGCGGTATACAAGTTCGGCAAATGCGGATCTTCCATCATGTCTTCGTACGACAGATCGGAGCCCATGACCGATTGGCGAAGCATGTGTCCTGAAATCAGAATTGTCCGGTCGGTAGAAGGGGAATACATCCAGAGCATATCCTTCAGTTTGAGCATCTTCGTTCCCTTCTCACGAGCAGGAGCAAGATATTCGGTGAATGTTTCGTTGGTGCCCCGCTGCCATGATTTCACTTCCACAGTACGGCTCTCACGCCTTGCGTGAATAATCATTCGCGAGACAACAATTTTGTTCTCGGCGGTTATGTTTTGATCCACTCTTTTCAGAATCTCGTCGCCGGAAGGTGTTTGCGCATGCAGGAAGAGTGCTGGCGGTATGAAGTACAATAGGAGTGATCGTCTCATGTTTCAAGTTCCTTGAACAACTGTGCGGTTTGCCGTTTGTAAATCCCGATGCCTGAAAGTGCCGCGCCAAGAAAAGTGGCGAGAATGCCCGGAAGAAAGCCGATGCAGTAACTCACCGGTGTCACTTGCGCCCGTAAGACGTTGGAGATCATCATCGTGCTGCGCTCCATCATCGAGCTGACATCGATTCCATGGACCTGCACGTAGTAGGCACATGCCAACCCGATTGCGGTGCCGAGCAGGGACCCGCCGACGCCGATCATCAGCGCTTCGGCGAGCACCGAACGGTAGAGGTGTCCCTTCTCTTCACCGATTGCCAACCGAAGGCCGAATTCTCCGTAGCGTCGCAAGTTTCCGGTCAGCCCCGCATTCCATAGAACGATCGACATGGCGAACACGAAGATGGCGATGAAGATACCGCTGAATGTTCCGACGAGATCGAGATAATCCGCAATGCCTCCCTCGCTCCGCAGCGTCCGCATGGTCGGTGAAAACGGTCCCTCGGTGTGGAGGGAATTGAATTGCGCCGCCATGAGGTTCGCGCGCTTTTCATGATAAAGATTGTCCGGGAAAAAGCCCGCGATTTCTCCGGCCGCCCGCTGCATGTCCAGCGCCTGCTGAACGTCGGCGATGTCGGCGATCATGGCGCCGCGATCCATTGCCGCAATTCCGAATCGCACCGTGCCGGCAATGGTGAAGTTGGAAAGCGCCATGCTGCCGTACATTGTCGAACTGATCAGAGTCGCTGTTTCACCGGGCCGAACACCGAGCCGTTGAGCAAGCTCATCGGCAATCAAAATTTCCCCCGGATTCTCGAGCACACGACCTTTGACGACGGCATGGTGAATATTCAGAATTTTCCACTCATGACTTTCTTGGGAGAGAAGGGCCACACCAAGTCCGAAGACGGGAGTTTGAGCCCGTGTCTCACCGTGTTCATCCGGAATATCGAGCAGTCCACCAAACTTGATCCGCGGCGTCCAGTGAAGCTCGGGATAGCTCTGGCGCAATTCTGCCATGAGCGTGTCGATTCCCAACAGGGCCAGATCGTTGGGCATTTGGTCGGCTTGTTCTGCATACGCTTTCGTTGTTACGCGCACATGGCCGGTGCTGTAGTTGGCAGTGGACTGGACGATCATCGTCACCGCGCCATTCAAGTAAGCATGCAGAAAGACCGTCAGCATCACGCCAATGGCGACGATCAGCGTGGGAAAGAGCGACCGCGAACGTTCCCGAAGCAAGCCTTTGAGCAGGAATCGTATCATGCCAGTTTTCCTCTAAGTGCGTCTGTCGGCTTCAATGATGCAATTTTGCGTGTCGGCAGGAAGCTCACAATGGTGGTGACGATGAGAACCAGAAGCGTTGTGCCCGCAACGAGTGCCGCCGAGTAGGAGGGGAATATTCTCTCGCCGAGGGCAAACCCAAATTGGTCTGCCAACTCGGGCATCGCCCAACCTATGCTGGCAATGTAGCCGAGGAGTGGAATGCCATAAACGGCGCCGATCAACGCTGCCAGGATACCGTGAAGGGCGCCTTCCAGTGTAAACAAGGCAATCAGCCCCGGTCGTGTCATTCCCAGCGCCATGAGTGTTCCCATTTCCTTCCTGCGGTGCCAAATTGAGAGCACCTGGGTATCGAAGATGGCGAGCATCGCCAGCAAGAGAAGGATGAGGTACACAATGCTGCCGCCGATGGTCTTGGTTCTCACCATCGCATGCAGGTCTTTAAGAAGAAACTCCAGATTCTTGAAGTTCCATTCGGGCACCTCGCCCGGCGGTTGAACATGTTTTCCCAAGACCAGGATGGTCGCCTCGTTTGGCATTCCAACCAGCTCCTGCAGTCTTGCCAGGGGAATCCAGATTTGATCGTTATCGATCTCCTGCACGGAAGATTTGAAGACCTCGACGATTCTGACCTCGCGCGCATCGAAGGTGCCGCGAACATCCCGCCATTGCACAGTGATCTCATCGCCTTTCTGCAATCCCATACTTCTTGCCATTCTGCTGCCGATAAGCGCCGGAATGGTTCCCTCGCCGTTTTTCAGGAGTCGTGCAGGAATGGACAGGATCTTTTGGTCCGGATCAATGCCCTTGAGCAGAATGGTTCGAAACCGTCCTGCGGGATACACCATCCCCTGCCGAATGAGAATTGGCGTGGCCGCGTTGGCGCTGACAAGATTCTGAATTGCTGCCGGGATGACCGCATGGGCGTCCACCAGCGTGAGCGGATCATACGGATCATAGGATTTCTGCCAGTACTGTCCACCGCCATAGAAGGCATCAATACTTGCCTGTTCCGCTTGTTCGTTCATCCCCTCATAGAGACCTTGCAAGCAAATAATGGTGACATAGGAGATCGAAAGCGCCGCAACATTCAGCCACGTCCGCAGGCCGGCGCCGAAAATATTGCGCAGAGCGAGTTTGAGAGTGAGCATGGTCCACCTCAGGTTTTTGGCTGTCTCTCATCCTTTTCGATTCGTCCATCGACCAGAGTGATTTTTCTTTTGAGATACGCGATGACTTTTTCGTCGTGCGTGGCAAAGACGAACGTGGTCTCGAGCTCTTCGTTCAACTGCACCATGGTCTTCATGATGTGATGTGAATTCTCGGCATCAAGATTGGCTGAAGGCTCATCGGCGAGAACGATCTCCGGCTTTTTGACGACAGCTCTGGCGATTGCCACACGTTGACTTTCTCCGCCTGAAAGTTGCGCGGGCTTGGATTCGGCACGGTCTGCCAACCCAACCCATTCCAGGGCCTCCATCACGAGTTTCCGACGCGTGGAGGAATCCATGCCGAGAAGCAACAAAGGAAACTCCACGTTCTCGAACACGGTGTAGACCGGCAGCAAATTGAACGTTTGAAAGATGAAACCAATGCGGCTCTTCCGCAATTGTGCGGCCTGCCGGTGAGAGAGCAGTTCCACTTTCTGCCCAAGCACTTCAGCGCTGCCGTTGGTCGGAACGTCGAGACAGCCGATGATGTTCAAGAGCGTCGTTTTGCCTGATCCGCTGGGACCGACCAGTCCGAGGAATTCGCCCTTTGCGATCGAGAGATTGACCTTGTCCAATGCCTTCAGCGTGGTTAGTCCCAAAGGATAAATCTTGTCCAGATTTTCCGTCTTTATTAATGTCGAATTCTGTTTATATGGATCCATTGTCATCGCTCGCGATTTTCTTTCCGAGGCTTTGGGAGTGAAATAAAGGCCTGTCAGTGATTGAACACGACCATCAATTGAATTCCGGTTCCCGCGAAAGGGTTGCTGCCTTCTCGAGTGCGATAGAGCTGAATTTGTTGCGGATTCCAGAAGCCGAGGAGATAGAGTATCCAGTTGTCGTAAGTCCTCTGCCACGTGACGAGGCGATACCATTCATGGGTCGTCCAGTCGCGAAACAACATGCAGGACAATCGATCACGGAGACTCCGCGGATAGCTCAATGACAGCGCAGAGAACCCATGTCCGTCACACCGAAAGCGGAAGGGAGCATCCGGATTTTCGAGGCGGAAGTATTCGGTGAGGACGGTTAGCCCATTTCCGATACCAAAAGTGTAGTCGACTCCCACGGTCCAGTATCGCTGATATTTCATTCCGGGGATTTGGCTTTGTGTGTGGATGAGCACCGCCTCGAGCCACGCTCCAATTCCGATATCCCATTTCCCATCGAGCGCGTAACGATTTTCAGGAACGAAAGATTCGCCTGCAGTGATCGGAAGTCCCGTCAGCTTACTGAAGTCCGCTTGCCGATGATGATATGAGAAGCCGACCTCTCCGGTCCCAAGAATCGTCTGCACTCTCCCGCCATATTCAACGCTTTTCTTCCTGGTCGGGACAATTTCCCATCCTTTGGTTTTATCGTTGCCACAAAGTCCCCACAACCAAATGTTGGCATTGTTGAGGAAATAGTAGCGCACGAGCAAACCATACACTCCATCCGTAAGCTGCAGCGGATCGCGCGGATCAATCTTGTCGAACCACATGAGTGATCGAAAAAGCGTTGCAGAACCGAAGTTTATTTTCTGGAGGCCAATCCGTACTTCAAGCGTGTTCGAAGCGAGACTGAACCATGCACGATACGGTTTTATTTTCCCTTCGCCTTCCGGATGTTCGCTCTTTGTGAAGCTTGCCGTCGTGTAATTATTGAGCGACAAATCCACTTCGGCACCAAGATTACCACGAGATTTCGGCTCAATAGTCAATTCCGGAATGTAGCGAAGACCGGTTTGGGCGACCCGAGAGTTGTCGGGAGTGAACGCGAGCCACCCGGAGGCTTGACCGTGCAACGACCAAGTCTGTCCGAGCGCTGTTGCCAGCCCGTAATAAAGCAGTGCAAAAGCAGTAATATATTTGATTCTCAGCTTCACAATTGTTCATTCCCGGATAACTCGAGTAATGCCCGAAGAATTATTTCGCTTGCCGGTTTTCCCAGCTTGGGAGCCAAGTCTCAACAAAATGATTTTTGATGGCATTGGTCGGGAACAGCTACAGCGCCACCGAAACGATGGCACCATGGCTTTTTGCCTTCATTCGTTTAACCCCGATAATTCACGCGGTGCTTAAATCGACCCCGTGAGATACTGTTACACTTTATCTCACGGGGTTGGCTCAAGCCTGAAAATATGGCCCATGAATTATCGGGGTTAAAATTCTCCATGTCTTTTTCCGACAATCAGTGCATTGTTCTCAATGAATTTCATGGAGCCTCCACTCGCAAGCATCCGTATACGTTTTCTCCCCTTGGTGCCCGATCACATCAATCCGGTTGCGCCCGGGAACAAGCGCTACATTTTCCCAGCGGATTTTGTGAATATCCGATTCCATCTTTTTCTTGGAAACAAAAACGCCATTCACATACAACTCCACTTCATCGAGATTCGTGTACACCTCGATCGGCACGAGTTTTTCCGTCCGCTCGGTGTTTCGCCGGCTCAAGAGGTACAGCACCGGTTCGGCGGACCAATTAGCCTTGTAGAAGTAGAACGCGTCCTTTTTGACTTTACGGTCGTGGGTAATGAGGCCCTTATGATTGATGAAATCCCGGTCGCCGCGCCGCACGTTGGTCCAACTGAAATCCGCCAGATTCCAAATGAACTTGCACCATAAATCCTTTCTGTCTTTGATTTCGGACCAGACTTTTTCATGGTACAGCCGCTGGTACTGCTCCGGGAAAAATCGTCCGTTGCTGGCGTCCGGTCGCGCGGGATTCTCCTGTTGCTGGCTGATGCATCCGCCGGCGCCGTATTCGCTCAGGCCCGCGAGCAAGGTTGGATAGTTCTGATGCGCGCGATCGAACCAATGAGCGTATTCGCCGAACTGGCCGTAGTACCAGCCGTAATACCAATTCCACGCAGCCACGTCCGTGACCAAATGCCGTTCGCTCACCTGGCTGTAATCCGCCTGCGTGGTCAGCCGGTGGGGATCGAGCCGCTTGGCTGTATCGTGCAAAATTTTCAGATCCGCAGTTGGAATGTCGACTTCGTTGTATAAACCCCAGAACAAGATGGACGGGTGATTGATGTTCTGTTTGATCAGTTCGGTCAACTGATCCTTGCAGTTCTGCAAGTAATCGGGATGCTTCCGGTACGCCGGCGTGTTCGGAATTTCGGCCCAGACCACCAGCCCGTTTTCATCGCACAAGCTGTACATTTTGTCAGCCTGCTGGTAATGCGCGAGCCGCACGCCGGTCGCGCCCAATTCGAGAATGAAACTCACGTCCTTTTCGTGGTGTTTGTCGGAGAGTGCAGGGCCGAGTCCCTCCCATTCTTGATGTCTGGACACGCCGTACAGGGGATAAGCTCGGCCATTCAAAACCAAGCCGCTGTCTCTGTCCACGCGATAGAAGCGGAGGCCGAAAGGTTGCTCCACCTCGTCGAGAATGTTGCCCTGCGCGTCCTCGAGGCGAACATTCAGTGTATACAAATACGGGTCGGCCTTGGCGTTCCACAGATGCGGCCGGTCGAGATGAAAACGCTGCTCGGCCTTGAATTCTTCGTTGTTTTGCAACGTGATCGGCTGCCGCTCCTCGGCGACCGTGTTTTTCTCGCGATCAATCAGCGAGGTTTCGAGCAGCGCGGAGATACTGCTGGCGGAATCGTCGAAAAATTTCCAGCCAAACTTTATTGAGGCATCCTGGCTGAATTCGTTGTATTCGAGCTTGAGGCGAACCTCTTTTCCCGCCTCGAGCCGGACGTCACAGGATCTCTCCGTGGCCGCATGCGCGCCCCAATGGTCGATGACGAGCCGGTCGTCGATGTACAGCCGCGAGCCATCGTCGCTTTTCAACACAAAGCGACAAAGTCCGGACCGCGCTGGAATCATTCGGCCCGTCCAGCGAACGGAAAAATTATCGAGCGGCATATCAGCGTAGGCGCCGCTTCTTCCGTAATTGAAGGAAACCGCCTCGTCAATGCGAATGTGTTTGGGCTTCCCCCGAAACGAGTCGTTGTCAAAGTACTCGCCGTACAATCCCCGGCCTTTCATCCCTTTTGGCGGAAGCAGCTCCGGCGATACGGTCTGGAGTTGCGGTTCATGCCGATAGTTCAACAAGGTTTCGACCGCGATTTCGGCTTCTTCTTTTGAAACCTGAAGAGGTCGCACAGTCACGCCACTCGAGGCGTAGTCGAGGGGTGACACGCACAAGTCATTGGTCTGGAACACGGTCACGGGCCGATAGATACCACCGAACAGCGGATACAAATGCGTACCCGATGGCGCCACGTCCGGCTGCATGGTGTTGTCGACTTTTACGGAAAGTACGTTTTCCTCTCCATAAACAACATAAGGCGTGATCTCGAAGCAGAATGCAGAATATCCGCCTTTGTGTCTTCCCACATACGCGCCGTTCAAAAAAACATCTGCAACCAGCGATACGCCTTCGAAGCGGATGAACGTCCGCGTGCTGCTTTCGTCAGCGCGAATTGTGAAGCTGGTGCGGTACCAGCCGATGCCCTGATAGTATCGCTCGCCCTCGGTGAGCACGTCTTTGGCGTTCCAAGTGTGGGGCACGATAACTTCCTGCCATCCCTCCGCGGAGGCCAGGCGCGGGCTTTCGGCGGAGTGGATGTCTCCTTTGTGAAATTTCCAGTGCTCAAGTTGGAAATGGCTCAAAAGCCCTTCGGGGTTGCGGTGTTGCAAAAAACTTTGAGAAGAGACAGCAACGGCTCCACAAAAGAGCAATAAGTGAACGTGGCACAAAAAGCGATTCATGATCATCTGGCTTTCTATTTCTATAAAAAATTTTGTTTGCGATTGAAGCTTAAATCAGCTAAATTTGTTCATAAAGACGACGAAAGCGAGATGGAACCAATTTAACTCTCGAAGCGCAATGCGCGATGAAGTCCAAGATCGCTTTGGCAACACGATCTATTTGACGGATGAGAGATGGGAACATATTCTTGAAAACCATCCGGAGAATGAGTATGCGTTTATCTTACGATCCGGAAGGTGATATCCTGGAAGTCATCTTCGATGAGCGTCTGCATCGTGCTTCCAAGAAGGCTTATCGGCTGCGCCACGGCATCGTTCTGTATCTCGCCAAGGATTCTTTGAGGCCGGTGCAGCTTACGCTTGTCAATTATCGTGCACTGGCGCAGTTTCCACAATTTGAATGCGAATTTTGGCACGCGCTTTCAGCCTCTGATAAAGCGCTTTTAAAACCCATTCTCGCCTCTTCCGCAGTATCTGCTTTCTTCAAGTTTGATCCGGACACTGGCTGTGGCCAAATCGCTACCTCTGCCGTGCCGGAGATCTTCTCCTTTGCCGCTTGATCTTCATGCCGCTTGCCCACAAGACTCTTCATATACTTTTGTATACAAATATAAACTTTTGTAAATGAAGAGCCAATTGGCGACGCTCATTATTTCCATTTTCATCGAGAGACAGAAGCAGGCTTCAAAGGTGGCGCGCCTCGAGCACACCACCACGAATGATTTTGCGATTCACCCTTTTGAGTCTCATGCAATGAGATAGGCAAAACGATTCCTCTGAAAATAACTTTTGTAGTAGCTCCCTGCGGGCGTAGCTCACGGCCGCAGGCTTACAGCCGTAGGCCTTCAGGAGCCGGACGTTCACTACCGCACGGTGCCTGAAGGCTACGCCCGTAGGGTACTACTACGAAACATCATTTTCATCATTATCGGATGCCCAATCGGGCATGGAAAATTATGGGCAAAACTATTGAAGAAAAGTTTCATTTGAGTTTTACAATCAATTGTTTTGCCCTGAATGGTTTTGTCTTCCAATATATACTTTTCGAGTAACATGTCATTCTGTAAGAATCTTGTCTAGCATCGGCACTGTGCGCAATACTCAGAAAGATCCCTACGGGATGACAGTCAAAACTTACTCGCCTTTTATTCCATCTTGATCGCTTGCTGATTGCCGTCGTACTTCACAGTCGCATCTGGCTTCGAACCGAAATCCAGACCCGAGGGCTTGCGGTCGCTGATCCACACAATCTCAAACGTCCGCGTTTCGAGCATTCCCGGAAATTCGCCCTGCCGCTTGCCGATGGTGAGAGCACGATTCTTCTCACTGTAGCGCAGCGGGATCATCGCGAATTGGCCTTTCTCGTAGTTGTAATTCACGTTCTCGTCTTCGTACAGTGTGAATGAGCCATCGCGTCCAGTATAAATGAACAAACGAATGGGATCAGCGGGCTTTTCATCCGTGTACTGAATTTCGGGACCGCAGGGAAGAATCGATCCGGCCTTCACAAAAAGCGGAATGTCGGTATAGGGCGCATCCGCTTGAATCGTTTGACCGCCTTTGTAATACTTGCCAGATTTCAGATCATACCAGCCAGTACCGGCAGGGAGATAGACCTTGCGTGTTCTCGCTTTGTATTCGGTCACCGGATTAACCAGCAGCGCCGGGCCGAACATGAATTGATCGCTAATATTCAAAACATTCTTGTCACTGCCGAAATCCATCACCAATGCCCGCATGATCGTATAGTCGTTGTGCGTGACCATGCCGGCGAGTGAATAGATGTATGGCATCAAGCGATAACGCAGCTTGTCGCAGGCCAGCATGGTTTGATAGGCGGGGTGATCTTCCGGCGCAATATTGAATATTTCACGATAGGGGAATTGTCCATGTGAGCGGAACAATGGGCAGAATGCGCCGAACTGTAACCAGCGGGTGTTCAGCTCGCGCCATTCCTCCAAATCGGCATCATTCGGGCGCTCGTAACGTGATTCAACGGCAAAGCCACCGATGTCGGTTGTCCAGTAAGGAATACCGGACAAACAGAAATTCAAGCCGGCCGGAATTTGCGCTTTCAGATCGTACCAACGACTCGCGACATCGCCGCTCCAGACAGCAGTGGCGTAGCGTTGCTGCCCCGCATAAGCCGAGCGGGTGAGAATGAAAACCCGTTGATTCGGGCTGGTCTCGCGCTGCTTTTCGTAGACGCCTTTGGTAATCATCAAAGAATAGGCATTCTCGTACCGTGCAGCGGTTCCCAGCGCATTCGGATGCATGCGCAAGAGGCGCTCGCTGTCCGAGACATTGGATTGGAGATCCGGTTCGGTGGAATCGACCCACCAGGCGTCAAATCCCTTGCTGAACAATTTTTCGTTGATCTGCTTCCAGTACAAATCCCGCGCGCCGGCACTGAAGGGATCAAAGAAAGTGGAGACATATCCCGGCCCAACCCAGTCTCTTACACCTTTCTCAACGTTGTGCATGTAGAGCCAGCCTTTTTCTTTGAACTCTTCGTAGTGCTTGGTGCCGACATAAAATTTCGGCCACACCGAGATCATGATGCGGGTGTGAAGATGGTCATGCAGCTCCTTCACCATGCCGTCCGGATCGGGAAAGCGCTCGGGATCGAATTCATGACTGCCCCACTGATCTTCTTTCCAGTAGAACCAATCCTGCACGATGTTGTCCAGCGGGATTTGACGCTTGCGAAATTCTTTGACCACTGAAAGCAGCTCGTCCTGCGATTTGTAGCGTTCGCGACATTGCCAGAAGCCCATCGCCCACTTGGGCATCATCGGCGCTTTGCCAGTGATCTCGCGATAGCCTTGAATAACTTGATCGAGATTTTTGCCATGGACAAAGTAATAATCGATCTGGTCGGCGACTTCGGAGTAGAGCGACAGACTGTTCTGATAGATTTTGTCTTCGGGAGTGAGATACTTCAACCCGATGCTACCGCCAGTGGGTATCCATTCGATTTTGATGGGATAGCGTTTGCCGGCTTGCATATTCAATCGGGGCAAGTGCGTCCACGGCAGCCAGTTCTGTCGCCAGGCGTCAACCACCAGCTCGTTGTTCAGCCACATCTTGATGTAACCCGAGGAGTAGAGACGGAATTTGTGAACGCCGGTCTGATCGGATTGTATTTCGCCACTCCAACGAATGCTGCCCTGATTGAGATTAAAGCCTTGAGGATACACGTCCGGTTGATCGACAAAATCATGCTCGATCTTGGCTTCGGTTTGCGAAGTGAGCAGCGCATTGAAGTTTTGATCATTGTAGTATTCAACGGTCAATCCGCCCTTTTCGCCTTGCTTGTTGTACAAGGTCAACGATGACAACGGTTGATACTCTCTAATATCGCCGAATTTCGTGCGGGAATAATTGTCCCAAAGGATTCCATAATTTTTGCTCGACACCAGAAACGGGATCACGTCGACGATGTTGAGCTGCCACAGATCGACATCGTGGCCTTTGTAATTCATGATCGCATTCTGATGCGCGCCCAGCCCATAAAAGGCTTCATCGGCAGGTGAGTCGAACAGTTGTTGGATGTGAAACGTGCGCTCTCCCATCACTTCCGCGGCGGTGATGATCTTGCCGCCGCCGGTTTTTTCCTGTAAAAGCAATCGGCCTTTGGCGTCGTAAAAAGCAACCGCACCGGTTTTAGGCTGCACACGGACCGTGAGCTTGGCGGTGGAGATTTCCACGTCGTTGCCTTTCTCTTTCACCGTCCACGGCACCGGCTCCCATTTGGTTTTATCCCCCATGAGACTCGGCCGAGTGGAGAAAGACTTCTCCGGCGAAGCGATGACGCGGATGATGTCCGCACTGCACACTTGAATTTTCATCCATTGCGGATCGGTTGCTTTTTGCTTCGCGATCTCAAAAAGAACGCCGTCGGCCTGTTTTTCATAAGCACAAAAGCTTCGGCTGTTCATGACAAGCGCGACAAGTGCAAATAATATCAGCCACTGGATTTTTCGCATGGTTTGAGCCTTTCGTTTAATGGTCATGCCCCTACGGGCGCAGCCAAATTGGCCTCGAAAAGAATTGCGCGGTCGTGATACTTTTTCCGCGGTAATACTGTAACGCAGACTTCCAGTCTGCAAACAAAAGCAAGCTGGAAGTTTGCGCTACAAAATCTTCGCGGTCGTGATGGTTTTTCTGGAGTAATTGCCATGCCCGTATGGGCACCCATCGGGATGAAAATGTAGCGCAGACCTCTTGTCTGCATGCAGGCTGGAAGCCTGCGCTACGACATTTTCGTAGTAATACTATAAATAAGAACGTGACCTGAGCGTTATTCCCTTGGTTCATTCCAATCAATCAAACATGTGGATTACCGCAATTGCAATAGATTGTCTCACCGCTTTTGTTTTATGGTTCTCCTTTCAACTTGTAGACCTCACTGCCCGCCAAAAGAAATGCGCCGGAACCATACTCCTGATAGTTGTCCATTGTCACTTTATCCGGCGCCGCGCCAATCGGCTGGACCCATTGCAGTTTCCCTTCCTCCGTCACCCACGAATTCAGGCCTTGCCAGGCTTTTTTCACAACGGGCAAGTATTCTTTTTCATTCAAGAGCCCATTGTTGATGCCCCAGGCCAATGCATAACAAAAAAATGATGAGCCGCTGGTTTCCGGATGCGGCACTTCCTCGGGATCCAGCAGGCTGGGTCGCCACAAGCCGTCTTCTCCTTGAATTCTCTTGACCGTGGCAGCCATCTCTTTCAGTAAAGAGACATACCGATCACGGAAAGGATCATCGCTCGGGAGATATTGCAGCACGCGTGCTGTGCCCGCCATCACCCAACCGTTGCCTCTTGCCCAGAAGGTTTTGCTGCCGTTTGGTGTTCTCTTGTTGAAATAGCTCGCATCCCGAAAGAACAGATGCTCTTCTCTGTCGTAGAGAAAATCGTACGTATCCCAAAACATGGTGTTGAGAAATTCTAGATAGCGATTGTCGCCGGTCGCCGCCGCGAGTCGAGCCAGCACCGGCGGGGCCATGAACAGCGCGTCGCACCACCACCAATCTTCGCGGCCGGGCTTGGGGTCGGCGATGAGCGAATCAAACGTGCTCTTGACGTCCGCGACCATTTTGGGCTCTTTCATGATCTCATAGATCTCCAAAAAGGTCTGGCCGCGGGAGTGATCGTCGGCATGTCGCAGGCGATTGGCCAGTTTCCAATCCAAAGACTCCGACCACTTGATTGCGGCATCCAGGTATCTCTTTTCCTGCGTCGTCCTGTATGTGGCCATCACACCGGTGTAGAAAGCGGCGCGCGCCCAGTCGTTCTCATTGCTCGCGTTGATGGCAACTGGATTTTGCAATTGCCAATCGCACACTTTTTTCATTACTTCGGAGACAAATGGCTGTGAGAAGATATTCTTCTCCTTCTTCCGGCACTGCGTCGTCGTACTGATGATCGCTGCGAATCCAAAAATTAAACAGAGAGTGCATGCAAGTTTGCGCATATTGCTCAAACCTCAATCTTTGTTCAATCTGCAAATGTCAAAACGAATCCGCCGTTGCCTTTGAGCTCTACTTTCAATGGTTTTCCCGGTACCAAACTGATCGTCTGCATGTTGAATGAGCGATTATCCACGCCGTCGGATATGAGTGTCGCGGCTTTCGTGCCTTCGACAAAAGGCAGATCAAGACTCAGACTCTTTTCGACGTTTTCACCGTTGATGCCGGCAACGTACCAGGTGTCTTTGGAACTGCGAGCTAATACGACCAGCTTTCCAGGATATCCATCCACAAAGCGCGTCTCATCCCACTGCGAAGGAAGTTCTCTCAAAAACCCTTTCACATACTCCGGAACCCTTGCCATGCCTTCCGGTGTTTCGGCAAAGTGTTGGATGCCCGACCAGAAAATCACCGAGAGTGCCAGCTCGAAACCGTTGGTGGTTTTTCTGTTGATGTTCGGCACTTCGGAAAAACACATCGGCGTGAAATCCATGGGGTCGAAAACATTTCGCGTGAAGGGCAGCACGCAGGCGTGTTGTGCCTCGAGATCGGCATTGCTTTGCTCGAAGGTGACAAATTCAAATCCTCTAACCGCCTCCATCGTCAGCAAATTCGGATAAGTTCGGTGCCACCCGCGCGGAATGGTCGCGCCATGGCAATTGACCACGAGACCGAACGCCGCCGCGTCCTCGAAGATGTCCTGATAGTACGCCATCATCGACTGCCCATCGCCGCCGAAGAAATCCACCTTAATGCCTTTGATGCCCATTTCTTTCAAACGGCTGAATTCCTTGATACGGTCTTCATGCGTGAGCAGCTTGCTTTTGGGATGATAGACGGTCGTGTTCCAATCGCCGGAGGAGTTGTACCACAAAATGAGGCCGACATTTTTGGCGCGGGCATAATCAGCAAGCTCTTTGATCTTGTCGTAACCGATTTGCGTGTCCCAATTCACATCAATCAGGCAATACTCCCATTTCATGTCAGCCGCAAGATCAATAAAACGTTTCTGCACCTCATAGACGACGGAGCCATCCTTCAGCAGCGCCCAGCTCCAAGACGCCTTTCCTGGTTTGACGTAAGAAACATCTTGCAGCTTGGAAGGTTCGGCAAGATCAGTTCCGAGCGTGGATTCGACAATCAGCTCGAGGCTGTTGCCAATGGCGATGATCCTCCAGGGTGTGTACCAGGGCAGAGTTGATTGGGGATTGAGTGGACCGCCGGGATAAATCTCGGGAGGCTGTGGGAAACCAATGGAGAACTCGCTGCTGGTCGAATCGTGTTGCAACCGGCTGCCGCAATAATTTCTGTCGGGCGCGGTTTCGGTGATGAGCATCCAATACTTGTCGAAATGGAAAAGCGCCGGAAAGACCCATCCCGCCTTGTTCGTGATGAGTTTTTCTATTTCAACACCTTGCTGGTAATATTCCTCATACGAAGGATTGACCTGACACCAGCCGGATTTGGCCTCGGCGATGGGTTGAATCCAAGTCTTGGTTCCGGGGAGGAAATGAAACGAGCTAATCTCTTCGACGATTCTTTTGATCTCCTCGGATTTGTCAGGAAAATAGTATCGAAAAGCAACGCCGTCGTTCGAGACCTGGAAAATGATGTCCATCTTCTTGCCGGAAGAATTCTTTAAATGAAAAATTCGCCGGGTGCCTGCGTAAAAACACTTGCGTCCCAATAATTCATATTCAGTTTCGACGGTTTCGACTCCCGACGCAGACTCCAGCGAGAGGTTTTTTGAGAAATCCTCATCATCCCGGATTACTCCGAGTCTGGACGGCTGCAGAACAACTACGCTGGAAAATTCCACTCGATAAAAGGCCTGCTTTTCTCGGGATATCCAAAAGTGCACGGAGATATTTTGGTCGGGACTGCGCACGACGTTATCAGTCTCTGTTCCCGAACAGGAACATAGGATGAATATTAAAAGCAACAATGAAGATAATCTGCAGCCATCCCCGTGCCGCCCCCAAAAGGCAAAACTATTAGGTTTAATCGGCATTTCTTCCACCACGCTTTTGGAGATCAATGGTTTTGATTTGACTTGAATCATTTTGACCTTGCGGCTTTGGGCCTTTGCATATTTAAACCGGTCATCCGCATCTTTCCTTAATTTTGCACGCTGATGCCCAGATGCCAGGATTGATGGCTCAGCTCACTCAACTCCGCTAGGAGTGAAATGTTTATAGCGTGTGAGATTCGCAGAAGCTCTTAAACTCCGTAGGAGTGACATGTCGAGTTTTGTGGATTTAGAGCGGCTAACATGGCGAAAGCAAAACATGTCACTCCGCTCGGAGTTCTTGGATCAGGTGCGGTGCTTTGCTAGAAACGTTACACTCCTAACGGAGTTCCAAACGAGTCCCAGGTGCAAGAATTTTCTTGCACCACTCAATGGGTGAATCGGCATCGCGATCAAACCTGTGCCAATCGCGGATTCGGCCAACTTTGGTGCAAAATTAAGGTCTCTACTTGTTAGCGACGATGAGTTTTTGGGTGAAGATCGATTGTCCCATTTGTGTCCGGAGAAAGTAAATGCCGCTGGGTAAATGATCCAAGACAAGCGTTTGGGTGAACAATTGCTCCGTTTTTGAAGCCGGCGTCCGAAATACTTCCTGGCCCAGAAGGTTGAACAGCCGGATCGAGATCTCGCCCCGATAGGAATTGTCCATCTGCAATTGCGAATATTCCGACGCCGGATTTGGAGAAAGCTTGATGGTATTGGCTGGTGCTATCCGTTCGCCGGCGACGCTGGATGGGATACTGGAAACCAATTTGATCCTGCCAAAATAATCCGCATTCATCCAATGCAAGTTACCGGGCCTCGGTTCCCAGACTGAGCCGAACATATTGTCCCGTCTTTTAGGGTACTCGGCCGGGTTGTCGTTGTCGTTACAAGCAACAGAAAGGCCGATGACTTTGTCGAGGTGCAATTGAACACGGGCGGCATCTTTGTTGTTTTCATCGTAGGTATCGTTGTAGACGATCAAAGAAAATTCCCGCAGCACCGTATGGCCACTCAGGCGCATCGCAAATTCCGGGAAGTGGGGCGCATAGTCGGGACGCCTGGGGTTGGACTGAGTCCCAGCCATATCTTCGACCAGCAAATTGGTCGTGACCTCGCCTTCAGCGGGGAAAGCGGCATACAGGTGATAAGCAAATGCATTCTCGGCATTCGTGCCACTGCCGTCATACCTGTGCTCGCCGCCGGAAGTATCTTCGTCAATGAAGACTTCCGTCATGTCGAAGTCGTAGATGGCGCCGCCAGCCGTGTTTGGAACATAGCCGTCTACAAACACGTCGTCAGTGACTTCCACCAAAAAATACAGCAGATTGGTGGTGGAAGACCACACCACTTTGTATCGTCCCGAGTAATCATTCGAGGCAACGTTGGCCCCATAAGGAATCCACACCTGATCGATACTCTGCCACGGCACGTTCTGCCAGCACGGATCATCGCCGGTTCCGTCAATCACAGGCAAGGTTGCGACATTCGGGGCCAGCACCGGATTGTCCTGTACCAAAACTTTTTGAGGACCAGTTTGGAAGCCATTGAGAAAAAACAGTGAGACAACCGTAATGATGAGGCGATAGGAATAGTGATGCAGTTTCATTTAAGTCGGCCTTTCGGTTAAAAATCCGAATCATCGAATGGGAATAGGGCGATGGGCATGAAATACCTTATAAAACCAACGTGACGATCGACGGTTTGTGGCCTGTGACCAAGAGCATGCCGGCCTTGTGTGAACAGGCATTTTCGTTTTTCCATTGTGGAATCATTGCTGTACACTCTAAGATGTAGCCAAATTTTTTGCCTTGGTGCAAATTTAAATCCCCGGGGCATAAGGAAATTTGAGTTGCATGTAGTATTCCAGAGGCTTATCCGTTTTTTCATACCCCGGGGGAATCGGCATTTGGGAGAAGGTTTGGAAATACAGAAGACAGGCGTTGCGCCACCAGATCGCTTCTTTTTCCTGTATTTTCAACAGAGCCTGTACTTGGCAAAAACGCTCGTCATCGACAAGTCCGGCAAGCGATTCCCAAGTTTTGCGCATGGCGCGCACCGAATCCACGCCGCAGTAATATTTGTAGCATAGTTCTTCCCAAAGCGTTCGTCCTGATTTCATCTTGTACACCCAGGGAACGTGGTGGAACCATAGCAGATAGGACTCGGGACAGGTGGAGAGATCGCCGAATTTTTGTTGTACGGGAGGAAAATACTGGCTTACGGCGTTACTGCCGGTTGCCGAGCGATCAAAGCCGATGCCAGCGGAATCCGCTCGATGATAATAAACAGAGGTCCAATCGGGACGGCCTTGATTGATCCATGGCGCCGGGCCGTAATGATGGTTCCAGCCCATGAGATGATGCAAGCCCAGCGGTGTCATGTAGCTCACGGTAATTTCTCGCGATGATCGCATCATCGACTTCACCGGTGTGATAAACTTCTCGTCGTTGGTAAAAGTCATCCGCAGCCAGTCGTCGGCGATGTCCTCAGGGGTTTGCGCATGATCCCAAGCCAAACGCCCAAAGGCAAACCAATTTGCTTGTGCGAATGGGTGACCGCACCAATTACGATCCGTACCGATGTTGGAAACGCCCGCCATGCCGCTCAGCGCGTGATTGTCAAGCGTGCCGTCAATCACCTTTGCCACATACGAACCTGCGCCTTGGGCATAGGTATCGGCATCCAATACCTCTTTGAACAGCGGCGCAAGATAAACCAAATGCGTCGCAAACCCGAGATACTCCTGGGTGATTTGGAACTCCATCATCAGCGGCGTGTTCGGCATGGCGCCAAACAGCGGGTGAAATGGCTCTCGCGGCTGGAAATCAATCGGCCCATTTTTCACCTGAATCAGAACATTTTCACGAAACTTTCCATCCAGAGGTTTGAACTCGTTGTACGCTTGTTTGGCACGGTCTTCCGGCACCTTGTTGTCATAAACAAAAGCGCGCCACATCACGACTCCACCGTGCGGCGCCAGTGCTTCTGCCAACATGTTGGCGCCATCGGCATGGCTGCGGCCATAATTCTGCGGTCCGGGCTGGCCCTCGGAATTGGCTTTCACCAAAAATCCACCAAAGTCCGGGATGTAACGATAAATTTCAGCAGCCTTCTGTTGCCACCACATTCTGACTTGCGGATTCAACGGATCGGCAGTTGTCAGACCACCGATTTCGACCGGTGCACTAAACCTGGCCGTGAGATACACTTTGATACCATAAGGCCGGAAGACCTCGGCCAGCGCTGCGACTTTTTCCAAATACATCCCGGTCAGCACGAGTGCGTTGGCATTGACGTTTGTGAGCACGGTGCCGTTGATGCCAATGGAGGCATTGGCACGGGCGTAATCCTTGTAGCGAGGTGAAATGTAGTCCGGCAGTTTGTGCCAGTCCCACAAAGAAAAACCCGCGTAACCGCGTTCCACGGTTCGATTCAGGTTATCCCAATGGTTCAACAATCTCAGTTTGATTTTGGGTGCACTGATTATCGCCAAAGAAGTGATATCCTTTTGTGTTTGCAATAATCGCAGGAAGTGAAACACGCCGTAGAGAATGCCAATATCATTATTGGCGGCAATCACTGTGCTTTTTTTTCCATGTATCTTCGTGGTGAGAATGAGGAATCCTTCTTCGCCTGTGTCTCTCAATTTATCCTGAAGTCCAAGAACTGCAATTGTCTTTGAATGCTGCGGCGTGCCCACGACAAGGGCGCCGGGTTGGGTGAGCTTTTTCACAAAAGGAAGTCGCGTCCCCAATAAGCCGCTCAGTCCGTTGCACAGTTCTTCTCTGGCCGCCTCGATGATCGGTGAATCTCCTTCGAGATTGATTGCGGTGAGTGTGGATCGATAGGCACCCAGCTTTTCGACGTTGGTAATAGGATCATATCTGAGCCATAGGCGATAGCCATCTTCTGCTTGTGACGAGCAAGCTGTGAGAAGCATGACCAAAGTGAAAACCGAAGAGCAATATGATAGTCTGTTGTCGTGGATCATAGATAAAAAATTTTTTCATGAGGTGAAGTGATTAGAGGAGATAGTAGAGTAAAATGTATATGAGATAACCTGCTGTTTTATTGGTTATTACAAACCATTTCAGGTCAATAACTTTTTTTTCATTTTGAGAGCTTTTTCCCTTGACATGTTAGTAGGAATTTGTTATATTTCTGCCAAGTTCAGATTGAAACGGTTCAGATTAAATTGAACCGATTGAACTTTGGCCTTTGAAATATAACGAATATTGCTTAATAAATCAATAGCAGATTTGAACAATTTGTAAAGAATGGGTTCCCGTTATTGAGTTTCTACTGGGGAAGTAAAAAGCTTTCTCAAATGTTTCGAATATAAAAGAGGTAGTCCTGATTGCGCATCAATGCGTTGCCATAAAAACGTTCTCTCCTTCAGCGCGGCTGGTTGTCAAATTGTGTCTCGCTTGTTCTCTGGGTTGTCCCAAGGTTTTTGATCTCCGTTGTTGGCGTGTGGTGAGATCAGTCAAGGAACCGTAATGCTAGCACTCCTGAAATTTGAAAAGTTCATTTTGGCAATTTATCAAGGATCCATTTCTCCGCCAAGAGGCTAAAAGTAATGACTTCGGTATCTGAGAAATTTGGTTTTCCACCACATTTTTTCAGATTTTCCTGAGATCTATGCGATTCCTTAAAGCATCTATGCCGCTGGCAATTTTTTGCAAAACGAGACGAAAGATTGTGTATCACTTTGTCTATTTTTACCTGGTTTTACAAAAATAGACAGGAGTGTTGCGCAATCTTTTTTTATTTTATGGCATAACGCGTGAACAGCAATGGGCTTCGGAAAAAATCAAAAGCTTCTCAAGGCGGTTTTTCTGTTGCCGGCCATTTTGATGCTGGCGTGCACTTCGGGGAACAAACAATCGGAGGAAATCATTCTTGCCAGAGTTGATGATAAGGAAATTTCCGTAAACGAATTTTTGTATAGAAGCGAGTTGACCGTCAGGCCCAATAATTTCAAAAGCAAGAATACGACACTGAACAATTTAATATCGGAAAAAATTCTTGCCCTGGAAGCCGAGCATGACACCGGACTCCAACACAACCCGATGCTGCAAGGCACATTAAAAGGCATTAAAGAGCAATTGATGCGGGATAAACTTTATCATGAAGTCGCATACAAAAAAGTTGAATTGGATTCCCATGAAGTCCACAAAGCGTACAGACTTTCCATGCGGGAGTACGAGCTCGAGTTTTATACAATAAAAAATAAAGCGCTGGCTCAGAAAATAGAAGCGGTACTTGATTCGGTGCCGGAGCTGGCAGATGAAATGTTCAAAGAAGTGGAAGAAATGTTGGGCAAAAAGCCTGTCCATAAGGTTGGCTATAAAGACCCGAATGATGAGGTCATCCATGAAGCTTTGTTCACAAATCCTTTGGAGCTGGGGACGGTGGTTGGTCCTCTTAGGCTGAGCAATGGTGACTATATTGTAATGAAGGTTTTGAATTGGGTTGATTATCCATTGATCAGCGGCGAAGAGCAACGAATTAGGTGGACGGAGGTCAGACAAAAAATACATCAGACCAGGGCGGGGAAATTGTGGCGATCCTATCAAGCGCAAGTCATGAAAGGCAAAAAAATTGAATTTGACAAACAAACATTCAAGGTGTTGTCGAATTGGGCGATGCAAAAATATTTGCGACGTAATGAAAATGACTCCTTGAATTTCCGCATAGCAGAACTTCCCTCCTCCGCCTCGGAGATAAATTTAGAAGCCCCCTTTTTCACGATCGATGGCAAATTATGGACGGTGGATGATTTTAGAAAAGAGCTGATGTCTCATCCCCTGGTCTTCAGAACCAAGAATTTGAACAGCAAGAATTTCGCCGAACAGTTCAAATTCGCGATCATTGATATGATGCGAGATCACTATTTGACACGGGAAGCTTATAAAAGAGGGCTGGATGATTCCAGGGATATCCATAAAACCGTAGAAATGTGGAAAGATGCTTATTTGGCAATTGGCCAACAGAAGCGCATCATGAACTTCGCTTTGGAACAGGGGATCATCAATGAGGATGACAATTTGGGGAAGCTGCGATATTGGGAATCTTATTTACTCGAGTTGCAAAAGAAGTATGGCCATTCAATCCGGATAAACCGTGAGGCGCTCGAGAAAATATCACTAACCAACGTGGATTTTTTTGCTGTTCGTCCGGGAGTCCCTTATCCGGTTGCGGTGCCTGGTTTTCCCATGCTTATTTCTTCGGAAAATCTAAGCTACGCAAAACAGGGGGATGATTTTTTGAAATAAGGTTGCTCATACTCTTACGCGCTGTTCAAAAATTCCGAAAAGTGAGTACGAGCATGAGCAAGAGGAATCAGATCATTTAACGTGATTTGAAAAAATCTCACATGAAAGGGCACTCAGTATGAAAGCGAAAATGGCAATCTTTTTGGTTGCACTGCTGATTCTTGCAGTCGGTGCAAGCATGTTGTATGCAGGTACCACAGGCAAGATCGCGGGCAAAATCAGTGATGCTGAAAGCCACGAGCCTTTGCCCGGCGCTAATGTTGTGATTCAAGGTACCACCCTGGGTGCGGTAAGCGATCTGGACGGGAATTACATCATTTTAAATGTTCCTCCCGGGGTTTATACCGTAGTCGTTTCCATGATCGGTTATCGCCAGGTCAAATACGAAAATGTTCGTGTTAGCATCGATCTCACAACGCGAGTCAATGCCGCTTTGCAAGCGACGGCTTTGGAGCTTGGCGAGGTTACCATTGTCGCGGAGAGAACTCTCGTCACCAGAGATATGACCTCGTCGCTGGCCACCACGACTGCCGAGCAGATCCAGAGTCTTCCGGTCAATAACATGCAGCAAGTTTTGCGGTTGAATGCCGGTATCATTGAATCGGATGGCCGGCTTCACATTCGTGGCGGTCGACCGGGTGAAGTCGCTTATTGGGTGGACGGTGTTTCCGCAACCGATCTTTATGACGGCAGAATCGGGGTCGCTGTTGAAAACTCGGCCATTCAGGAACTTCAAGTCATAAGCGGCACGTTCAATGCGGAATATGGACAGGCAATGTCCGGTATTGTCAATATCATTACGAAGCAAGGTGGCAAGAATTACACCGGGGAGGTAAAGCTTTATGCAGGCGATTACGTCAGCAATGATGACAAATATAGTCTCTACAAAAATCTTGTTACCGAGAGAGATCCCAATACCGGCTTGACGAGAGTTGCATCTGGCGAGAAAGAGCAACCACTGCAAAGGTTCAATCCCATTTACAATGGAGAGTTGAGTCTAAGCGGTCCGGTGCCTTTCCTGGGTAATGATCTGACTTTTTTTATCAATGGGCGGTATTTCTATGATCGCGGTTATTTTTATGGCAGAAATTGGTACCGGCCCATCGGCACCCCCGGGGACGGCTCACTGGTGGCGATGAATCCCTTCGAGTCCAAAACCTTGCATGGCAAACTGAACTACCAAGTGACCAGTGGTGTGAAAGCCGGCTTCAACGTCTTCTGGAACGATTCGAAACGGGAAAGGAATTATTTCAGAGCCGGCTCGGTGGACTACAACTTCAATCCCAGCGGCCAGGCGAACTTCCAGCAATTCAGCGTGCATGATTACAAGTACAATCCTCACGGCCTGCCACAGTTTCATGGCAACGGCTTGACGCTCACCGGCACGCTGAATCATGTACTTTCACCCTCGACATTCTATGAGCTTCGTGTCAGCAGATACCATTCCGAATCGAAACAATTCGTCTATGAAGATCCAACGGCCGCTGTCAAGTATTTGGCCAGTGTGCGGGAGGACTCGGCCAAGGGAATTGCCGCCGAGGTTTTTGATCCCTTCACGCAGGAGGGGCAGGCACACCTGCAGGACGTCATTGCTCGCGGTGGCCTATTCGACTATGTCCCTGATCCCAATGGCCCGGATGGTTATCTCGAGCCGGAGAGCATCGATCCGCCGACCTCCTACAGCTTTATGAATAAAGGCATGGATGTTACCCATACGGAGCGCAGCTCGGCCTATTGGGTTGGCAAATTCGATCTTACCAGTCAAATCACCAAGACCCATCAACTCAAATTCGGATCGGAAGTACGGCTTCACGATCTGTCCTTGTACAGCTTCCAGATTGTTCCTGCGACCGATGCCAATGGCCAGCCGATTACGCCCTTCAAGCCGGCAATCCCGGAAAAGGGTAGTGTCTATCGACATGACTATGATCGAGAACCCAGGGAGATTTCCGCTTATGTTCAGGACAAAGCCGAGTTCAACGACATCATCTTCAACATCGGTTTGCGATATGATTATTTTCATGCCAATTCGAATATCCCAACCGATCCCACCGATCCGAACATCTACTCGCCATTTAAAAATGAGAATATCTATCGGGATCTTAATGGCGATGGTAATATCGGCATCGATGAGCAAGTCGAGTCAAATAAGTACACTCCCGATGAGCGAAGAGCTTTCATGCAGAAAAAGGTGAAGGCGAAGACGGCTTTGAGCCCGCGCTTGGGCATTGCCTTTCCAATTACCGATCGCGGCGTCATTCACTTTTCTTATGGTCATTTCTTCCAAATTCCGGAATTTCAATATCTCTACGCCAATCCGGATTTCAAGGTGACGAGTGGTTCGGGTACGGCAATTTTTGGGAATCCGGATCTGAAGCCGCAAAAGACGGTGATGTACGAAATTGGGCTGCAGCAGCAGCTTACGGATGTGATTGGCATTGACCTCACCCTGTTTTATCGCGACGTGCGGGATTGGGTTGGCACCAGTCGGATATTTTCGACGGCAAAAACGGGCGTGGCGTATTCCATGTTTGAAAACAAAGACTATTCCAATGTGCGTGGCATCACATTGAAGGTTGAAAAACGGCTGGCCGGCAATTATTCATTTCGCGCCGATTATACTTTCCAATCTGCGGAAGGCACCTATTCCAATCCGCAAGATGAGTACAATGCCGCGCTCGCTAATCGGTCCCCGGTGTTGGCGCTTCTTCCCATGAATTGGGACCAAAGACATACCTTCAATGCGCAACTCATTTACGATGTTGCCAATTGGACCTTCTCACTCATTGGCCGGTATTGGAGCGGACGGCCTTATACCCCAAGTTTTCCAGTTTCCGAAACGGTGGGAGCCTCGGCGGTTACCGGGCTGACCACCAATAGCGCCCGCCGTCCGGCTCAGAAGGGTATTGATTTGACCATCAATAGATCATTCCGGTTTGGTACGCACCGCTGTCTCGACTTTTTTGTGTATGTGTACAACCTCCTGGATCAGAGAGATGCGACAGTCGTCTATACCGACACCGGTTCTCCGGAATATACGACCACAATTGATCCGTCGAAAATACCCTACAATAGCGCCAGGGTAAGTACGGTTGAAGATTACATCAATCAACCGGCCTGGTATACCGCACCTCGCCAAGTCCAGGTTGGTTTGGCATGGGGTTTTTGATCCATTAAAAATTCATTCAGGGCAAAAAAATGAGAACGTTACACGCCACCCGTTTTACGGAGTTCGTGTCACGTTCTCAAGAAATTGGAGACAATCGAATGAAAAGAATCCTGTATTCCCTTCTCGTGATGCTATCCGGTATGGGGCTTTCGACTTCAGTTCTTCACGCCCAACTGGCCGGGCTGCGTGGAGATGATCGTGAAACCCGAATCGGTGTGCATGCCGGAAACCAATTTCGCATCAGCTTTTTCAATGACGGCACATTCGGTGGCAGAGTCAGCAGTAAAACCAATCCCCTGGAAGTCGCTGGCGAATGGCCGATCAACTCCGGACACTATTACGTGGTTGACGGCAATCCATTTGTTGGATCCGAAGTGGTCGATGCTTCCGGGGTTTTGACTCATATTATCAGTGAAAACAAAAGTGTGAATATCTCGCAGACGCGCGGGGATCGGGATCCCGTGACCAATGAATGGTGGACATTCCTGCCCTTGCCCGGTTTCGCCAATCCGAGTAACGATAAAATTGCGATGGCAAAAGGTGGGTTTGAATGGTCGAACTCATGGCCTGCTTTTTGGCCTGATAAATTTGACGACCCCACAGATCCAGGATGGCGAAACGACAATATCGACAAGAATCCTGACAAGGCAGCATGGAACGGGTATTTCGGGAAAAACATATTCAATGCGGATGAAGAGAGTTATTTTGTCGCGGATGACTACATGAACCGGGAGTTCAATTTTTATCCGGACAGCACGGACTTGAAGAGAAGAGGACTCGGATTGAGAATGTATGTCAGGGGATTTCAATGGGCCAAAGCCGCCGTAGAAGATGGCATCTTCATTCTCTACGATTTGGAAAATATCGGCACCTATCTGCATGATAAGATGGTCTTTGGCTTCAAAGTCGGAAATAATATGGGAGAATCAAACCAAGGTGCTGATGCGGGTGATGACGAAGCGGCTTATAGCAGAGAGTTGGACATTGCTTATATGTGGGATGGCGATGATCTTGGCGCTGGAAACTGGAGCCCGGTTGGATACATGGGAGGCGCTTTCTTGGAGAGCCCGGGGAATCCTTATGATGGGATTGATAACGATAATGATGGCCGGAATTTCCCGGGTCCGACCATTACAGAAACCATGTTTCAACCAAAACCTCTTGGTCTCCATGATAAAATCGTGCTGGTCAATTACAGCAATTTTCGACGCACGGTGACAACCCTGGCTGATACGCTTGCCAAACTCGGCAAAGATACTCTCGAGGTTCGGTACCGAGCCAGGATATTTAAATTCTGGGCAGGAAAAGTTCTGCAGGAAATTGGCGATAACCTGGTTGATGATAATCTGAATGGACTGATTGATGAAAACCGAGGCCGACAAGATCAAGCGGGAGTTTTCCATTATGTCTACATCGGCGATGACGGAGTAGGATATAAATACATCGATTATTTCAGCGGGAATGGAATGAGTAACCCCCTGCTCGACGAACGCCGTGATGATGGAATTGATAATGACGGCGATTGGGATCCCCTGTTTGATGATACCGGCACCGACGGTTTAGCTCCGGGCGCCCCAGGTTACCCAGGCAAGGATTACGGTGAAGGAGATGGCAAGCCGACTTCCGGAGAACCGCATTTCGATAAAACGGACATCGATGAGAGCGACATGCTGGGGTTGACGAGTTTCTTCCTGTATGATTGGAACGATCCCGCGACCTATCAATATAACGATGAAGGAATGTGGAACGGACTTGCTCCCGGCACTTTCTTTTATACCTTCGCGCGAGCGAATGTCGAGCTGCTCTATGGCTCCGGATATTTCCCCATGGTGCCCAGACAAATCGAACGGTTTTCCATGGCAGTTCTTTGTGGTACAGACTTGGGCGATTTAGTGAGAAATAAAGGCTATTTTGCCCAGGCCTACAATCAAAATTACAATTTCGCGAAAGCTCCTTATATCCCAAAGGTGCGGGCGGTGGCCGGTGATAATCGCGTGGCATTATTCTGGGATGATTTTGCCGAATCCTCGGTGGACCCCATCAGCGGCCGGGATTTCGAGGGATACAAGATTTATCGCTCCACCGATCCCGGCTTTAATGATGCAAAACCCATTACCGATAGTTATGGCAGTGTCATCTTCCGGGAACCCATCGCACAGTTCGATCTCGATAATACGTATTCCGGTCTTGCTACTGTGGCTACACAAGGAGTGCATTTTTATCTGGGAAACAACACCGGCATCAGACATTTTTGGGTGGACACCACCGCCATTAACGGATTCACCTACTTTTATGCGGTCACCTCGTACGATCATGGCGATCCCGTTTTGGGAATCGATCCATCCGAATGTACGAAGTTTGTGGCGATTCAAGCCTCCGGCGAGATCGAAAAAGGAACCAATGTTGTGGTTGTCAGACCCGAAGCTCCGGCGGCCGGATTTACTCCCGGGAAATTGGATGATTCGGGAATTTTGCGCGGGCCGCAAAACACTGCGGATGGAACCGTGAAGTTCACCATCATCGATCAGACGCAAATCAAGAACGACCATACCTATCGAATTACTTTCAGCAGCCGCGATACAACCACGAGCACGGGTGCTTCAAAACAAACTGCGGGTTTTACGCTCGTCGATAAAACCTCAGGTGATACCTTGTTGGCGAATAATCCGCTCACCGGTGGCTCTGGTGGTTTGCCGGTAACCGACGGCTTTCAATTGTCCTTCTCGGGCAATCCGCCGGTGCTGGCCATTGACCCGGACCGTTCTGGCTGGAGCAGAGCGGGAATTCCGGCTTATGATTTCAGACGCTATAGCTTTGGGACACAACCGGTTGAACTCATTCCTGCGGATTTTGAAATCATCTTCGGCGATCTGGGAGTTGATACTTCAAAGGCCTATCGCCGAGGGACTGCAACCCTGCCCGCCATACCCGTCAACTTCACCATCCTCAACAAGCTCACGAATAAAAAAGTCCCCTTTGCATTAAGAGAAAGGGATACGGCGCGCGGCGGTCCGGGTGTTTTCTCCTTTCAGCTCAGCACCCGCTTTTCAGATGAGATCATATTCTTGGCTGACCCTGAAAAAAATGTTGCGAGCTGGTGGGTCCGATTCAGCATCTCCTCTTCAACTCAGCCCGACACCCTCATGCCTGGACCAGGAGATGTCCTGACGCTCACTCTTGCCAAGCCTTTCCTTGCTCACGATACTTTTGAATTCAAAACTCTCGCGCCGCAAATCGACCCAGAGTTGGCAAAGACGGAGATGGAGAGAATCAGAGTTGTGCCCAATCCTTATATCGTGACCAATGCTTGGGAACCCAGGAATCCTTATTCCGATGGCCGTGGAGAGCGAGCGCTCCATTTCATTCATTTGCCCGCAAAATGTACCATCAAAATATTCAATATCAGAGGCCAATTGGTGAACACGCTCGAGCACGATGCTCCGATCAACGACGGCACCGAGATCTGGAACATGCTGTCGAAGGATAACCTGGAAATATCTTATGGGATCTATATCTATCACGTCAAAGCGGAGGGGATCGGGGAGAAAACCGGAAAATTCGTTGTGGTGAAATAGGTGCCAAGAGAATGCTTCGGTTGTCAGTAAACAACTATCCATGTCATGCTGGAAGCATCTTTTTTGTTATTAAGCACGGTGCTGATTTGAAAAAAGACTCCCTACGGGCGTAGCCCACGGCCGCAGGCCTCCGGTATGACATTTTTCGCCACTAATCCAAATCCGCGTAATTGCAGAATGGAGCAATGAACATGAGAAAATATATTCCTTTGATGCTCGGATTGCTGCTGTTTATTCATGCGCAATCTCATGCCCAAAGCGTAACAAAAGTCGGAACGACGGCGGCGGGCTTTTTACTCATTGATGTTGGCCCCAGGGCAAACGGCATGGGCGGCGCTTATGTATCGGTGGCCAATGATGCCACGGCCATGTATTGGAACCCCGCCGGAATTGCCAGACTGGATCATTTTGCTGCAACCTTCTCGAATACAAAATGGATTGCCGACCTCTCGTTCAATTATGCCGGGGCCGTGCTGGCGCTCGGCGGGTTTGGCAACCTGGGCGTCAATGCCACGTTTCTGGCCATGGATCAAATCGAGCGGACAACAATCGCCAATCCTGACGGTACGGGCGAGCTTTTTGATGCCGGAATGTATGCCGTCGGCTTGAGTTATGCACGCCCGCTCACCGACCGATTTTCGATCGGATTCAATGCCAAATATATCAATGAAAGATTGTATCATAGTTCGGCTTATGGTTTTGCTCTTGATGTCGGAGCCCTTTACCATACACGGTTCAACGGTTTGACGCTCGGTATGAGCATCTCAAATTACGGAACCAAAATGCAGTTGGATGGACGGGATTTGCAGGTACAACACGATATTGCTCCGGGTGTTTCCGGCAACAATTCCAATATCAATGCGCGATTACAGACCGATCATTTTGACCTGCCTTTGACGTTTCGCGTCGGTGTTTCAATGGATGTTCTGAAGGGATCTTATGACAGCAACTTGATTCTATCGGTGGATGCTCTCCACCCCAGCGATGATTTGGAATATGTCAATATTGGCGGTGAGTATGTCGTTCATGATATGTTTTTTTTGAGGGCGGGTTATAAAGAGCTATTTGCCAAAGATTCCGAGCAGGGTCTGAGTTTGGGTGGCGGCTTACGTTACAACGTAATGGGAAAAACCACTTTTAATTTTGATTACTCGTATGTTGATTTCGGCGTATTTGAAGCTATTCATACGTTCAGTGTCAGTTTGTTGCTTCAATAAAGGAAAGACGGGGAAAATTGAGGCCCTACGGGTGTAGCTTGCAGCCGCAGGCCTGCGAGCGGCCCCAACGGATAGACTACGTCCGAGGATTAAGACCAATGGATGGTTTTTTATCAGTTGGGTTTGATCCTACGGACGTAGTTCGTTGGTGGGCAAAAAATATCTCTGGCCTGCGGCGGGCAGGTTTTCCAAAAAATTTTGTTCACCACAAATTATGGAGGATGAAATGAAAAAGTCGTTACACGCTTTCATCATTTCCGTGAGCATGCTCTTTTTCGTGCTTGGCGCCAATCCGCTCACAGCCCAGGAAGTAACTTTTTCGTTCCCTGACTCTCTTGGCAGCTTGGGCATCAACCCCAACGGCGGAGGTTTGATGGGATTTGCGTGGGGAGATTATGATGATGACGGCGATCTCGATCTGCTGCTCGGTGGCGGGATAAGTGACTTGTTTAGGAATGATGTGCCCACCGGCGGAGGATTTGTCCGCGTCTCCGCGACCACCGCCGGCCAACCGGGAACGATACTTTTCGACCCGAGCGGCAACACCTACTCCGTACAATGGGCAGACTTTAACGGCGACGGCAATCTGGATTTGCTGATCGGAGACGCGCCGAATTTTAGAATATTTCTATACGATGGGTCGCTATTCACCACCGTCGATCCGGTGGCGACAGGTTTGATTGTGAACTCCACCAATGCCTGGGGAGTGACCGTAGGCGACTATGATCGGGACGGCGACGTGGACATCGCGAATGCTGGCGGCACTGCAACCAGCGATGGTGCTGGTCCTCCTCATATTCTAAGGAATGACAACGGCATATTTACCGACGTTGGTGCTGAATTGGTTCCCGTTCCCCTTACACTGGAATGCTGGCACCCGCAGTGGGTGGATATCGACAATGACGGTTACCTGGATTTGTGGTTGCCCACCCTCCGGCGCAACATCAGTCCTCCGCCGAGGTGCGAGCTGTTATTCAATGAGAGCGGAGGTGAATTAAATCCCAGCGATCCAAGCGCCACGGGGCTTGCGGACGCCTTATCCGCCATCGTCAATGCTTGGGGAGATTACAACAACGATGGATTCATGGACCTGTGGCTTCATCCCTTTACTGGTGATAATGCCGGCCCCAACAGGTTGTATCGAAACAACGGCGATCGCACTTTTACAGACGTTGCGCCCGCGCTTGGGATGGATTCACTTTATTCCTCTTCCGCAACGGCGACAAGAGGCGCATCCTGGGGTGATTACAACAACGACGGCTGGTTGGATTTGCTGGTGCAACGCAGAAATGGGAATCACGAGTTGTGGAAGAACAACGGCGATGGAACGTTCACTGACGTCGGTGATCAGGCCCGGGTGACCATTCCAGGCGGGGATCTCAGGACAGTAGCTTTCGTTGATTATGATTCCGACGGCTGGCTGGATATCTTTCTCTGCACGAATGGCTCCCCACAAGATTGGCTGATGCACAATGACGGCGGCAATTCCAATCATTGGATTGGGATAAGACCGAGAGCGACAACCGTTTCGAATACTTCCGGCATCGGTGCGCGCGTCACGGTCGTTACAGGCTCTCACCGGCAATATCGTTGGATCGACGGAGGCGGAGCCGGCACTTCCACGTGGGCACATTTTGGACTGGGATCAGCTACAAAGGCTGATAGTGTCATTGTGCAATGGCCAACCGGCGGCCGTGATTTTTCCACGAATGTAGCGGCGGACAAATACTACACCTTCCGGGAAGGCGTGGGCATCATCGTCAGCGTGAAGGAGAAACCAGGCGAGAAGACGATTCCAACCGATTATGCCCTGTCTCAGAATTTCCCCAATCCTTTCAACCCGATGACGAAGATCCAGTTTGATTTGCCCAAAAGCTGCTCTGTCCGCCTGGTGTTGATCAACCTCGCGGGCCAGATCATTCAAGAACTCGCAAATGGGAAATTTGGGGCCGGTCGCCATGAAGTCACATTCGATGCTGGGAATCTGGCAGCAGGTGTGTATTTCTACAGAATCGAAGCCGGTGATTTTGTGGCGGTGAAAAAGCTGGCACTTGTTAAATAGCAAGCAAGTGAAGTCCGACTTGGGTTTCTGTTGCCCAATTCGGACTTCGCCCTAACCTTCATCTCGAAGAAAATATTTATCAGCGCCGCCCCGGGACGGCTGAATTGCCGTCCCGGTTATTTCCTTCGAGTTTATCCCTCGCAAACGGTGTCCGCAAATTTACTTCTCATCCTAACGGAGTCGCGACTGCTTCCATTTCATTAAAATCAAGGCGCATAAGATGAATACAAAAAAGTTTACATGTTCTCGAATTCAATTCTCACAGAGACTGAGGAGAATCTATCCCCGTGAAATCGGCATAATCATCTGGGTTTGCCTGACACTGTTCGGCTCTTCGTTGTTCTCTCAACCGTTGGCGACTGGCCACGAGAAGTTCATCGGCAATGTCATCGCTTTCAGCATTCCATCGAGCTTTGAGGCTTATTGGAATCAAGTGACTCCGGAGAATGCCGGCAAATGGGGTTCGGTTGAGGGAATCCGTGATAACTATAACTGGGGTGTGGATCTGTCTTATAATTATGCCAAGCAACGTGGCATTCCATTCAAATGGCACACGTTGATTTGGGGGCAACAGCAGCCGAGCTGGATTTCTGCTCTTGGTTCACAGGAAAAAGCAGAAGAAGTGGAAGAATGGATAAGGTTGGTCGGAGAAAGGTATCCTGATATTGATCTTGTTGATGTTGTTAATGAACCTCTACCTTCACATAACCCGCCTGATGGTCAAAGTGGCCGCGCAAATTATAAGGATGCTTTAGGGGGCAATGGTCAAACCGGATATGATTGGGTGATCTGGGCGTTTCAGAAGGCGCGGCAGTATCTTCCCCATGCCAAATTGCTCATCAATGACTTTGGCATCATCAATGACAATGGCGCTACGACGACATATCTGCAAATCATCAACCTGCTAAAAGATCGGAATTTAATCGACGGCATCGGTGTGCAGGGTCATCGCTTTGAATTTGAGAACGCCCCGGTAAATACTCTGAAAGCGAACCTCGATAGACTCGCTGCGACCGGGCTGCCAATCTATATTTCAGAGTTCGACGTGGCGCCCGGAAATGTCGTCAATGATGCCACCCAATTGGCAGAATATCAACGGATTTTCCCGACGTTGTGGGAGCATCCGGGAGTAAAAGGCATAACCTTGTGGGGCTACATTGAGGGCCAAGTCTGGCAGACCGCCAGTTACTTGGTTCGATCCGACGGCACCGAGAGACCTGCTCTGCAATGGCTGCGCCAATATCTATCCCGCGGCAATTTTCGTTCTTTTCAATCCGGAAGCTGGAATGATATAAATTCGTGGGAGTGGAATAATGGGACAGCCTGGGTTCATCCGGCGCCGAATGCACCGAGGTTGGCTGATAATCCGATTGTCATCCAAAACGGACATACCATTACGGTTACGGCTGCAGATTCAGCCGATCAATTGACCGTTGCAGCAGGCGGGACTCTGGCGATCAATCCGGGCATCACCTTCTTGATAAAAAATGGAATCGGAACTGATTTAACTGTGTATGGCACGGTGGCAAATTCCGGATTTCTTACAAGAGATGATTCTGCAACAATCGAATTCAAGAACGGCGGCAAGTATTCGCATGAACAAAATGGCGGCGTGATTCCGATCGTGATCTGGGGAGCCGGTTCAACGTGTGAAATAAGAGGTGTCACCGATAAGGTCCCTGCAAATGCCGCTCAGGATTTTTACAACTTCACCTGGAACTGCCCGAACCAAAGTGCGAACCTGAATGTCGGTTGGCAAAACGGGACGACCATTGCCGGAACTTTGACCGTGACCAACTCCCACTGGAATCATGCCTCCACTTCCACACCTTCGTATCAGTTTCGCCTTTTTGGCGGACCGGGATCTTGCACCATCAACAATATTGTTGTGAACGGATACAATGCCGTTCTTACGGCGCAAGGGAGTAGTTATGCGGATACCGTAACCGTCACCGGCAACCTCACCCTGTCCAATGGCGGCATGCTATCGCTCTCGAACAACAGTGGTGGCGTAACAACTTATTATGTGAAAGGTAATTTCACCGTTCTCGACAGCGCGTATATCGGAAAAAGCAATTCGGCGAATCTTTCAAAGTTCATATTCAGCAAGTCGGGCACACAGAATCTTGTACTACCCGCATCGGATGTAACGTTTTTCGGCGCGCCGAACCTCGTCGTCAGCAGCGGGGCGACGCTGAATATGGGCACCAGCGCCTATGGTGGAACCGGCAGTTTCCAGGTGGTAGCCGGGGCCACTCTGGAATCTGGACACGTGAATGGCATTAATGGCAACGTTGTGTGTACTGGCGCCAATGGAGGCGGCAACTCCTTCAGCAAGAGCGCGAACTACACCTTCAGCGGTTCCGCCGCGCAAATGACCGGGAGTGTGCTGCCTGATACGGTTGCCAATTTGACCATCAACAATGGCGCCGGCGTCACTCTTTCCAATTCGGTCAACGTGAACGGAACCCTGGACATGAGAGCCGGGGCGTTGTCTCTTGGAGGCAACGTTCTAACTTATGGCCCAGAAGGAACGTTGAGGTACTCGGGCACGAGTGCGAAGACCACGCACGATGAAGAATTCCCGATAAACGCCGGACCGAAGAATCTCACGATTGCCACTGGCCTCGGCGTAACTCTCCACGCCTCGCGGCTCATTCCTGGGAATTTGGAGCTTTCCGCTAAACTGCTGCTGGGTGCAAACACCATGACCGCAGCAACCGCAACGAGCACCGGCACGACGAGATATGTCGTCACCGGCAGTGCGGGAGCTCTGAGGTTGACTTCCGTTGGCCCATCAGAAAAACTCTTCCCGGTGGGCACGAGCTCCGCTTATGCGCCGGTCTGGGTGGTGCATTCCGGAACAGTGGACACGATCGGCGTCAGCCTGGTTGCGGATGCCACTCCTGCGTCGCAAGGCGGAAGGGTGACCGTGAAATGGATCATGAGTGAAGGTACCAAAGGCGGCGGCGATTACACCCTTCGCTTCGGTTGGGTTTCGACGCTGGAAGATGCAGCTTTCAGAAGAGACCGGCCAGGCAATGCGAGAATTTTCGAGTTGACGGACACGACCGAGGTTGGAACAGGAGACTATACCACTCAATTTACGACGCAGCCATACACCGTCTCGCGGGGCGGCATCACCAAGCTCGGCACATTCGCCGTCGGCGGTTTTAGAGGAACAACCAGAGTATCCGAGTCCAACGGCGGAGCTCCGGCGGTATTCAGTCTGAGCCAGAATTATCCCAACCCGTTTAACCCATCCACCACCATTCGCTACTCCTTGCCCAAGTCGACACACACCACCGTGACCATTTATGACATGCTGGGAACGAGAGTTCGAACTCTGGTGAATTCGCTGCAAAATGCTGGTGAGCATTCGGTGACCTGGGATGGCCGGGATGATCGAGCTGCGCCGGTGGCTTCGGGAATTTATTTCTATCGCTTGGAGGCGGGGGAGATAAAGATACAGAAGAAGATGCTGCTGTTGCGATAGTATCGCGCTAACATTCGAGCGGACTCGGCGAGCCGAGTATGAATTTCAGTTCAGTCGTGTATTTAATCACGAAAAGGCTGTACAAACTTTATTGAAGGAGGATAGTATGGATACAAAGCTACGTTACTTGCTGCCGTCTATTCTCATACTGACGGGAAGCTTGTTTGCTCAGGTTGATCCCGGCACTCAGAATCTGAAGCATTCCTGGACGTTTGAGGACGGGACGCCCAATGATTACGTGGGCGGCGCCAATGGCACTTTGGTGGGAGGGGCGGTGGTTCAAGATGGTGCACTCGTCACGGCCAATCTTAATCAATGGATGGCAATGCCAGCAGACGTCATTGAGCTGAATGCTTATCCGGAGGCAACCGTGGAAGCCTGGTTCATGTCCGTTCCCAACGCCAATACCAGTTGGCACATGCTGTTTTCTTATGGGAACACCGTCAATACCGTGGGCAATGATTACTGGTTTATCACTCCTGCAAGGGCGGATAATATAAGTCGTGCAGCAATTTCTTGTGGTGTCGTATCGAGTCCATGGACAGGTGAGTCCGGTGCAAATGGCCCCGAGTATGATGATGGCGAACTGCATCACATGGTGAGCACCCTTACCAACGCGGAGATCACCCTGTATATTGATGGCGCTCTGACGGGTGCCTCTCCCTTGGCCGCCAACAACAGCATCGCAGCCCTCAGCAACACATACGCCTATTTGGCCAAAAGTGTCTATGACGGTGATCCGACCTGGCAGGGTCTGATTCTCGAGTTCAATATCTACAACAAGGCCCTGAGCGCTGACGAAGTGCTTTTCCTTTTCCAGCGAGGCCCCACCACGGCAGTGGATGAGCGCAGAGACACTATTCTTCCCAAAGAATACGCTCTGATGCAAAATTACCCGAATCCCTTCAATCCAATGACCACCATTTCCTTCAGCTTGCCAAAGAAGTCAAGAGTCAATATTGCCGTATATGATTTACTCGGACACGAAGTGGCCAAGCTTGTGGACGAGGTCAGAGCTGCCGGTCAGTTCAGTATTCCATTCGATGGTTCAACTTTGAACAGTGGAATCTATGTTTGCAGGATGGTGGCCAATGGCAATCAAGTTCTCACGAGGAAGATGATATTGATGAAATAGTGGGTCGTCCAAGTGGCCATCTAAGGAGGTTAGTATGCCAGGGCTTGGGTTATTACCAAGAGCACCACCTTGAGTTCACAGTCGTGTGCGGTCACCGTGCGCATTACGTTGAAAGAATGTTGACCGATCTGACGGGCCGTGGTTTCAGTGTGCGGTCGGATGGATTTGGGCATACAATCGTTCCACAATGCGACCGCACACCGCGAATTCCTTTTGCGCACGGGTTTGAGCTGGATCAAAACGGCTTGAGCAAGTCAACGCAAAGGCCATAGATAGCAATAATAGTCTCCTCCATTAGCTTTCACCAATTTATTCCCAAAGGAGGTGTCGTTATGAAATCGAATTGGATATTTGTCTGCCTTTTGCTGCTTCTTTCATTAACCGTTTATTCGGGCGGGTTCAAGCCGAGCGAGTTCGAGATTAAGATCGATGCGGTGAAAGACCCCTACTACAGCACGTTGACCGGTCCCAACGACGGTCGTCTCTGGATACCGTCCCAAGCCTTCAACGATAACGGACCGCAGCCCCTCGACGATATCGACCTTTCTGCGAATTGGTACTCGGCCTGGGATTCGACGTATCTTTACATCTACGAAGAGATTTCCGACGATATCGTGAACCAAAACAGCGCGACTTGGTATCAGAATGACTGCCTCGACCTCAAGATCGATCCGGACATCTCAGCGCCCGGCACAGGATCATCATCCGTTTTTACGTGCACAATGGGCTGCATGGACAGTGTCGATGTCGCCCCGTCAGTAATATCCGGTGTTCGGAATCTGGTTGAAGGTTGGTTTACGACCGAAAGGCCCACTCCCGAGGACTATGCCCGCACGCTGACGGATACGGGCTATGTTCTTGAACTGCGGCTCAAGTGGAAATGGATCGCCACCAGCGATAAAGGACCCATCTCTCCCAAAGTGGGAGACACCTATGGTTTTGCCATCATGAATCATGACAACGACAGTAATACGAGAGATGGGTCCATTGAATGGGCGGCCAGGCTGACGGACCAGGTATGGAATAACTGCAATTATCATGGTTATATCGAACTCTTGGAGGATCACAAAATAAAATACGTGCCGGAAAGCTTGAGGGATCCTTTGATCGTTAATCCGAATCCGGACATGTATATTCCTCCCACAACGGCTGTTTCCCAAAAACCGGCCGTCGTGAAAAACTTCGCCCTTTTCCAGAATTATCCCAACCCGTTCAATCCGGTCACGACCATTTCCTTCAATTTGCCAAGGAAGTCGAAGGTCAATATTACCGTGTATGACGTGCTCGGTCATGAAGTGGTTGAGCTTCTGGATAAGGTCAAGCCGGCGGGGCAATACAATGTTCAATTCGACGGTGCGAATCTGAGCAGTGGAATCTATGTTTGTAGGATGGTTCTCGATGACAACCAAGTTCTCACGAGGAAGATGATGTTGATGAAATAAGGTCAAATTTCTCGCAGAGACTCACCGCCCGGGCCGTTTGTTAGGAAAACCCTCAACATTTGTGACGTCGATAACTAACGGCCCGGGCGAATCTGTACGGAGCTGCAGAAGTGCTTCAGTCAACTCATGTCCGTACGTAACAACACGGATTGCAGATGAAGAACACGCTAAAAGTTGGTTTTTGCTTTTTTTCGCTTTCGTTTTTGCCATTAGCCGATTTACCGGCGCAAAAAATGCAAAGCGATAATGGCGATGGAACCTATACCAACCCGGTGATTTATTCCGATTATCCAGATCCTGACGTCATCCGTGTGGATTCCACCTACTACATGGTTTCGACGACCATGTTTATTTTTCCCGGAGTAACCATCCTCAAGTCGTACGACTTGGTTAATTGGGAATATTGCAGCAATGCGGTCAAGCGTTTTGATTTTAGTCCCTGCTACAATCTGGACGGTTGTAACAGATATTCGCACGGGCAATGGGCAACCAGCTTGAAGTATAAAGATGGCAAATACTATTTGCTATTCATTACCCTTGATGAAGGTGGATTTTTAGTTACGGCAACAAAACCTGAGGGCCCTTGGAAGATAAGGAAGTTGCCCCGGGGATTTTATGATCCCGGTTTGTTTTTTGATGACGATGGCAAAATTTATGTGGCACACGGATACAACACCATCTACGTTACCGAGCTGGACACCAACTTTGTAGCCAAGGGCAATGATGTTTTAGTTTACACCGGCGACATCCGCCCCGGCCTCGAAGGCACACACGTATACAAAATCAATGGCTACTATTATCTGTATTGCACCTACGGAGGCGGAGACGGATTCCAGGTGGCTCTGCGCTCAAAAAATATATACGGCCCCTATGAGCAAAAGATCGTCATTCAGGACAACGGAAATCTGGGCACCGGTATCCATCAGGGGGCGCTCATCGAAACACAAACCGGCGAATGGTGGTCAGTTATTTTTCAGGATGGAGGAGCATTTGGACGTTTCCCCACTTTGCAGCCGGTAACTTGGATTGATGATTGGCCGATGGTTGGTGTCAATGGAAAAGGAGTCATAACATATAAAAAGCCAAATGTCGGGAAGGAGTATCCTATCAAAATATTGCCCACTTCCGATGAATTTGATGGTGCCAAGTTGGGCATGCAATGGGGATGGAACCACAATCCCGATTCCACGAAGTGGTCGCTGACGCAGAATCCGGGGTACTTGAGACTTTCAACGGCCAAGGTTGTATCGAATTTGCGCAATGCCCGCAATACCCTGACGCAAAGGATTTTTGCCTACTATTCGAGATCTTTTCCCACCACTGCTACGGCGAAGATGAATGTCGACAATATGCAGGATGGCGACGTGGCGGGACTGGCGGTTTTTCAGGATCCGTATGCATTCATTGCGCTCAAGAAAACGAACGGCCTCCAGTACGTGACCATGGTGAACAATGGAAAGGCCATTGATTCGGTAGCCGTCAATACCTCCACGCTGTATTTGAGGGCCATTGCCAACTATGGCAGCAGCACGGCGACATTCGCCTACAGCCTCGACAATCAGAACTTCACCAAGCTCGGCAATACGCTCTCGATGCGATTCAACC
>JAPDQK010000050.1:0-43075 GCA_034505955.1 Candidatus Zhuqueibacter pondensis
TTGAAGAACGAATTTTACGAATGGGCTTGTTTCAGTGCGCAGCAGGCAGCGGAAAAAGCTGTCAAGGCGGTTTTTTATAAATTGCATGCGGAGGCCCGGGGGCATTCTGTAACCGCATTATTACGTGAGCTCGCCAAAAATTTCCCAGTGGCGGAATCGTTGATCAAAGCAGGTCAAAATTTGGATAAGTTCTATATCCCACCACGATACCCAAATGGCTTTGATACGGGAATACCCTCGGATTATTTTAACGAAGAAGATGCACAAGGAGCCATTGAAGATGCCAGGCACATCATCCAATTTTGTGAAAATAAGCTATCTGAAGGGTAGCAGGATTTTGTTGCAGCTTCACCACACGGCTCAGCGACTCAAGCAACACACCAACGTGGACAAGGTCTATCTTTTTGGCTCATTTGTTCGCGGCGATTACAGACCTGGCAGCGATGCTGATATTGCGATCGTCCTCAAACAAGACCATCGCCGCCTCATCGATCGCATCCCTGAATATTTGGATTATTTTGCCGATGTCGAGGTGCCGATCGATGTCTTCCCGTATACGCTTGCAGAGGTCGAGCAGATGAAGGCGTCGAATAACCCTTTCTGGCGGGAAATCATGGTCACGGGTGTTGAATTGTGACCGGTATTTTTTCATCTTCAGAAAAACATGAAAATAAATTCTCAGGCTCAAAAGCTCAAATCGGCCCGAGCCGATTCTGAAGCTTTGGCCTCCATCAAAATCCCACGATTGTCCTTCGCGTAAAGACTAACGATAAGCAATAAAATTGAATCTTGCAATGGAGTCACCACGATGCGATCAGTTTTTCTTATTATTTTCATTCTGATGACCGGATTGCTTTTGCAGTTCGATGCGGCCTTGGGGCAGGCGCGGCCGAACCAACGCCTGAAACAGGCCGTCAAAGAGCGACGCGAGGCCCAAAAAGCTCAACAATTGGTGGACGAAGGTGCCAGACTTCTGCAACAGGGAAAGACCCGGCTGGCAGCGGAAAAATTCAGGCAGGCACTGCAATTGGAACCGGGTAATGACCGCGCGCATGCCTATGCCGCCGAAGTCGCATGGAAGGAGCAGCGTTATGAAGTGGCCAAATATCACGCCGGCGAGGCGCTGCGTTTAAACAGCCAAAATCCACGCGCGCATTTTGTCTTGGGCCAGGTGCTCATGCGCGAGGGACGCACGCTTGCAGCTTTCGATCACCTGCGCAAGGCGGCTGACGCCGTTCCCGATGAAAAACAGAAAGTAGAAACAAAAAGATTATTGGGTCAACTCCGTGAAAAAAATCCGCAGTGGTTCGGTGGTTCGCGACCGGTTTCAGAGCCAAAGCCGGCCAGCGCGCAACCGCAGACAGTCCAGCCGAAGCCGGCGGCCGCAGGTATACGACCGCATTTGGCGGTTTTCACGTTCGAGGAGATGACCCAAGCTCGGGGGTTGGGTGAATCATTGGCGGAAATGCTCACCACAGCGCTGATTAACTCCGGAAGCTATCGCATCATCGAGCGCAAGCAACTGCACAAAGTTTTGGAAGAGCAGGCGCTTGGGCAGAGCGGTGCGCTGGACTCGGAAACCGCAGTCGCGGTCGGTAAGATTATGGGACTCGATGCCGTGGTGGTGGGTAGTGTCAGCGAACTGAATCGCGTTGTGGAATCAGATGCGAGGATTTTGCATGTTGAAACCGGCGAGGCACTGGCCGCAGCGCACAGCCGGGTAACTTCGCCGGATGAGTTGCGACAGATGGCGGAGGCTTTGGCCCAAAGTATCGCGGGTTACGCCGGTGTGATTCCGCTTCGCACCCCTCCTGATTCGAGCGCTGATTTGCGGAAATAGCTGTGGCAAAATCGTTATACCGTGTTCAAATTTCACAGCCGGAACTCTCGCGTGCTGCGCGCAGATTTGCTAACTCATTGGTTTTTTGATCGCATTACCTGCGATCTCCATGTGCCGGATTGGCATAAAACTTGATCTGATCGCTGGTGCAGGCAAATCTAACGAAGATGCTGTGGATTTTTTAAAGGAGAATCATGTCATGCGATCAATCATTCTGAAAAAGCTTTTTGTTGCGGCGCTGGTTCTTGCGCATGTTGCTTTCATCTCTTGTGAGAAGAACCCCGCCGAGTCTGAAAAGAACAATCCACCCAAACTGCCCCCTCAAACCTCGATGGCGGTAGATCTTTCCCTGTTCAGCAGCAGCCAGGGTCTGGCAAAAATTGGGCAGGAGCAAATGGCGGGGGCGAATTTCACCAACGCGGCTCTACGCGTGCTGGTGATCAATACCACCGTGGTGGCCGGGATGTCGGTGCCGGTGATCGTTTGGGCTGCGGCGGCTTCGCAACAACCCGTTTTGGGTGCCGATGGCAAGTTTCATTGGATCTACACGGTGCAAAGCGGCGCACAGATTTTTCAGGCCGATTTGGCCGGATGGATCGATGTGCCTGCCAGACAGTCCGTCTGGGAGATGTACATTACCTCGACTACCCACGTGCCGGCTCTGGCCAAGTTTCTTTGGTACAGCGGTCGCGCCAATCTTGACGCCACCTCCGGCTATTGGGAATTTTTTGATGACAAAACCCCGGCAACAAACACCAAAGTGTTGCGGATCGATTGGCAGTCCACCGCACCAGACAAAGCCACACTCACTTTCCTGGTGGTGAAACCCGGTGTGCCTGAAAATGGCGACCAATTAACCTATCGTGTGGATGGCGTGCTGCGCCAAATTACACTTTTTGACAAATCCGCCAACACCACGCTCGACATCGGCTGGAATGCGCAAACCGGCGCCGGCTATCTCCTTGCGCCGGATTATCATAACGGCCAGAAAGCCTGCTGGGATGAGAATCGCAACGACGTGGTGTGCACAGGCTGAAAACTTTCCTGTGCTCCAACTTCAACCGAAGACCCGGCCTGAAAATACAAACCCCGATTTTCTGATGTGAAAGAAAATCGGGGTTTTGTTTTTTATGGATGAACATCGGAGAGTGATGGTGCACTGCTCACTCAAAATCCAGCAACGTATGCGAATAAGCCCGGCAGTTGGCACCGGTTTCTTTCAGAAAGCGATTCCAGAAACTTTGCACCGTAAAATACTTTTCCGAAGTTGTGGCATGTGCCCCTGCAATCCAGACTTCGACATTTTGCAAATTCGGGATCCGGCCTTTGGCTTTGAGTGATTGGATGGCTTGGTCGACGTAATCGGCATTGAGTTCGTCTCTTTCAAAATTGAACTCGGAAGAGCACTCCAACATGTCGGAGAGGATGACCATCGACTTTTTGCCCGTCTTGTTGCGCATGAATTGTTCGCAAACCAGAAAGGAGTTGATGATCTCGCTTTTCTCGACCTTGCCGCGGCTTCGTAAAACGCTGTCAATGCTTGCAAACATGCGCCCGGTGAGTCGTTCCACCATTTTTTTGTGTAAAGTGCGGTTGTCATTCCAAAAGTCGAACGGAGGCAGTTCCACATAGAAAATCGGCGTGAAGTCGGCAATGGTCAAGTCGATGATTTTGCCGCCGGCCACAACATCACCAGGTTGAAGCTTGGAAATGACTTTTTCGATGTAGCTTTTGTAATTCTCCCGGTCCGGCAGTGAACTCAATGAGATATCCACAAAAATCATGACGATCCGGCGCTCGGCTGTGTCGACATGATTACAGCCTTGCCACAAACCAAGCAGGGCCAGCGCCAGCATCAACATGCTGGCCGAGCGGGGAGAGGTTGGATGTTTTGACATTGATGATGACACGAAAAGCTTTTTATGTGACTCGAGGCGGCCCGTAGAGCGCCGTCCAACGGCCGCAGCCAAACAGGAAAAAGAATGAATAGCTCAAGGAAGTAGCCGGCGGTCGCAGGCTTTCTTGCACAGTCTGCGACCGCAACATTACACTTGCGATGGACTAATCTGTCAACAAATACGACGATCGCGCCTTGCCGTTCGTGGCAAAACTTTCTTCCTCGAATTCGGGAATCAGGATATCCGGCAAGGATTCAAAGGCCAATGGCCGGCGATCATCGCTGCGTTTGCGCATATTATGTTGGCGATAGATGCTGATGCGCTCGTGCGCGGCGTCGCGGATGCGAAAAATCTGATTGTGACAGGAAGCTTTGAGGGCGTTGCGAGTGCTGCCGATTTTATTGATTTTCGCCAGCGCCGCCATGAAATCACGTTTGAACTTGAATAATTTGAAATCGCGCTCATGCGCATACCACGAGGCGTAGATCGCGATCAGGAAAATCAGAAAATTCAACGAGAGAAAGAACAACCAGGCATTGAATATGGTTTCGGCATCCGAGGATACAATGCTTTTGAAATAACTGTTGCGCACGGCAGCCAGAGAGTAAAGCGAGAAGATGATGACGCCGAGACAGCCGATGGAAAGAAAGATGAGCGGCTTTTCTTTTTCATCCTCGCGCAGAAAACGGCCCCAAAAATGTCCGGAGACCGGAATCGCGAAGGAAAGGATGAGCGCCATGATGATGGTTTCAAATCGTGCCGAGCCGAAAATATCGAACACCTGGGCGTTCATCGCCAACTCTGCGATGCCGAATATCGTGATCATGGGGAAATACCACCACGGCATCGAGGCAAAAGTGGCATCGCGCTCCAATTCGCGTTTCCGGATGAGATAATTCTCTTCTGCCTGCCGAAGTCTTTCGTACCAGGTTTTTTGCTCGCCGATCAATTTTGCATCCCGCGCCTGCCATTTTTCATAAACCATGCGGATGGCACGGTCTGCCATTTTGCAAATTTTCTGCTCGAAGTCAGTGGCACACAAGACTTCGTGCCAATGGCCGTTGCCCGTGCGACGGACATTCAGACTTTTCGTCAGATAGTAGGAAATGCTCTGCCCGTTTTGCGCCGGTCTTTCTTTCGCTCCATCAAGCCAACCGTTGATTCGCGCTTGCAGCGCGGTCGGCAAAGTCCATATTGGCATAGTTAAGCTCCATTAACATGCTGACTAATCTAAACTGCTATATACCCGCAATCGTTCTGTTAGCAGAGATTTCCGTTGAAATTTTTCCTTCCCTTTTGCGTAATTTTTCTTTATATTGCCAACACCGAAGGGCTCAGGGTCAGCAAATTCAGCTCAAATAACATTTTTGAAAATCTGTATCCTGCGCGGCCAGGGTGGTTTTTCCCTGAAGCGTTTTTTGACCGAATCAAGTTTATACCGGCGGTCGCAAGCAAGTGCGCATTCGAGGGTTTTTTCTATGACTGCTCCTGCCATTCAATACTACCACGAACTGATGTCAAAGTCGGACGTTTCGACTTTGGCGGAGACCAGCGCATGTTTTGGCAATGCCTTGCGTGACCATAAGGCTTGCTACGGTGAACGGGAACTCTCCACTTTCTTGCGTCCGAAATTTATCACTCCGCAACAGTTCGAGCTGATCAACAACGCCTGCCGTATCTTGCAGGCGGCGGTAACCAAAGTCAAAGAAGCGGTTTTTGCCCAGCCTGATCTTCTTGCACTCCTCGGCCTGAGCGAAGGTGAGCGCATGTTGTGTGAGATAGATCCTGGATTTTCCCGACTGTTGATCGTTTCACGTTGGGATTCTTTCATGACCGAGTCTTCGGAGGAAGGCACGGTACTGAAATTTGTCGGGCTGAATGCAGATACCCCGACAGGAATTGCATGCAGCGATGTCATGTCGGACATTTATCTCCGCCTGCCTTTTATGGAGGAATTCCGTCAGCATTTCAACGTTCAGCCTTTTGCCATTCGTGCGATCCTGCTCCGCCAATTGCTCGAGACATACAAAGATTGGAAGGGCAGGAAGAGCGGTCGTCGTGTGCCCCAGATCGGAATTATCGATTGGCGGGGGAGTGCAACCCGGCGGGAATTTGAGCTGATGCAGGAATATTTCGAGAGTCAGGGTGTTCCCACGGTTCTGGCCGATCCGCGGGAATTGGAATATCATCGTGACAAAAGCGGAGCCGGTCGTTTGCATGCCGGTAATTTTGCGATCGACCTGATTTACAAACGCGTTCCCACCAACGAGTTTATCGAAAAGCTCGGCGAAGCACAGGCCATGTATAACGCAATAAAAAAACATGAGGTCTGCTTGATTAACCCCTTCCGCGCCAGGCTCGTTCATAAAAAAGCGCTCTTCGCCATCCTGACCCACGAAAATAATGAGCATCTGTTCAACGAAGAGGAGAAACAAATCATCCGTGCGCATGTGCCCTGGACACGCCGGATCGAGCCGTGCGAAACAGTCTATCGCGGCCAGCGTATCGATCTTTGTGATTATATTGCGCAGCATAAAGATGACTTCGTGATCAAGCCCAATGATGGATTTGCCGCCAAAAGCGTTGCGTTGGGCTGGGAAACTCCTGTTGATCAATGGGAAAGGCGGATCAAAGATGCCCTTGATGATTTTTATGTCGTGCAAGAAAGAGTTCCAATTGCAAAAGAGAGTTTCCCGTATTTTGATAACGGCCTGCGCTTCGCGGAATTGGTGGTGAAGCTTGATCCCTGTGTTTTCGGCACGATTGTCGGCGGCATGTTGGCACGACTCTCCAGTTTTGCGGTGCCATTTGCCACGGCTGACTGTGGGGTGACCTCGACGTTTTTGATATGGCCGAAGTGATCGGGAAGAATCATTATGAATATGAAAAGGATGAGAAATATTGTTGCGGTGGGTTTGTTTTTTGCATGTTCTCCCGCTTTCTCTCAAGATCAGCAGATTTCTCCGGTACTGTCCTCGTTGATTGAAAGCGAACGTCAGTTTGCGCGCGCGAGTGTGGAAAAGGGGATTCGCGCCTCATTCCTGGAGTTTTTTGCCGACGCCGGGATTGTGTTTCAACCGCATCCTGTCAAGTACAAGGAAGCTGTTAAAGATCGTCCGGCACCGGCCAGCCCGCTCGCACTGACACTCAACTGGGAGCCGATTTATGCAGATGTGGCTGCAGCAGGTGATCTGGGATATACCACCGGTCCTTACACCGTGACTGACAACTCATCGGAGAATGGTCCACAGCGTCACGGATTTTTCTTTTCCATTTGGAAAAAACAACCCGATGACAATTGGAAGGTTGTTCTGGATTTTGGTATTCAAACGAATGAACCTTACACGGGCTCTCGGGAAATTCAACTCCCGCACAGCATAAAACGAAAAGCAAATGTGTCAAAGGTGAATATGGATTCGGAGCGATTTGCCTTGCTGGAAGTCGATCGGGTATTTCTCAAAACGGCGCAAGCGCAGGGCGTTTTAAAGGCGTTTTTACAATATTTGAGTGAAGATGCCCGCATATATCGCAACGGCATGCCGCCGATTTCGGGTAAAGTGGCAATTCGCGCCTTTCTCTCGAAAACCTCTTTTACCCAAACTTGGGAGCCAGAAGAAGGGGAGGTATCGCAGTCCGGTGATTTGGGTTATACCTACGGCAGTTATGAGAGGCGAGAAACAACTGCGCAAAATCTTGCAGTCACCAAAGGGTACTATGCCCGCATGTGGAAAAAAGACCGGCACAACAAATGGAAGGTGGTGCTGGAAGTAACGAATGCATTGCCACCGGAAGCGAAATAATGTCCAATACCATGGCTTGTTTACTCCCCGAAAGTTTTCAGTTATGAATGGTCCTTGCGAAAGCTGGCCTGCGGCCGTAGGCTGCGCTCGCGATGACAGATGTCCACCGAAAACTGAGGAGTTACTGCTCATTCACCATTTTTCTTGATATTTCCCTTGATCCTATTTACCATTTTTAGTACTTTGCTGAGGTTCAAAACCAAAAAGCAAACTTCGAGATGAGGCAATGGAGAAAAATCAGCATTCATTGCGAGGCGTATGATCAACGACTATCCCAAGTTGCGCTACCTCGAGGCAATTCCGTTGCGATCGGAAAGGGAACATTCGCCTGGTGGCGGTAATGGTGTTGCTTTTGCTTTGCGAGATCCCACCGGTATTGCCGAAGGGATCATTACCGTCTCAGCGGAAGCGCTTTTTATTTTACAGTTTTTTGATGGCAAACATTCTTTGTTGGATATCCGTGCAGAATTCTTTCGTACCTTTGGCACTTTTCTGCCCGAAGAAAAGCTCCAGCAGCTGGTGACAGAGCTCAAGCGGGCGCATCTGCTCGATGATGCCGAATTCCAAGATTACAAGATGCAGCTCGGGCGCCAGTTTTTGGCACAACCGGTGCGCAAAGCCGCTCATGCCGGTATGAGTTATGAAGCGGATCCGGTGTACCTGCGCCAGCAGCTTGATGGCCTCTATCAATCGCCAGAAGGCGCCGGAATGCCGGATGGAATTGCCAACGGAGCTAACAGGAATCCCTACGTACAGGCGGCGGTTGCCCCTCACATCGATGTGCGCCTGGGCGGGCCGTGCTATACGTTCACTTATCGTACGCTGGCCGAGTGCGAGCCGGCGGATATTTACGTTATCCTCGGCACCGGCCACAGTGGGTTGGTCAATTGTTTTTCCTGCCTGCCGAAGGATTTTGAAACGCCGCTGGGCGTGGTGGCACACGATGCGGAATTCATTGCCGATCTGCAACGTCGCTATCCGCACGAGCTTTTTGCGGAGCCGCTGCCGCATCGTACCGAGCACACCATTGAATTCCAGGCGATCTTTCTGCAGCACCTTTTCGGTAGCAAGCGCCGGTTCACCATCGTGCCGATTCTCTGCTCTTATTCTTATTTGATGTTAACGGACCAGCGTTTCGAGCGCGAGAAAAGACTGATCGAGGATTTCGTCCACGCTTTGCGCGCCACTATCGCGGCTTCGCCCCGCCGTGTTTGTCTCATTGCCAGCGTTGACTTTTCTCATGTCGGTCCACGCTATGGCGATTCACGGCCGCCGGACGCCGATTTCCTGCAGCGTGTGATGGAAGCGGACCATCGCTTGCTCGCAAGCATTGAAGAAGTCAATGCGGCTGCTTTTATCGACATTCTGGAGCGTCTGCAAGATCGCTATCGAGTTTGCGGCTTCGCGCCGCTCCACACCATGCTTGCCGCGACCACCGCGAAGCGGGGCAGATTGTTGAAATACGATCGTGGCGTCGTTGATGATCGGAATTCAATCGTTACCTTTGCCAGTGTGGTGCTCTATTGACGGCAGTCTAATTGAAGCAGAACGGGAGGTGCGTTAGTTGAAGCCGGCATGGTTGGTGGATTTCATTTTCTTGATCATTTTGAACGCCAGCGCCATCAGCAAAAAAATGAACAGAACCGTGACGATGGTTGGACCGGAGGGCAGATCGAGATCAAAAGAGAAATATAATCCTAAAAATACGGCAATCAGCCCGATCACGATCGCCATGGCGAAAATTCCGCGCATGCGTCGAAGGAGAAGCAAGGCAATCGCGGCCGGCATCACCAAAAAGGCAAAAATCAACAAGACGCCGGCGACTCTGATGCCGAGCGCGATCACCAAGCCCACGGTGAAATACAGCAAAAAATTCCACGCTTTGACGTTATAGCCTTGCGTTTGCGCCATTTCGGCATCGAAGGAGACAAACAGGAATTCTTTGTAAAAGAGATAGTGGATGAGCCCCACCACCACGGCGGTCCCGGCCAATAAATAAATTTGCTGGGGGCTGATGGTCAGAATATTGCCCTGCAAAAGATGCTGCAGTTCTTCCATGCCCTGTGCCGCTCTCGCGATGAAAAGAATGCCGAAGGCGAAAGCCGTAACGTAACTGATTCCCAACACACTGTCCTGCGGAATTTTTCCTCGGAAAGAAGTACGGGCAAACATCACGACCGCGACCAACGTCAGCAGCAGCGCCGTCACGGTCGGATGGAGGCCCACCAGAAACGCCAAACCGAGTCCGGCAGTAGAGACTTGCGCCAGCACCGCGCTGACGAAGACGATGCGCTTGAGAACGATATAAACGCCCAGAAGCGAGCACAGCGCGGCAATCAGCGAGGTGGCGATCAGCGCATATTGCATGAACGGCAGGCGAAAGGCTTCAAGCATGTTGCTCTCCAGGGATGATCAAGGTTCTGCCAAAGCGATCCTCGACGCGGACTTGCATATCATAAAGATTCTGCAGATTGCGCTCAGTGAGAATCTCCGTCTTGGCACCGATTTGAAAAAAGCCGGTGTCCACCAGCGCCAGTCGTTTCACATAGGTGGCCACGGCATCGAGTTGGTGGCTCACCATGATGATGGTCAATTTATATTCTTCATGCAGACGCGAGACGAGATCGAGAATGCTTTTTTGCGAAAAGAGATCAAGGCCATCGGTCGGCTCGTCGAGCACCAGCACCGAGGGTTCTCCGACCAACGCCCTCGCAATCAGCGTGCGCTGTTTCTGCCCGCCGGAAAGATCGGCATAAGGTTTGTCGGCAAGATCAGCAATGCCAAGGTGGGAAAGACTCTCTGCGGTCTTCTGCTGATCTTGCGATGAGGGTCTTTTGAACAAGCCGATTTGGGCATAACGGCCCATCATCACCACTTCCGCCACTGTCAAAGGAAATATTTCATCCAACTGGCCGCGCTGCGGAACATAACCGAACGAGTGTTTGGTATTTTCGGTGTCGTTCTTGTGGTTCCGGACAATCACCCCGCGCATCGGCTCGAGAATGCCCAAAATGCCCTTCAGGATCGTCGACTTGCCCGTGCCATTGGGGCCGACAATGCCCAGGAAATCTCCGGCGCAAATATCAAAATTCAGCGACGAGAGAATTGCCCTGCCGTTATAGCCCAGCATGACATCTTTGAATTCGATCACCGGTATACACATATCACCAACTCCATAATTACTTCGAGGAGTGCGACCACGCGCCGCAACTCCCCATTCGTCTTGTCAACCCTTCAACGCTTCGCTCAACGCATTGATGTTGTAATCGAACAGACCGATGTAATCATTGACGCCTTCGACGCCGCCAACCGACGGCGGCAGCACAATCACCTTGGCGCCGGTCTCACGGCTGATGAGCTTGGGCACGCGTTCGTCAAAAAAAGGTTCCTTGCCGATAACTTTTATACCCTTCTCTTTAACTTGCCGAATGAGTGCGGCGGTGTGCGACGGCGACGGCTCAACGCCCGGTTTAGGTTCCACAAAGTTGACCACGTTCAAGCCGAAGCGCCTGGCAAAGTATGGCCAACTGTTGTGATAGAAGATGACCATGCTGCCGCGATATGGCGCCATTTTCTCCTGCCATTCTTTGATCTTTTCGTCAAGACGCGAGCTGTAGGCCTGCATGTTTTGTACAAAATAGTCATAATCCTGCGGAGATACTTTGGCCAAACCATCCAGTATGGAGGCCATGATCACCTTCCCATTCTCCGGATCCAGCCAATAGTGGGGATTGCCGTAGATGTGAATATCGCCGTAACTGGGATCGACTTTATAAGTGGGGACTTCGAGCCGCTCGATATTTAAAGAACAATCCACCATAACGAGCTTGGCGTTGCGCGAGCCATCGCGCAAAGGATACGCCCACATTTCCAGATCCATGCCGATGATCACAAACAAATCCGCGTTGCGCAATTTGACCATGTAACTGGGCAACACTTCGATGTTGTGCGGGTCTTGCGTACCTTTGACCAATGCTTCGACCTCAACCTTGTCGCCACCAACAACTTTTGCCAGCGCGGCCAGATCGGGCAGGGTCGTTACGACACGAATTTTATCTCTGGCCAACGCGTAGTCCACTGCTAAAGTCATCACAAAGGTAATTATGAGAAAAATGACGAACCGTTTCATGACCAACCTCCATTATTTATTCACAAAAGCTGCAACAATGCGAAGAGGAATTAGAATACATGCGCCTTGTGTGGACCAAGCGAAAAGATCACTTGGATCAAGGCGGTGTTGAAGGCCTGCTCATTCGGATGCCTTTCGCGCCGGAGCAACAAGCGAATCACGCTCGTTTCTTCCATCGGTGCGAAGCCGGCAAACACGGCACCGGCCCAATATTTTTCATCTTTGCTATCCGGCGCCTGCGTCCATTCCCCGATGCCGCCGAGGTTCCATCGCCGCCGGAATTGCAGATTGGTGTAAGCAAAGAATCCGACCGTCGTGACGCTTTCCTTTTGTGATTCCTGCGCTGCGCCAGTAGAATCTGCTTCTTGATGCGCACCCGGTATGAGGTCACGTTGGTTCAACAGCGCCTCGGCTTGAAAAGTCAGAGAAGTATAACGGCTGGGTACCCATCTATATTTAACATCGAAACCGCCGAGATAGAGTCGCAAATTTTCATGGGTGTCATAAACACCGGTGGCGCCGCTGATGCCGAATTCCAGATTGGCATAATCGGCCACTTGAAAGTGCGAGGACAGCCTGCCGGAATACCCAAGCGCCTGCTTCTCGGTCTCGCCTTCCTCTGCTTGTTGCTCTGCTTCGCCATGAGCATGCTGGTGTCCTTTGACGAAATCGCCTTTCAGCACGTTCAGACTCACCTGCGAGTAGACACTGCCGGTGGGCAGCAGAAAGCTGAGATTGATGCCGGTATCGTTGAAGCCATCGTCGCCAAAAAACAAGCGGTGGATGAGCGGGCGCTCGACAAAATAGTAGGCGTGAGGATGTAAAGTGTTGAGCTTGCCGAAATCGACAAGGTATTTGCCGGCTCGAATGTTCAGACTGAGAGGCAGACCACGCAAGAAGGTGGCATACGCTTCTTCAATCTCGACTTCGCCTGCGGTTCCATGTTTGGCCAGAAAAATGTCGGCGCGAGCATAAGGATTCAAATAGCCTTGCAGCGCCATCTCAATTTCATCCAGGTTGAGATTGAGTTTCTCTTTTTCATTGGCGAGGGCGGCATTATTATGGGTAAAGGTTCGGAAATCCGCGATGATGCTGAGGTCCGGATTTTTTGACTGTTGGGCGAACGTAACAGACGACAGGAGCAATAAAAAAACAACGGCAAAGAACTTTATTTTTGTTGCATTCACTGACGTGGATATCATAAGGATGCTCTCCGCTGGAAACTTTTTGTAAAATACACGCCATCTTTCTCTGTCGTCAAGGCAAAAGAATGCCATGTGACACTTTTCCCTGGAGACAGGTGGTAGTTTCGTGTAGCGATAATTGACTGTTGCTGTGGTAAAACAAGGGGCTAAATGGATGCAGCAAGTGCTTCAGGAGGAGAGCGGGGAGAAGAGCAATTGGGAAAAATTTGAGTTGTAACCTCGGAATTTTCCGTGGGCATCAATCCCCCAAACGATGACGCCGCGAGGCGAATATTTCGCAAATGCGAATCATCGCAGCAGGAATTATCTTGGGGTTGATTTTCCGAAATACAAGCAGGGCAGTTGATCGAATATTGCGAGAAGTCGTGATGATGATGAAAAACTAATAACAAAGAAATGGCGGTATAAACCACCACCAGCCCCGGGGACCACCAGTTTTTATAGATTTGGTTTCTCCGCATCGGAACGCCGTGTTGTTTTGATGAAGTTGTCATCGTAATACCAGCCACTGCCATTTCAATTTAAATAAACTATCGCATTCAGTCAAGTCAAAAAAATAGCAATTTGATTTTTGACTCTTTTCGGTGAGCCATTTCCACAAAGATGATCGTTGAAACTTGCTTTCTTACCGGTTGGCATGTGATTGTTGATGAGTAATTTTGCGCCTTTCTGGGAAAATTTTCTGTGGCTGGAAAGTTTTCCAGAAACTTTTCTCAAAAAAATACTTGCGTTGAAAGGAAGAATTGTTTATATTAAAACGTCTTAATGAGATAGTGCAAAGCGGGAGTAGTTCAGTGGTAGAACACCACCTTGCCAAGGTGGGGGTCGCGGGTTCAAGCCCCGTCTCCCGCTCTCCCAAAGAGGCAGTGGGGCAAGGGACGATAAAGAATGACGTCTCTTCCTGCCATTTGTCAGTTGCAAGGCGGGCTGTTGACTGAGCAGCCTGTGATCTTGTCAGCGTTACGCAATGTTTAGCCTCCCGCCGGAGGCTAATTTTTTTGGTGATTAAAAATTTTGCAAGTTTTTTCTGGCGGCGTAGCCAAGTGGCCAAGGCGGAGGTCTGCAAAACCTCTATTCATCGGTTCGAATCCGATCGCCGCCTCACTCTGGAAAGCAAATGGCAAACAGCAGAAAGAAAGTAATCGCTGTTTTCTTTTTGCTGTTTGTTTTTTCATCGCCTGCCGGGGTGGCGGAACAGGTAGACGCTGGGGACTTAAAATCCCCTGGCTATGCCAATGGCCGTGCCGGTTCGAGTCCGGCCCTCGGCACTGAACAAGGGGAAAAAGGAGTTATTGTGAATTTTGCCGTCAAAATCTATCCGCGCACACTTTGGGGCGAGCGCTATCGTGGTAACTTCGACCAGCTGACTGATGAGATCGCTGCCGCAGGAATTCAGAATCTCATTGTACCCGCCTTTCAAGGATCCCGTATTTTTTTCATTCAGCAGTTCGATCAGGAACCCAATCCCTGGAGCCTTGTGCCGTTGCAGGAACAATGTGCCAAGAAACATCTCGGCTTTGCTGTAGAATTTCCCATTTGTAATGATCGCGATACGTTTGAGCGCCTGCCGGAATATCGCCCCCAAAGTCCGGATGGCACGACATTTCCACAAGACTCTTGGTACCGTCCCATTTGTCCCAGCCACCTCGAATATAAACAGCACCGTTTACATCTCATCGAAGGGGCTATTGCCAATTTGAAGCCGGCGTTGGCACTGATCAATTTTTTGTGGTTCCCGTTTTTGCCTTCCGTTGAGGGTTGGGAGGAAATGGGGTCACAGGTGCCATCATTTTGTCTTTGTCCACAATGCCGTCAAGGCTTTTCCGATCGGACCGGTCTCGTCAATCCGTTACAGGATATCGAAGCCTGGTTTGCATTTCGGGCCGAGCAGATCAGCAATTTTTTGGCAGACATTGAGGAGCTTTCCACTCAAGCGAAGACACCTCCGTCGCTGTTGCTGGAATTGCCGCCGGTTGCGACCCCGCATTTCGCGGAAAGGTTGCGACGATTGACCGGTTTGCATCTTGAAGCAATACGTAAACTGGTAAATGTGCTCTCGCCCCAACTTTTTTATAACGAACACGGCCAGTCACCAGCATGGGTTTTGGCCGTGCTTGATGAACTGGCCAGGTATGATTTTTCACTTTTTCCCCAAATCGATTTTCCCGATCTTCACTCGATGAGTGTCGCCACATCTTCAGAAGATCATCTGCACGAGCTTGTTTTTATATTTCAAGCTCTCGAAGCCCGCCGGATCGGGGCCGCGGCACTCTTTCATTGGGAGAACCTCGTGAATTTTCCGCGGGTGTTGAACATTATTGAGCAGTTCAGTTACGATATTTCTTGACTCTGCGGTCTTGCGCTCGTGATGGCTCACTGCGACTCGAGTTTCCCGAATCATTTTTCACTCTGGCAGCATCCGATTCCTTGATCGCACGTTTACCGACATCTGAACGTGTTCCCGATTGTGTCTGTGCTGGTTCAAATGGTGGGCGTGACTCGGGTTTGGTTGTTGGTTCGGTCGGTTCGAATCCCCGGCGACGAAATGAACGTGATTTTTCCGGCTCCGGCTGGGGTGGGGATGGAGAATACTCATGGTCCGCTCCCCATTTCGGCTGAAAAGCCTTTTGAGGTGGCCGGGGTTTGTGAGGAGGCGGTTCAAAATCCTTTCGCAGAGACCGCCACGCCCGATGGGGTGGCCGGTGCATGACAATTCTTGGTCGCACATATATCGGTGTGACATAATATGTGGGCACACAGGCTGAGCCTAAACGTAAACGTACATCCGCCAAGACGCGATCGATCATCACGCCAAAATTGAAACCCACAACAAGGCCTCCAGGTTCAAACGTCCTGCTGGGACGTCCAAATACAAAACCACAATCACGAAATCCGGCTTCGAGCCACGGTACGATATTGATGGGATGCCGCGTGGCAATGAGACCGATATATGCCCGGCCTTCAGCTCCGTCATAGAAGAGCGCAAGCTCCGGTGCCAGATCGGTCAGGCGATAAGTTCGCCAAGGATGAACCGGCAGCCAGCGATGATAGGGCCGGGGATAGATGATCTCGACGCCGCCCCACGGGTCGATTTGGTAAACCGTGAGGTAACTAATCTGATTTACCCGAAAATAAATCTCTATTGGCTCATCGTTGTAGAATGGGTCGTCAAAACTTTGAGACGACCAAACCTTGAGGTCGATGCCGAAGGTATCATGCGCCAGAACTGGCACGCTGGGAAACACGACAAAAAACAACAAGGACAAAAAGGCAAAATGACCGCGTTGAGAATGCGTATGATGGGTTTGCATGTTTATTCTCCAAACTTGTGAAGCAAGACGATTTTTCCCGGTTTTGCAGTATGGACAAGTAACTCCGGATTTCCCATGGCAATCTGATAGGCCCAATCAAACTCTACGAAGTCAGGATTGACTGTGACCACCCGGATTTTCGCGAAGTGATTGTCCGCCGTCCAAATCACGTAAGAATGGCCAACTATGCATTCCACCGACCCACGGGGCGACCATCCTTTCGACGGTGCATAATCCACGTCATCCAGCGATTCGGTGTAGCCGAAATCTTGAATGTCGGTGTCCTGGTTGGCTACATTCATAAGCATGCCGCCTGAGTGTTCATGGTATTCGAAGAAGATATCCGTGTTGTTATCACGATAATCTTGTACTTTATAATTGGAAAAGTCGTATCCGGCAGATTGCGGCAGGTAAGCAAAATCGAAGAGCCGCACGCCATAACCGGCTGGTCGCGGTGTGTCGAAAATCAGCTCGTCGCTCAAATCACTTTCATTGCCCGCGAAATCATAAGCTGAAACCGCGTAGTAATACGTGCGGCCGTTGAGCACGTCATGATCAACGAAAGTTGTCGATCTGGTGGCAGCAATGTGATGGTAATTGCCCCGCTCAGAGTTGCTACGATAGACATGATAGCCAGCCAGATCCCGCTCCCCGTTCGGGTACCACGATAAAAGCACTTGACGATCACCAGTTGTACTCGTAACGCCACGCGGAACTGCTGGCGGCTCGAAGTCATTCTCTGATGGAAATGGTTGCGGTTCGCAGCCGATCAACACCCAGAGACCGATCAAACTCACTTGAGCTGTCAAGCTCAGCAATGGTTTTCTCACAGTAACTTCCTCCAGACAGGCTCAGGTTATTTACCATTGTTGAGTTTTTGCAACGACTGTGCCAATGCTTGATTTTTTCCCGAGTTGGTCTTGCCACGATCTCAATCGAAATAAAAAACAGTACATTTGGGGAGCGGAATACTGTTTCGCTGCAGATCGTGGCCGTTTGGGTTGCGGCGTCCGGGTGTGGTGATTTTACTCAGATGTGGCTAAATGCTTGACATGGGTGGTGAGCGTAATGCGAAAAACAGAAGGCGGAAAACTGGAAGTAATACAAAGACTTTTGAATCTGAAAAATTTTCGAGGGGATTGTTGCAACGATGAAAGAGTTTGTGTAATATGTGGGCCGAGGTCAGCAGGCCTGCGGTGAGATTTCATGAGTACAAATGCAATTTCGTCCGCAGGCCTTTTGAAGATTTATGACGTTAAGATGGTATCAAGAACGAGAGTTTCCCCCTTCTGAAGTTGCCTCGACGGGCACAGCTTTTCTATCGCTCGCAATCAAGGTCTTGAGCTCTGCCAGGGCTTCAAGATTGCTTGCCGCTTGAGCTGCTGCCTTGTTTTCCAACATGATGCGGTCATAAATTTCGCCACGATATACGCTGACTTCGGTAGGTGCCTCGATGCCAACGCGAATTTGCTTGCCGTGGATGTCGACAATCTTGATGATGATGTCGTCTCCGATGACAATCGTTTCACCTAACCTCCTTGTCAGGACCAGCATAAATTCTCCTTCCTCATGTGTGCGCGCCTAGCTGTTGAGAATACGGTGCTTGGTAGAGTACCGATCGTCAAGGAGCACCAATTGTTTACCAATTTTGTGTTTCCAATTGATTAAAATCGGACCACTCAGATTGGCTGTCGTCATCCGAGTGTCTTGTTGTACTGTTACAATAGAGTACATCTGCAGACTTTGCGGATTTTCTGCTGACAATTCGTTTAAATCCCGCTTCGTAATGTTGGGATTGTAATTCGAGCAGAAATGCTGGGGATCCAACAGCGGGAAATATAGGTCTGGATTATCCACACACACCATCCACACAAACGGCTCGGACTGCTCGGTACGCAAAAGCAGATAACGCTTGAACTTGAGGAAGCCAAGCAGGCCAAGTGGAAAGGTGATAACCTCATTCTCATTAAACGAGATGACACCAAGAGCAGGATGATGAATTTCCATACGCCTCCTTAACTTAGCCTCTTAAAGTATAAAAATCCAAGCGCAAATAGCAAGACTTTTTTGTCGCAGACTGATTTGTTTCTGCGATACTCATCCAAATGCGGGAGAACAAATATACTAATTTTTTTGGTAAGATGGTTAAAAAAAATTAATATTCATAATTTTTGTTGTCGATCCATTTCTCTGGCATGGCACTTGTAGCAACCTATCCGACCAGCATCAATCTCAGATCCATGACATTTGTATTAGTTGGACCAGTGATCAACAGATCACCCAATTTTTCGAAAAATCGATGTGAATCATTATTGGCAAGAAAGGCTTCCGGATTCATCCCCAAAGTCGCAGCACGGCCAACCGTATCTCCATCACCAATTGCGCCAGCAGCATCAGTAGGGCCATCAGATCCATCAGTCCCTGCGCTCAAGATGACTGTTTTCTCCAAACCAGCAATGTCTATCACGGCGGCAAGCACAAACTCCTGATTTCGGCCGCCCAGCCCATTTCCCCGCAGGGTCACTGTCGTTTCACCGCCGGAAATCACACAAGCAGGAGGGGGCACTGGATGTCCTGAGATGCGAATTTCTTTCGCCATGGCAGCATGCACCCGCGCCACCTCTCTTGTTTCGCCTTCAATCATCGTCGAGAGGATTAAAGTGTGATAACCAAGCCGTTGCGCTTCTGTGTTTGCCGCCTCGATGGCTTGCCGGTTGTTCGCGACGATGAGATTCTGCGTTTTGGCAAAAATCGGGTCGCCCATTTTCGGCGTTTCCGGCACTTCCTTTGCGAGGCCTTTTTCAATGTGTCTTTTTACCGATGCAGGAAGGCTCAAGGGACTACCGTTGATCCAGCGAAAAGGCATTTGTGCGCTATGAACTCCATATTTATCCAAAAGTGCTTGCACATCTTTGAAGGTACTCGAATCCGGAACAGTTGGGCCGGAAGCGATCACCTCCAGTGAATCGCCGATGACATCAGAAAGAATCAGCGTGATCAATGTTGCCGGATAAGCGGCACGTGCGAGCTGCCCGCCTTTCACTTGCGAAAGATGCTTGCGAACCGTATTGATCTCATTGATCTTCGCACCACACGCCAGCAGCAAACGAGTTGTGGCTTGCTTGTCTTCCAAACTGATGCCGGCGCCGGGCATCGGCATCAGAGCAGAGCCACCGCCTGAAAGCACACAGATGACCAGATCGTCTTTTTGAGCCGTTGTCAGCAGATCTAGAATTTTTCTCGTTCCTTCCATTCCGGCGGCATCCGGTACTGGATGTCCGGCTTCTTGTACTTGAATTTTGTTCAATGGCCAACGATGACCGTATTTGACATTGATCTGCCCATTGATTAAACGGTCGGGAAAAATTTTTTCGAGGGCTGCGGCCATTGGACAGGCTGCCTTGCCCGCACCAACCACAAAGATGTTATTAAAATTGCTCAGATCATATTTACGTCCAGCCACCAGCAGGAGATTTCCCTCGCGGTGCACGTGGCGGTGAACTGCTGCCGCCGGTTCCACCGCACGCACCCCGGCCTTGAAGATCGAGATGGCGTCATTTCGCAATTTTCGTAGCACTTGATGCGGCATGGGATTTCAATATAACCCCCGGTTAAAAAAAATCAAGTAAAATTTTGTGTAATTCCTCACTTACTGGGTAACAGATAATCCCCATGAATGTCATTTCTGTGGTTTTACTGCTTCCCTAAATTTTTCTTGACAAAGCAATTGGTTTTTGTTAAAATTGGCCATCACCCATACCGCCCGCGTGTCACATAAACGAATGAAACAGCCGGCATTATGGCTCACCAGAATGATTGATTACACAATTGTTCTGCGGACGCTTCCTGCTCAATTCGTGTTTTGATTTTTGCTTGCGTGAATGGTGCGTTCTGTTTTGGTTGTCTCCACGACCCCGAGTGTTGCAGATGAAACAATATTGGCTCCTGGCCATTCTGTTTTTCACAACTGATTCGAGCAATTATGCTCAAGACCACAAATATTTCTTTTACAATCCGGAAAATGATTTCGGATCGGATTTATGTTTTAATCCGATGACACTGGTAATTAATGGGAGTTTTGATATTCTGCGAAATGGCAGAAAGAACAAAGATGTACTCGCCATCGCATACAAAAATGGATTTGAGAATGTCTTCCGCAACATCTCAAGACCCGCCCATAACCTCAAAATCTTCGGATGGAAGAAATTTGTAAGACACGAGATTTGGAATTTTAGTCTTGATATGAACAGCCTCCAATTTATTCCAAACTATTCCCATCATCTCATTGGCAATGGGATGCAATACGTACTGCTGGCTGAATGGTATGATTATCATCGTGTCAAGGCTCCCTACTTGTGTTCGCTGGTGACAACCACAATTTATCAGATCTTAAATGAAGCCATTGAAAATGGTGCCTATAAAGGCACAACTGTTGATCCCATTTCCGATCTGCTCATCTTCAATCCGTTGGGTATTTTGCTGTTCAGCACGAATTTTGCCAAAAAGTTTTTTTCCGAAACACTGTCCATCCATGACTGGTCCCTTCAACCCGTTCTTGATCCCCGAAATCATTTTTTAGAGAATGCCGGGCAACAATTTGTCATAAAATCCAAAAAGGTGTTCGCAAATCATTACTCGGTTTTCTTTTATTGGGGAATTGATGGCATTGTCGGCATTAGCTACAATTATAAAACCATGCATAATTTTTCCTTCGGAGTCGGAACGGTTGTCAATAATCTAAAGGAGAAAAGACTGAAGTGGTCCAGAGTGCTTACTCCGGAAGTGGATGGCGCCATTGGACTTTTTTATGACAGGAATAATTCCTTGATGTCTTCAATCATCATTACATGCCCGCGCCTGTATAACGCCCGAATAAACATTTACCCGGGATTACTCGGGAAAAAATGGTTTATCCCTGGCTTTTATGTCGGATTTGGCGAATGGGATAAATTCGTGTTTGGATTAACTTCTGTGTACAGTCCGGTTGGATTGGCGCACAGAGTAAAATGACCGCCATCGTAATTGCAGGCACGGCGCTGGAAATTTTCTGCAAAACCAAAACATTTTGCCGGATTTTCAGTAAAAGATAGATGTCATCAGGCTTGCGCAAAGTCTCTTGTATGGTGAAATCTTTCCCCGAGGTAAGCCCGACATTGACTCGCTGCTTTTGGTAGTCACGATTATTTTTCAGGAGTACCCATGAATTATTCAGAAGCATTGTCCTTCATCTTTCAAGACAAGGACTGGTTGAAAAAAATTGCCCTGGGCGGCCTTCTGGTGTTCATCGCCGCATTCACGGGCATCTTCTTTTTTGTCGGCTTTTTCGCAATGGGCTATTATGTCCGTGTTCTGCGCCATGTCGTAAATGGAGAGGAAAAAATTCTTACGGATTGGAAGGATTGGGGTAATTTATTTGCCGAAGGCCTAATGGCAGCCATTGTCTCTCTGGTTTATTTTCTGATTATCGGAGGCTTATGTGCTTTCGTTATTGTGAATATTGCCACTGCGCACGGCCTTGCCGGCATCGAAAAAGGCATCGCCATCACCTCGGTTGCCATACTCACTTTTCTTGGTTTGATTATCCTGATCAACGCCAGCTTGACACTATTTGTCAAAACCAATGACTTCGCCTCCGCTTTTAGTCCTTCCGCAATTTCCAATCTGCTCAAAAACAATTTCAGCAACTATTTGACGATCGCGATCTTCACCTCGATTCTCGGAGCCATTCTCTTTCTGGCCGGAATGGGCATTTTTTCGCCCTTTACGAATTTTTGGGGTCTGATGGTACAAGCCCATCTCTTCGGACAATGTGCGAAGGAAACGGATAAGTCAGCAGCCACCGTCCAATCCGCATGAAGTAATGGTTATTTCTATTAGCCGCTATGAGTCAAACGCTTAAAATCTGGAAGATTTCCCTGCTTTTGTTTGTGGGGCTTGTTGTGTTCTTGTATATCATCGCAAGCACCGTGGCGGATGTTTACTGGGCCATAAGCCGGCCGGTGGCAGGAATGGATTACCGTTTCAATGCGGAAGTCGGGCGTGTCGTTGTTCAGCATGTTGTGCCAAGAGGTCCTGCCGATCGTGCCGGACTGAAAAAAGGCGATGCCATTTTGATTTTCAACGATACGCCGATTACAACGGAAACTGATCTCGATCAGGCGTATCGCCATATCCGAGTCGGCCAGCTTGTGGAGATCACGGTTGCCAGAAGCGGTCAGGAGATCAAACTGAAATTACTGATCGAAAGACCACTGAACGTCTATTTCCTGAGGTTCTTCCTTAACCTGTTGTTGGGCGCATTTTTTTGTTACGCACTTTGCTTGATCGGCACGTTCGTTTTTCTCAAGAGAATACAAGATCGGATAGCACACATCTTTTATCTGATGTTATTGCTTTGGGCGGTGACCATGCGGAATACGTTGGAGATCGGACCGAATGTGCTGAGTTATGTGTCACCCTGGCTTCACTGGTTTTTGCTTCCCTCCTGGCCGTTAGCAGTGGGATTACTTCTGCATTTTTATTTGATTTTTCCGATTGAGAACAGAACATTTCAACAACACCGTCGCCTTGTTTTGGCTTTGATTTACCTGCCTTTGGTTTTGATCCTGCCTTTTGCCTGCGCGCGAATCAATCAATTCCCCTGGGCAGGGAAAGTGCTGAATTACGGTTGGGGCGCCTGGCTGACCATTAACTTTGCTGTCGCCATGTTTGTTCTCTTTCGTTCCGTCCGGCAGGCCCCGACTCCCCACATCAAAAAACAAGCCCAAATTATGGCGTATGGGACGCAATTCAGCCTGTCGATACCATTGTGCATTTACTTTCTGCCACTACTTTTTTTTGACAAGACCTTGCCGTATTCGGAGTTCAGCTTATCTCTTTTGATTTTGTGGCCGGTAACTCTCGCCTATGTCATTGTCAAGCATCGCTTCATGGACATCAATGTCATTATCAAACGAGGCGTGGCCTATGCGCTGATGTCCGGATTTGTCATTGCTGCCTATTTCCTTTTGGTGCTCGGTGTTGGGCAACTCGTGCTCTTGTTGACTGGTTCGCGAAGCCAGCTCATCACGATCATTGCCACTCTGCTGATCGCCGCGCTTTTTAATCCGGTGAAAAATCGCGTGCAGAGCTTTTTGGATCGCCGTTTTTACCCGCACCGCTTCATTTATCGCCAAGCGGTGCGGACTTTTAACCATCAGCTCGTGACTGTGATCGATTTGGAGAAACTGCTGGAATTGCTGAAATCCTTTCTTGTCACAACGATGCGAATTCGCCCGGTGGCTTTGTACCTGCGAAATGAGAACGAAAAAAATTTTGCCATTCATTCCGTTGCCGGCGCGGAAATCAGTTCTCTTCCGAATTTTACCATAAATGACAAGGTCGTAAAACGGCTGCAGGAGAATCGAGAACTCATGGATTTGTCTGCTTTGAAAGACCAGCCCGCGTTTATGTCGGAAGATGAGAAAAAACGCTGGGAACAACTGCAAGCCGAATTGGCGCTCCCGCTGCTGTCAAAAGGGAATTTGGCAGGAATGCTGGCGCTTGGTGCGAAGGAAGGGGAGGAGCCTTATTACGAGGAGGATTTGGAGCTGCTTGCCGCTTTAAACGATCAAATCAATATTTCATTTGAAAACGCCTTGTTGACGGAAAAGCTGCGCGAGCAGGATCGGCTCAAAAAAGAACTGGAAGTGGCGCGGCGCATCCAATTGAGCTCATTGCCGCAATCGGACCCTCAGATTCCCGGCCTCGACATCAGCGGCATTTCCATTCCTGCGCTGGAAGTCGGCGGCGATTATTATGATTATCTCGATTTTACCGATGGCCGCTTCGGCGTGGTCGTGGGTGACGTTTCTGGTAAGGGCACTTCTGCGGCGCTCTACATGGCGCAGCTCAAAGGGATCTTGCAAGCCGGCGCCAAGCATCACCGGTCGTTGAAGGATTTGATGGTGGAGGTCAATGCGATCACTTTCAAGAGCATTACCTCACAGTCTTTCATTACACTGCTGTGTGGCGCTTTTGATGTCGCGGCACGGAAACTGAGCCTGGTGCGTGCCGGCCATTTACCTTTGATTCATTATTCCGCCAGCGCCCGAACCTGCCGCCAAGTGATTCCCAAAGGGATTGGAATCGGATTGGAAAACGGCCAGGTTTTCAACACCGAACTGGAAGAGATTGAGCTGGCATTTGAGCCTGGCGATGTCTTCCTGTTCTGCACTGATGGCATCACCGAAGCCCGCGATTTGTACGGTAATGAATTCGATGCAAATTTGTTGACGAAAATAATTCAAGAAAATGTCCGCGATAACGCGATGACGTTGCGTGAAAAGATATTTTCGCACGTGCAACGGTTTATTGCAGGCGCACCTGCCAGGGATGATATGACCCTGGTGGTGGTGAAGGCAAACCCCACTCAACGTTGCGGCGAGACGTTTTCATAATCACAATAGAAAAAGAAAAAAATGGTTTTCAAATTCCCACTTGATTCTAACTGCGGATATGGTTATATTTGACTACAATTGACGATCCAATCATATTTCGCGCCAAACCTGCAGAGTTTAAGCTATGGCCACTACAACTGCACGTGTGACCTCGCCGCCGGCCTCGTACCAGGAAGAATATCTTCCGGAATCGGATGGGAAACCCATGGCCGAAACCGACGTTCATCGCGATCTCATGATCGCATTGCTGCACGCCCTCAAAGAATACTTCCGTGAAGCTCCGCAGGTCTATGTCAGCGGCAACATTTTTATTTATTACCTCGATGAGAATGGAGAACGCCAGTCCGTCTCGCCTGATATATTTGTGGTGTTTGGTGTCGAGAAAAAAGATCGGCGTATTTATAAATTGGAAGAAGAAGGCAGGGCACCGCAGGTGGTTATCGAGTTGACTTCCTCGAGCACCAAAGTCGAAGACCTCGTCCTGAAGCACTACATTTATGCCAATTTGGGCGTGCGCGAGTATTTCCTTTTTGACCCTTACGGCGAAACCATACGTCCGGCTTTGCGCGGCTTTCGACTTGAAGCTGGCGAGTATGTTCCACTCACCGGCATGCCTTTGCGCAGTGAAGTGTTGGACCTCGAGTTGAGAATGGAAGAAGGGCAATTACGTTTGTACGATCCCAAGACTGGCGAGCGCTTGCGCACTCCTGAAGAAGCGGAAGCTGAACGCCGCGCCGCAGAGAAGAAAGTCGCGATGGAACTAAAAGCTCGGCAGGCAGCAGAAGCAAAAGCCGCGCAGGAATTGGCCGCGCGCTTGGCAGCCGAGGCAGAATTAGCACGTTTGCGCGAGGAGTTGGCCAAGCTCCAAGAGAAGCAGAAATAAAAAGATTCGACATGATACTCAACAAATGCCACTTGCTTACCACGAATGACCAGGTCGCGTTTTGTTTTCAATTTCTATTCGTACTCTCTTAAAACTGAGAATCCGTCCAATTTTTCTCTCAAGACTGAGAAAATATCTGAAATTCTTCGCATTGGGACTTTCCTAAGTTTCTGATAATATGTGTATAATAACCTCGCATCGTGGCCTAATTCTTGCGTAACGTCAACCGATCCGCAATGTTAAAACGCTTACGAGAAACCCTCTTGATGGATGAACACGTCTGTCCATGGTGGTTCGCGTATACATTTGACCACCGCTTCCGGCGACTTATTCACCAACCCGAAAAGATGCTCAACGGACTTGTTCGCGACGGCCATACCGTCATCGACATTGGCTGCGGCATGGGATTCTTTGCGATCGCCATGGCCAAAATGGTGGGGGAAAGTGGGCGGGTGATTGCCGTCGACCTGCAAGCCAAAATTCTGGAAGTTCTACAACGCCGGGCGCGAAAAAGCGGCGTGCTGTCGCGTATTCATTTGCATCAGTGTGAGCAAGACCGACTCGGCATTTCCGAGCCGGTAGATTTTGCACTGGCGTTTTGGATGGTGCACGAAGTACCTGACACGAAAAATCTTCTTCGGCAGGTGCGTGCACTGCTTAAACCCAAAGCCCATTTTCTCGTGGTAGAACCGAAAATTCATGTGCCGCATGCACGTTTCAAACAGATCGTCGACAGCGCCTGCGAAGTGGGATTGAAAATCGATTCGGAACCCCAAGTTGCAATGAGCCGAGCAGTCGTGTTTAAAACAAGCTGAAGGTGTAAGAAAATAAAACTCGGAAAAGAATGATGAAATTCTCGATGAATACCAACGGATTAAAAGCAGCCAACAGATGCAAATTTATCTCAAATCCAAGTTGTCATTCTGGAAGAATTTGCCATGTCCCGTACACGGGACACCCGATCATGGATGAAAATTGAAACTACTCTCAGAACATGTCATGCAGGAGGCATTTTTTCCAGTACTACGGCCATACCTTATCCTTTAAAAGACTCCTCCTGAGTGACAGCACAGGCTATTTTCGTGGTAATTACCCATGCCCGGCTGGGCACGCGATAATGATGAAAATGATGTTCGTAGTGATGCCCTGCGGGCGTAGCCTTCAGGCATTTGTGGCCTATTGAGAGCACGACGCCTAAAGGCGTAACTACAAAAGTTATTTTCAGAGGAATCTTTTTTGCTATTTGGCAATTTGCGTTTGTTTTATAACGTAAAAAATTGTTGGGAAATAACAGCAACCTGCTTTTATAAACAACAGCAGATCCGTTGGCAGCCTTCATCCATTGACCTTGACTTATTATTTGGTGATATAAACACTCAATTTTTTGCTGACTTGATTTTGAAAGTATTATGAGGACCTGTATGAAAGAACTTGCAGTATTTCTAAAAGCCATCTTGTTGGTGGCAACAATACTTTTGTTCATTGCCTGTGGCAACAAAAGCACAGATCAATCAACCACCAACAACCGGCTCGAGCCGCAGCCGGTCAACGTCAGAATTCAAGAGCTCCGGCCCAGACCTTTTGCAGAAGCCATCCAAGTCCCCGGCATCGTCAAAGCGTATGAAGATGTCAAGTTGAGTCCCGAAGAAGGCGGTGTGGTGAAAGAATGGAGGGCGCAGAAGGGGCAATTTGTCAAAAAGGGCGAAATCATTGCGCTGCTCAAGGATGATATCATTCGCGCCAGTTACGAGGCGGCTGAAGCGCAGTATAAATTGGCGCAGTTGAATTACGAAAAGCAGGAGAAAGTTTTCACCGAGCAATCGATCAGTGAGATTCAGTACAAAAGCGCCGAATACAACCGTGACGCGGCGCGCGCTCAAGCCGATTTGATGAAAGCCCGCTGGGAGCACACTCAAATCAAAAGCCCCATCAACGGCGTCTTGGATGATCGCTATGTTGATGAAGGTGAATTTGCCCCTCCGGCGGTGCCGATGGCTTACATTGTGAACACGAGCATGGTCAAGATTCTCGCGGAAATTCCCGAGTTGCACGCCACCGCCGTCAGGCTTGGTACGCCGGTTTCAATCACCTTTGATGCTTTGCCGGCTGACACTATGCGCGGCAAAATATCGTATGTGGGAAAAACCGTTTCCCCCACTAACCGCACCTTGCCGGTTGAAATTTATCTCAACAATCCGCAAGGAAAATTGAAGCCCGAAATGGTGGCGAAAGTGCGCGTCATCACCGCCGCGCGTGACAATGCCCTGCTCATCAGTGAAAACCTCGTGCTGCAAGTCGATAAAAACAAACTCGTCGTCTACGTCGAAAATGGCGGCAAAGCCGAAGAGAGAATCGTGAAGCTCGGCGGGCGACAGGGCAATATGGTCGAGATCGTCTCCGGCTTGGCGCCTGGAGATCGCGTGATTGTTTCAGGATTTCAGAAATTAGTGCATGGCAATCCGGTCAATGTGGTTGAATGAATATGTAAAGATTTGAACATGGACTGCGTCTGTAAGATGACTCGGATAACACGGATTCTCGCGGGTGAAAGTGGTGACTTATGTTTGGTAGAATAGTTTCTATAATTGCAGCGACTTTTTTCATTGCTGCTTGCTGCAAATCCGCCTTCGGACAGGATGACCTTCGCATCTGGAAAGAGTTTGTCGATGCGCTCAGGAACGGCAGAATAACTGTTGACAACATCCGCCCTTATGAACAGCTCGGCGATAATTTCAAACCCATATTGCTGGGGTTTCTTGATTCCGCGAGGGCCCAAGCACTTCCCACCGATTGGGATGTAGAACCGGAAATCATTCGCACGGACAATCGAATCCAGTACCTTATTCCATTAACCAGCCGGACACAGAAAGTCTCATATTGCTTTTCGTTTGTCACGGAAGGATCGCAATGGTACTTCCAGCATCTGGAGGCAATCTTCATCCGGCTCGACAAGCTTTCCAAGCTGCCGACTTCGGAGTTCCCCGACGTCTCCGAAGCGCAAAAGAATTGGGCGCGTGAAGAAATCTATTGGTCTTTCGTCATCATTAACTTCTATCTCCCTACTGTGAAAGAAAAAGGAAAGCAATACGCGCTTGACTTGCTCAAGGATGGCGGCGGATATTTTGTCGGCGCGCGCTCGTGGGTGCCATTTTCGCCGCCGCACAAGGCCTTTATCCTCTATCTGTGCTGGGAGCAGGCAAACCTGCGAGGCAATGCAGTGACCCTGGTGCAGTTGGAGGATAATGAAGCCATTGTGCGTCTAAACACACACTTCTTTGCATTGTACTTTACTGTCGCCCATCTCAAGCCAAGAATTTCCCTTGACGATTACAAGCAGATTTTTGAGACGCTTTGGCAAGATCGTGCGAAAAATGCCGGCTGGAACGTTGAGATCCATTACGCCAAGGATTTTGAAGTCACCTTCCATTTCAAAAGGTGAATTGCAAATTTTAAATTGAAAATTTCAATTTAAAATTTAAAATACGCAAAAGATATGAGGACTCTATGTGGTTATCCAATGCCGCCGTCAACAATCGTGTCGCGGTTTATGTCTTGATGGCGATCATCATCTTCCTCGGCTGGAATGCCTACATTTCGCTGCCGCGCGAGGCTGCGCCGGACATTACCATCCCGCTGGTCATCATTTCGGTTCCCTACATCGGCGTGTCGCCGAGCGATGTCGAAGGCCTTGTCACCCAGCCGCTGGAGCGCAATCTGAAATCGCTCAAGGACATCAAGCAAATTACCTCCGCCTCCAAAGAGGGGCTTTCCACCATTCGCGTCGAATTCAATACCGGCATCGACATTGACGATGCGCTGCGGCGCGTGCGCGACGAAGTCAATTCCACCCGCCCCGAGCTGCCGGATGATATTCTCGATCCGATCGTCACGGAGATCAACATCAGCGAGTTTCCGATCATGTATGTGAATATCGGCGGCGAAATCGGCCTCGCACGTCTCAAAAAAATTGCTGAGAATTTGCAGGACAAGATCGAAGCCATCCCCGGTGTGCTGCGCGCGGACATCAACGGCGGCCTCGAGCCGGAAGTGCAGGTCAATTGCGACATCTATCGCCTCAGCGCGTATGAGATCAGCTTCGATGATGTTGCCAACGCCATCCGCGCCGAGAATCTCTCGGTGCCTGGCGGCTCCATCGACACCAAAGAAAAGAATTTCACCGTCCGCGTTCCCGGAGAATTCAAAGACGTACGTCCCTTGGAAGACATTGTCGTCAAAGTCCGGCAGGGCAAGCCGATTTATCTGCGCGATGTCGCCACGGTCGATTACTCGTTTGAAGACCGGCTCACCTATTCCCGTCTCAACGGCACCGAAGTCGTCTCGCTGGCGGTGCGCAAACGCGCCGGCGAAAATTTGATCCGCATTGCCGATCAGGTGAAAGAAATCGTCAAAGAAGAGCAAGCCAATTTGCCCGCCGGCGTCAAACTCGCGATTTCCAACGATCAATCCCGCAACATCAGACGTTTGGTGAAAGAGCTGGAAAACAGCATCCTCACCGGCATGTTCCTGGTCGTCGTTACGCTATTCATGTTCTTCGGCTTCAAAAATTCGCTGCTCATTTCCACAGCGATTCCGTTTTCCATGCTCATCGGCTTCACGATTCTATCGGCGTTCAACATTACGCTGAACTTCGTCGTGCTCTTCACCCTTGTGCTCGTGCTCGGCATTCTCGTCGATGACGCCATCGTCGTGATCGAAAACATCTATCGCCATCAGCAGGAATACCACCAAACACCCATTGAAGCCGCCAAAGCCGCCACCGCCGAAGTGGCGCTGCCAGTCTTCACTTCAACGATCACCACCGTTTCCGGATTCATCCCGCTGCTGTTTTGGCCCGGCGTCGTCGGCGATTTTATGTGGTACCTCCCGATCACACTGATCATCACCCTTGGCGCCTCATTGCTTGTCGCCTTCATCATCAGTCCGGTGCAAGGCTCGAAATGGATCGATTATCGAAAGGAAATCCGCAAAGCCCGTGAGAATCTCGAACATCCACACTGGTACAAAAAATACAATCCCTTCACCATTCTCTATCACAAAGTGGATGAGAAGGTTTTTCCCTTCATGCAAAAGCAATACGTCAAAACTTTGCAATGGACGCTGCAGCACCGAGGCAAAACCATCGCCGCTGCGGTTCTGTTTCTGTTCTTTGTCATTTTTCTCTTTGGGGTTTTCAACAGCGGCGTCGAGTTTTTTCCGAACGTGGAGCCTTCGCTGGTGCGAGCCGTGGTGGAATGTCCCTCCGGCACCTCGCTCGAGGTGACCAATGGCATCGCCGAGATTCTCGAAGATCGTCTCGCGCAAATACCCGGCAAGAAAGATATCGAGTTTGTGGTTGCGACGGTCGGCACTTCAGAAGACCCGTTTGATTTCGGCGGACAAGGCACGCCGAACAAGGCGCAGATTGCCATCAACTTTTTTGAAAAATTGAAACGCTCGCAAAGCAGCTTCATCACCCTGGAAGAAATTCGCCGGGGTTCGACTGGAATCGCTGGTGCAGATATTCGCGTGGCCAAACAGGAAATGGGCCCGCCGGTGGGCGCGCCGGTCAGTGTGGAAATTTCCGGCGAAGATTATGCGCAGCTTGCCGAGCTGAGCGCTCGCATCAAAGAGAAAATCAAGACCGTGCCGAATTTGGTGGATTTGAAGGATGATTACGACATCGGCAAACCCGAAGTGGAAGTGGTCGTCGACCGTGAGAAGGCCGGCCTGCTGTGGACGAACACGCGCCAGATTGCCGGCACCGTGCGCGCCGCGATCAATGGTGTCGAAGCCTCGAAATATCGCGTCGGCGAAGACGAGTACAAGATTCGCGTGCGCGCGTTGGAGAATCAGCGCAATACCGTTGCCGATTTGGAAAACATTCACGTCACGTTCATGAACATGGAAGGCCGGCGCTATTCGTTCCCGCTGACTTCGGTGGCGACCATCAAACGCACTTCCTCGGTGACCGACATTCGCCGCAAGGACATGAAGCGCGTCATCACCATCACCGGCGATGCCGAAGGCCGCCTCGCCTCCGAGGTGTTGGACGATGTCAAAGCCCGGCTGAAGAATTTTGATTTGCCCGCCGGTTATCAAATCAAATTCACCGGCAAGGATGAAGAGCAAAAGAAGGCCGAGGCGTTTCTCAAGAATGCGTTCGTGATCACCCTGCTGCTGGTGTTCCTGATTCTGGTTTCCGAGTTCAATTCGATCCGCGTGCCATTTGTGATCATGCTTTCGGTGTTGCTCTCGCTGATCGGCGTGATGATCGGCTTGATGGTGACGCGCATGCCTTTCAGCGTGATCATGACCGGCGTCGGCATCGTCGCCCTCGCCGGTATCGTGGTGCGTAACGGCATCATCCTGCTGGATTTCGCCAAGCAAAAACTGCAACAAGGCATGCCGTTGGAGCAAGCGCTGGTTGAAGCCGGCCGTGTGCGTCTGCGTCCGGTGCTCCTGACCGCGGCGGCGACGGTTCTCGCGGTGCTGCCGCTGGCTACCGGCATCGATTTTGATTGGCGCGAGCTGCATTTTATCATCGGCGCAGAGAGCGCCGCCTTCTGGGGCCCGCTCGGCGTCGCCATCATCTTCGGTCTCTCCATCGCCACCTTTCTCACGCTGGTGATCGTGCCGACGTTTTATGCCTTGTTGGAAAGCTGGGCGCAGAAGATTGTCGCTGTTGCGCGCCGGGTTTTTGCAGCGAAGGCGGAGGCTGAGGTGGCGGTGGAGAAGTCGCGATGAAATTTGGATCCAAAAAACAGTATTTAAATTCCCACTTGACTCTCATTACGGACATCGTTATATTTGAACACAACTGTTGATTCAATCGTATTCTGTGGGCTAACCCTGTAAGGTTAAGCTATGGCCACTACAACTGCACGTGTGCTCGCGCCGCCGGACTCTTACCAGGAAGAATATCTTCCGGAATCGGATGGGAAACCTATGGCCGAAACCGACGTGCATCGCAACCTTATGATTGCTTTGCTCCATGCCCTAAAAGAGTATTATCGCGAACAGCCGCAGGTTTATGTCAGCGGCAACATTTTCATTTATTATCGCGACGAGGCGGGCGTGATGCAAAGCGTTGCACCCGATATTTTCGTTGTGTTTGGCGTTGAAAAGAAAGATCGACGGATTTACAAACTGGAAGAAGAAGGCAAGGCGCCGCAGGTGGTTATCGAGTTGACTTCCTCGAGCACCAAAGCGGAAGACCTCATCTTAAAGCATTACATTTATGCCAACCTCGGCGTGCAGGAGTATTTTCTTTTTGATCCCTACGGCGAAACCATACGTCCGGCTTTGCGCGGCTTTCGGCTTGAAGGCGGTGAGTATGTTCCACTCACTGGAACGTCGTTACGCAGTGAAGTGTTGGACCTCGAGTTGAGAATGGAAGAAGGGCAATTACGTTTGTACGATCCCAAGACTGGCGAGCGTCTGCGCACTCCCGAAGAAGCAGAGGCTGAACGTCGCGCTGAGAAAGCAGCTCGTCAGGCGGCAGAGGCCGAATTAGCACGCTTGCGCGAAGAATTGACCAAGCTGCAAGGGCAGAAGAAATAAAAAGGACTCGATAAGATAAATCACCGAAACGCCACTTGCTCAATATTAATGAACAAGTGGCGTTTTGTTTTCATATAATTTTTTCTAAAGGTAAGTCAGGGCATTTCGTCATCGGCGCCGAAAGCGCAGCGTTCCGGGGCCCGCTCGGCGTCGCGATTATTTTCGGTCTCTCCATCGCCACCCTGCGGGCGTAGCCTTTCTCACGCTGGTGATCGTGCCGACGTTTTATGCCTTGTTGGAAAGCTGGGCGCAGAAGATTGCGGCTGTTGTACGCCATGCTTTTGCAGCGAGGACAGAGGCTGATCTGGCAATGGAAAAGTAGCGATAATTACCGCATCGGCGCGCTGGGAAAATTCAGCTTGCGTCTGTCGGTTGTGCGTATTAAATTATCATCACCCCGTTGGAATTTATTATTTGATTTTATGATATGAGGCGCTTTGAATATGGAGACAGCGGTCCAAACGATTCTTCAATCTTATGAATTGTTACCAGAATTTGAAAAGCGAAAAGTAGCTTACGAGATCATTCGTCGTAGCCTTGAATTCAACTTGCCTCCGCTTTCCGATGAAGAGCTTGTAATAAATGCAGACGAGCTTTTCTTGGAGCTTGATCGAAGAGAGTCAAAAGATGATAAACCCAAATTGAGGCGAAGTATGGCTCGTTGATCTCGGGCTGGCTGCAAAAGTACGACCTTGTCTTGTGCTGAGTGTCCCATATCAAGACGAAGATCGAGCTTTAGTTACTGTTGTACCCCACACCACCAGTCCCCGCAATTCAAGATTTGAGGTAAACATCAAAGCCCGTTTTCTACGTTCCGGCGTATTTGATACACAAAGTCTAGTAACGATTCCACGAGTAAAGCTTCTGAGAAAACCGGGGACTCTTTCATCGGATCAACTCGTCTCCATCGAGAAGTCTGTTCGTTTATGGCTTGGACTTTAATTTCTGGAAGCTTTCATTTCAGCTTTTATTATTCTCACATGCGTGGGAACGTGCTAACCGTTTTTTTATTGCGATAAAAAATAGCAAAGAAGTAAAATGAAAACAATAAAAATCACCCTTGAAGACAAGCTTCACCTCCAGTTGCAAAAGACCTCAAAAGCAACTTCTCAACCCATCAAACGGCTTATCCATGACTTGCTGGCGCAAAGCTTGAAACAGATGGTACCCAATCATAATTTTTCAGCCGAACTTTTGGCGGAAGGGTATCAAGTCATGGCTCAAGAGAATTTGGCGGCGGTTAACGACAGCCTTGCGGCGCAACTGTTGGCTATGGAAAATCAAGGCGGGGGTGCGCATGAATTCGATTAAAAGGGGTGATGTGATATTGGTGAATTTCCCTTTTATTCAAGATTTGTCGAAGAATAAAGAGCGTCCGGCTCTGGTCATTCAAAACGATGTTGGCAACCGCTTTAGCTCCAATACCATTGTTCTCTCCATCTCAAGCACGGTACCATCAAAAGATTATCCCACCCATTACAAAATCAAGGCCAATAGCACGGTTGGCCAAAAGGCTGGTCTTGACAAGGACTCCATCGCTTCAGCCTGAACGATTTTAACGATCCCACAATCTATGATTATCAAAAAGCTGGGTGCCGTACCTACCGCAGCGCTGCGCGAAATCGAAAAACGGATCAAGGTTAGCTTGGCACTGAAGTAAATCATAATTTCAAAAGGCAAAACGATTAGGGGCAAAACCATTTGGATGAAGGCCTCACTGAAACACCGGCGCGAAACGAAGGCGTATCTCTGAGCCAGTATATTTTGTTTGCGCTCACGCGCCAGGCTACGTTGGCATATACCGTGCGAGCCGTATCGGAAACCGAAATCGCCAGCAAAGAACGGCTTTTTCTGCCTTGCTGCAAAGTCTCGGTCAGGCGAGTTTTGCAGAAATCGAGCAAGTACTGCAAGAACGTGAAGTGGTTACGCCAGAAGCGGAACTAACTCCGGAAGTTATGCCGCGGCTGCAGAATTGCATGGCGAACCAGCAACCGTTGACGTGAGAAATTGCCCCTTTTTGCAATTCAGGAAGGCCTCGGCTGGTTCGGATTTCCATTGCGCCTAATAAAACAATCATTGCATCATTTGATTTTTTGCTATATTTGATAATAAGCTCGTTTGACTCGTCCAATTGAAATTCAGTGCAGCCAACACGCAAGCCAGAGATTGGTGCCATGCCTACCGTACTGATAGATGGCCCTTTTAGCTTCGTTTTCTTCAGTTCTGATAGAGGTGAGCCTGCTCACATCCATGTTAAACGCGATAGGCAAATTGCCAAATTCTGGCTTGATCCCATTTCAGTCGCGAAAAATCGTGGATTCAAAGAACATGAGTTGAACCAAATAGCTCGTCTTGTTGTAAAGCATTAACAATCACTTTTAGAGGTTTGGCATGAGTACTTTAATGCTTGAAACAGAGCCGGCAGCGGTTCAGGTTACAATAACCGATGAAAAATTAATCGTAGACCTTGCCGATGGCCGTAGCATTGCGGTTCCGCTTGCCTGGTATCCCCGCCTGATGTCCGGCTCACCTCAAGAGCGGCAGAACTGGCAATTGCTCGGCGACGGCTATGCTATTGAGTGGCCAGATCTTGACGAGCATATCGGCATCGAAGGGCTGCTGGCCGGAAGGCGCAGCGGTGAAAGTAAAAAATCGCTTGAGCGTTGGCTGGCTACTCGGATGTTGAGCAACGCCCATGTTGATGAACACAAAGGTGTGGTTTAATATAAATCTAACTTCAGCGCCAGGGGCATGCTGTCTGGCGTTCCGGCTCGCCGCCCTCAGTACGTCGTTTCTTGAAGCCAGTTCGTCTCGTTGTAAGTAAGCCATTTGCTCCGAATCAGTCAATCCGCCTGCTGTATTTTGACACAGGCCACGCCCATACCGATCTCATTTTGAAAAATTTTCAGAAAATTACAATTACGACTATTGGTTAGGTGTTTCATAACGCCGCGAAGGCAGGCATTGGTTGCAACGAGGTGATCGGAATGGTCTCTATATTATCTCATCAGAAACCCACTCGAAACGCACCACGTCGCGCTTTGCCCAAACGGTCATTTCAAACTCATTGATCACATCTCGGCCCAAGAGATTTTCATCGAAATCGTCTCGGCAGTCAGGGTGGGGCATGGGATCTTCCAATTGAATCACCGAAGATTTTTTTGCCGAGATTTTTCTTGACAACGCGCTCTCTTTTTGTTAAATATTCAACGGCAACCGGCGGGCCCGGTGCATGGTTTGCTCTTCCGATATCCAGTCAATCAATGCGAGGCAGGGATGGAACCGAAACAGAAAGTTTTCATTGCCATGGCCGGTAACATCGGTGTTGGGAAAACCACTGCCGCCAAACTTATCAGCCAGCATTTCGGCTTTGAATTGTTCGATGAACCGGTAATTGACAACCGATTTCTGCGGGATTACTATGCTGATATGCGGCGCTGGTCTTTCACCTTGCAACTCGAGTTTCTCATCCGTCGTGTTGAACATCACGAATTGATCCGTACCGTTCCCAAAAGCTGCATTCAGGACCGTACTTTGTATGAAGACCCCGAGATTTTTGCCAAGTATCTGCACGGCCTCGGATTCATGGATGACCGCGAGCTGGATTTGTATTTTGAGTACTTTCATCGGCTCAATCGCGATCTCCAGCATCCTGATTTGATCGTGATGTTGGTGGTGGACCACGTTTCCACGTTGTTGGATCGCATCCGCCGGCGAGGCCGCCAGGAGGAACGAGGAATCGATGAGAATTTTTTGGCGGGACTGAATGCCTATTATGCGACCCTTCCGTTAGTATTCCGAAAGAAATACAATATCCCCGTCTGTCAGATTGCCGTGGAGCATATGGACATTCGTTCCGCCGAGGGCAAGAAGATCATCTTGCAAGAAGTTGAGCGTGCCCTGAAAGAGCATGGTTTGATCTGAGCTGCCATTCCATTATTTATTTTCTCGCCAATTGCTCTGGCCGATCGGCGCTGATCGAGTTTGTGACCTGAATTTTGCACGGTATGCGATCCATTTCCTGCCTGTGAGTAAAATCCCTGGCCTGGAGCAGGAGTAGGCTCAAAGATAAAAGTCACCCCACGGGCGCACCTGAGAATTCATTATCAGGCTTCAAAAGAAGAAGCGGCGACGCTGCCCAAACCACAAAAATGGATTACGATTTTGAAACTCAGGAGAGTAAGGTTCGCCAAAAGTGTGCTGCAAATATGGCGAAATTGCCAATTACCAGGACGAACAGTTAAATACGAAGCGTTGATAGCCGGCCTCAAAACAGGACAGTGAACGGTTCGCCAAAGTCTCGCCAAAAGCTGAATTTGGTGTTGTCGATCGCCGTCAGGACTGACAAGTGCTCGGCCAAATTTGACTTGGAATTTACACAAAATTAACATGGTCATAACAACGGAACAGTTTTTGTATGGTATATTAGTAGTAAACCATAACGAGAAATAACGAGAAAAAAGAATGGACAGCCAGCCATGACCGAGATCAAAAAAATTCTCGCCTGCGACACGGCCACGACCTTGGCCATTGTCGCCGCAACCATTGATTTTGGCAGCCGGGAAAAGCTTGTGGAAGTGCGTTTGGAAGGCGTAATCCTCAGCGAACACACTGCTGCCTTGCGCGATTTTCTCAGGAACATCAGCTATTTCCCCGGAAATAAATGGACGTTGCAATTGGAAAACTTGGAACTGATCAGTATGCGGCCTTTGAGGGCACTGACAAGATTTGCCCATGTGCTCCGACGCAAGGGTTGTGAACTCGAGATCGCCGGCATTCAACCGGCCATACTTGCCACGATTTTGGATTTAGGTTTGAATGAACTGTTCAGCTGGGAACGAATGAAGCATCACTCACATTTGCGCAGAGTTGCCTCAGGACATAAATTCTCTGCAATGATGCAAAAGTGAGAATGTGTGCGCAAATGAAAATCATGCACTCGAGGCATGCCTCTCCATTGTATTCATGCCTTTGAGTTCCAGGATTAGCGTCAGCCTTCGACTTCACTTTTTGGCAGGAACCGAATTTCCTTTCTCTCCAACGCCATCATGTGCGCATGTACAGCCTTGCCACTTTGATCCCTCCTTTTTCATCACGATTAAAAACATAAAGATTTCTTGTAATTTGCTTTAAGAAGCGTTATATTTTTCATAATTTTTTGCTTTCAACATTAGGAGGAGGAAACCATGCTGCGACGTGATTTTGTGAAGTCTGCCGGAGCACTGGCTGTGATACCTTGGTTGCCAGCGTTGTCAATGCCGGATGATCAGCGTCAACTTCCACAGTTTTCGGAAATGGCAGAGCGATTGAAAAATGCGCCCAAAATCACTCACGACGATTTTCAAGCGCGTCTTGCCAAACTGCAGGAAGCCCTCCGCAATCGCCAGCTTGCCGGCCTCTTTCTTGAGCCAAGTGAGAATTTGCATTACTTGATGGGTTGGCGCTTCGGACGCAGCGAACGCCTGGTCGCTGCATTTATTCCAGCCATCGGCCAACCTTTGATTTTCGGTCCAGCCTTCGAGGAACCTTTGGTACGCAAGGCAAGTGGATTCGAGAAGGTTTACACGTGGGAGGATCACGAAAATCCTTATGCGGTATTTGCCAAGCTCCTCGGCGACCACGGCTTGCGCACCGGCACAATGGCGATTGAGCCAACGACCCGTTACTTTGTCATTGACGGGTTGAGCCGTGAATTGCCGCAAGCAAAATTTGTCAATGGCGAAGCGGTTTGTAATGCCCAACGCATGATTAAATCCGAAAAAGAAATCATGTTGATGCGTTTGGCCAATGATGCGACCGAAGCTTGCATTCGACAGGCGTGGAGGCAAATCAAGCCCGGCATGACCGAACAGGAAGTGTCAAGGCTCGTGCAACAAAACTTCGCAGCCCTTGGTCTCTCCGGCGGCGGTCTCATTCAATTCGGACCGTCGTCGGCGAATCCCCACGGCGGCGCCACCCCTCGTTCGCTGCAATCCGGCGAAATCGTGTTGATGGATTGCGGCACAAAAGTGCAGGGCTACACCAGTGATGTGACGCGAACCACAGTCCTGGGAGAGCCGAGCCCACGTCAACAGGAAATCTGGTGGATCGTTCATCGCGCGCAAAGCGCGGCCATCGCTGCAGCCAAACCGGCTGTCACTTGCGAGTCCGTCGATGCCGCTGCACGCCAGGTGATTGCAGAGGCCGGCTATGGCAAATATTTCGTGCATCGCCTGGGCCATGGCATCGGCCTCGAAGGTCACGAAGCACCATATTTTGCGGGCAATAATAAAACCATTCTCCAACCGGGGATGACGTTTACGGTGGAACCGGGAATCTATATTCAGGGTGAGTTCGGCGTACGTTTGGAGGATGACATCGTCATCACTGACAACGGCTGTGATCTGCTGACGGTACGGATGGAAAAGATCGAACCGATCCAGGTATAGCGGAATGGCGTGCAGGAGTTTGGAATTAATGAAGAGTTGGAAATCGTAAAATCGCTTTTTTGTCATCGAACCCAATGTTGCATCGGAGTACAGGCATGAAACGCGCCCATCAGAATAAATCAGTGATCACCACCACCGATTTTCCCACTTTGAAACTGCTCAAACGTGGCAAAGTGCGGGACATGTACGAGGTCGGTGACTTTTTGCTGATCGTCGCCACTGATCGCATCTCGGCATTCGACGTGGTTTTACCCCAGGGCATTCCCTTCAAAGGCCGGGTTTTGACGCAGATCTCGCGATACTGGTTCGAACGCATGCGCGATATTATTCCCAACCACATCGTCGCCACGGAGGTCGATGATTTTCCTGAAGAGTGCCGTCCTTACGACGAGGTGTTGGTCGGTCGCAGTATGCTCGTGAAAAAGGCCGAGCCTTTGTCTGTGGAATGCATTGTGCGAGGCTATATTTCCGGCTCCGGTTGGAATGAATACAGGACCACCGGTGGAATCTGCGGCGTGCCATTACCAGCCGGTTTGGTGGAATCACAAAAATTGCCGTCACCGATTTTTACTCCCTCCACGAAAGCCGAAGCCGGAATCCACGACGAGAATATCACATTCGAGCGCGCCGCGGTGATGCTCGGCGTGGGAGTGGCACGACAGGTGCGTGAGATAAGTTTGCGCATTTATCAACGCGCCGCGACCCTGGCCGAGCAAAAAGGAATCATCATCGCCGACACCAAAATGGAATTTGGTCTGCGCGGCGGCGAACTGATCCTCATTGATGAGTTGTTGACACCGGATTCGTCGCGCTTTTGGCCAAAAGACAAATACGAACCCGGCCGTCCTCAGGAAAGTTATGACAAGCAATATCTGCGCGATTACCTGATTTCCATCAAATGGGACAAAAAACCGCCAGCACCGGATTTGCCGACCGATGTGATTTTGACTACCAGCCAGAAATACCTGGAAGCACTGGAGAGATTGACCGGAGAAAAGTTGGGAAAATGACGAATGCATAAATGCCGCCATCCGAACTCAGGCATCATTTATTTTTGATCGAGCATGCCGCACTTTTTTGAATCCCGCGAACAACGTGAACGCTGGATTGCCTGTGGTTTTCTCCTGCCCAATATCATCGGGTTTTTGCTGTTCATGTTGGGGCCGATCGTGGCGTCGTTGGTGATGAGTCTTTTTCGCTGGGATATTTTCACGGCGCCGACTTTTGTTGATTGGGATAATTTCATCGAGATTTTCTCGCGGGGCTCGGGATTGGGGCTGTATCTGGCGAACACCTTGTTCTTCACGCTCAGTGTGCCGCTGACCATGGCGTTGGCGGTTGTGCTTGCAATCATTCTCGACCAACCTTTGCGCGGCATGGGCTTCTTCAGAACGATTTACTTCCTGCCGGTAATTTCTTCGGCAATCGCCGTCGCCATCATCTGGCAGTGGATTTTGAACAAAGATTTCGGCCTGATCAATGCGCTCCTGATCAAATTTGGCCTGGCGCCGGTGGATTGGTTGGGCAGCGCACTCATGGCCAAAATTTCCATTGTGCTGATGTCGATATGGAAAGGTCTGGGCTACAATATTCTGATTTATCTGGCGGCATTGCAGGGTATTCCCGATGAGCTTTATGAAGCCGCGCATCTCGATGGCGCAGCGAATTGGCGGCGCTTCATCCATATTACCCTGCCGTTGCTGGGCCCGGCGCATCTATTTCTCTTCATTACCGGCTTCATTTCCACTTTCCAGCTTTTTGGACCGATTTACGTGATGACCCAAGGCGGCCCGTTGAAGGGCACGTGGTCGATTGTTTATGAAATTTGGTGGAAAGCCTTTCGCGAATTTCGCATGGGTTATGCGGCAGCGCTCGCGTGGATTTTATTCGCGATTATTTTTATCGTTACCCTTCTGCAGTGGCGTTATGCAGGCCGGAAGGTGTATTATTCGTGAGACGGTTGGTTTTGCGTCACACATGACGAGTTGCTCAGTCCACGAAGTTGGGTTCCGGCATTGAACCCTGGTGCATTTGATCGTATGAACGAAATTTCCAATTGGCGCAGGCTGGTCATTTATCTCGTGCTTCTGATTGGCGGGGTTGTGATGATTGCGCCGCTGTATTGGAGCCTCCTGACCTCGTTGAAATCGCCGGCTGAGGCATTCGACGGTCGATGGTTGCCTGCTGCGGACCGGATTTATTGGCAGAATTATCTGGACGTCGTGAGAATCCTGCCGTTCGGTCGTTTTTTTCTCAACAGCCTGTTCATCGCCGCCAGTGTTACCATTTTGCAGGTTCTCACCAGCTCGCTTGCCGCGTATGCTTTTGCACGGTTGCAATTTCCCGGCAGAGACCGCCTTTTCCTTGTCTATCTCGCCACCTTGATGGTGCCGGGCCAGGTCACGATCATCCCCCTTTATTTTATCATCAAATATTTTGGCTGGATCGATCAATACCCTGGCGTCATCCTCCCGGCTGCTTTTACGGCCATGGGTACATTTCTGCTGCGGCAATTCTTCATGACCATACCCCGGGATCTGGAAGATGCGGCCATCATCGACGGTGCCAGCCGATTCGCAGTGTATTGGAAAATCATCCTGCCCCTGTCACTACCGGCGCTGGCGACGCTGAGTATTTTTGTCTTTATTAATTCATGGAATGACTTCTTCTGGCCCTTCATCGTGCTTTCGGATACCGAAAAATTGACTTTGCCCGTGGGATTGACCAAACTGGTCACGGCCCACACCTCGGATTGGACGCGCCTGATGGCCGGCACCATGATCGCCTTGCTGCCGGCGCTGCTGGTTTATATCATTTTCCAGAAATATATCAACAAAGGGATCGTGCTGACCGGATTCAAATAGCACGACCATCATACTAATCATGTCGACAGGATTACGTGGGTCATGTCAGCGTACAGAATTAAATTCGCGCTTCTGGCCGGTTGTGTCGTTTACCTGGGATTGCTGCTCGCGGTCAGTCACAATCCCCACGAGCAGGCGCTGATCTTCTCGGCTTGGGGAACGGTGGAAGAGACACAAAATCTCGTGCACCTGGTGGCGAGCTACAACGCGCTAAAGCCGCATCAGAAAGTCAAATTTGTTCACATCGATCATCAGGAATATGATCGTAAAATTCTGATCCAGACGGCCGCAGGCAATCCACCGGATGTTTTTCTGCTGAGCAGCACTGACCTGAGCACGCTGGCTTATCGTGGTGTTTTGGAGGAGCTTGATCCCTGGATCGCTGCCGACAGTACTGCGGCCGCAGGCGGCTTCGATCTGGCGGATTTTTTTCCCGCTTTGCTGAGAACAGCTACCATTCGCGGGCGCATTTATGGCATACCCATCGGTTACACGCCGATGGTTGTTTATTATAATCGCCGGTTGTTTCGCGAAGCGGGCGTTCCGTATCCGGATACCTCTTGGACATGGGACGATTTCCTGCAAATCGCTCTCCGGCTCACCCAAAAAGACGCAAGCGGCCGAATCAAACAATATGGCTGCATGATCAGCATGGCCGGCTACACGTTCGTGTATCAATTCGGCGGGAATTTCTTTGATGAAAATTTGGAATGGTGCCG
>JAPDQK010000051.1:0-16916 GCA_034505955.1 Candidatus Zhuqueibacter pondensis
TCTGGTGCGGAATTCATTGGAAATTGCGTTACGTCTGGCAGGCGGGGCTTGGTCTGATGGGCTTGGCCTTGCTCAGACTGTTGGGCACCGAAGGCGCGCTGGCCTATTCACCGATTGAGAATTTCAGACTCATTCTCAATCTGCGGGTTCTGGCATTTTCAGTGCTCGTGGGAACACTCGGCGCCAGCGCTGTTTTCTTCAGACAAGTGGATGCAAAAAGCAGCGAAATGATTCGATCCCTGCTGCATGGCGCCTCGAGTGTTTTACTCTTTATCTTGCTGACCGTCGAGGGCAATGATTATTTCCGCCATCACATGCTCGGCGCAACCGAAGAAATGACCACCAGTATGGCATACCATCGCTTCATGACCTGGCCGGCAATCTGGACGTTTTACTCTCTGCCACTGGTCTGGTTGGGACTGCGTCGTAAAATTTTACCGATTCTTTATTGCGGGCTCGGCAGTTTGGGTCTCGCCATCTTAATGATCGCGATTCAGGGCTTCAGTTTCTGCCCGATTGCGCAATTCACGCCTGTACTGAATTGGCGCGCTGCCGTGTTTGTTTTGGTGATTGCCGGCTGTGTTGTTCAGGCTCGTTGGCTAAGTGCAAATCGCCAGCATGCTTGGACAAGCGAGGTGCCAAGTATTTTACAAGTGGTCGTTGTTCTGCTGCTCCTTGATTTGTTCACCGGCGAGACTGGAGATATTTTCAAAAAGGCGATCTTTTTCGCGCAACAAAGTTCGGCCAGTTCGGAAGTCTCGGGCGAGATTAGCCGCTTACAGAATCTCCGGCAATTGACGCTTTCGGGTGTTTGGCTCTTCTATTCCGTGTTTCTGATGGTGGCAGGCATTTGGCGCCGGTCGCAGGGTTTGCGCATTATGGCCATCGTGCTGTTTGGCGTCACTATTTTGAAAATTTTCATTTACGACCTTTCGTTTCTCGAGCGGCTGTATCGAATTTTCTCATTTGTCGGCCTCGGCGTGATTCTCCTGGCGGTGTCTTATTTGTATCAACGTTATAAAGCGGTGATTTTTGATTCGGCAAAGTAATGGCGATGCCGGACTTGCACGCGAAGATTCTTTGGTTTTTTGAAAAGCTTGGGCGCAAGCTTCACATAAATAGAGGAGGCTTTAATGTGGACGAAATTTATAATGCGGCAAAGCGACATTGGCAAAAAAGAAAACGATGGAATAGCAACGATCAAAGTAGTTTTTGTTAAATTCCTTGAGGTGGGCATCTTGGTACACGAAAGTTCCTTTAACCACCGAACGCCTCCTGCCGCGAATAAACTTTGATTTTGCCTTGTTTCTTCATCCGTGCGATTTCCTTCATGTCTTCACAAAGCGGAGTTTGTTACCGTCGAGGTTTTCTTGGCGTTGCAAGCCTCTCACCGATCAAAGCTTCGACTTCAGCGCGTTGAATCGGATTCAAGCCACCCGTTTGAAATTCTGGGTCGCCTACTCGTCGAATAATAAACTGGCGCAACGCTTCGTTGATAAACGAATTCACCTCCCGATTTTGGCGTTCGGCCTCGTAACGAAACCAAGTTAAAATGTGCTTCTCCAAACGCAGTTTCACTTGTTCCTGCGGTAGCTTCGCGCCTTTTGGCGGGCGGCGATGCAGTGGTTTCAGTTTCGCATTGTGCGGAATCTCGGGAACGTCGAGCTCTTTATTATTATTACCGTTGTTTCGCTTTTTCATAGGCTGTTTTTAACGTAGCGAATATATTCTTTTACATCTTTGAGCTTATTCAGCATGATCTGGCAGATTTCTTCGTAATTGGTTTTTTCATAGTCATGAGCCAAAAAGTTGCGGAAGCCTGTAACCCTGGCAAATTCATAAGCAAATTCCGCCGGAATGATTTGATGCTCACCTAGAATGTCAATGGCCTCGGAATAGCTTTGAGGCTTGGGAAGATTTTTTAATTTGATGACCATTTCTGCCAGAGCGACGCAAGAATCGGCCATCATATACAGATAATACAGAATCGACCCGCGATAGATTTTATCGCTCTTCATTCGCTCCGCGCAATTCTCGCTCAGACTCTCCAGCGTCGCAACGTACTCCAGAACTTTGGCAGCTTTTTTTTCTATAGCCTCGCTGTTCATTTTATGCACCCATGAATAATTTTCTCTGATATTGAAAATCGAGAAATTGATGACGCACCATCACCTCAAATAGCTCCCGCTGGTCCGGATCTTTATCCACTAACACAATGCCATGATCAATCATGGCGGCAAGAATATGAAGATTATCGAGACGATCCAGAAAAGTCACGTCCAAATTTTCCAACCTTGTTTTCTTGCCTAAGCGCTGAATAATGGCAAGCCGATCGTCCAGGCTCAGGTTTCTTGCTGGATAAACGGCGATATCAATGTCGCTTAATGGTGTTGCCTCGCCGGTAGCAAACGAGCCAAACAAATAGGCGAATAAAATGGCTTTCTCCGAAACCAACGCTTGCTTTAATCTTTCGAGATCGAGAGATATCATCGGTAAATCCGCTTTCAAACTATTCTTTGTAAATCTAACCAAATTCTGGCAAAAAATCAACTTTAAGTTTTGCCACTTGCAAACTTGCCCCTCACTTCTCTTCATTTTATCTTTTTTTCTTTTTATCTATTTTACGTATTTATCGAGTGCGTCTTGCACCGCCTTCGGATCATAAAACTCCTTCACCAGCTCCTCGGCGGTGTAGGATTGCAACTTGCCACTTGCATCTTGCCCGGTGTAGCACAAATAGCGCATACCTTCCGGGCTGGCATCGAAGCGGCCGTGTCTTCGCTGGCGTGGCTGAGGAAAACGTCGTATTCTTGGTCGGGCATGTTGTTTCCCCGTGAATAACCGTCTGGACCTCCGGGCGTCCGGACGGTGGGTTACTCCAGAAACTAAACAGGGATCAAGCTGATTTCCAGCTTGTCCCAATTAACGAAAAAAATGCGGAAATTTGCAATTGAAAATTCTCGGGTTTCTTTAATGCTTTTTATGATTGCCGTTCGTTTTCAGGCTTTCGTCACTTGCACACCTGTTCTGATTCTTTTTGAAAAAAGTTGATAAAGGATTTGATCTTCCCTCATTTTCTGCGATGCTGCCAGCAATACTTCGATCCCGGCTCAGCTTGCCGCTTGCAGCGCTCGCCATTTTTGGTTATTGCGCAGCATTGATTTTTACTGACTGGTTCAACCAGAGCTTTTGCCTGCTGTCCGACTTTTGTGCCGGTGCAAACGCGACAAGGACTATACTCGAGCCGCGCCTTCGACAAGGGCAAGGCAATTCTATTTTTCGGGAGTAAGCGACAATTCGCGTAATGATATTTTCGCCCGGATTTTGTCACATAAACCGTATCCTCGGAAACAGGCTTTGTTGGATCAATTGGTGCCGGGAGAAGCGTATCCGTATTCCAGAGACCACGCTTGGCCTCTCTCGCCTCGTGTTCGCGTGCGAGAAAAACTTTTTGATATTGAAACAGCGTGGTATCCTCCCAAATTTGTACCAACCCACGTCGTAATAACTCTTCGTTGATCAACAGGCTATCGAACCATAAATAACCATAAATTAGCGACGACGTTGTGGTCAGGTTGCCATCAACTTCAAGGTAAAGGGATTTTCCGGCAGTGAGTGAATCGAGAGAGGAAAGGGAGGTTGCCCAACGCGGTAGATTGTCCGGAAAAGAGTCGATGCCAATCAGGCGCACGATTTGACCGGAATCCAGCTCGACGCGGCAACTGTCCAGCACGCGCAAAACCGTACATGGCTGGCGCGTCTGGCTGAAAACCGCAGCGGCCAAAATCAAAACCGCCGCCAGTGTGATTTTGATGAAAGCGAATCTCATCCATCCACCCCAGGAGATGAGTTGGTTTCTGAATTTGTAACGATAATGTAATATAGTCAATTCCTGCCGAAACGCAAGATAATCTTTTAAAAGAACCTCCGCGTGCAACTGCAGGCCACCGGTGAGTAAAAACTCCTTGCATATCACGCCGCGATCGTCTATATTTTACTTTTGGAATTTTATAGTGATAACTCTTGTGGCCCGGCAAGAGGTACCGGCAAGGGAAGAAGATTAACTTTTATTTTGTAGGAGTTCCATCATGGGTGTAATGACCAAAATGCGGGAAAATACCCACATTATACTTTTGATTTTACTTATTGCGTTTTTGGCTTTGATCGTTGTCGAGTGGGGCTCAGAATCGACGATATTCAGACCCAAAGCTCAATCCGGCGTGATCGCGACGATTAACGGCCAGGACATTCATTACGAACAGTTCTATCGCAATTTTGAACAGCAGATCGAGCAATTCAAACAAAGTAACGGACAGGAGCCTACGGAAAACCAACTGGATTATCTTCGTAACCAGGTATGGGAAAGCATGGTGCGCGAAGTGTTGGTGACGCAAGAAATCGAAAAACGTGGCATCCGGGCGACCAACAGGGAGATTCTTCATTACATTTACAATGAGCCACCGGATATTATCAAACAAAATCCTTCATTTCACAATGATAAGGGAGAATTTGACAATTCCAAGTACCAGGCTGCGCTGAATAGTGATTCTCCCGAAGCGAATGCCTTTTGGCGCAGTGTCGAACAATACCTGCGTGCCTCGCTGCCTTACCAAAAATTTCAGGATGAATTCGATGCCACAGTTGTGGTGACAGACGCGCAGGTGCGGGAGGACTACGTGAAGCGTAATCAGAAGGCTACGGTGCGCTACATTTTCTTCAATCCGGAGAATTATCGCAATAAAGCCGGCACCCAAGAACAAATTCCTGTCGGAAAAAGCGAAGTCGAAAAATACTACAAAGAGCATGAGCAAGATTTCAAGGACGCGGAAAAACGCAAAATCGATTATGTCGTCTTTTCCACCAAAGCCACCCGTGCCGACTCTGACAGTGTGCGCACCCGTGTGGAGGAAATCTTGCAACGAGCCAGGAGCGGCGAGGATTTTGCTGAACTGGCCAAAACCTATTCCGAGGATGAATCCAACCGTGACAAGGGCGGTGATCTCGGATTTTTCAAACGTGGCGCAATGGTCAAACCATTTGAGGAGGCGGCTTTTGCGGCCAGTCCAGGCGCTATTGTGGGACCGGTGCAAACAACCTTTGGCCTTCATATTATTAAAGTCGTGGACAAGAAAATCGAGAAACCGCAGGGTACGGAGGCAGCCGCAAAGAAAAAAGACGAAAAGGGTGAGGAGATGGTTCAGGCAAGTCACATATTGTTTAAATTTCAACCTTCCCGCCAGACCATTGAGACGGCACGGGATAGCGCGAACTATTTCTCATCGCTGGCCAGGGAATCAGGATGGGAGGCTGCGCAAAAGAGCGAGAAAGTGACAGCACAAACCAGTCCTTTTTTTGCCAAGGGCAGCGGATTTGTTCCCGGCGTCGGCATGAAACCGAGTGTTTCCAATTTCGTGTTCAGGAGCAATGTCGGCACGATCAGTGACGCATTCGAGGTGGCGTCGGGGTTCATGGTGCTGCGCGTGGCAGATGCGCAACCAGAACGCATTAAGCCCATCGAGGAAGTGCAAGCACAAATTGAAACTATTTTGCGGACGGAAAAGTTGAAGGACCTGGCTTATCAAGCTGCCAGGCAGGCACGTGCTAAACTCGATCAGGGGATGACCTTCGAGCAACTGGCTGCCCAGGACTCCCTGGAGATCAAAACTGCCGAGCCCTTTGCCCGCATCGGCTTTGTCAGTGGCATCGGCCGAGACCCGGCTTTTATTGGCACGGCGTTTTCGCTGCAACCCAATCAAATTTCTCCAGCCATCAAGGGTGCGCGCGGCTCATATCTGATACAATTGCTCAGCATGGACCCGATCAATGAAGCGGATTTTGAAGAGAAAAAAGAAGTGATTCGTTCGCAATTGATTGATCGCGGCCGGCAGAATGCTTTTGCGGAATGGTATGCTGACGTCAAGGAAAAGGCAAAAATCAAAGACTACCGCGAACTTTATTTCTAAAATGTGGCGCCCCGATCTCATGCATTAACACATGGAGGTCGGGGTTTTGTTTTTGATTTGATTTTGCGAGTCAAAAATATGCCGGCGTGTGGACATGATATTCGTTCATTATTCCTAACCTCGCAAGGAATCCTTCCCACGTTCAATTCGTAGCGCAGACTTCCAGTCTGCAAACGAAGGCAAGCTGGAAGCTTGCGCTACAAAATTTTCGCGATCGTGATAGTTTTTCAGGGGTAATACTATAATAAGTTTCAGATCACTCGCTGGCACCTGCGGCTGCGGAATCGGCTCTGTTGGTGATGACATTTTCATGCCGTTCGTACGGCCCGTCAACCTCGCTCTTCTGTTTCAGCGGCAAATAGATTTGAAAAGTGGATCCCTGGTTCAATTGGCTGCTAACCTTGATTCCCCCGTCATGCGCTTCCGCTATTGCGCGGGCCAGTGATAATCCCAATCCGAGGCCCCCACCCAGAAAACCGGTCTTGCTCGAGCTATGATGATCGCTGCTTTGGACCTCGTAAAATTTCTCAAAAATTTTTCCCAAATCATCTTGGGCTATGCCGACACCCGAGTCACGCACCGTGATAACGCAGAAATCATTTTCCTGATGCAAAGACAGGTCAATGGTTCCGCCGTCCGGCGTGAACTTGATTGCGTTCTGGACCAATTCGGCCACCATACTTTTCACTTTCATCCTGTCGATATAAAGGGTCAGACTCTGCGGACCAGGGTGCCAAATCAGGGTTTGCCGGCGCTCTTTTGCGGCCAGCCGAAATTCCTGCAGGATTTGCTCCAGAAGTTCATTGATGTTGGTGTCCTCCCGCTTTATCATTAGTGTACCTTGCTCCAGCCCTGCAAGATCGACCATGTCGTTGACGATTTGTTCCAAATCAAGAACCGCCGTGTTGATCACGCGCATGCATTCGTTCTTTTCTGCGACGGAAAGGATGGGATAATATTCTTCATTCAAAAGCGAGAGATAACCTTTCAAATGGCTGACCGGCGTGCGCAATTCATGTGAGGTGATCGCCATAAACTTGTCTTTGGCAGCTTGTAATTCGCGGAGTTTTTCATTGGCTTTTTTCAGTGCCAGGTTCTCCTGGCTGAGTGCAATTTTTTCGCAGCATTTATTGATCACCATTTGAATTTGTTCCGGTTTCAACGGCTTCAACAAAAAATCATACGCACCAAGCCTCATCGCCATGATGGCATTTTCAATGGTGGCATAGCCTGTCATGATGATGACCTCAATGTGAGGGAAATCCCGCTTGATGGCCTGCAGCAGATCCATTCCGGTCATTCCTGGCATTTTTAAGTCCGAAAGCACGATGGCAATCTCCGGTGCGCTGCGCAACTTCTCCAGGGCCTTCATGCCGTTTTCTGCTGTGACCACCACGTAATTATTTTGTTCGAGACTGAGCTGGCAGACATGGCGCACAACCGGCTCATCATCCACAACCAAAATCTCGGTCGCTGTTGAGGGTTTATTGGGGGTAATCATCGCGAAATCCCTGTTATTGCCATAAAAGAAAAGGTCTCCATCCACAGCCTATGGACAGAGACCTTTCAAATTAACGTCCTGAATTGTGAAACACTTCCAACCACCAAACACCGTCCTGGCATCTTACAAGGCGGGAGTCATCTCGCGATACTCTTTATACAGATTAAGAACCGATGGAATGTAACTGGAAGTTTCGCTCCACAGAATGCCGGCGGCGCGATCTTTTCTGATCCACAATGAGGCACGCCTCTCACCGCCATTATAAGCTGCCAATCCACCATCCACATCATATTCACTGATGAGTGAGGAAAGATAGCGGCAGCCGATGCGGATATTGTAAACCGGGTTGAATAAGACATCCTCAGGAGAACTCCAAATGATGCCCTCATATTGGGCGATATACATTCCGGTTGTCGGCATAATCTGCATCAATCCCATGGCTCCGGCTTGCGAAACGACCTCTGGATTCCAGGACCGACTGCTTTCGTGCGTAATGGTCGCACAGATCAGGTCGATATCCAGATTCGGATATTTAATGCTCATTTCATAGATCGTATTCGCGATCTCATACTTGGTGGCGGAGTCCATGGCCGGATTGAAGCGGTTGATAATGGCGATTATTTTTTGTATGCTGTATTGCCGCACACTATCAACATTCATCGCTGCCCGCAGGTCATGTAAAGCGCGCTCCAATTCGTTGATTTTGCCTTCCTGCGCATTGTAGATACTCAAATATCTGAAGCTGAAGCCAATGGCAGCAAGGCAAAAAATCACCAAGAAAACGATCTTGATGACTCTGGAAGCGCGCAACCCGGCGAATTTTTCCCCGAGCTTATCCCCTTTTAACATTTTGCATCCTCCACAGAAGGTTAATCTAACATTTAAAACCCTACCAGCCCGTTTATTTCACAAATGACTTGTTGTCTGGTGTCAGAATCTTCATTACTCTATAGCTTGCATCAATGCTGATTCAAGAGAATCTAGACTATATTAAAACGGCATACAATGAGAAAAGTTGCATTCTTGGATTGGTAGTTTTTAGGGCTGAATTTATTGTTTTATAAAATGTTAACTAAATTACTCATCCTCATTCAAACTCAACTATTCATTTTGCAAAAATTAGGCCACTGTAAATTTATGCCTAATCAGCCGTAATACATGCCCCAAAAGCGGGCTATTATGGACAAAGTGTTCGGGAGTGAGTCAATCAGACCATTGTCAGATGGCGAAAATTGACCATATTATTTAACCTGATTTGAGATTTTCACTAATTAGGTTATTAATTTTAATCGAGATATGTGTATAGGCGGAAATTTTGACAACTAAGTGATATTCTGCAATGGCGATTTTCATCCATATTTAATCTTTTAAAAATCAATGTCATGCTGGAAGAAATCAGACCGGTATGAATATAATGACTTGGTTGGTCTATTTGGATAACAAGGTCAGAATACGAGGAAAAAGCACGTCGCTGACAAAAGGTCAGAGGTTAATTCTGCCAAATCTCCCATGCGGACAAGCTGGTATTAACATGAATCGCTACTGTGTCGATGGTGTTGTACGCATATCCACCTCCAAGAGTAACTGCAACAGGTATACTGCGTTTTTTGGCCCACCCAAAAATGAGGCGATCTCGCTCTGACAAGCCATGAATACTCAGTTTTAAATCACCAAGTTGATCATACTCGAAAGGATCAGCGCCCGCCTGATAGAGAATCAGGTCTGGACGAAAATCATCGAGTATGTCAGGAATATGGTTTTCCAGGTGTCGCCAATATTCTTCATCCGTGATGCCATTTTCCAAATGGATATCAAAATCACTTTTCTCTTTTACCGGATAAAGCTCCCATTGATGAATCGAGAAAGTGAACACCGACTTGTCCTGCTGAAAAATATTGGCGGTGCCGTTGCCTTGATGCAGATCGCAATCGATAACCATCGCTTTCTGGATTTTTTCCCTTGTCTGCATCTCGCGAATGGCAACAGCCAGGTCATTAATATAGCAGAAGCCCTCAGCTTTTTCGGCGAAAGCATGATGAAAGCCGCCGCCAATATGTACACAGGCGCCCTCCGCAAGTGCCAGCTCCGCCGCAAGAATCGTCCCGCCAGAAGCCAGGATGAACATGTCTACGATCTCCCGGGTCAGTGGCAATTCTGAGTCCTGGGTGCGTGGTGTCCAGCGGCAGTTGTAGAGATCATCCAGATAGCGCTCTGTGTGCACCCGCAACAACTGCTCGTGCGTGGCCGGCAATGGCTCGATAAATGCCGCATCAGGAATTTGATGCTTTTGGCTTAAAGCCTCAGCCACCAGGTGATATTTTTTTATGGGAAAAACATGAATGCCAATGTCGGCATGGTAGCGAGGCGAATAGACAAAATGCATATCAGCTCAGATCAGTTGCGTTGCTATGCGCAAGGCGCTTTCGTAAATTTGGTCATGACCAGTGCGGTTCAGCTCCCGGATGGCCAATTCCGCCAATGACGCTTCAGAAAGTGGCATTGCTGATTCCGTTAATACCTTCTCGCCTTTTGTGACTTTCATTATGACCTGCCCCTGATTCGGATCCCTGCGCAAGAAAAAGCACAAGCGCTCCGCTTCTTCACGAAATTGCAACTGCACTGAAAGCATTCCGACAGGCATGGCGGCGTCATCAAGCGCTGGTGCCGGGTGATGAAGAGTAATTGTGCCCACGATTTCTCCCACTGAGCCGGTGGGGCTGTTATTTTTGTTTTGCCAATTGGTGCGAAAAACGCTTGCACCTGAGAAGTCCCTGCCTGCGGAGCTTTCACCGGAGGTTGCCGGTTTTTCAGAAGTGGCATCATCTCCGGTGAGCGGTGTCAGAGGCTCAGTCAGCCGCCAATTCAACAGCCCGGCAAGCCAGCCGAGAAAAAGAAAAGGTTGGGCAAAGTGGGAATCACCCTCCAAAGCCATTGCCACTTCAAGATTTATTTTTTCAATATGCTTGAGCCATGGCACCGCCTCGGGAGATTCGAGAAACTGCGCCACCAAGTCGCGGCACTGTGTCAAACGCTGCCAATTGAGATCGCCACAGCTTCCGGCCTGCCAATTCAGGCTCAATGCGCGGGCACGTGCAAGCATATTTCCCACATCGTGACTATCCGCTGAGTCAAATATCAGACGCTGGCTCAGCTTGAGCAATTGCTCAAAAAGCGCGTCGTCCTCGGGAAGATCATCCTGCCACCACAACGCTACCGGCAGCTCCTTGAGTACGAGCGGAGCCATAATTTCCCATAACTTGTCAACGGCGCTTCCCTTGGCCACAGCGGTGATTTGTTCGCAACAAACCTGTTTTTCGTTCGGAGCGGGTTGATGGCAATGGGCCTTGACGTAAGTCGCCAGTTCATCAACCTCCGCTTCGCGCTCTGCAAGCACTGCTATAACGCGTGACGGATGAATTCTGCCAATATCTGCAAGCGCACCGGCTGCGCGCTCGTACGCACCTTCATGGGGTGAATAAACGATCAAATTGAGCTTGCATACCCGGGTTGCTGAGCGGACAGATTCATCTTTGCTATCAGCTACGGCTTGCCAAAGTCCGGCTAACTCACTGGTTATATCAGCCACTGCAACCGGAAGGGATTCGCCTTTGATAAAACTCGCAGCCAATTCGTCGGTCGGCATGGATTTCGTTCCTATCGTGTACAAAGTTTATCGACAAAAAAACAAAACAAAGAGCCAACCTCCCATTGGCTCTTTGTTTTGACAGGTATGATTTTTTTACTGCCGATTGGCGACAAACAAATCGACCAACCCTTTGTAGTTGTTCGCCACCATAGTGACAGCGGTTTCGCGGTTATGCCTGCCGTTCTTGTAGCCGGCCAAGGCATCCCAAAACACTGTGCGGCCGACAGCGAATCCGATCACGCCATCAACATTAGCGCCAATCTTGAGCCAGGTGCGCACTTTGGTTTCATCTTCACCGCGCCCGAGCACAATCATGCCGACTTGATTGCGACCCTGGCTGCGTGCCTGCGCCACAATGGCCTTGTAATCGTCCGCTTTTTCGAGGCCCTCGAGTTTCCACACATCCGGTTCAACACCAGCCGCTTGCAATTCGGCAATGGCTCTTGCCATTAAACCGGGCCGTATCTCGGTGTCGTATTTCCTTTTGTCACCGCCCACTTTTTCCAATTGGGCTTTGCTCGCCGGCACCAACAGCTCGAACATGAATTTGCGCCGGGTGGCGTGACAGTAATCACTCAAACGCGCCAGGCGGCTGCTTTGACGCCGGTTCATTTCGACATTGTCTTCGGCATTGTAACGCACCAGAACTTTGACAAAGGTTGGGGCAAATTTTTCAATATGTGTGCCGAACTCTTCACCATATTCAAAATCAAACTCATCCTGGCCGCTTTTTTCCGCGGGCATGGCAACCATGATGCCGTTTTTCTTTGCATCCAGCACGCAATTCGTACCAAACTGCTCGTCCACAAGAATAGCGGCTTTATCTTTCGGTACGCCCATCGCCAGCGCCTTCTTGAAACCTTCATAAACAATGTCTTTGTACGAGGCAATCATCCTCGTTTCGTCGGCAGTGGGTTGTCGTCCCTTTATACCAAACATTTTTTCCTGGAAAGAGCCTCGGTGATCGAACGGCATAACATAAAGCTCTTTGGGATAACCAAGATCTTTTGGGGGCATAACATTCTCCTTGAACAATAACATGGAATTTTCTTTTTGCCTCGGTTGCGCGATTTATCTCAGGTATTTCCACAAGTGAATTACTTTTCCAAACTGTTCATTTAATCGCACAGGCAACTGCAGAGGCTATTAAAAAAGATAAGCATTATAAAGGATTTGTGCAAGCGTGATTTTGCCTTCTTTTTGGGGCGATTACTCAATTTTAGCCTCGGTTTGGCGCAAGGCCAGCAAGGCTTCGATATCGAGCGGCTGCGAAAGGCCTCCCCATTTGGGCCGCTCATGCCGGGTATCGACGTAAAGCTCTATGCCGTTGCCATCCGGATCAGGGAAATAGATGGTTTTACTGATGCCATAATCCACTGCGCCGGTAATGCGAACGCCGGCCTCGTGCAACTTGACATAAGCATCTGCCAGCGCGCGCATGGTCGGAAGCTCGAAGGCGACATGAAAAAGGCCGATGGCATTGGGCGCCGGACGCGGCGCATGCAGCCCCACCTCCTGCAAGGCCAGATCATGATGCCGGTTGCTGATGGTCAGAAAAACAAAATTCGCCACCCGCTCGGTGACGCGAAAACCCAGCACCTCGGTGTAGAACTTCACCGACCGTTTGAGGTCGGAAACTTTGAGATGCACGTGACCAACCATGTTGAGTTCGAACATATCATACTCCCGCAGATCGTGTGATGCCATGATGAAAAAATATGCGATCAGACTTTTCGAGCGTTTGGAGTGACGTCATTCCGGATTTTATAACCGTCCTCATCAGCTATTGATCCGAAGCCATTCCGTTTTTATCTTGCCATTTCAGGCGGCATGCCAAAATATAACACTCCCAAGAGGCAATCGCAACGCTTTTCTTTTACTTTCGTTCCTCTCATGCCATGCGTCCGCAAAATCTTCGGCGCGATTGTAATCATCAATTGATGATCATGCGGTGGGAAGAAAAAAACAAATAAATCGGATCAGCATGAGGTCAGCGAATCAAAAAAATTTGCGAGCGTGATGAAGATTTAACTTGCAATTGTCAGTTGACATTTTTATCATTGAACAATAGCATTACTCAAGATGCCGAGCAAAATTAGAATCGAAAATCATCTGCAAAAATATTTTTGAAGATCGTGTGATCGGCATTGACAGTTTCTGATTATGCACCAAGGAGGAATGATGCCTGTTGAAGACGCGTTCGATATTCGTCAGATTATTTTACTTTACAACATCGACATGAGTTGGCCCGAAAGCGATCAAAAATACGTCGTGCATCTTGCCAACAACATGCTCGCCGGTTTGGAACGTTTCGGCTTCACCGTGCATCCGATCGCGGTGCGTCACGATCTGAACGTTTTGGACCGTTATGATCCGCGGCAATGGCTGGTGTTCAATTGGTGTGAAGGGTATGAGGGGATGCCCTGGTCCGATGCGCTCGTGGCCAAAGACTTGGAAGAACGGGGCTTCATCTTCACCGGCTCTGATTCAAAAACACTCGCACTCAGCCAGGACAAATGGCGAGTCAAAAAAAATCTCGTCACCTCCGGAGTGCCCACCCCTCCCGGCATGGTGCTCGATGAGAATATGCCGGCAAATCAATGGAATGAGTTCCCGGCGGTTGTCAAACCCGTCAATCAACACGGTAGCTTTGGCGTGACGCGAGACTCGGTGGTCAAGTCGAGCCGGGAATTGATCCGGCAAGTGCGCTGGGTGAAGAAGAATTTTGGTTGTGCCTCTCTGATCGAGCCGTTTCTGGACGATCGCGAATTTCAAGTTGCTGTGTGGGGAAATCATAAACTGCAAGCGCTGCCAGCGATGGAGCTCGACTATTCGGCTTTCGTGGAGCCTGGAGATCGGCTTTACACGTTCGATTCCAAATTTGATCCGGCATCACCGGGTTGGTCCGGCATCAAGTGGTACTGCCCGGCACCGATTGATCGTGCTTTCCAGCAGGAATTGGAAAATATCGCCGTGACGGCATTTCGCGCGCTCCGTTGTCGTGATTACGCGCGCATTGATATTCGCCTGTCCAAAGGCCGGCCAATGGTGCTGGATGTCAATCCCAATCCCGATCTCGACCCGACCTCGGTTTTTCCATCCGCAGCCGAAACCATCGGTCTTGATTACGCCGCGATGACGGTGCGTATTCTCGAACTGGCTGCAGTGCGATTGCGACGCCGTCTATCCGCCCGTAAAGCAAAAACGACGAGGGCCCTGTCATTCGCGGAATCTTTGGCGGTGTGATGCTCAATTATTGGCCGGTGAAGCGATCAGCTCTTCCGGCTCGTAATAGGTATGCAACACGAGCAGCACCGCTATATCCATCAGCACCTGCTCGCGTTTGGAGGGAAGGTAGCGCAATTGGCGACCGCGTGCAAAGGCGACGAAATTGCGCAACTCTTGACGAATTCGTGCCCGGTCAATGCCAGCCCACCAATAATCGATCCGGTCCACCAAATAAGGCGAATATTCGGCAATCAAATCCGCAAGCTTCTTTCCTTTTCTTATCCGCCCGAACACGTCGACCAGCGATTGCGATACCGGCAGTAAATCGTTGGAAGCATCTTTCAAGCGATTCAGCACTTCGGGACTTGTCAGCGGAATGGCATTCACGGCCAGTCGTCGCGCTTTTTTACTGCGCGGTTTCACGGCCAGGCCATAATAGCACCCCTGCTTCTTCTCCTTATCCACGCTCCACCAGCGCTTCGTCAGCGCAGTGCGCGAATAGCTCGAGGCGGTGGCACCTTTATGGCCGCCATAGGGATCAAGAACGGTGAGCGATTTTTCCGTGGAACCGGCGGCAAGAATCCAGTGGTTAAAATTGTCAACGCAAAGTATCACCGGATGGTTTTGGATGTGTTGCTCGCGAAGCCATTCTAAAGCCTTCCGCCGATCCGATTGATGCGGCCATTGCGCATCGACGCCCTCATAGCCCAGCTTCCGCAGGGCTCGACGCAGCCCGGATTCATCGGTTCCGTTCCACCAGCGCGTACCGCAGGCTTGCTTTATCTCCTCGAACGTGACTTCCGCGTTGCCCAGCAAATACAGCGCATTAAAGACACACGTGGGGCCACAGCTATATTCATCGGGTTGTTTGGTAAATCCCATGCTAAAAACCCTGATTGAGCGGGTTTAGATAACTTATTGTTTATAAAAGAATAGAGTGGAAGCTCGTGCCTCCAGCACTGTTATAATATAATACTCTCCAGCATTCGAATCAATTCCTTCTTGCAAAAAATTTTTTGAAAAATTGGCATCGGAGATTTAATCAGAGGCAACAAATTGGGCCCATCTGGAAACACCTACGAAAGGCGGCAGGCACAAAATCGTGGTTTCCCTCGCACCCACCACGGACACGGAGTCGGCTTTTGCTCAGCAATTCTGGTGTAATAAGAAATCTCAGCGTCAAATTTGAGCACCAACGCGTGGGTCATGAATTTCAGCGCAGCCGGTTTCATGATCACCGCAATTGAACTCGGAATCCAAAACTCAATCCTGAGTCGGCTGCCATCCATTGAAACGTGCTGACGTTTTCCGGGCGCATGGCTGATGACGGTCGCAGCTCTTCAATGGGCATCGAATAGCATGTTGCCATCGTATGCGACTGGCGCGTGGAAATGTTGTCATCGTTTGTGGCCGAGACTTGCGGTTGAGCGAGTTCCAGGTCAAACACAAAAAATCGCTGCATGATGCATGTCTTGCATCGCAAGGTGATTGCCTCATGCGCTCACGATCTCTTATTCAAGTAATCAGTGAGATTTGGGGGTTTATACGGTGGTGAATAATTGTGGTAGCGTGTGATCGCCGAAGCATGTACGGACTCGTTTGAATTTGTGCCAGCATCGATGGGCCGGAGGTAATTTCCGGTCAACAGGTACAGCCCCTTTTTAGAGTTCCGCATGACGCCGAATGGATCGGGATGAAAGACCGTGTCGATATACTCCTGATCGAACGTCAAACCGGCCGCTTCGGCTTTTTCCTTTATCCATAAGAAAGCAAGATCCGATAGTCCGGTATCGCGATAGCCGCCGCCGATATTCGAATGCACTCCCGCAAACCAAACCTGCTCAACGGTTTGTCCCGGTGCGTTTGCGGTCTCCCACAAGGTCGGCTTGAACGGTTTGCGGCGCTCGTCGATCGCGACAGCATGATAGGCATAATCCACCGACCGGCTGAGCCGGACATCGTGGAACTGATAACGCCGCCGTGTCAGGAATCGCAGCCCGCGCAGAGGAATACCGAGCGCACCGACCGTGTCCCAGACACCGATGAATTTGATTCTAATTTCTCTCGAAAAATTCTGCCGGAAGAGTATCGCGGCTTCGGTATCCGGGGTCGCGTCACGCTGGCGGTAAAGTTTGTAGGCCTCCGGGACCTTGTCGGCATGGATTTTTTTCAGCAGCCCGCATTTTCGAATCAAGCCGGCCGTGCTGCGAACCGTATACGCGCCACGGCTGAAGCCAAACAAATAAATCTCATCGCCATCGATATAATTGTTGATCAGGAAGAGATATGCATCCTTGATGTTTTTCGAGAGCCCAACGCCGAAAGCCCCGCCGGTCAAGCGATCGAGACCCCAATGGGTTCCGACGCCCTCATCATAGAAGACCACTTGCGCCCAACCGTCCCGCGCGAGCGGTGCAATCGCTCTCGCCATTTTGACCACATTCGTTGGACAAAATACTTTTCCATCCCTCTGATCGGGCGTATTCCATGTTCCATCGGAACAGACGACGATGCGTTTTGGCATAAGCTAACCTTCTTCATCATTCACAATCGGTCAAATGAAGTCTGGCATGCACTT
>JAPDQK010000051.1:17014-37091 GCA_034505955.1 Candidatus Zhuqueibacter pondensis
GAATTGATCGCGGCCTCATCCAAAACAGTCAAATTTTATTTCTCGAGCATCATTTTACCACGGCAGGAATCATGGCCGCAAAGTTGATCAAGAAAACCGGTGGCCTCGTCGTGGTTGATGCGGAGCGCCATGCCGCCGGATTGGAGCAGATCTTGCCGCTGGCCGATTACCTTATTGTCTCTGCCAGCTTTGCTGCCCATCAAACTGGAAACCAAGATCCGAAAGATGCCGCTCATTCATTGCATGAAAAATACAGGGGAATTGTGGTTGTCACTGCCGGTGAAATGGGCGCCTTTTGCCAAACCAGTGAACGCACTTTTTATCAGCCGACCTTTTCCGTCGAAGTGGTGGACACCACCGGCGCTGGCGATGTCTTCCATGGCGCCTTCATGGTGGGCTTGATTGAAAACTGGCCGTTGCCCAAAATTTTGGAATTCTCGGCCGCGGTGTCGGCGCTGAAGTGCCGTGGATTGGGAGGAAGGGCGATGATTCCAACGAGAAAAGAAGCCTTCCAGTTTTTGCAGGAAATGGGAACATACGAATTTTGGAAATGACCCGCTGGAGAAAATCATGATTGACTTTTTGAAAATTTTTGCTATATTATAAATACGATTTCCCGAGTAGCTCAATCGGCAGAGCGGGTGGCTGTTAACCACTAGGCTGTAGGTTCGAGTCCTACCTCGGGAGCAAAAAGCCCAGATTTAATCCTGGGCTTTTTTTGTTTCGAACAGTTGGTTGCTTGCAGATTGCGCCTGGGGGATCAAATCCCATCTCGGCTCCATGAAAACATTCTCATCATTTCCAATTCCGCCACACTTTGTGCCCGGGGAAAAACAAAACGCCACTTGTTTTTTTACTGCTCAACAAGTGGCGTTATGATTTTCAGCAGCCAGTACTCATCGACAAGTTCACAACTTTGCAAGTTGCGAAAAATTGAGCACTGCTTGCTGGTGACTATTTAATAATCTGCATCCACTTCTGCGCCCGGAAGCCGTTGACTTCCAAAACATAGATATAATTTCCAGAAGCCAGATTTCTGGCGTCGAGGACCGTCGTGTGCGTGCCGGCTTGCAGGTGACCGTTAACCAGCTCCGCCACTTGTTGGCCGAGCATGTTGAAGACACGCAGCCGGGCCAGACCATCTTCCTTCAGATCGAAAGCGATGGTAGTCGTCGGGTTGAATGGGTTGGGATAATTCTGATGCAGCGCATATTCACGCGCGACGGTGGTCACCTCGGCGCGAATGCTCTCCGACATGGTGACGGTGCCGTCGGTGTCAATTTGCTTCAGGCGATAGTAGTAGGTGCCATTCGATAAACCGTGATCGAGGAAACGATAGGTTTGCGGCGAGGTGGTGGTGCCGTTGCCTGCGACAAAACCGATGCGCTGGAAGGTCTTTTGATCGGTGCTGCGCTGCACCTCGAAACCATAGTTGTTGGTCTCGGTGGCAGTGGTCCATTTCAGCTCAACGCCGTTGCCGATTACTGAAACAGTGAACGAAGCGAGCTCGACAGGCAAGGCCTTTTGCAGATCCAGAATGACCAAAGGTTGCGGTGCCGCACCAGGCGAGACGGTGTCATAACCGCGCGGTGTTCCGGAATAAACGATTTCCAAATCCGGATCCGCATCCAGGTTGGCCATGACAACTACATCATATTGGGTGACCGTTGGCACCACCTCTTTATCTATGACCGTATATTCATAATTGTTTGGATCGGTTATGCTGCCGCCTTTATATTCCAGACGATGAATGACGCCCAGAGGAACGGAATTTCTGGTACCGAAGACAAAATCGATCAGGCCGTCGTTGTCGATGTCGCCGGCCGCACCGCCATTCACGCCTTCGCTTTTCTCGGCAGTGAGGTCCGCGATTTGTGTCGCCTTCAAAGTGCCGTCTGGATTTTGCTGGAGGACGAAGATCTTGTCATTTGTCGCAGCTGGTCCCCAGCCACCGACGACGATTTCTTTGACGCCATCCTTGTCAATGTCCACCACCGAAGAAGATTTCCAGGAGCCGCCGGGAATGAGGCTGGCTTGCGTTGTTCCGACCGTATAGGCTTTTGTTGCCGGAGAATATCTTACCGGGGTTACCCCGCCAGCGCTGTTAATCAGGTAAATGGTCGTATCGATGATGGCCAGGTCGTAATTGGTGCCGGTGGCGCCACTGAACTCGAGTGTCCATTTTTCCGAACCGTCGGCGTTGTCCGGAATATTGTCCACCGAATAAATTTGGCAGCGCGGCGTTCCTGCGCGCAGGGAAGCCACGATTTCATCTGCTCCATCCTTGTCAATATCAACAATGAACCAGCGGAAAGGACGAAGATTTTGATTGGCCTGATCGGTGATGGGCCATTGGGCATTGGGTTTGTAAAGACCGCCGCCAGCATCAACTCCCATGACATCACTGCCGTCACCTTTGGTTTCAAAAACGACAATGCGTGCAGGATTGGGGTTCGTTGTGGCGTCGGTGAAATTGACCGGTCCCCAAATGATCTCTTTTTTGCCATCCTTGTCCAAATCTCCCCAGGCCAATGGCGGCCAGGTGTTTTGTAACGGAATATTCAGTGCTGTCGACCAAACCATTTGCCAAGCTGAACCATCAAACTCATACTTGAAAATCGCAGGGGTCAATTCGACGGTGGTTCGGTCAGCCCAGTTATTGTTGACGGCATAGATCTCCAGTTTGCCGTCATTGTCAAAATCCACACCCGCGACGACATTGCCAAAACCGCCAACCTGATCGGCCGGCGCGGGAATAACCGCAGCACGGCTGAAGGATTGGGTTTGCGCCTCAGCAGCGGCAACGAAGCACAGCAGACTCACCAACATCAACAGTACACGAACATTTCTCATAACTGACCTCCGAAATTGTTAGTTAAGGAAACGACCAGGGACTGTAAAGGCATCGGCTATTAAGATAAACAAAACTTTGTCTTCCGCAAGTACTTTTTGCAGAAATCTCTTGCATTTCTCCGCTCCGTCTCATAAATTTATTTGCGCAATTGGTTGTGTCTAGGATGGTGTGATAAACATTATATTGTGATTGTGCACAAGTTATCCACAGCCGATTTTTGAAGGCTAAGCCAGTGCGGGGAAATGTGAAAATATCGACATTAGTCTCTAAAGAGTCAAATCTTTGCTTTTTCGGCAAAATGATTTTAAAATTATTTTGTCATCCTACGGACGCAGTCAATCATTTTGTCTTTTTGGCTGCGCCCGTAGGCTACGCCCGTAGGGGTTGCGGCTCGTCCGCATTGGGGAAATTTAAAAACTGGGATTGCATCATTCAGATTTTGTGCTATATTCAAAATCAGGTGTAAGATTAATTCTACCTACTCAGTAACTTGATATAGTTTTTGATTGCAGGAGATGAGGTATGCCTAGACCAATCGAAGTTAAGTCGCTTGATAACTACCGACTCTGGGTTAAATATTCAGACGGTGTCGAAGGAATTGTTGATTTGTCCCACCTTGCTGGTCATGGTGTTTTTGCGCAGTGGAATGACTATCAAGAGTTTCACAAAGTCCATATCGGACCGAATGGTGAAATTGCATGGAACGATCAGATTGATATATGTCCCGACTCCGTCTATCTGCGGATCACTGGTAAAAAACCAGAAGACGTTTTTCCAAAATTACAAGAGTTGGTCGTATATGCCTGAAATTAGTCGGTTTTTCGGAATCGTCATTGAAATGTACTTCGACGAACATCCACCACCTCATTTTCACGCGATCTATGATGAGTATGAAGCGGTGATTGATATTCATACATTGGTTGTCGTGCATGGATATGTTCCACCGCGTGTACTGGGAATGGTCGTCGAGTGGGCATCCGAACATCGTGAGGAACTACTCGATTTGTGGGAACAAGCAGCCAATCGTCAGCCGCTATATAAGCTTCCACCACTTGAATAGGTCGCTGTCATTACCCCACACAAAAGCTTCGATTTCATTTATAAAAAAAGTTGATTGGAGAACAATCCGGTGACAAGGATGAAAAATCTTGCCTAAGGAGTCCGCGTGTATCTATCTGATCTCGAAATCTACGGCTTCAAATCTTTCGCGAAAAAAACGCATTTCGTTTTTCATAGCGGCATCACCGGTGTCGTCGGTCCGAATGGCTGCGGCAAGAGTAATATTGTCGATGCCATCCGCTGGGTGCTTGGCGAGCAGAAGGCTGGCGTCCTGCGCAGTGAGCGAATGGAGAATGTCATCTTCAACGGCTCGAAAACGCAAAAGCCGTTGGGCATGGCAGAGGTCTCGCTGGTCGTACAAAACACCCGCAACATTCTGCCGATTGAATATTCCGAGGTGCAGATCACGCGCCGGTTGTTCCGATCCGGCGAAAGCCAGTACCTGCTCAACAACACGCCGTGCCGATTGAAGGACATCATGGATTTATTCATGGACACCGGGGTCGGCGCCAATGCCTATTCCGTTATTGAGCTGGCCATGGTGGAGCAGATTTTGAACGGCAAACCGGAGGAGCGCCGGCACATTTTTGAAGAAGCAGCCGGGGTGGGCAAATACAAAGCGCGGCGGAAAGCCGCTTTTCGCAAATTGGAAGCCACCGAGCAGGATTTGCTGCGCCTCAACGACATTCTCAGCGAGGTGGAAAAAAATGTCGTTTCGCTCAAGCGCCAGGTACAGAAAGCCGAGCGTTATCAGGTTTATGCAAATGAGCTGCGCGAGACCGAAGTGGCATTGGCCGCATGGCAATTTTATCAGATTAAAAACGAACTGGAACCGCTCATTACCACCGCCAAAGATTTCCGCGATCGGCGCGAGCACATTTCGGCACGACTCGCGGCAGAAGAAGCGCAAATCGAGGAAATGCGTTTGACCCTGCTGGAAGTCGAAAAACAATTGGTGGCACGCCAACGCGATCTCAACGCCAATACCGAGCGCATCAAGAAAAAGGAAGAACAGATTCTCGTCAGCCAGGAGCGCCTGCGCGCCGTCAAGGAAAACCGCGAGCGGTTTGCCAAAGAGATCGAAGAGCTCAAAGCCAGACGCACAATGATGGAGGAAATGAAGCAGACACTGTCCGGCCGTCTGGAGCAATTGACTTTGGCAGTGGACACGGTTGCCGGAGAGTTGAACACTCGCCAATCAGCTTTGCAAGCGTTTCAGGAGAGTTATCAGACCAAGCGCCAGGAAGTGCGGGAGGCGGAGACGCAACGGCAGGGTGAAGCGGAGAGGTGGAATCAACTGCAAAAAGAAAGTGAGCGCCTGCACACCCAAATCGAATTCAACCGGAAGCGCCATGCCGAGCTGCAACAAGAGGATGAGACCTGGCAACAGCGCCAGCTCGTGCTTGCCCGCCGGCGCGATGACACGCAGCAGCAATTAGCCGGCCTGCTGGCTCGCCTCGATCATCTTCACCTCGAGATCGAAACGAATCAAAACGCCATTGCCCAGAAAGAAGCTGAGCTTGCGCGGCACAAAGAGCAAATCATGATGCTGACCAGCTCCAAACAACGGCATCAGGATCGTGCCGATCTCTTGCGCAAATTTTTGGAAACCTACGAAGATCACCCCGAAGGTGTCAAGCATTTACTGCGTGAACGCGGCATGCCGGAGGGTTGTTTGGGCACGCTGGCCGAGCGCATTCGGGTGCCGGAACATTATCGCCGTGCGATCGAAGCCGCGCTCGGAGAAGCGGTCGTCTCGCTGTTGGTTGATTCCACTGATCGTGCCTTTGAAGGCATGGACATCCTGCGCCAGCGCGAAAAGGGGATGGTGACTTTCTTGCCGATTCGAGGGATACACCAGCAGAGTGGGAGTGAGGGAGAAGGGGAGAAAGGGGGAGTGGGTGAGAGCACGCAGATTTTGGCACGTGCGAGTGACGTGGTGGAATGCGAAGAGGCCGTGCGTTTTTTGGTTGAAAATCTTCTCGACGAATGCTATATCGTTTCCTCTTTGGCGGAGGCGCGGGCGCTGTTGGCACAAGCGGATTCCCACCACGACGGCCGCAGTCGTCGAAGTTTCGTGACGCTCGCCGGCGAGGTGTTGACGACCTGGGGGCCACTCAAGGGCGGAGATACCAGCCGTGCACAAGAAAGCATTATTGACCGCAAAACTCAAATTGAGCAGCTCGAGGCGGCAGTAGCTCATTTGCAGGAGGAGATTGCCCGGGAGTCAAGCGAGAAAGAGAATACCGAAGCCGAGCTGCAAAAATTACTGGCGCAAAGTGAAGACCTGCTCGCGCAGCGCAAACAGGTTGAAAGCGAGAAGCAAAAATTGGAACTGGAATTTGGCCAGACGGTTTTTGAGAGCAACCGTGCCGAGCAGGAAATGCGCCAGCATCGCGAGGAATTGGCCAGACTCGACACCGGCCAGCAGGAGCTGCGCAACCAGCTCGCCGAGCTTGATCCCCAAATTCAAGAGCTCGAATCCCACCGGCAAACTGCAGAAAGCATCAACATCCAGCTCGTCCGCGAGCTCGAGAATCTCGAGCAACAGTTACGCGCTGCGCAAGAGGCGGCAAATGCCGCCAATGTGCTGGTGGTGGAAAAACGCGCCGAATTGCGCAATGCGCAATCCGAAGACGAGCGCATTGCCAGCAGCCTGCGGGAAATTGCGGACAGCATCCAGCACCGCACGGAACAAATTTCCGAGGCCGAACAGCAGGAACAGGACTTGCATCGCCAAATCGATGGTTGGCGTGAGCAGTTACACGACGATTTCGCCGAGCGTAAAGACTTGGAAGAAGTGGTTTCCGAGATCGAGCGCACCTTCCGCGAGCAAAAACAGGCCGCCGATTCCAAAGAGCGTGCGCTGCGGTCCGTGCGCAACGAGCGGGATGAGGTTTCGGAAAATCTCCACCACGCCGAGTTGCATATTTCCGAACTGACCATGCAACGCGACAATTTGATCAAACACATCCGCGACACCTACGAGCTCGACCTTACTCAGCAAAAACCGCCGGAGGGCGAGTTCGACGCTGCGGCCACGGAAGAACGCGTCAACTGGCTGCGCAACCGGTTGAAGAGCATGGGGCCGGTCAACATGCTGGCGCTTTCGGAATATCAAAAGGAGAAGGAGCGTTTTGATTTCCTGACGGCGCAAAAGGAAGATTTGCTCAAAGCCGAGGCGAATTTGAAAGACACGATCAAGGTGATCAACGACACGGCCTACGAGCGCTTCGGCAAAGTCTTCTCCCAAATTCGCGAAAACTTCATTCAAGTCTTCAAAAGCTTTTTCGAGAGCGGCGAGGCGGACTTGCGCCTGGATGAGGGGGATCCGCTCGAAGCAGACATCATCATTGAAGCCAATCCCAAAGGCAAAAAGCTCGGCTCGCTGGCCCTGCTCTCCGGCGGCGAGAAAACGCTCACGGCCATTTCGCTGTTATTTTCGATTTATCTGGTCAAACCCAGTCCCTTCTGTATTCTGGATGAGGTCGACGCCCCGCTGGATGATATCAACATCGGCCGCTTCGTCGGCGCGCTGAAAAAATTCTCCGACAAAACCCAATTCATCGTGGTCACGCACAACAAGCTGACCATGAAAGCCGCGGATTATCTCTATGGCATCACCATGGAAGAGCAGGGTGTGTCCAAAGTGGTGTCAGTGAAATTTGAAGATGTTGAGGTGGGCAGACAGGCGCTGGCGGCGTGAAGCGGATCGAAACTCGTTATGCTGATTTTTTGATACTATTTTGTGATCAGCAACCGCCGTATCAACGTACCCGCACCAGTCTGCAGACGATAGAAATACACCCCACTCGCCAATCCCCCCGAATTGATCTCGACTTGATATGTACCGGGCGCCGTGAGGCCTTCGTGCAGTACCATGACTTCGCGGCCGAGTGCATCATGGAGCAGCAAACGCACCGGCGTGATATATCCAACGCGGAAGCGGATGATCGTGGCAATACCGCCATGCAGTGGATTCGGATAATTGGGAGCCAGCGCAAAACCTCCCGGCAACTCCTCCGCGGCCGTGACACTGGCTGGTACCAGTTTTAGATAATCCACAATCCCCTGGAGCAAGGCAAAAGCGGTTTTGTCATACTGGCCGGCGCTGGGACAATTCATATCTTCGTACGTCAGCGCCATCACGGCTTCGCGGTGATTGAACCAGAACCAGCTTTCCGGATATTGCGTGGCGGTGCTGCCAACCCAGCTTACAAAGTAATTCCAATTCTCAATGCCGGTGGGAAAATGTTGCCGGATGCGCGTAATGAAATTTTGCTCGTCGGCCGCATAAGCCGGCGAGGTGCCGGTGGCATCGTGATAGACAAAATAGCGTTTGCATGAAGTGGACGAGTGCATATTCAAAGCGATGCGAATCGGTGAGGGCGAAGCCATGAATTGCTGAAATTGACTGCGCAAAACAATCACTTCCGGCTCGTTCGGGGTTTTGTCCCAATTACTTTCGAGGTCCACACCGTGCGCATTCTGGCGTGGCAGGCCAAGTTCCACACCGTCGGGGTTGTACATCGGCATGATATTGAAGATGCAACGTTCACGCAGCAGTCGCGCCAGCGGCGTTTCTCCCAGCAGCAGTTTGATCATCTCGTCGGTGACCCACCAACCCTGCACCTCATTGGGATGGGTGCGCGCATGCACCCAAATCCGCAGGCGCGGCTCAACCGGCGTAATCGGCGAGGCAATGGTCAATCGCCACAACGCGCGATTTTGCACGCTGGCGCCAACAGAATCAATGGCGAGGTATGGACTTTGCCGCCATGCTTTGAGATCCGTCAGCAGACTGTCGTAATTGTAACCCCAGCCCGGACCCAGCGCCGCAAGCTGCGCTTTCGCCAGGATCGGATCGAAACCACAGGGATCGTCACGATCTACAGCGATCTGGAAAGCAGGAATTTCTCGAGGCGCTTGGGCGAGATCCGGAGAGGCTGGAATGAACGAGAGGATACAGACTAAAATAACTGCTGGCACGTATCTTCGCATGAGCAGGCACCTGTAGATAAAATCATCGCGCAAAATAAAATGGTATTAATAAAAATACGCAGCATATGCCCCAAAGTCAACTTATTTGACTTTTCCCGAAACGCCTATGAACGCATACTGTTATCATTACCCCGAAAAAATTATTGCAACCGCGAAGACTGCGTCCAGCTTGCCGCATGGCACGGAACGTAAAGGTCGCCGCACGAAAAGTTTCGCGGTGAAATGATCCCATTTATTGCCGGTCAAAGAAAATCACATCGGTACGGCGATTAAAAGCCCGACCGGCCTCGGTGGCATTGTCGTACTTTGTACTGATACCGTTGCCTTCCGCGACAATTCGCTCCGCCGCAATCCCGCGCGTCACCAGATAATTGCTGATGTAACGGGCACGACGCTGTGACAGATTGATATTATACTCTGCGCCGCCAATGTTGTCGGTCCATCCAACCAGGCGCACGGTCCGCGTCGGGCTTTTTTCCAGCTCACGTTTGACAAAATCCAAGCAGCCCTGCAACTGCGTTTGTGTGGCAACATCCTTCACATTGAGTTTGTCGGAGTTGAACTCGAAGAGAAATCGGAACTCGGAAACCACCCCTTCCGCGGTCAGGCCCAGAACAATATCCGGCAGCACCGTGGCAGCGGTGACCTTGTCCGTCTCCAGCGAGGCAAAGGTATAGCCGGACTTTGTTGCAGTAATCAGCAAGCTCCTGTTGAGTTTGCTGGTCACGTGGTAATATCCCAAAGAGTCTGTCACTCCCTCCAATAATTTCTCCCCGGTCTCCAGCTCAGTGACCGTGACCTGAGCCTCTGGCAGGGGCGTGATACCGGCATCGGTTACCTTGCCGGTCAGCTCGACGATGGCCGGCGCCAGAACAAAATCTGCGAAGTAGAGCGACTCTTCCGTCACCTCAACCTCTGTGCTGTCCGAAACATAATCCGGCGCACTGGCCAGGACGCGCCAGCGATGGGGCAACGCCACTTTCAAATGATAAACGCCGTTTTTATTTGCGCCTGCCTCCTGCTGTAAAGCCGGCTGATGAACTGGAAAGCAAACAATTCGTGCTTGCGCAAGCGGCTCACAGCCGCCTTGCTTCAGCACACGGCCGGCCAGAAACGCCCTCGGCACCCGGTAAGAAACCAAGTAACCCGAGAGCTTGACGATATCTTTCGAGATGTCGGTGAAAATGGCACCAAGCTCTTCTGCTTTTTTTGCTTGGAAATGCCGGCCTCCGGATTTCTTCGCCAATTCGATCAAAAACGAGTTTTCTTGGGTTAGGAAATCAATGGTGAAGAAAACCAGCGTGGAATCTTTTGCGGTCAAGTCTCTGAGGGCATCCTTGTTTTTCCTGCTGGCATTGTCCAGCCCGTCAGACAGCACAATAACATACCGGCCCTCCTGGGGGTCGGTCACTTGTTCTGCCAGCCGGAGGCCGGCATAAATTTCATCATACAAATAGGTCCGGTTGGAGAGGCTCCCCGCCTGCAAGTGACTCAAGAAATGCTTGCGCACCTCATTCTTGTTGCGCGTCAGGCCGTAGAGACGAATGTTCGGCACGGTCTCGACATTCTGATCGTTCACGCCTGAGAAATTCTCTTGAAAGAACACACTGGCGATCTTTACGGAAGGACCGAGACTCGCCAACAACTCCTCCAGCGTGGCTTTCAAAATGCCAAGATGTTCTTGCATGGAAAAGCTGTTGTCGATGCACAAGATGAGCGATACTTTGGCATTCTCGGTTTGCAGCAGTGGCTGCACACTTTTGATCTCGTACTCGCTCAGCTCCGAGCGAATATGGAAGTCATTCAGCTCCAGCCCGCCGACTGGAACGCCGGAATCGGTGACCACGACCTTGAGCTTGCCGGGATCCAATTGCTCATAGGTGATTTCCGGATGGCGTGCCTTTTGCGGATTGATGCTGATGAGCAAATTGTCTTGAGCAAAAACGACGCTCGGCACGAAACCGGCGAGAAAAAGAATTGTGTAACGCATGAGACCCTCCTCTTTGGTATTGGTGATTTGCTACAGATCAGAATCCCTTGATGGTCACCAACGGTCCAGAAAAGCCTGTGGCCACGGGCTTCGCTTCAAACCGAAAAATTTGCCATGAGTTCTCTGCGGATCAAAAAAACACATGACTTTTTACTCATTCTGTGCGAGTTTTAAGTCACGTGAAAAAAATAGATCCACTCATAAAGGTTTTCGGCTTCGGCCATCCCTTTTGTCCAGAAAAGCCGTTGAACCCCGATAATTCATGAGCCATATTTTCCGGCTTGCGCCAACCCCGTGAGATAATAAGCGTAACAGTATCTCACGGGGTCGATTTACGTACCGCGTGAATTATCGGGGTGAAGCGATTTCATTAACACCGCGATTGATCGCCATATTAATGAACAGAAATGTTTCGCTGCGGGCGCAGTCGCTTCAGCGGTTTTGCTGATTTAATTGGATAACCACACAGGGTGAGACCTCTCTGTGGGATACCTATGCAATGTGGCGGCGCTCGTCCAAAGCTCTGTTTCCGGCTGCCCTGCCAAATTGAGGTCAAGCATCCCAGTCATGGTCCATTCGTCTATGCAGGTCAATATTAAAAAAAGTTGCCCTTTTGTCAAGACCAATCTTCCAACGGGTCCAAAAATCCCCTTGCTTTCCTGCGCAGGCATGTTTATCTTAAGCCAAAACTGTGAATGTGCAAAAGCCAATGGAGGCTGCGCTTGAGTGAAATTGAAGAAACTCTCCCACCCATGCCATCAATGACTGCCGCCCAACAATTCTCCCGTCTGCTTGAAATCATGGCCAAGTTGCGCTCGCCGGAGGGCTGCCCGTGGGATCGCGAGCAGACACATCAGTCGCTGCGGCAATATCTTCTGGAAGAAACCTATGAAGTTCTCGAAGCGATCGATCAACAACAAGAAACTGAGCTGTGCCAGGAGCTGGGCGATTTGCTGCTCCAGGTGATCTTCCACGCGCAGATTGCCAGCGAGCACGGCCGCTTCACCATCAGCCAGGTCATTGAAAACATTTCGGAAAAATTGATCCGGCGCCATCCTCATGTGTTTGGCGGGGTGCACGTCAATTCCGCTGCCGAACAAAGCGCATTGTGGGAGAAACTGAAAAAAGACGAGGGCAAAAATTCGGTCATAGACGGTGTTCCGGCTTTTCTGCCGGCATTGCAGCGCGCGCAACGCCTCCAGCAAAAAGCCGGTACGGTTGGATTTGATTGGGAAAATCTCGAGCAGGTGTTGGAAAAATTCAACTCTGAACTGGCAGAATTGGAACAGGCCGGTGATCCCGAACAACGCGAGGAGAAATTCGGAGATCTCCTGTTTTCACTGGTGGGAGTCGGCCGGTGGCTTGGTCTCAACGCGGAAGATGCACTCCGCCGGGCCTGTGAGAAATTTGCCAGACACTTTCAGCTCGTCGAAAACAAGCTGACAGGTGCAGAAGAATCCGTCATTCCTGCGCCATGATCGCGCGCACCACGGCCTCGGCCAGTCTTTGGCGAAAATGCGCCGAACGAATGCGCGCAAAATCGTTGCGGTTCGAGAGATTCGCAGCCTCCAGTAAAATCGAGATCGGCACGTGACTGTAGCGAATGATGCCCGGCGCCCATTTCTGATCGTGCCGGTAGACATAGCGCCGGATTGGCAGATAATCATGTACCGGAACACCAGCCTGGCGAAATTCTGAAACCAAATCTCGAGCAAACGCATAGCTGGCAGCCTCGGCATTTTCGTTTTCTCTGCCGCGAAAGCGAATCGTGCCGATCCGGCTTTCCCGGAAGTGCCGATAAATGCCGCCGGTTGCCCGGAATTCGCTCACCCGCTCGTCCGCGCCGGGGAAATAAACCATCGTGCCTCCAACCGAGGGATGCAAATGGTCGAGATGAATACTGAGCAGGAGAATGTTCTCCGGATCGACACCGCGGCGCAACAACCACTGATAAAGATCCTCGATGAGATAGATGCGCAAATTTACCGCCACCCGGCTGTCATCCATGCGATATTCGGGTGTGACTTTGACGTATTCCTCGCGATTATTGACGAGCGCGCCGCTGCTGAGGGCGTCTCCGGTTTCCCGGTCGCGCACCGTGGAATAGACTTTCACACCGCGGGCTTGCAGACCGCGTTTGATCCGCAACATCAGATCGTAGGCAATTTCATCCTCCACCCAGCCGCGCACGGTCGTACCGGGATCGTTGCCGCCGTGGCCGGCATCCAAAATAACGTGCAGGCCGCTGCGACTCGGGCGGGCTGGTCTGGGCACCGGCGCCGGTGAAAAATTGCCGCGCAAGATGCTGTCGTCGAGAAAACGTACCGGAATTCGAATGGCCGTGCCGTCTGCGATGCGGGTTGCATCAGAAATGCCGTTGTATTCCAACAACCTTTGTGCGATGCGATTCACCTCGTCCGCATCGACACGCCCGGTGAAGCGCACCACCACCGCACTGTAAAGCGCCTCTCCCTTTTTCAAGCGATAAACCGCCTCGCGCTCGCCACGGGCATTGGTTTGAAACACCAATTCCGAAGACACCGGTGGGCTGAGGGTTTGCCGATCTGCTGATGCCGCTGTCCGGGCCCTGGAAACTCGCCATCCCGAGGAAGAATGGCTTGGCGGGACAGAAGCCTGCGGCACCAGCTCTGCCTTCGGCGCCGGGGTTTTGCGCGGCATGGAATTCGAGATGAGTGGATAAAGCGGTCGCCGGGTTTCGCGATCCCGATCCGGCTTGTGGTACCTGGGCAGGGGTTTGGCGCCGCACGCCCAAAGGCCCACCACTGCGCTGAGGCACGCCAGCGCGAAAAGCAGGCGCAAAGTTGCAGAAAAAACTCTTTTCATTCTATTTTCCCTCGGACACTCGGGGAAGCGTCTGCGCGCTCTGCACCTGCGCACAGAATGCTTGCAACGCCTCCCGCCACTCGGCAGTGTCACGATAAAAACGAACCTGCAACTGCGGATGTGGATTGCCGGTGAGCATCCGGCTCAGAAAAATTCCCTGCTCGCACAGACACAGCACCGGCCGTTCCAATTGCAAAGCAGTCGCAATCTCGAACCCGACGCCCAGCGAGGGGGTGCTCACTTCCGCGACCATGCCGTGACAATTTTCGAGGCAGGCGATGTCCCGCCGAAAAATTTCCTCAGCCGGAATTTTTTTCTCTCCTTCCATCACATCGGGCCGCGCCACGTGTGCCGAAAGCACCTCCGCACCCAACGATTCGAGAAACTGCACCATTTCGGCATAAAGCGGCTGGCGCTCCCTGCCGGCGCTGATGGCTCCGCCAAAATAAATTTTGAGTTTCACCTTCATTTTCCCTGGAAATTCGCCGCACGCTTCTCCAAAAACGCCTTGGTCCCCTCCTGCATGTCCTCGGTTGCGAAACACAGGCCAAAGAGATTCGCCTCGAGTTGCAGGCCCTCTCCCAGCGTCATTTCCATCCCGTGAGTGACGGCCTCGAGCGAGTGCATCACCGCCACCGGCCCTTTCTTGAACACGGCTTGCAGAATCTCTTCGCATTTGGGAATCAGTTGCCCGGCCGGCACCACGTAATTGGCCAAGCCAATACGATGCGCCTCTGTGGCATCAATCGGATTGCCGGTAATCAGCATCTCGATGGCGCGGCCTTTGCCGATGAGTCGCGGCAAGCGTTGCGAGCCGCCATAGCCGCAGATGATGCCCAGACCGACTTCCGGCTGGCCGAATTTGGCTTTTTCCGAAGCGACGCGAATATGGCAGGCCATTGCCAGCTCATTGCCGCCGCCCAGACAAAAACCATTGATCGCCGCGATAATCGGTTTGGGAAAATGTTCGATGAAGTTGAGAAGCTCCTGGCCTTTCTCGGCAAAGGTTTTGGCACCGATCGGGGTGAGTTGCGCCAGCTCGCCAATATCCGCGCCGGCGGCGAACGCTTTTTCTCCGGCACCGGTGAGAATCACGCCACCGACATTCGGATCGTCTTTCACCGCGGTCAATGCCTGATGCAGCTCTTGCATTGTTTGCCAGTTCAGCGCATTGAGCTTGTCGGGACGGTTGAGGGTGAGGTAGGCGATTTTGTTTTTGATCTCGACGAGGAGGTTTTGAAATGACATATTGACGCTCCTGGTTTAATTGATCACTTACTGCAAAACATCATCCATTTCTGCATCGGTCATGCCCAGTTGGCGGAATACCATCAAACTGTATTCCGGTCGCCATTCGTGTTTGCCCATTTGAACAGAACTCGTGCAACTCTTTTATAGCAACCGGTCTCCTCGCTGGCAAGCCCACTTCCAAAGCGTATTCCAGATAGAAATCAATAGCCGCCCGCAGAACTCTGGATGGCCAGCGGACGAGTATTACCAATGCAACCACGCCTCATTCAAGGCAAAGTGCAACGAATTGCTTGCCGGATTTCTTAATGACCGCAATGTAGTTTTTTATTGTACTGCCTCCGTTTTGCAAAAGCTATTTCCGTTTCAACCAACTTTCGTAAATCTCCGGCCGGCGATCCCGCAAAAACGGCCGCACCTGTCGCATCGCTTCAATGCGCGAAAGATCGCAATCAACCAACAAGAGCTTTTCTTCACCACGCGGCGCCCGAGCAATGACTTCACCTGCCGGATCGACAGCGAAACTGCAGCCGGCGAATTCCACGGTCGCCTCTTTGCCCACCCGATTCACGGCGGCCACGAACACCTGATTTTGAAATGCCAGTCCTTGCATTTCGATTTCATACATCGGGATCGGATCACTCACAATGCCAGCAAATGGTGCGAAAATGATCTCCGCGCCCTGCAACACCAGTTGCCGCGTGTACTCCGGGAAATGCCGGTCGTAACAAATTGCCACGCCGACTTTGACGCCGTCGAGATCGAAAACTTGTGGCGGTGTATTGCCGGGCCAATAGTAAAATTTTTCGTTGAAGCACGGCTCTTCGGCGATATGCATCATGCGCACCGGGCCCAGCGCCGGACTGCCCGTGGCTTTGAGCAAAACCGTGGTGTCGTAATATTCGCCGGCACCGGCCCGCTCGAAAAAATTCAGCAGAATGTGAATGCGTTTCCGCTCTGCCACCTCGCCAAATTTCTTGACCGTCGGCCCGTCGATCGGCTCTGCCCACTGGAAGAATTTCTTCTCGGTGCGGTATTGCGGAAAGAAAGGGAGCAATCCCAGCTCGGTGAAGCAGAGCATTTGTGCGCCATGTTTGGCCGCTTGCCCAACCCAATCGAGGCCTTTTTGGCGATTGGCCGCGAGATCTTCGGAGACAGCCATTTGCGCGAGGGCAAGGCGGAGGGAATTAGACATGACAAAAGAGTCAAAAGATCATGAGTCGGCTTTTTTTGTAACCATGAGTACCTGTCGATCGGCCCCATCCCAAGCATCCATAAAACTTGTTGTGTTCAATTCTCGAATACCCTGCCCCGCCTCTGGATCATGTACTGGTACTTTATCACTTTCAATCTTCACTACCACGACCGCATGATATGCAAAACGCCCATCAATTGGGCGAAGATCAATCCCTACAATGGGATAATGGGAGTGCCGAATTTCATCTCGTAGGTCGTCCATTCCCCAATCGGTATGTACGTGTACAGCGACAGGCAGGTCAGAAAGTCCTTTCGCCACGTCAATTAAACGTAATCCAACAGCGGTTTGCCCACAGCGTGTGCGTATCTCTTGTTCGGCAAGATGGAGATCAAGCGCTGCCAGCACCATACGAACACATGCCGCCACGCAACTTGCTGGTTGCTCCTGTGCATAAACAGGTATCATGGGTCATCCCATTTTCTTGAGCAAGACTTCCGCTCGATGAATCAGCTCTTCACGCGACGGTCGCCCCATAAATGCGCCTGACGCTGCATGGAGATAGATATCAGCAAGCACACCGATTTGAGTCTTTTCCGGATAGCTCAGCCAAACCGGAACATGCCAAGTGAAGCTGTCAGGCAGGAATGTGGCCTCGCCTGGATAGACCCCGGTGCCAATTTCCCGAAGCAGCCAACGTCCCACAGCCTCACGTGCGGAAGAAGCGTCGGGCAGTCGCAAGGTTGGCGTAGTTTGTGATATCTCCTTTGATTGATCAGTTAAAACTTCTGCCATAAATGATCCCTGGTTGGAAATTGGTTGTGTTGCTCACAGAACAATTATGTATAGCCTGAATTTTTCACACAGATTTACTCACGCAATGATGATAGAGCATTTCTGACGAACTCCGTTAGGAGTGAAATGTTTATAGCAAATTCGCTTATGAGAATTCTTGAACTCCGTAGGAGTGACATGTTGCATTGTTTCAGATAATCGGCTTTCGTCGTCGAAAGAAAAACATTTCACTCCTCCGGAGTTTCTGGAATTTCGGGTGACGCGTTCTATAGACATCTCACTCCTAACGGAGTTGAAAGCCAGCTTTGGTCGTGCAAGAACTTTTTTGCACTACCCAACGGGTCTCTTTTGACTTTAATCAAAGCTGCTTTATTATAGCATAGCAGCGTCGACACAATCCGGTGCAAAATTCAGGTATAAATTGAGAATTTCGTAAGAATTTAGCCATCCGAACCTTACCTTAACTAAGGCTGTCATTCCGTAGGCTACGCCCGTAGGGAATCTTTTTACTTTTTAAAGAAATACTTACTAGTATTAAAAAAGATTCCTACGGACGCAGTCTTCCAGAATGACATCTTCTTCGGTTGGCTAAATTCATACAGAATTTCAAACTTTGCTCGAGCTCGTTTCATGAACCGGACTGGCGTCGCGGAATCGAGACCAGCACCTCGAAATCGCATGGCTCCTTCCAATTGATCCGCCAGCTTGCCGGTGAGATCCTTATTCAAATTTGTACGGCTTTTTATTTCGTCAATATGTTGGAATGATATTAAGATAACACTTCTTTGGCAGGCAGGCAAGAAAAAAGATGGAGGGGGAAGTAATTCCTCAGATTTCGGGTGGGAACGTGGCGCAGACATCCTCGGATGCAGTCTTGTCTGCAGGCAAGTATGCCGGCGCTACCCCACATGTAACTGAAGCAGTACGATGGGGACGTTTCAATTGCGGCTTGGTGTTTGAGTAAATCAACCGGCCAGTCACTTCGAGTTATCGGCCGGTTTACTCTTGTTTTTGCATGGAGAAAGTATACTGCCCAAACAACGCCCGGCGCAACTCTTCTTTAATGAAATGATCGAAGGCATTCAAATAGACATTGGCAAAGAATTGGCTGGTCAAATTTCCGATGGGCAGGCCTTTGCGGCGCTCGAAGGGGGTGAACAGATCATCGTCGGGGAAATAGAAATTTTGTAGTTGCTCCTTCAGGAGCCGATGGTTGGGTTTTGTAAAGATCGAAATGAGTGCGTAAAAGTTGACAGTGGAATATTTATAGAAGGACACCCTACAAACTCGTGGAACTCCGTAGGAGTGGCATGTTTGTCCGCGTCATTTTCACTTCTTCTCACAAAACAGCATCGTTTTTTACATGTCACCCCTAAAGGGGTTCGGAAATCATGTGGGAGTCCATTAGACTATAAACATTTCACCCCTCTGGGGTTCTTGGGTTGACGCGAAAACAACAAGTTGGGACTACCAGTCGTCGCCGGGCTATTTTATTTTCGGCCCCGTCCGAGGACAGGACACCGGACAAGCGCTATGAACACTCATCTTTCCACACTTTGGCGACCCGTGAGCCGCCAAATTCTGGGAAAATGAGCCTAACAACTTGCCACTTGCCACTTGCAACTTGCTTCGAGTGTTTTGGCGACGCGAAAGCCGATATTATTGTTGCGATTATCCGGCTTATTGTTGTTGCGATGGGCGCACGCCACGTTATGTGGATTATTGTTCCACGCGCCCCCGCGCACAACGCGCGCGTATGAGCACTTGCCCGTAAAACAGCTTTAGTATACTGCTTTTTGACAAAAGAGTTCCAAATTTTCAAAAAAAATTTCGAGGCAAAAATCCCGCATTGCGGGATTTTTGCCAAAGGCGGTTTTAAAAAACAAAAGAGTATAAAGGGTAACAGTGTAAAGGGAAGAGTGTACTAAGTTCTGGCGACGCGAAACCCGAGATCATCGCTACGTACAACGGGATGGTTGCTGCCGCGATAGGCGCACGCCACGCTATGTGGATTATCGTACCACGCGCCACCGCGCACAACGCGCGCGGATTTCGATTCGTCGTAGAAGGCCTCGCACCATTCCCAAACATTGCCGGAAGTATCAACGCAGCCATAGGGCGATTCGATTTTTCGTTGCTCAAAAAATTGGCCCACTGGCGTGGTCATGATCTGACCGGCAAATTTTTGCGGATACTCTTTTTCCCACCAGGGCCTCCAATCTTTTTCAGCGTCCCACAAATCCCTTTCCGCCCGCCAACTGGCGCTGTTGCAGTTGGCGCGATCCCACGCATTGCCCCAGGGCCAGCGCCGGCCATCAATACCCCGCGCCGCTTTTTCCCATTGCTGTTCGGTGGGCAAAGTTTTTCCGGCCCATTTGCAGAAGGCCTGCGCATCATTCCAACTGACTTGCGTCACCGGATGGTCGAGAATCTCATCAAGTTTGCTGCCCAGCGCAAAGGGATCCCACCAAATCGCTTTTTTGCTTTGCCTCCAATTGGTGCCAACCAAAGTCCAACCGCCACCGCTTCTTTCCGCTTCAGTGAGGTACTTGGTGGCTTTCACGAAGTCGCGGAACTGCGCCACCGTCACCGGCGTTCTATCGATCCAAAAGCCCTCTTCGAGCACGGCAATTTGCGGCGGCAGCTCGCCTTCCGCGCCGAGCACGAACGGCCCGGCCGGTACGTAGACCATTTCCACTTCCAATCCGCTCGGCAATTTGGAGAAATAGCGGCCGTCTTTGGTTTTTTTGATCCAATCCGGCAAGCCTTCTTTTTTGAGGGCGGCTTCCACTTGTTGGCGATAAAATTCCCGCGAGCATTTCTCTTCCATCATTTCAGTGAGGAAGCCGATGCAGTCCTGATCGATCCGCTGCGCCGGTGCAGTGCCGTCCAGCAAGCGTTGCATCAACTCTTTCGCCGCCAGATAGCCGCGGAAGGAGCGATGGGAAAAAATAAAGAGATCGCCGGGCCCGGGCCGTAAAAAAGAGCAGCTCAAAAACTCCCGCGTGTGCTGCTCGGTTTTGGTCGGCGAGGCGGCTTCCTCCGGCGGCAACGCCGGTTTCACCAACGCTTCCGCCGCCGGATAATTACG
>JAPDQK010000051.1:37186-42924 GCA_034505955.1 Candidatus Zhuqueibacter pondensis
ATCGCCGGGCCCGGGCCGTAAAAAAGAGCAGCTCAAAAACTCCCGCGTGTGCTGCTCGGTTTTGGTCGGCGAGGCGGCTTCCTCCGGCGGCAACGCCGGTTTCACCAACGCTTCCGCCGCCGGATAATTGACGCCGCCGGCATCGAAGCGGTAGGATTCTACCGCCAATTTTTGCAACAAGGCCAGGCGGGTGGCATCGGGCAACAGCAGCTCGCGGCCTTTTTTAAGGCGCTGGCGCTCGAGCTCGCGTTCCAAATAGCGCTGATACAAATTCGGCCGCGTCACCGGTGTATGTTCCTTGAAAAACGGCAGGGTCTTGGCGATCATTTCCAGCAGCACCGCCCGTTGCGCCAGATCGTCGGCAAAGCCGGGGATTTTTTGAATGCGCGCGTAATAATCTTTGCCGTCGCCGATGCGGTTGGGCAAATGCGGCACGAGACGGTTGAGAAAATCCTGAATCTGGCCGTCGTCCCACAATTGCAGACGCAACGCCTCGTAGTCTTTGAAGCGGCTGGAGAGAATCTGGCGGTGCGGCCACAGGCTGCGCTCCAGCTCCTCGCGGCTCATGAAAAATTCCGGCCGGCCGGTGAGCAAGACGCGGCTGTTCTCGGGCTTGGTCAGTTGCTCGATCTGATAGAGATGCTTTTCGATGGTGGTGCTGTCCACGCGCACCGCCATTTCGTCGAAGCCGTCGAGAATGAGCACGAAAAAGCCGGCTTCGTTGAGCGCCTCGAACAGCTCGTAACGTGGCCGGTCCACACCGCAGTGTTTGTCGAGATAATGCGTGATCAGGGAATCGATCTTTTTGATTTCGACGAAATCCAAAAGATTGATCAACAGCGGCACGCGCGGCCGCGGCCCATTCAACGGCAGTCCGGCAGCAACGCGGTCTTGCGCTTGCCGGTAGCTTTGCGCCAACTCGAACGCCAGTTTGCGGCAGAAGGTGGTTTTGCCGGTGCCATATTCGCCGAGCAACATCAGCGGCGGCACTGGCGAAGTCCGATTGATCCAGTTTTGCACATGCGCAAAAAGATCGAAGGGTGTGGCGTCTTCCCTGCCGCGCTCGTCCCGCGCTTTGAGGGGCACGTAATAGTCCGCCAGCGCCGGCAACTCGCTTTCCGGCCGCGGCCTGGTGAAGTCGTCACAGCAGCGTTCGAGATAAATGGAGAAGTCCATCAGGTTGGCGAGCAGCTCATCGTAGCGGCGCACCTGCCATTCCAGGCTTTCGGCTTGCGCTTGCGCGCTCGGAGAGAGGCCGCAATCGGTGACGATCATGCCGAAATCGGCGCGGCCGGCTTTTTGCGCCTTGGGCAGCCAGCCGAGGAGGGAAAGGAGCATTTGCTCGTCGGCGCGACCCTGCTTGGTGGTCACGCATTGCACGATGGTGCGCTCGGGTTTGGCAAAGCCGCGATGGGTGACGAGAAAATCGGCGCGCTGCTCGCCGGCGATCACAAAATTATCGGTGATCTGCGCGCCTTGCAAGCGCAGCAGTTTTCTGACTTCGGCGGCAAAACGGCGATGCTCGGCAAGGTCCGCCGGAATCGGCCGCAGCACGAAAAGCCGCTGCTCGACCCAATTGGCTTCTCTTGCGGCGAGCGCTTCATGCAGTGCGGCCAGCGCATCGACGCGTTCCATCAGGTATTGCAGCGCGATGAGCATTTCATCGGTTTTGGCGGATTCGGCTTGCAGGCGCTGGATAATATCATTGAGCAATTCCTGTTTCGCTTGCTCGTCGCCGGCAGTGTCTGCATCGTAATAACGCTGAATGAACGTGGCCAGCAGATTGCCACCGACGCCGCTGACGATTGACGCAATGGTTTGCGCCACGTCGCCGTATCCCAGCGCAGCCAGAGGTGCGGCAATGGCGCCGAGAAAGACGCCCATCAGGCTGCCTTGGCTCATTTGTTTGATGGCTGGGCCACGGCGCTGCAGCTCGGCTTTGAGGCGTTCAAGGATTTTCGGTTTCGCTTCGGCGAAAAGCTTTTCCGGGTCGGACAATGGAGGGTTGGTGGCGGGCATTTGAGCTTTCTCCCAGAAGGCTGAGATTTATTTCTTCTTGCCTTGCTTCTTCAAGTCTTTTTCGATAAGCTTCAGAGCTTTCTCCAACGTCATCGGCTCTGACTCTGTGATGTTTTGTTCCGTGCCTTCGTGCAGATGAAAAAGGATACGTCACGACCTGCGGATGATGCGGACGATTTGAATGTCGCGGCTGGTTTTCAGTAATGCCTCAGTGATTAGGGGGAGAAATTGTCATTCCGGAGGAATCTTTTTAAAATTCAAGCACAGTTTTCGAATCAAAAAAGATTCCTCCAGAATGACACCCCCGTGACTGAGGGGTTACGATTTCCACTTGGCCAGCTTCTGCTCAAGCCGGCGCCAGTAATTTTTGCTCAACGACGTCGCCAAGCTCGCGCTCCAATTCACGAATTTTTCCGACTAATTTTTTGCTCCTATCGAGATACGCATACCACTCCAAAAAATCGCTTTTATGCGGCAAGCTGCCACTGGCAAATTTTTTGAAAAATTCCTGTGATGGCATTTGATAACGTTTTTCGAAATTTTGCAGTTGCCGCAACAGAGCGTCCAAGTCATGATAGCAGTTTTTGACTTTCTCGTTGAGTGCGGACATTTCTTGTAGGCCGATGATCATGGCGATTTCTCTCTTCACGTGTGGCGGTTTTGTTGGTCAGATTAACTTAATTGGCATCCAGTGAAAGATTGACCCGTACCTTGCCTTTCGGTACGGGCTTGCCGCCGACGCGCAAAACCGCTTTTGCCATTTGCTCGGCGGTGATTTCAGGGACATCGGACAAATCAATGTCTTCGTCTCGCATCCGGCGTATGCGTTTCCAATCAGTATGAGAGGTTTTGGCAGAACAAGTTTTGCTCATGGAGAAAATAAAAATTGGCTGGTTCCTGGGATTTGCTGATGCTGATAATTTGTTCGATCACTTCCAACTCGAATCACGCATTTGACCAACGCAAGATAATTCGGTGACTGCCAACAATTACCTCATTGCCACGCACAGCGATCCCTTCAGGGGCATCGATCTCCAAGTGATCATCGACCAACTTCGCAGTAAGCTCAATGACGTTTGTTGCAACCTTTGAGCGAAGCGCCCACAAGGTTTCCATAAAATTGGGCAATGTGATCTTATCCGGATCGTTCTGTCCGATCCGGTCAAGAAGCCCATCGAACTCAGTATCAGTCATTTTGTCAATTGCTTTAAGCTTCATCATTGTTCTCCCTGATGCTGATATTCCAATATTTTGGTTTTCCAAATGTGATATGAAACAGCAACCCAATCGGTTCCACCGAAGTCAAAAGTTACTGGTGTAGAGAAATCCACAGGCCAATTGGGAAAAATCATTGGCAGTGTAGTACCATCAATTTCGTTCCAACTTTCGGACCGCATAATGACAAACCAATGATACTGCCGTTTGCTTTGGTCATAATACCGTGTAATGTAAAAGTCGTGCGATAGGTCGGAAGTTCTGGCAATGGAGAAAAAATATGTCGAGCTTTTAATATCGCCGGTCATCTGGGAGATCGTCAGGTCTGCAAATGAGTATCTCTCGGATCGCTGTCGAAGATCATGGGCTTCAAATCGCAATCCGGATTTTCGCAAGTCTCGGAAAATTTGGATTTCAAACATGTAACCGGTTGCAAATGCATTCCACCAATACAGGCAAAAAGCGATTAAAAAACGCGTCTCCGGCAAGTCGTGACGAAACCACTGCTCTTGTATAAAAAGAGCACGAATTTCTTCGATAATCTTCTTTTTCTCTCTTTGCCCATGAGCAGAAATCTGTTTGGATTTTAAAAGCGCAGCAACGAATTTGTCGGTATAGGCACGGTCAATGAATTTCTCAAAAAAGCCTGCGAACGAGAGATCTTGACCATCGATTCGTACGCGACTTGAGCGAAGCAAGTCAATGGCCTCCAATAAATCTTGTCTTTCCTGTGGACTGGCAGCAATCGGGTCGGTAATCGATTTCAGCAAAGCGATCTGGTGATTCTCTCTCAAACCAACAGCCAGTTTGATTGATTCAACCGGCATTGATGCCCACCTCGGAGTGAAATCCCAAAATTTATTCCTCTCGCTCAATTCATGCACGAATTCAAAACAAAAGCTACACAACTTTTTTCAAAAAGTCAAGTTTGGAGTGGGATGTATCCACTTTCTTTTCGTTTGGTAAAAGTATACTGCCCAAACAACGCCCGGCGCAATCCCCAGGTGTCGCCGTGGCGAACATGGCCGAGCCAGGCCTGCACCGAGGCGTTGACCTTCTCCCGCGAAAATTTGCCAGCGAGGTACCCCCGGCGCAACGCGCGCAATCGCTTGCGGCTGCGCTTGACCCCGCTGCGCAACAGCCGGCGGTGGGTTGGGAAAACAAGAAAGCCGAGAAAGGGAATGCCTTGCTGCACCGAATAAATTATGTTCTTCTTGGGATTGAGCAGCAAGCGCCAATCGTCGAGAAAAAGCTGGCTGCAGGTCTGGCTTTCGCACAACTGCTCTTGGTCATTGCTGAACCCCAGTGCATCGTCCACGTAGCGCAGATAGCCGGGAAGGCGCAACTCTTCTTTCATGAAATGATCGAAGGCATTCAAATACACATTGGCAAAGAATTGGCTGGTCAAATTTCCGATGGGCAGGCCTTTGCGCCGCTCGAAGGGGGTGAACAGATCATCGCCGGGGAAATAAAAATTCGCCGGCTCCTGCGGATTGCTGGTGGTGATGATCTGCTCGATCAGCGCCAAAGTTTGCGGGCAGCGAATGGTGCGGGAAATTTCCGTTAGCAGAATTTGGTAATCGATGCTGGGAAAGTATTTGCGCACATCGAGCTGCCATACGTAGCGAAAGCGCCGGGCGTAATAGGTGCAGCGGTCGAGCGCCGCGTGCGTGCCCTTGCCAACTTGATTGGCATAGCTGTCGCGAATGAACTTGCGTTCGAACAGCGGCCCGATGATGTTGATGAGGGCATGATGCACGACACGATCCGGATACGGTGCGGCGCTGATGATTCTCGGTTTGGGCTGGACGATTTTGATCGTGTGAAAATGGCCGAACGGATATTGGCCGGCGCGCAGCAGTCGTTGTAGCTCCAGAAGATTTTCGGCACGCCGCGCGTTGAATATTGCGACTTCATGGTGAAACCGTTTGCCTTTTTCCGCTTTGCGTGAGGCGAGATAGAGATTCTCGAACGCGCAGATGTGGTCGAAAAGATTGGTGTAACTTTTCATGCAGCAGGCAGGTTTACAAAATGAAAATGTCATTCCGAAGGAATCTTGTTGCAAACTGGCACTCAACTGAATTTGAAAAAAGATTCCTCCGGAATGACATGGTCCACGCTCAACTGAATGGCGTGAACTGATCTCTAATCACCGCTTTTGTTGCTTGATCCACCCGCCCAGATCCGTGCCGATCTCGTACAGCCGATTGGATGCAAACCCCATTTGCTTGGCGCTGAGAAACTTCATGCGCACGCACACCGCCAGAATGCGGCGAAATTTCTCGAGGCGGACGTTGGCTCTTCGCAATTTCTCCAGCTTGTCTTTGCTGTAATAGGCATCGACCAGATCTTCCAAAATATCCAGCAGGATTTTCACGGCGCGGTCGCCGAGGAGAAATTTGTAGTTGCGCGGGAAATTTTCAAGATGCGGCAGAAACCAGACAATGAAGTCTTCGAGGCGGGTGAGGAGATTTTCTTTTTGGGCCATGAGCGGAATTTTTTAA
>JAPDQK010000052.1:0-40925 GCA_034505955.1 Candidatus Zhuqueibacter pondensis
CGGGCACGCTTGTTGGCAACCGTTATGGCACGTGCTAGTGAAAGGCGATGCCGTTTTCAAATACGTCTGCTGTGAGTGTTGCTGCCATATTTGTAACCCACGAAACACGCGGACATACGAAAGAACATTTATGAATCAAGCAGGTTCACGCTCCATTTCAACCGGTGGCGCAATGTTTCTCATGATGTACGCTTCTTCATAACGCTTGTTGAGTGACAAATAAGTATCATGCGGGTTTTTGACCATATCTGCAATAAGCTGTTCGATTGAAGTATTCTCGCCAATTTCAAGCCCCTCCAAACAACTTATCAGTGCATCTGCGAATGCACCCCACCTGTAATAATATTGCTCACCACTAATCGAGCTGGTTTTAGATTCAGCCGCATTTACAAATTTGCAGTGATACAAAGCTACTTCTTGAAGACGAAGGTCAATGAAGTCGGGGAAACAATAAAATATCCAACGCGAATGCGAGATCATCTCGTGTTGATGGGGTGTGCGTTCATAACGCCACGGTCGCTCTTTTGAGACAGGGCGCTTGAACTGCAATCCGATTATTTTATTGCCTACAGCTAATATTCGGTCTACAGGACATTGCTTCTCTTTAACCTGTCCGATGGAGTAAGTACGAACTTTATAATCGATACGCCTGAAATATTCCTTTACGCCAAGCAATATCCAATCAACGTAATTGTCTTCTGTGGGTATCATTTAAACCGGCACCTCTTTTCTGCTGATGTTGTTAACGCTCACTTACCTCCTGAATAGCGCTCTGCTTTTCGGCGAGCATTTCTTCCTGCTGATCAAACTTTGAGAACCTTCACTTTGATCTTCTCTTCTTGATTCAGGAATTCAGGAGGATCAATCCGAAGAATTTTATGCAGGTCAATTATCATTTTGTCAACCGTCGAAAGAGCCCGTTCAGCAATCGCCAGAATGTCGTGAAATACGAGTTTTGACACTTCAGGGTGAAGAACGATTTGTAAAACATCATCCACTATTGGCGGATCATTCTTTGGTTTGAATTCTAAAGTAACGTCCATTTCTTTCGTCTTAAAATGCACTAATTTGTTTCGCAAATCAACAAGTTCTACAAACTGCTTGAAATCATCCGATGTTTCGTCGAATGTTTGCTGTGTGACTATTCGCGGAAACGCAATCCACTTCTGCTTTATCGATAAATCAATGACCTGTTTGCCAGAAATCTTTTTCGTTTCGACACCCCGCTCGTAGATTAGGTAATTGATATACGACTCCAAAACGCATTGCCACAACACAATCGAAGCAAGAGCATGGTAATACTTGTAATGAGAATCAGTTTCCTCACGGAATCTCTGTATGCTTTGTCTCGCTGCGTGGTAGAAGTACGAGCAGAAGAACTCAGTTGATACTTGAACTTTCATTTTTTTCTATTCAAATCCGACTGTCTCAATCCAAAGTAATCTTTGTGTAAAAAAACAAAGCAATCAAAGTGGCAATTAGCGCCACATATTTTAGAACCAGATGTGCGGACGTGTTGGGAAACACAATCGACGAGAGTACGGGCGCGATTCCAAAAACAAGCACAGCGATCTGCACTTTTTCAATAGGGTCTTTAAAAGCAAACTTTCCGGTAAGAAGTGCAGACCACAATATGATCAGGGATACGAGAACAGTGAGCGAAATAAAAAACCAAAGATCGCTGTGCATTGACCAAAGAGCATAGAAAGAACCAAACAGAATAATCAGTATAAAAATATCCAAAATGAAGTAGCGCAACCGATAATTTTCCGGATCATCCTCAAAGTTTGTCATGGTTACCCAGTAATCCAATACAAAGTACCAGACCAGTATGATTGACGCTAAAACAGGAAAAGCTCCAAATTGGAAAAGTGTGCCTGTAAGAATTGCTTGAATAAGATTGACAATTATTGTTCCAAGTACTGCCGGATGGATAAGATTCACTACCGTGCGATAATAAATCTGCCTGTTATTAGCCAATGTTATAATCCCTTACTTAAAACTACAATCCGCTTCAATCGTCCCTTCGGGACTTGAGGATATTTAACTTACTTTTCCACGCAATGAATTGCGTGGCTATTGTCATTCGTCTCTTTGCGGGACGTTACTTTTGTATACATAGCCGAATAATTCCAAACTTGCTTTGAAAGCTTAATGGAACAATCACCCTCATTACTCCATCAATCCACTACTCCATCACTCCAGTCAGCCTTCCGCCCTCGCCTCTTCCCACGGCGGCAATATATTAAACAAAACATAAAGAATCAAGAGCGGAAGGAGCAAAAGGCCCATGGAGACCAGCAGGCCTTCGAGGCCGAAAACCGTCATTTTGTAGGCGGTGAGGCCGGCGAAGCTTTTGGAGAAAAGTTGACCGCCGATGACCACATTCCAGCGAGTGGAGAAAATGCCGACCTGCACCAACAACGCCGAGACAAAATAGATGAGCTTGCGCAGCTCTTCGGGAACGCGAAACAACTTGACCGCAGCGATGGCGCCCAGCGGCATCAACATGCCGATCAGAAGCTGGATGACGATGAGACTCACAAACAATTTTCCCGAAACCAACGCCGCGAGAATCTTGATGGATTCCTCGGATTCATAAATGCGGTGAATGAAGTCCAGCGTCTCCAGAGAAAAATCCACGATCATCGCATAAAACAAATAGCTCGCCAATTTGTCCAGACATTTGATGTCGATCGCTTTGGAGCGGATTGGCGTTACCACCATGTAGATGAGCAACACCAACGCGATGCCGGAGACGATGGCGGAAAACAAAAACACGATGGGCATGAGCACGCTCGACCACCAGGGGTTGGCTTTCACCGAACCGAAGATGAAGCCGACGTAGCCGTGCAACAGAAATGCCGAGGGAATGCCGATCACGGTGACGGTTTTCACCGCCTTCCTGTCGAAGCCGAGGGCGCGCTCGGAAATATCCGTGGAAAACAGCGAGACGATTTTGTGAATCCACTTGCGCCAGCCTTTTTCCTGCGCGGCCCACACGACGAGGTCGCGGCGGTAATCAAACCAAATTTCCAGCAGCAGCACGGCCATCAAATACCAGGCGTAGACGAATCCGAACATCGCCATCGCGGAGCTGGTGTTGGGCGTTAAAAAGATTTCGAATGATCTTACCGGATGCCCAAGATGAGCGAGGAGAGGCAGCGGGGCCACCAGCAAAAAGGCAAGAGCCGTGAGCAGCGACATTCTGTACGTCGGCTGCACTTCTTTCAAGTTGAAAACTTTCACGAGCGAGGCGAGAATGAAGGCGCCGGCGACCAGGCCCGTGACATACGGGTACACGACAATGAGCAATCCCCAATGCAACTCGATCTCATTGGGATAAATATAGCCGGTGATCTCTTTCAGCAATGGCGCCAGATGTTTGATGATTTCGTCCATTATCTCACCTCCTTGTCGAGGCCGGCGTAAAAAACCTTTGGCTCGGTGTTCATTGCAGGCTTTAAAACCCCGATTTTGTTCATGCGCAGAAAGCGTACCAGCGGGCTGGCTTTTTTCCTGAGCTCGCCGAAGATGCGCGCCTGCGTGGGACACACCTCGACACAGGCCGGCAGCAGCCCTTTTACGATGCGATGATAACAGAAGGTGCACTTCGCCGCGGTGCGTGTTACCGGATCGAGATAACGCGCGCCATACGGACAGGCCTGGATGCAGTAGCGGCAACCGATGCAATACTCCGAATCAACCAGGACCACGCCGTCAACGGTTTTGAAAGTCGCGCCCACCGGACAAACCTGCACGCAGGGCGGATTGTCGCAGTGGTTGCAAATCTTCGGAACAAAAAAGCTGCGCACGACATTTTTTTCGTTAGTATCATGCGTGAAACTATTGATCGCGCCGTTGGGACTATCAATCAGCGTTTCGCCGTCTTCAAGGACGCGGTAGCGCTCCACCCACGTGCGGAAGAAAAACGGCTCACGCGGCACGCCGTTCTCATTTTTGCAGGCCTCGACGCAGCGACCGCAGCCGATGCATTTGCTGATGTCGATGCCCATGCTCCAATAATGATCTGCGGGATTGTAGCCATCGCCCAAAATCCAGGCTTTGGCTCGGTTAATTTTATCTTCTGCCCCGATAAAACCTGGGAACAGGAGAGAAGCAAAAGACAAAAAGATGGTTTTGATAAAACTTCTTCTTTCGTAATTTTTTTCTTTTTCGTTTTTGATGGTTGGTTTTTTCATCATCGCGCCTCCGGTAAGTGGGGATAATGACATTGCCAACAGACGTAGCGTTCGCCGTGCGTGGCTATATCGATGCGCGGGATTTCCTTGGGGCTGTCGGCGTCTTGCGCATGGCAACCGCCGCACAATTCCCGCGTCTTGGGTTTGCCTGCCAAAAACTCGCGTGGATTCACTTTATGTTGCTCGGGCGTCTCATGGCAGCGGGTGCAAGGAACGTAAATGTGATGCGACAGCGATTTGGTTCGCGCGATAGTGGCGTGGCAGGCTTCACACTCTTTCGGCGTTACGGGCGGTTTGGGGTCATGAGGATTATGGCACGTGATGCAGGGCTTGAACGGATTGTGCGAAGCTGCGACGATTTGCGGAAAGCCTGTTGGGCGCGAAGGAAGGAATTCATGGCACAACGGGCAATAGCCTCGCTCGCGTGGCGCCGGAAGCTGGATAGATGTGGGATCTTGCGTATGCGCTGCAGCCGGGCCGTGACAAACTTCGCAGGCGACAGTTCTGTGGTATCCGGCGCCTTTGGTGGTGACGACATCATCATGACACTCGGCGCAGGCCGCTTGACCGGCGTATCGGATTGGCTGCGCAACGAGTGTATCGACGGCCGAGGCGCGGAAGTGGCCGTATTTCCCGAAATCGCGAGGAATCAGAAAATGCCGCGCCGTGAAGAGCACAGCCAACATGATGACGGCGAGAGCAACCAACCGTTTGACCTGCTCGGGAATGCGGTTCCAGAAAGATTGCAGCGGCGACATGGCGTGAACCTTTTTTCTGTCTTGATTTTTGTTCAAGCCAACTTAACGTTGTCAAGTTAAAACAAGCTTTTAATGGTTTTGCCTTTAATCGTTTTGCCTTTCACTGGGCCGGAATAGTTACAAAAAAATTGAATTATTTTGCCCTAACTTATTTTGTCTATTCATGAGAGAGTGAATATCTACAGATTCCTTTTCGTTGCAAGTCATTTTTAGTTATCCTTGATCCTTTTTCATTGTAAGCCATTTCTTACTGGACTTTTTTCTGCGTTGCCACCAGTTCATTAAGCCAGTTATACCAAGCTTCCAATCCTTGGCCGGTGCGGCAAGAGACTTCAAAAATCTTCAAATCGGCATTGATGCTGCGCGCATTCTCTTTGACACGGTTCATGTCGAAATCCGAGCTGCCGAGCAGGTCGATTTTGTTGATCACCATCACCGCGGCGCGACGAAACATGGCGGGATATTTCAAGGGCTTGTCGTCTCCTTCCGTCGTGCTGATGAGTACGACTTTCATGTCTTCACCGAGGTCGTAGCTGGAGGGGCAAACCAAATTGCCCACGTTTTCAATGAAGAGCAAATCAATTTTGTCCAAATCCAGTTCGGGAAGCACGCGGGAGACCATCTTGGCATCGAGATGGCAGGCGCCGCCGGTAACGATGGGTCGTACCATTTTGCCGCCGGCGGCCTTGAGGCGATTGGCGTCATTTTCGGTTTGCACATCTCCGGCGATGAGGCCGATGCGCAGCTCGTTATTCAATGCGCCAAGAGTTTTCTCGAGCAGGCTGGTTTTGCCGGAGCCGGGCGAGCTGACAAAATTCAGGGCAACGATGCCGCGCTGTTTGAGCTGCGCACGGATGTCGGCGGCGAGCTTATCGTTCTCGGAAAGAACCTTTTTTTCGACTGAAATTTTTTCACTCATGATCTCGAATTATTTTTTCATTTGTTTGACTCAAATTTTGAACACAGATTATACGGATGACACGGATTTTCACTGATTTTTTATCCGTGTAAATCCGTCTAATCCGTGTCATCTGTGTTCAATTTGTCATTTTCAACTTCAAGGTAAGCAATATCCAACTCCTCCCCGCGCATGACCTCGATTTGTCCCGAATCACATAGCGGACAGGCAAAGACAAAATCTTCCACCGCAAATTCTTGGCCGCAAGCTCTGCATTTCGCCTGCACCGGCACGAATTCGATTTCGAGCTTGGTGTTGGCGAGCGGCGTATCGGGGGTGATGGCCTCGTAGCCAAAGCGCAGCGCTTCGGGATCGACGCTGCTCAAGGCACCGATGCGCACAGCAATGGTTTGCACCGGCGGCAAATTCTGCCGCTGGATTTCCTGCAAAACCGTTTCAACAATGGAGGTGGCGATGGAAAGTTCGTGCATGCTTTTGTAGTTGCCCTTTCAGGGACTGAGTGTTTATTACAACGTTAAGCTGCTCATTACATCCCCACGGCCTGTCATTCTGTAAGAATCTTTTTCAGCATGAGATCCGCTCCACTGCTTTAAAAGACCCCTACCAGACTGTGTGAAAACATTTTGAAATTGGATTGCCGATCAGCCATGGTGAACAGGGCGTAGCCTTCCAGGGTGACACGAAAGGCGTGGGCTTACGACTTAAACGTTGTAGTAGTGTTCATCAATAAGTAAAAGTGTCTACGTCAAATTAATTTGACTTTTAAAAACTCAATGCCGCCTTTTCGCCAGCAAGGCTTCCAGATACCGCGATTTCACTTGGCGGCTGGCCAAGGCTTGTTTAATGGGCGGCAGTCGAAGGATTACTCCCAGCACCGCTGCAAGAGCGCGGTGGTTCCACATCACTTGATTATCAAAAATCAGATGTTGCAGCTTGCCCCGTTCGATGGCCATCATCAGGACTCGATGTAATCCATTCACCGGTGTGATCACTCGTTCAGGCCGGCTTTTTAAGGAAATGCTATCTTTTGTGCAGGCACGCACACAGAGGCCACAGCCCAAACACAGGTCTTCAGATAGCTTGGCCACTTTCATTTTCGGATGGCGCGGATCGTTGGCGGAGACCAGCGTCATCGCTTCGACCGGACAAACATTGACGCATTTGCCGCAACCGTTGCACGTCCCCCGTTTGATTTCCGGAATAAAATTCGTGGTATGCACGGGATTTAGGATGGCGAAACGCCGCGCTGCGATCATCGCTTCACAGCAACAGCCGCAACAGTTGCAGATGAAATTCACGCGCCGTTGCACGTTCTCGCCGAACTGCACGAGATTATTCTCATACGCCTGTTGCAGCAAATCCAGGCCTTCTTTTTTATCGACCTGCCGGGCAATGCCATGTTTGATGAGAGATGCCGCCGTGTTGTTGAACGTCATGCAGATGTCCATCGGCGCGTTGCAGGCTCTATCCAGATGGTGCATTTTGTGGCGGCAATAGCAAATACCAACCGCGATATGGGTGGCGGTATTGATGACTTCGGAGGCACGCTCGTAATCCAGAACGTGTAATGCGTTTTCTTCCGACAGTGCCGGTTCGTGCACGAAAGTCCGTCCGAGCTGAGTTTCGCCATTGGTGAAAAGCTCACGAATGAAATCTTCTTCGACATTGAGGTATTGGTAAAACAACTCGCTCAACACTTTCTGATCGATGTCGTGGCGCACGCGCATGAGGGAGAACTCGAAGAAGCCAGCCATCGGTGGCGGCAGTGTGTATTCTGATGTCCCGTTGTGGTCGATATCCACCAGAATGCCGCGCCCCGCTAATATCTCCAGCACCTTTTGTGCGCTGGCTAAATCCATCTTCCAAATGTTGCTCGCCTTCTCCGCCGTGAACGGCTTGATGGGCAGGTTCGCCACCAATTCCGCTTCTTTTTCGCTGAACAGCATTTTGAGAATTTTGAAGAGTAGTTCCGAAGGCGGCGCGCCTTGGGGAAAGCGGTTCAGGCGATCAACCAATCGGGAGTAGCCGGATTTTATCGTGTGGTGAGCCATAGGCGAATTCTCTTCTAGAAAATTTCGTAGTCGTGCCTTCAGGCACCAATGCGTTGGTAAATAGTAAGTGTTGGTTTAGTTTTATGCATCTTGAATCTGAAGGCCACTTATCCCTGCTTGTTTTGTAACATTTGCAAAGCGAGCTTCCTCGCTTTTTCCATATCAAAATCAAGACCCGAATCCATCTTTGGTGCTGAACTTTTGATCAATGAAGTTTCAAAATATGCTCCCAACAGCAAAAACAACACAACGACGGGATAAATGTAAACCAAGTCTTTCAATGCCACAACAAGTGAAGCAACGACATTTTGACTATTTTTAAAAAATGATAACCCAAAGTTGACTCCCCCGACCGTGGCAACGATATAACCGCCAAATTCAAAGACCCCCGTCAAAACAGGTTTTACATCTAATTTTGAACCCAAAGGTTTGGCAACCAAGGGATTTGAAAACGAAACGCCTTGCCACAGCCCTCCCCAAATCGTCAGAAAGAGGGGGATGACAAAAATTATCCCATAGAGTGTTCTCGAAATGAAGGCAACCAAGAGGAGGTTATTCAAGAAAATGAGCAAACCGAATCTGAACCATTTCTTGTGCTTCAGGCTGCTCATTTTGTATTTGTCCAGCCACTGGTGAATCCGAACCGTCAGGGGGTCGGTTAGAAATGTTCTTCGCTTTTTTCTTTCAAGCCACCAAACGATATCGAGAGTGCCTTTTTTGCCGAGCCAGAAGCCGATCAATAAAGAGGCCAAATACAAAGATAGAACGATGATAAAAAGTAAGCCTAAATGCATACACTGCTCATGGTAATTCGCTCATCTTCAGTCTCGAGAATTCACCTCCTCCACCACTCTCCTCGCCACCTCCGGCACCACCGCCGCCAGCTCCGGTGAAAGCTCGGTGCCTACTGCTTGCAGCGAAGCAATCGAAATCGCAAATAATATAACCTCCGGCGGGTTGCCAAGCAAGTAAAAAGCATCGAGCAAATCTTTGAGGCCGACATCGTGGGCGGTGAGGGTGCGGGGGTAGTCTTGGGAGAATCGGGGACGGAGGCGGCGAATCGTCCCCGCAGGTGAACCATCGAGGGTGGCGTCAATCAGGATCACTTTCTTGGCGCGTTGCATCGGCTCGAGTAAATTAAAACTGCCGGTGCCGCCATCCAAACACTCCACGCCCTCCGGTAGTGGCATGTTCATGAGATGGCGCACCACGTGCACGCCGATGCCTTCATCGCCCATGAGCACGTTGCCGATGCCGAGGATAAGTACGTTTGTTTTTGATTGTTGTGTCATAATAATGCGTAAAACGTAATGCGTAATTCGTAAATTAGGCATTACGTTTTACGCGTCACGTTTCATGATTTGAGCACATCCTCGCGCTCAAACTTCCAGCCTCCCACCATTGACGAGGTGGTGCCACGACCTTCGATATAGTCGTGGTAGAAGACGAGATACAGATGAATGATGATGAAGACGACGAAGAACCACATGAACATGTGGTGCCATTGGCGCACGGCGAAGTCGCCGCCCATCAGCGGCACGATCCAGGCGAACAAACGCGGTAAAAACGACGAGCTCATGCTGGAATACAGCGCGAAGCCGGTGATGGCTTGAAACAGAAACACAAGAAAGGACAGAAAGTAGGTGAGGCCGGCAAGCGCATTGTGGCCGATGGAAATCAAGCCTTTGATCTTCGCTTGCAGGATGTCTACTTTGAGCACTTCGACCATCTCGCGCCACTGCGCCTTTTTGAACGGGATGAAGTTGGTCCAGCGCGCGTACTGGTTGCCGACGAAGCCCCAGTAGATGCGCACCAGAAAATTGAAAAAGAAAATGAACGCGGTGACGAAATGGATGAACCGCACGGTGCCGAACCAATACTGCTGATAGGCTTCATTGGAATACGTGATCGCCAGCGGTTTGCCGATCAGGTAGCCGGTGACGATGAGCACGAACACGCAGAGCGCATTGATCCAATGATAAAACCGCACCGGCAGCTCCCACACGTACACGCGACGATAGGGAATGGCATGGGTATTGGGCATGACAAGTTCCTCAACGAAATAATTTTTTGGCTCACGAAATTTTAGATAGGCAAAACTATTTCGGGCAAAACCATTCGATAATTTTTAATAATGGTTTTGACCCTCATGGTTTTGCCATTATTTTCTGTGAGTTCTGTTTCTATGTCCCATAAAATTCGTGCTCAATAGAATCGCACCTGATGAAGGTGCTTGCCTTCCGGATCGTACAAATGCACGGCGCAGGCGATGCACGGGTCGAACGAGTGAATGGTGCGAAGAATCTCCACCGGCTGATCGGGATTGGCCACCGGCGTGCCGATGAGCGATTCTTCATACGCCGAGCGCTGGCCTTTGTGATCCTTTGGTGAACCGTTCCAGGTGCTGGGAACAACGAGCTGATAGTTGTCGATCACCTTGTCCTTGATGCGAATCCAATGCGCGAGTGCCCCGCGCGGCGCTTCGCTGAGGCCCACGCCTTCCGCCTCTTTGGGCCAGCTGTCGGGATCCCACTTCTCCTGTGTGAACGTGCGCGTGTCGCCGGCTTTGATATTGGCGAGCAGCTCATCGTAGAACTCCTTCATCCAATGCACGACGAGCTTGGTTTCCAACCCGCGCGCGGCAGTGCGGCCGAGCGTGGAAAAGAGCACGGTTACCGGCAGGCCGAGCTGTTTGAGTGTGCCATCCACGACTTCCTTTACTTCGGTACTGCCTTTGGCATACGCCACCAGCAGGCGCGCCAGCGGGCCAACTTCCATGGCGTGATCTCTCCAGCGCGGCGTCTTGAGCCACGAGTATTTGCCTTCGACGTTGAGTTGCTCGAACGGCGGCTTCGGGCCGGTGTGATTGAACTCGGTTTCACCGTCCCACGGATGCAGACCGGTCTCATCGCCACTGGAATATTTATACCACGAATGGGCGATGTACTCTTTGATCTGCTCCTTGTCGCGGCCATCGACCTCGTGCACTTCGTTGAGATTGCGATCCAAGATGGCGCCACGCGGGAATTTGAAATATTCCGGCTGATTGTAGCCGCGCGTCGGCAGATCACCGTAGGCCAGATAATTTTTCAGACCGCCACCATATCCAGCCCAATCGAGATAGAAAGGCGCCACGGCCAGCAGATCGGGAATATAAACCTGCTCGACAAACGTGATCGCATCATTGATCAACTTGCCGACGTGATTGAGACGCTCGGTGTTGATGGCATTGACTTCTTCGATGTTGATCGAGCACGGCACGCCGCCAACCAGGTAATTGGGATGCGGGTTCTTGCCGCCGAAAATGGTGTGAACCTTCACGATCTCTTTTTGCCATTCGAGGGCTTCGAGATAATGCGCGACGGCGAGCAGATTCACCGCCGGCGGCAGCTTGTATTGCGGATGCCCCCAATAGCCATTGGCAAAAATGCCGAGCTGGCCGCTTTCAACGAAGGTCTTCAGACGCTTCTGCAAATCCGAGAAATAAGCGGAGGAGCTTTTCGGCCAATTCGAAATCTTGCGCGCGATTTTGGAGGTCTCCTCGGGATCCGCCGAGAGCGCGCTGACGACATCCACCCAATCCAGCGCGTGAAGATGATAGAAATGCACGACGTGATCTTGCACGTATTGAGCGCAGAACATGAGGTTGCGGATGATCTCCGCGTTCTTAGGCACGGAAATTTTCAGCGCATCTTCAACGGTGCGCACACTCGCCAGCGCATGCACGGTGGTGCAAACGCCGCAAGCACGTTCGGTGAAGGCCCACGCATCACGGGGATCGCGGCCCTTCAAGATTTTTTCGAATCCGCGCACCATGGTGCCGGAGCTGTAGGCTTCGGTGATCCTGCCGTTCTCGACGACAGCCTCGATGCGCAGATGACCCTCGATGCGGGTGATGGGATCAACGACGACTCGTGCCATTAGGCCTCACCTCCTTTCTTCTCCTTTCCAGCGACGGACTCGTTCATGTGTTCGGTGATAACCGGCCGTTTCCGGATGTTCGTGACGATGGCGTGCGCCGTAACACCGACAGCGGCGCCAATACCAACAACAGTGCCGATGGTGTCTGCGGTGGTTTCGATGCCAAAACCCGGGAAGCTGGCGAGATGGCGATAGAACGGGCCGTTATCCCAGAAACCGTTTTCGCTGCAGCCGATGCAGCCATGGCCGGATTGAATGGGATAGCTGAGGCCATTGTTCCACTTCGTCACCGAGCAGGCATTGTAGGTAACCGGCCCGCGGCAGCCCATCTTGTAAAGGCAATATCCTTTGCGCGCCTTCTCGTCGTCCCATGATTCCACAAACAAACCGGCGTCGTAATACGGGCGGCGATAGCAGGTGTCGTGCACGCGGCGGGAATAAAATTCTTTCGGGCGACCCTGGCTGTCCAGCTCTGGCATGCGGCCGAAGACGAGAATGTGCGTGACCACACCGGTCATGACGTCAGCAATCGGCGGGCAGCCGGGCACATTGATCACCGGCTTGTTGACGACTTTGTGAATGGGGGTAGCGTTGGTGGGATTGGGCTTGGCGCTTTGGATGCAACCATTGGAGGCGCAACTGCCCCAGGCGATGATGGCAGCGGCATCTTTCGCGGTTTCTTCGAGAATGTCTTGGGCGGAACGCCCGGCGATCATGCAGTAAACACCGTCGTCTTTCATCGGCACTGAACCCTCGACGAGCAGAATGTACTGGCCGGGGTACTTGGTAATGGTATCGTGCATGCACTTTTCGGCTTGTGCGCCGGCAGCCGCTTGGAGGGTTTCGGTGTAATCCAGCGACAGCGCATCGAGCACGATATCGGCCACAATCGGATGGGAGGAGCGGATGAAGGACTCGCTGCAGCACGTGCACTCCTGGAAGTGAAGCCAGACAACAGGTGGACGCGGCTTTTTCTCAAAAGCCTGCACAACTTTGGCAAGGCCGGTAGCTTGGATACCGGCGATGCCGGCGGCAAAGCTGCAGAAACGGAGGAACTCACGGCGTGAGTAACCCTTCGTTTGCATCGCCTGCCAGATAGACGGCAAAGAATCCGGCATAGAGCCTCCTTTCCGAGGTTGAAAAGAACAAGACATTTGAATTGGGGTTCCTAAAAGAGGCTCAAATTTTATGCCAAAAAATACTGTATTATTTACTACGGTTTACGAGAAGGTGGTTTATTGATTTTGAGAAAATATGACGGATAATTCTTATTGATGAGAAAATTGAAAGAAGTCCCGCGGGCAAAAATCAGTTCGGTGGATGGGCTACCTCGGCTAAAAGTTCATTGTCCTTAAATATCGCACAAAATCCGAATAATGCAAATGCTATCCTTTTGCAATCAATTAGCACTTCTAATCTGGATTATCGACACACACCATCAACTCTCTACCTTTTCCACCACTCTCCTCGCCACCACCGCCAACATCGGCGAAAGCTCGGTGCCCGCTTCCTACAATGAAACAATCGAAACCGCGAATAATATAACCTCCTGCGGGTTACCAAGCAAATAAAAAGCATCCAGCAGATCTTTCAAGCCGATGCCGTTGGCGGAGAGCGTGCGCGGGTAGTCTTTGGAAAAACGCGGGCGCAGACGGCGGACCGCCCACCGTGACGTCAATCAGAGTTATCCTCAATGCAAGTTGACGCCCACCATGAATTGCCAGACTCGGAGCTCCGATTTCCTATACTCGCTCTCGAAGAAATAATCCAAATCAGGATTGTAGCGTACTTCGAGAAGGACGGGAAAAGCAAAGGGCTTCAGCAATTCAACGCCAGCGCCGAGGACGAGTGAGGGGGTCAGGTCCTTCGTATCTCTGTACAAGCCGTTTCTGTTGGCGATCAGCAGATTAAGAGACGGCCCAACCATGACATACGGATTTACCGCGCCCAGTTTCAGTTTGGGTTGCGCCAGCAAGCTGAAAGCAAGATAATCGAAGTGATACGAATCGACCGTATAAAACTCGCCGGTGCCCTCCGGATGATCCTCGGTTGTGATCGGTAATTCTTCCTCCGCGCCTTTTTCGAGATAACTGACTTCAGCTTGGAGGCCAAGATGAGGAATCTTGAAAAAATCAACAAACAAGCCAATCTGTGGACCCAATCGCTGCTTCAAATCTTCCCGCAGGATGAACCCTCCGGGAAAGAGAATCGCGCCGCCCTCCGTCTTCAGCTCAGACGATACAATGCCGAATTTCATGCCATAGCCGGAAAGCATTTGCCCCTGGCTCAGCGAGGCGCAGCAGAGTAGAAGCGCTGTCATTAATTTCAGATACATTGTTCACCGCTCCGTGTTTTTATGTAAAGAGCTTTGGCAGTTATCACCTTTTAAAACTGCTTATGCAACATCCAACCTCAAGTATTCATTTCTTCGATCACCTTACAGGCGTTGCCTTGCTTGCTACAGGGGGCATCAGCAGCGAGTTTGACCGAAAGCTCCGTGCTCATTCAATGCAGGGCGGTATTGAAAGCGCAAATAATATAACTTCCGGCGGATTGCCAGGCAAGTAAAAAGTATCCGGCAAATCTTTCAGGCGCAAGTGAAAAAAACGCGCCGGACGCAAAGTCTGCATCTTCCGGTGCAGAGTCAGATCTCGCAGCAGGGCTTCCGGCGCGACGACTAGCTTTTCCGGTAACTGTGTCACATTCCCTTTGTTGACTTTACCTCTGCCAAGGCACGACTGGTTGCTTCCAACAAGGCTTCTGGTCCGACGGGTGAGCCCGTGGCATTTTTCATCCACAGGTCTGGCGCAATCGAACCGACCTTGACCATGCGTTCGAATTCGGCGCCGAGGTTACCCGCTTTTTTCATCTGCTCTTCGATTTGATGAGCGATCATGTGACCGATGGGATAGTCAGGTAGATAGAGAAACGAATCGATCATGTGCGAATAAATGCCGAGCAGGACAACATCCTTTTTCTTGAAGACCGGGGCGTAGTATCGATTCCAAATGTCTCTGGCAATCTGAAGGGTCGCATTTTTCAACTCGGTCGGGGTCGCATTCGGATGATCATACATCCAATGCCAAACTGCCATATCGACCAGTGCCACGCCGGCAATCTCATACGTGCCCCAGAAGTCATTGAGCGTCTTCATGGCCTCGGTTTTCGAGTCTGGTTTGGCGAGTCCCAGCAATTGCAGATCTTTAGCTTGAAAAAGGAACGCCATCGCTTCAGTGAATGCGGTGTTCGGCACGCCTCGCAAGAGTGTGTGATCGATCTTCTGCAACGAGAGGATTTGCTCAACATTGTGGCCCATTTCATGTATGGCGATGTTGTAGCCTTTGTAATCCATTCCATTTTTTCCGACGCGCGTGCGCAAATGCGCCTTGGCCGAACGCATCTCCGGACCCCACGCATGTCCCGACCCGCGTGCCGGATCGACGACGATGTTGTCAGCGAGAAACTCCGCACGCTCCTGGGTGAAACCGAGCTGTCTCAACAGATTCGGTATATCATTTTTGTAGGCTTCGGCGGTGGGATACTTCCTGGCCACTATCGAGTCAAGCTGGGCTTGGGAATACTGGCCACGTTGACGAAAACCATTGTACCAAATATCAAAGGGTTCGAGCGGCCGGCCGAGTCGCGCCTCGATGAGCCTGGCAACTTGTGGCACAAGCGGCGATGATAAGACTTGCTCCAGCATCACTCGGACGCGAGGCTCGGGAATCTCCCGATCTTCATCGAAACGTCTGGCAATCAGAGTCGGCGCAGTTGGCGAGTAGGAATCAGCCTTTTTCGCTGCGCGGTAAGTGTTGAGCAAAGTGGCATAACGCGTGTCCGGCTCCGGCGCGTTGGTGACGTGCATATCAACAGGAGGGGGAGAGTCAAAATCTTTGACCGCAGCGGGTTTCACTTCATTAGTGTAGGGATTCCAATCCACATGCGGACTGTTGACCACCATTTGCGGAATCGTTTGGGTTACAATGGCCTCCATCACTTTTTGAATCATGCGCTGCCGGGGAAGTCCATCCCTGCCATTGCTGTATTGCGCTTTGATTTCATCGCGCAGATTCCAATGCGAGAGCAATCTCATGCCGGCGGGAAAGAGGCGTTGTCCCTTGTCATCGAGAAGATGGTGCATCCAGATATTGTACTCTGCGATATACTGCTCGGCGGCAGCACCGGCTTCAGCAACAGCCTGCTTGACCTCCGCCGGAATGCGTTTATCAAAGAGCTGCGCCAGCCGCACTTCCGCCCATTGCCGGCGTGTCCAGCTTTCACCTTCGGTCAAGCGCTGCTCAAGGGTGGTCAGCGGAAAATTGAGCAGAACAACAAAAGCCAGTTTGTTTTTGAAGAAATCTTCATTCACATGCGACGAGGGATCATACCCAGCGAGGATTTCATCAAAGGGAAGAAGTGGGCCGAGATCGAGATCAACCTGCCAGCGCAACGCCAGGGTAATCTCGTTCATGTGCCCATCGATTTGCTCGAATACCCGTTCCAGGCGGTTGAACATGGCATCGCGCGTGGCCTGGTCGCCAGCAAAGTTTTCGTGTACAAACAACTCGAATTCAGCCGCATCGCCGTCTTCCGGACACCAAAAATTTGCGACTTGTTGCATGCCCTGCTGCAATCGCGCTCGCCTGTGGCCGTAGGCTGCTTCGCCATACTTTTCTACCAATTCCTTCTCGAGCTTTGCCATCGAATCTTGCATCCATTCGGGCCGGACGACTTGCGCCTGGACAAGACAGATGCTCGATAAGAACGAAATCAAGGCGAAAAGGATGATCAGGGCTTTGGGCGTACTCATAGATCACACCTTTGTAAAAAATCATGTAAAAATGATCTGTGCGCCGGCCGACAACTCATAAAAAGTGCCGACGTTGATGATGTCTTCGACTTGCTCGCAAAAGTCCTCCTTCTTGAGGTGAAACATGTCCACCGAGGCTTTGCAGGCATACAATTTTGCTCCGGCATCGTGAATCATTTCGATGAATTCATCCACCGGCGGGATATCCAGCTTTTCCATCTCCCTTTTCATCATCATCGTGGCGAAAGCCGACATGCCCGGCAGGATGCCGAGGAGTGAAGGCATGTGCATGCCGGGGTTCCCGACGGTTGCAACTTTGAGTTTCTTCATTCTTTTCTTCATGATCGCTTCCAGACCGAAAAAGGTGAAAAAGAGAGTCGCTTCGATACCTTCCATGCGGGCACCGTTGGCCATAATCAAGCCGGGATAGACTCCATCCAACGAACCCCGGGAGACGATGATGGAGACTTTTTCAATTTTGCCGTTTTTTTGCATAAAGCTCTGCTCCTTGAAATAATCAGTGGTGAAAATGTTTAGAGTTGATCACACACATCCCTGGGGTTTGGGCAAGCCGGCAATGCGCGCTGCTTTCTTGGCCGGCCCGTTTGGAAACAATTCATACAGCTCTTTCGTGGGAATTCCGCCGGCGTTTTTTAACCGTCGAATCGTCGGGACCTCAGCCTTTTGTTTGTATTCTTGACGCATGAAATTAATCACCTGCCAATGTCGCTCGGTCAAGTTGGGAATTCCCTCTTCAATTGCAAAGGCTTTGGCCAGCTCTTCGGTCCAGGCATTCGGATCAGCCAAAAAGCCATCCGCATCCAGTTTGACTTGCTTCAAATCAAAAGCCATATCTTTTCTCCTTAATTCATCAAAAGTTCAGTGAATGAGTTTTTGTGTGAAATCACGCTCCGGGCGCCAGGTGCAAAATTTTGCCGAGATTTGATCACATGCAAAAAGAATCCGGAACGTCGTTACTTCCTAGCATGGTGCAACAATTCGGGGTTTGACAAATTTTTCAAAAACTGAAACCCGAAGGCAATCCCACGCTTCATTTCCGGAGTTCGCGCCGATTTCAAAAGATCCCAATATGAAATTTTTTCATCGACTTTGATGTCGAGGTTTCTGTACACCGCCAACGCATTGTTGACCGCCGCCAGCATGTCGGGTTGTGTGAGATTCTTCACTGTCACCAGAATCGTGGTGATATTGTCGCCCAACGCTTTGACTTCTGCCACCGAAAAACTGGTGACGATCGTGTCGAAGATTCTGAACAGTTCCTTGAGGAAGGCAAAGTAGCCCTTCTGTTCCAATGCATTCAATGTGTCGAGCAGATCGAGAAAGGCCTGTTTGCCAATGGGTGCCGCATCCGTAAAAAAGTCTGCTGCGCTTTCCACCTGATCCATCAGTTTGATCAGATTGCGGGTGTTGCGCAGCATCTTTTTGAGCAAATAAAGCAAATCCTTGGTATCAAAGTGTTGTGACACTTCGTTCAGTTCCGTAACGGCCGCTTGAAAGATGTCCGCGCCGATCCGGTTCAGATCCTCCTTGAGCTCCTGCCATTCGCGTTGTCGGCGCTCGTGTTGCACCATCCAGTCGGTCAGCAGGTCGAGTTTGCGATCGATGTTGTTCAAACGTTTTTCGAGTTCTGCATTGTTCATAGTTATTGCCTCTTGCCAGCCATGTTCATCTGCGCTTCAATCGGTAATTCTGCGCCTTTCAACAGCAAATTCCAATATACCCACCGAAACATCATTTTGCCCCAATGGTTCATCTTGGTTTCTTCCAGCAGTGAGAAGGGGCCGACCCCGGGCAATGGGAATTTGCCCGGCAGCGGTTCAATGTCATAATTGAAATCAATCAGGATGCCTTTGCCAAAACCGGATTCGATAAAGCAATTGGCATGGCCATCGAAGTGAGGCAGCAACGGGCGGCGATCAATGGCACGCAGAATATTTTCAAACAAAACTTCGGATTGGAAATGGGCGACCGAGCCGGCTTTCGAGGAGGGCAGGTTGGTGGCATCACCAAGCACAAAAATATTTTCGTATTCCTTGGCACGCAAGGTTTTCGGATCCGTTGGCACAAAGTTGAGGTCATCTCCCATGCCGGAGCGCGCAATCACCTCGTCCCCCATGTTCGTTGGCACGATGACAAGCAAATCATATTCGACTTCCCGCTCATCATAGGAGATGATTTTGGTGGCGTCACCATCGACGCGCGCGACGGCAAATTCCGGCACCAGATTGATGCCCTTCTTCTCCAAAAAATTCCCGAGCAGTTGCGAAGCCTTGGGTTTAGTGAAAGCGCCGGGCAAAGGGGTGACGAACGTGATATCGGTTTTATCGCGGAGGCCTTGCTCGGTGAACCACCAATCCGCGAGAAAAGCAAACTCCAGCGGCGCAACTGGACATTTGATGGGCATCTCGACGATATTGATCACCATGCGGCCGCCCTCCCAATATTTCAGAAAATTGGCCAGCGCCACTGCACCCTCAATAGTGTAGAAATCAAAAATATTCTTGTACCAGGCGCCATTGTGCAATCCCTCGGTTTCATCTGGAGTGATATGCGCGCCGGTGGCAATGATGAGAAGATCATACGACAGCACCTTGCCGTTTTCCAATTTCACGCGGTTCTTCTCCGGCTCAATCAACTCAATCGTCGACATGATCAAATCCACTTTCGGCGGCAAATAATCACGCCTGGGTTTGATCACATCTTCCCGCGTGTAAATCCCAAATGGAATAAAAAGAAATCCCGGCTGGTAATAATGCCTTTCATCCTTGTCAACAATCGTTATCTGCCACTCATTTGTATCCAGCGCCGCTGCCAGCTTGTTTGCCATAATCGTGCCTGCTGTTCCGGCGCCGAGGATCAACAATCGCTTCATGTACACTCTCCCAGGGTTTTATCGACATCGCTGATTTATAATGCTTCGTTGGTTGACTGATAGCACACCTGAAAGCTGTTGTCTAAAATTCCTGTATTTGATTATGCAAGATAGCAATGAGTACACCAAAGTTGTGTACCAACAACCTGCTTGTTTTTATTAAAAATAAGGAAAGTCAAAAGATGTCACCGCAGATAAATTCTTCTCAAACCTGAAAAGATTACATCCTATTTTTGCGAATTTGAAAAAATTCCACGAAGTTTTCCATATTTTAAGAACGAATCTACCAATATCATCTCCGCGCCTGTCATAAGTACCTGATAATTCATAAAGTTTCCGAGTCAGCCATCGGCCTGATTCTTGCAAACTCAGGATGACGAATTGCAGTAATGTAAATTGGAAGGACGGATGCCTTGAACGCAAATTTGAGACGATCAGCAAGTTGAACTCGGCAATCAAAATGAGAGAGGAATTCCTGAGTGAAGCGATCAGGTTGTCGATCGAATCCGTTCGCAGCGGCAGAGGCGGTCCCTTCGGCGCCGTGATCGTCAAAGAAAATGAAATTGTCGGCAGAGGCGGTAATCAAGTCACCTCCACCAATGATCCCACCGCTCATGCTGAAATCGTGGCAATTCGGGAAGCCTGCCAACACCTGGGCGTTTTCCACTTGAATGGTTGTGAATTATACGCCAGTTGTGAACCGTGTCCAATGTGCCTTGCTGCCATATATTGGGCGAGGATCGACAGAGTTTATTACGCACTCTCAAAAAGCCATGCCGCCGAGATTGGATTTGCAGATGAATTCATTGCCAATGAACTGGCGAAAAGCTCGGAACGTCAACTCCCGATGATACAGATCATGAGGCCGGACGCTTTGGTGGCATTCAGTGAATGGCAGCACAGTAAAGACAAAATCGAGTATTAATTTCATTGTTTTTTTCCATACCCAAAGTCTCTGCGATAAGGAGAAATCCCCATGAGAAAAAAATCCCCGGGTGCCTGCATAACATTCAAGCCGTTCCCATTTTTTATTCTTTTTTTGATCTTTCTGTGCCTGCAGAGTATATCCGGTCAGGCGCAATCGCTCAGCAACAAAGCGGACTGGGTCGGTGGCCGGCCGGATGGTTGCACGACCATTACCGTCGGCAAGAGAGCCTCGGCAGATGGCTCGGTGATCACCTCCCACACATGTGACAGTCATCGTACCACTTCGGCGCTGGATATCGCACCGGCGCAAAAACACAAACCGGGAGAGATGGAAACCATGCGCAAGCGTGCCAACGATGACACGCAAGCCATGCCCGTCTACAAATACGATCCCATCGGCGAGATTCCGCAGGTGGAATACACGCACGGTTTTATCAATACGGCTTACCCATGCATGAATGATCAGCAGTTAGCCATTGGCGAAACGACATTCGGCGGACGCGAATCTTTGCAATCGGACAAGGGCCTGATTGATTGCGAGCAACTGGTGCAGTTGATGGTGGAACGCTGTATCACCGCGCGCGAGGCGATCAAGCTGGCCGGAGAATTGACCAAAAAATATGGCTGGATCGATGCGGGGGAATGCCTGACCATAGCCGATCCCAAAGAAGTCTGGAGTCTCGAGATCGTCGGACCGGGGAAAGGGAATCTCGGCTCCATCTGGGCGGCGCAGCGCATACCCGATGATCACGTATCCGTCTGCGCCAATGCCAGCCGCATCCGGCAAATAGATTTGGCCAATCCGGATTATTTTATGGCTTCCGAAAATGTTTTTACAGTGGCACAGGACAGCGGCTGGTGGAATCCGAAAAACGGCCCATTTGAATTTTGCTATGCTTATGATCCCGAGGGCCGCACGACTTTCGCCGCGCGCCGCCGGGAATGGCGGGTGCTGGATTTGGTCGCGCCGTCCTTGAAGTTGCATCCCAACGCCGAGAATTTTCCGTTTTCGGTGAAACCGGATACCTTGGTAACTTTGGAAAAACTGGTGCGCATCTTTCAAGACTACTACGAAGGCACAGACTACAATTTTGTGAAAGACATCACTTGGATCAATAAAGAAGGCAAATCCGAGATTTCGCCACTGGCCAATCCGTTCATGCCTTATGATATGAATCCACTTTTTAAGATCAATGGAGGCTGGGGCTGGCGCGGCGAACGAACCATTGCGCGATGGTACACCATGTATGCCACCATTACCCAATCGCGGGATTGGCTGCCGAACGAAATCGGCGGGGTGGTATGGCTGGCGTTGGATAATGTCGCCACCTCCATTTATGTGCCGCTTTATTGCGGCATCACGGATGTGCCAAAGTCCTACAAAACGTGCGGACGCGTGACAGGATTTTCGCGTGACTCCGCGTGGTGGGCATTCAATCGACTGGGCACGTTGGCAGCGCAGCGCTGGGGTGACATGCGAAAAGATGTTGCCGCGGTTTGGAAACCGCTGCAAACCCAATTGTTTGCCAATCAGCGCAACGTGGAAGAAGAGGCCATGAAAATGTTCAAAAAGAAATCCGAAATGGCCAGAAAGTTTTTGACCGATTACAGCAGGCAATGGGGAGAAAAGGTGGTGGAGAGGGCTTGGAAGTTGGGCGACGAATTGTGGACAAAGTATGACGAACAATTTTGATGAAATTGTCTTTAATCCGATCGGTTTCACAAGTGGAAATTCCCGACGGCACCCCGTTGCTCGATCTCGAGCCCAGTGTTGCCTCTTTTGATCAAACCGATGATTTCAGCGTAAACTGGTTTCTTGATGGAGCAGGAGAAGATGCGGCGGCTTGACTTTCCATGGAAGTCACTGATAAGCCTGTGACGATGAAGTACGGCAGTCATCATGTTATTGCGAAAAGACCAAATTTTTCCATTCCTGAAACGCTTGTGGGAGAATACACAACTGTTTCTTCACGCCAGCTTGGCTGATCAATTTTATCAGCATGCCCGCAAAGACCTGGCACGCAAGGAAGACTTTTTCTTCATCATCTGTTTTGGTGATATGATTGGCATGCCGACGCCGACTTACTTGACGATGAGACTGCTCCCGTTTATTTTGCAGGACATTCCCAAGTGGCGTCAGCGCATGAGTCGCGAGCGAAACCGTTTCTGGGAAGCCTGGGAAGAATTCATGAGAGAACTCTGACATGCGTTATCTCTTCGGTGGCAAGGGTGGCGTCGGCAAAACCACGATTTCAGCCGCTTACGCGGCGCATCGTGCCACCACCGCCCGCACGCTGTTGGTATCCACCGACACCAGCCCATCCCTGTCCGATATTTTCGAGAGGGAAATCGGCGCAGAAGAAACGAGGGTGGAGGAGAATCTTTTCGCAATTGAGATCAATGCCGCGGTCGCCATGGAACGTTACAAAAAAGAGCTCCGCGCCAGAATCGAGGCGCTGAACATGGATTTCGATTTTGACGTCAAGACCTATCTCGAGGCCATGACCTTGTCCCCCGGTGCGCAGGAGGCGGCAGTATTCGACGAATTTTCCGCTCATCTCCTGCGCGAAGATTTTGACTGCCTGGTATTTGATACGGCGCCCGCAGGAGAAACCTTGCGATTGCTGGCGATGAGCAGCCTGATTCAGCGTTGGATGGGGATCATTGTCCGGACACGGCGGGAGGTGGTACGCTTGAAGGAGGTTCTCACGGGTCGTTTCAAAGACCCGCTTTTGCAGCAGCTCGCGGAAATGAAAGATAAATTCGACCGCGTCAAGCGTATTCTGCACGCACCGACCACGCACCTGATTTTTGTGCTCAACCCGGAAAAATTGCCGATCGAGGAAACTCATCGTGCAATTGCCAACCTGCAGCGTTTCAAATTTCACGTCGAAGGCGTGGTGGTCAATCGCAGTGTCAGTACAAACGCCCCAATCAGCAATGGCTTGCAAGCAACGCAGGCACGCTACCTCCAGCGCATTCGGGAGGAATTCGGCAACAGAATTCTTGCCGAGGCGCCGGTATGGCATGACGAGCCGCGCGGATTACAACAACTGCGCGCCATGGGTGAAATACTCTCGACGCTCGATCACGCATCGGCAGGTCGCACACGGAAGGGTTTTCTACGCCATAAGTTTGATAAAATCTGATATCGGCTTTTCAAGTCAAATGTGATCATGCAGCGCGCATCATTTGACCGAACCTAAAATCAAGGAGGCCAAGATGAATTATCCAGTCTGGGACGTGGCATTCGGAGCCGGTCTGCTCATCGCGATCGTCTCCATTTTGCACGTCTTCGTTTCTCATTTCGCAGTAGGCGGCGGCCTGTTCTTAGTGCTCACTGAGAGGAAAGCCTACCGCGAAAATGATAAGGCGCTGTTGGATTGGCTGAAAATTCATACCAAATTTTTTGTGCTGCTCACCGTCGTGTTCGGTGCGATCAGCGGCGTCGGCATTTGGTTCACCATCGGCCTGATTCACCCATCGGCGACGAGCACACTCATTCACTCCTACGTTTGGGGCTGGGCCATCGAATGGGTTTTCTTTTTTGTGGAGATCACCGCCGCGCTTTTGTATCTCTACGGCTGGAACAAGCTCGACCGCCGCACGCATCTCTGGCTCGGTTGGGTTTATTTCATCGCCGCGTTCGCCAGCATGGTGATCATCAACGGCATCATCACCTTCATGCTCACGTCGGGCAAATGGATCGAGAACCACGAATTCTGGGTTGGCTTCTTCAATCCCACGTATTTCCCCTCGCTGTTTTCGCGCTTTGCGTTTTCATTGGCGCTGGCCGGCATCTATGCGCTGGTCACCGCCAGCCTGCAGAAAAATGCCGAGCTGAAAGGCAAGATCGTCAAATGGAGCGCGTGGTGGATCGTGCCCGCGTTCATCGTGTTGCCCTTCTTCGTTTACTGGTATGTCGGCAACATTTCGCCGCAAGTCTGGGCCAGCGCCAAGGGCCTGATGCCCACGGCCACACGCTATGCCAATCTCATTGTGATCTTCTCCATCGCAACCTTCGTTTTGTCCCTGCTCACGTTGCTCCAGCCGCGGAAAGTACACTTTGTTTTCAGCCTGGTGGTGCTCGCCGCCGCGTTCACCACCATGTGGTCTTTCGAATTTATCCGCGAGTCCATCCGCAAGCCATACATCATCGCCAATTACATGTACGCCAACTCGTTATACCGGACGCCAATGAATGGCGATGGCGGATTCAACCTCGAGCAAATCAATCAGAACGGTGTGCTGAAGACCGCCAAATGGGTGCAACAACGCGAGATTACCGAGCAGAATCAAATCGTTGCGGGAAAAGAAATCTTTCGCGTGCAATGCCAAAGCTGCCATACGGTCGCGGCTTATCGCGGCGTCAAGCAATATTTGCAGCAAAGAAATTGGGATGAGAATACCATCCAGCAAATGCTCGGCAGTCTGGATGTCATGCACAACGGCGTCATGCCGCCGTTCGCCGGAACCGAGGCGGAGAAATCCGCATTGGCCGCGTATCTGGCCACCCTTCATCCGGTCACCAAAGCGCCGGAAGTGACGATGAGCGGTGCCGTGATCTTTCAAAAGAACTGTGCGATGTGCCATCGCGCCGATCCCAAAGATCTCGTGTTCACGCAGTTACAGCAGATGGATCAGGAAACCATCGTCACCATGCTGGAAGACTTGACCCTGTTGAACCCGCGCATGCCCAATCTCAAGCTGACGGAGGGCGAACGCGTGGCATTGGCCAAATGGCTGCACGAATAAATCGAAATAAAGGAGTGCAAAATGGACATGCAAATCATCCCCACGGCTGATCCGATCCCGCTGCCGGCGCCGTTTTGGTTGTTCAAATTGCTGTTGCTCGTCACCTTCCTTCTCCATATTCTGGTGATGAATTTCATGCTGGGCGGTGGGTTCCTGGCGGCGATCGCCAAGCTCCAATCCCGAAAAGATGAAAACCATCGCCGCTTGTTTGAAGATCTCAGCAGGAAAATTCCATCCCTGCTTGCGGCGACGATAACGCTCGGCGTTGCACCCCTGCTTTTTCTGCAGGTTTTATACGGCCAATTCTTCTACAGCTCCTCAATCCTCATTGGCTGGCCGTGGTTTTTGGTTTTGATTTTTCTCACGCTGGCCTATTATGGCTTCTATCTGGTCGCATTCAAAAAAGGCACCGCCACGAACACGGCTGGATGGGTCATATTGTTCAGCTTGATACTCGTTTTCGTAATCGGCTTTTTTTATAGCAACAACATGACCCTGATGCTCACTCCCGAAAAATGGGCGGCAAAGTATCATGCCGATCCCAGCGGCTGGAATTTGAATTGGAGTGAACCAACACTGATTCCGCGTTTTCTGCATTTCTTCGTCGCCTCGATTGCTGTGGGCGGCCTGTTCGTCGCCTCGGCCGGATTGTTACGCTGGAAACAAGACACCGCGTATGCGCGTTTCCTGATCAAATTGGGCGGCCGCTGGTTTATGTACGCCACCATGTTGCAAATCGTCATCGGCCTGTGGTTCCTGATCAGCCTGCCGGGCGAGAAAATGATGCTGTTCATGGGAAAGAATTTGCTCGCGACGATTGCCCTGCTGATCGGCATCGTTGGCGCGTTGGCTGCGATTTTTCTCATGTCGGAGACGCTGCGCAAAGATGACCCGCGCAAAGGCTTCTATCTCGTCTCCGGCCTGACTGCGGTTGTGATCATTTTCATGGTGATCATGCGTGACATCCTGCGCGATGCCTATTTGGCGAATTATTTCAGCGCGAACAACTTCTTGGTGCAGACACAATGGGACGTGTTGATTCTGTTTCTGGTGCTCTTTGTTGGCGGTGTGGCGTTATGGCTGGTGATGATCAAGCGCTATTTCTTCTCGCCCAAATTGCGGACGGAAGGATAGTTCATCAGATTGGCAGCAGTGTCAAACTCACCGCCGACAAGCCTCCGGCCAAAAAATGATGAGAAAAAATCATGCCGCTGGATGTTGTCGCATGCAGATGGCGGCGTTTTCGCCGCGATTCTTGCAGTCGCAAAACTTCTGCAGGACCTGAAAGAATCATATGGCTGAAACAAATTCCAGAAACGCCCGCGAGCCCAAGCTGACCGAAACGCTGATCAAAGATGTCCGCCACAGCGATTTCCGGCGCACCCTCCGACGTGATTACAACGAGCTGAAGGAATTTTACCTCGACAAGGAGCGGAAGGCACGCTTGAAGAACATGGGCCGGCTCAAGCGCGGCTTCTGGATGGGCTGGTGGCTGTTGAAAAGCCTCTTCTTCAAGCTTACGCCGGTGCGGCGCATTCTGCTGGTGATCAGTTGTTGGTTGATGATTCAGTCTGGCACATGCAGTTATTATGGAAAGAACTTTCGTTTTGAAAATGACACCAGCAAAATTGGTTTTGTGGTTCTGCTGTTCGTTCTCATGCTCGAGTTGAAGGACAAGCTCACGGCGCAGAGCGAGCTGGAGGCGGGCCGTTCCGTCCAGCGCGCTCTGATGCCGGAGCGGAATCCCAAAGTGCCCGGCTGGGAGCTTTGGCTCATGACCAGACCGGCGAACGAAGTCGGCGGAGATTTCGTGGATTTCCTGGAGATCGATAAAAATTGCTTTGGCGTGGCGCTGGGTGACGTTGCGGGCAAGGGACTCAAAGCCGCGCTCTTGATGGTGAAGCTCCAGGCCACGTTGCGCGCGCTCGCCGCGGATTTCACTTCGCTGGCCGAACTGGGCACGAAGCTGAATGCGATTCTCCGGCGCGATGGTCTTTCTGACAGTTTTGCTTCAATGGTGTATCTGGAATTACAATCTGACTCGGGAATGATTCGTTTGCTCAATGCTGGGCACATGCCGCCGCTTGTTCTCAGAGACGGCACAATTCAAGAGACCTCACACGGTGCCGTTGCCATCGGCATGATGTCCGAGGCGAGGTTCACGGAGCAGCAGATTGAACTTCGGCCTGGTGACACACTTCTGATTTATTCCGATGGTTTGACGGATGCCGTCGATGACGCCGGCAATTTTTGGGGCGAACAAAGACTCTTGACGTTTCTTCCATCGGTAGCCGGACTCTCGGCCCGGCAGCTCGGCGAGCGCCTCGTGGCCACGGTCGATCAATTTGTCGGCGAAGCCAGAGCGCATGATGACTTGTCGTTGATTGTTTTGAAACGTATGGGCTGAAATTGCGCGCCTGCGAGCTTGCATTCAAGTTGGTTTAACTCGCTCAAATTCCCCCTGTTAAAAAGTCCTGCTTGACTTTTACCTCAAATTTGTTTATTTTTTCATATCATTCTTGCTTCGAAGCGGAGGAGAGAGATAGTATTGAATATTTATCATTTGCGGAATTTCTTGCTCGCCAAGCATCCTCGTCCAAGCTTTTCCGATGGGTGGGGCCTCCCTTTGTTTAGAATGAAATTGTGATTCTACCTTTAATGACTCTTGTTGCAAATCCAGAGTTCTTATACTCGTTCGGGGTGAAAATTTCACTGCGATGTCTTTCAGGAGGCTACGCCCGTAGGGAATCTTTTTTCGCATGCCGTAAAGCGTCAATTTCTAAAGTTTTACTTGATGCTAAAAAGATTCCCTGCGGGGCGTAGCCCACGGCCGCAGGCTCACGGCCGCAGGCCTACAGCCGCAGTCTTCCAGAATGACAGACGAGTTTGGTAGCGTCGAAAAACTACCCTCACCCAGTATAACTTACAAGGAGGCTAAGATGGAGCGCAAACGTTTTTTTGTGGTGGCTTCGATTGCTTTGATGATTTCAGTAATTTTCTACCTGGTTGCTCCTGAGGAGCTATTCACCGGCGCCCCCCAAGGCGTGGCCAGCAAACACAAAGCCGTGATCAAAAAAGCCGGCAAGAAGTGGAAAATCGACAAAATAACTGCGAAAAAAGGCGATGACGTCATCTGGTCAGCTTCAGATTCGGACTTGTACTTCCAATTTATGGACTCAACGCTTTTTGGAGAATACACCTATACACTGAAAAAAACTGATACGTTGGTTTTGAAGGTGAAAGGAGCAAGCGGCATTTATAAATACGCAATTTTTCGCACGGCGGATTCAACGTATGTGGAAGGCAACTCGCCACCGACAATTATCATACCCTGATTTTGCATGCCTAAACAAGAGACGGTTATTTTCTCTGGTTCAATGCCATGCACATAATTTTTATGCACCACCAAGTCAGGTAAAAACTTTGACTCAAAAAGTCTGACATCAATGAAGAACACCATCTTCATCCTGTTTTTTCTTTTGTTTGCGGCGCAGCCGCAAACACGAGCTGCTCAAGGCCTTGTGCCAGCCGCGGTTGAGAGCTTCCCGGACGATGACGCGCGAATCAACGAGATCGGCCGGCCTTTTATTCGCAACTTCGCTCCCAAAGAATACGGCGCCGCTCCCTCGAACTGGGCGATCGTGCAGGATCAACGCGGAGTCATGTATTTTGGTAATGCGGAAGGTGTGCTGGAATATGATGGCTTGTCCTGGCGGCGGATCGCCACCCCGAATCGGACGGTTGTGCGCTCGCTGGCCCTCGGCCTGGACGGACGAATTTATGTCGGAGAAGTCGGAGCGTTCGGTTATCTCGCACCCTCCCGCTCGGACGGAACTGGCCACACGCGCTTTGTTTCCCTGCTGGCGCTTGTGCCGCCGGAAAACCGCAAGTTTGCCGATGTCTGGAATACCCGAGTGACAAACCAGGGGATATACTTCACGACTTACAATACGCTGTTCCGCTATACTCCTCGCGCACTGCCGGATCAAAAGGGGAAGACGGGAGGGTATTTTCATGAGGATGAGCAAGCGACAGGAGATATGCGTGTTTGGAAGGCGCAGACGCGATTTCAGCTTTCGTTTGTCGTACGCGACACCCTCTACGTCGATCAAAAAGACTTCGGGCTGATGCAGATGGTGGATGACTCGCTGCGGCTTGTACCCGGCGGCGAACGTTTTGCTGCGCAACGAATTTATGTCATGTTGCCGTATAATGATCATCAGATTTTAATCGGCACCATGGGGCACGGTTTGTTCTTGTACGATGGCATTGCTTTTCATCCTTTCCCAACCGCGGTAGATTCCTTTCTGATTCAAAATCAACTCTACCAGGGCCTCGCTTTGCCAAACGGTACGTTCGTGTTGGCAACCATCCGCGGTGGTGTCGTCATCATCGATCGACAGGGGCATCTGCTGCAACAAGTCGATAAAACCAGCGGATTGCAGGATAGTTTCGTGCTTGCTTTGCATGCTGATCAGCAGGGTGGGTTGTGGATGGGTCTGTTCAACGGTCTTGCACGCGTTGAAACCCCGGCGCCGCTTTCACTCTTTGGAGAAGAGTCGGGACTCAGGGGTAGTGTGATTGCGATTATCCGGCATCAAGGCACATTATACGTGGCAACCAGCCTGGGTGTTTTTTATCTGAAGACTGACAAATTTCATGCAGCGGCCTTCCAGCCCCTCGCCGGCATTGCCACGCAGTGCTGGTCCTTTCTGTCGCATGGTCATGATCTGCTCGTTGCCACCAACGAGGGCGTATATCGAATTTCAAAAAACAAAATCACAAATCTCGGATTCGAAGGTGCGACTGTGCTGCGGCGGTCTCAACAAGACAGCAACAAAATTTTTGTCGGCATGACCTTTGGCCTGGCGTCATTACGCTGGAACAAGGGCAAATGGATCAATGCCGGCAAAATGACAGGCATTGAGGAAGAAGTTCGCAGCATCGCGGAGGATGAGCATGGTACTTTATGGCTGGGAACTAAATCACAAGGGACTCTGCGCATGGCTTCGCCTGCCCTCGAAAGCGCGCGGGCAACGCCACGGATCGAGCGCTTCGGCGCACACCAGGGCTTGCCCGATGGCGAAATCAATGTTTATGCCATCGGCAAGCGTTTGTTTTTTGCGACGGGCAAGGGCCTCTACCGTTATGACGAGGTGAAGCAGCGGTTCCTGCCTGATTCCACTTTTGGAATGGCGTTCGCTGATGGCAGAATTGGTGTCGATGTTCTTGCTTCGGACAAGCAAGGGAACGTGTGGTTGGTGGCCAAGCAAGAAACCGGTGATGAAATCAATCTTTTAATGCGACAGCGCGACGATTCCACTATAGGCGGAACCTTCCAGCGAATCCGTACTCCCTTTCTTAGAGTTCCCAAAACAGCGCTCTGGGCCGTTTATCCTGACGTCTCCGGGCAAGTTCCCGAAGATCACGCCGCCCCAATTCGGGCGAACGGTGTTGTTTGGTACGGTGGCGCCGAAGGGCTGGTACGTTATGACCCCAATGTCCGGAAGGATTATGAGGCACCGTATTCTGCGCTCATTCGGCGTGTGACGATCGGCGAGGATTCGGTGATTTATTACGGCAATGATGGCAGGGCTGGTCTGGTTGTCCCTGCAATCTCCTACGCCCAAAATGCCCTGGGTTTTGAATTCGCCTCGACCAGTTACGACGACCCCGCCGAAAATCAATATCAATCCATGCTCGAAGGCCTCGACAATCACTGGTCTATATGGAGCAAAGAAACCAGGCATCACTACGCCAACCTGCCATTTGGCGACTACCGTTTTCGTGTGCGCGCCAAGAATATCTATCAACACGTGAGCCAGGAAGCGGTGTATGCTTTCAAGATTCTGCCACCATGGTATCGCACCTGGTGGGCCTATGGCATTTATGGTTTCATCCTGGCCGCCAGTATCTATACGATTGATCGGATTCAACGGCGACGTCTGATTAAAAAGGAACGGGCCAGGGCCGAAGCGGAACGCAAGGAACTTGAGTTGAAAAAGGCTGAAGAGCTCAGAATCGCTTATGAGAGATTGACGGAAACCCATGAGCACTTAAAAGCCACACAGCAGCAGCTCGTCATGCAGGAGAAATTAGCCTCACTGGGCGCACTCACGGCTGGGATCGCGCACGAGATCAGGAACCCGCTGAATTTTGTGAACAACTTTGCGGCACTGGCAATGGGATTGGTAAAGGAGTTGGAGGAGGAATTGGCAGCAAACCAGGACAAGAATATTGCAGATCTCAGAGAGAAAATCGAAACACTTTTGGTGGATTTGAAACAATTGACCGAAAAGATCAATCACCATGGCAAACGTGCGGACAGCATCGTGAAGAGCATGATTCAACACGCCCGCAGCTCCTCCGGGCAACGCGAGCCGGCGGACATCAACCAACTGTTGGACGAAGCGGTGAATCTGGTGTATCACGGCCTGCGCGCCAATGACGCCTCGTTCAACATCAGCATCGAAAAAGAGTATGACGAATCGATCGGTAAACTGAGCGTCGTGCCACAAGACATCAGCCGGGTCTTTTTGAACATCATCAACAATGCGTGTTACGCTGCCGTTGAAAAGCAAAAAGCAAACAGCAAAACGCAAATGGCAGGCTTTTCACCGACGCTTTCCTTGAGCACCAAAAGGTTGAATGATAAAATTGAAATTCGCATCCGCGACAACGGTAACGGCATTCCGCTTGCCATTCGCGAGAAAATTTTCAATCCTTTCTTTACCACGAAACCAACCGGGCAAGGCACGGGACTGGGACTTTCGATCAGCTATGACATCATCGTGCAGCAGCACAAAGGTGAGATCAAAGTGGAAACCGAAGAAGGAAAGTTTACGGAGTTTGTGGTGCGGTTGCCGAGGACGTAAAAAGATGGGCGACAGGTGAAAGATGCAAACTTTCCGGATCAAGCTGCCCAAAGGCGGGAATTGCTGACGAAGTGATCACAGCCCTCGGCTGCTCTTTATCAGCTTTCTTCCGGCGACAAAGCTGAGATTTGCCTTTGCGGCAACGGGGTTTATTGTCTGTTTGCTGTGGCGCCCACTGAGCGCAGTGTTGAGCGTAATTGTGTGCAATGGGAGCGTTGTATATCAGACAAAGATATACTTATCTTTTGATTTATAGAACATTGAAAATTTCAGACGCGGAGTTAACTATGCCAACCAAAATCCTGGTTGTCGATGACGAGCCCGATTTGGAGCTGCTGATCAGTCATCATTACAAAAAGCGAGTTCGTGATAACGAGCTGCAATTCAGCTTTGCGCAGAACGGCGTGCAGGCGCTGCAAAAGTTGCAGGCTGGTGGTGAGGTGGATGTTGTTCTGACGGACATCAACATGCCTGAGATGGATGGTTTGACTTTACTGGTGAAACTCAACGAGCACTATCCTCTGCTCAGGACGGTAATCATCTCGGCCTATGGCGATATGGCGAATATTCGCAAAGCGTTGAACCACGGCGCTTTTGACTTCGTCACCAAACCCATCGATTTCGATGATTTGGATGCCACGCTCGACAAGACGATTCAGGAGTCGAAGGCGCGAAAGCAGGCCGTCAAAGACCATGACCAACTGGTGGCACTGCAACGCGAGCTGGATCTGGCCAGGCATATACAAAAATCCATGGTGCCGAAAATATTCCCGCCCTTCCCTGAGCGCAAAGAATTCGAAATTCATGCAGAAATGATACCGGCGCGCGAGGTCGGTGGAGATTTTTACGACTTTTTCTTGATCGATGATGCACGTTTGGGGGTTGTCATTGGTGACGTTTCCGGCAAGAGCGTTCCGGCGGCATTGTTTATGGCCGTCAGTAAAACCGTACTCAAATCCACAGCGTTAAAAGGATTGCCGCCGGAGGAATGTCTGCAGCAGGTGAATCGCATCCTCTGTTTGGAAAGTGTCGAGGAAATGTTCGTGACAGTGTTTTATGGCATATTAAACTTTCGCACCGGGGAAGTGACTTATTGTAATGGCGGCCACAATCCTCCGTATCTTCTTCGCAATGACGGTCATGTCGAAATTACCAACAAAACCGACGGACTCTTGTTGGGTATACATGAGAATTGGAGTTATCGGGCAAAACGAATTACGCTTCAACCTGGCGATGGACTCATTTTGTACACCGACGGCGTCACCGAAGCACTGAGCCATGAGAACAACCAATATACCGAAGCGCGTTTGGCGACGTATCTGAAACACTGCAATGGTTCTGCTCCGCCAGACATCATTCGAGGTCTCGTCGAGGAAGTGAGACAATTTTCTGGCGATGCACAGCAGGCGGATGACATCACGATTTTAGCGCTGAAGTATTGGGGATAAAAGTCATTCCACTGCCTTTGCCTCCCCGCAGGGCCGATTGAATCATCAGAAACTCGCCGACATTATCCATCGTGACCAAGCCAATCAATTGTTGATCACTTACCACGGGCAGGGTATGGCAGGCACATGTTTGCAGTCGGGTAAAGGCGGTTTCCAGCATCTCGGCGGAATCCACAACTTGAAATTCGCGCTGCATCACGTCGGCAACCAGGGCATTTTGGCCCTTCTTGGCCAGCGCCACAAGCATGTCATTGCGCGTCAACACCCCCACGACCCGACCATTTTCCACAACTGGAAAATCCTGCTGCGAACCGGAAAGAATCAACTCGATGGCGCGCGTCAGCGTATCATCAGGCGCCAGCGTGCGAAAATCCGTGAGCATCGCCAGCTTGACCGGTATGCCACCGACGGCGGATTTCATCTGCACCATGCTGGCTTCCTGCGCCGCGCCGATCCAAACGAACAGCGCGATGAAAAGCAGAAACGGGTTGGTAAATAGCCCGATGAATCCGAACAAAAAGGCCATGCCTTGGCCAATGCTCGCAGCGATTTGAGTTGCCCGCGTGTATTCCATGCGCATCGCCAGGAGAGCCCGCAGCACGCGCCCGCCATCCATGGGAAACGCCGGCAGGATGTTGAAAGCCACCAAAAAAATATTGACGATCATCAGGCGCTCGGCAAACGAGCCACCAGTGACACTGAGATTGTTGAATGGTTCCAACCCGGAAGTGATTTTTAACCAGACAAACAACATGGCGGCGATGACGACATTTACCGCGGGGCCGGCCAGCGCCACCCACAGTTCTTGTTTCGGATCATCCGGCATGCGCTCCAAGCGCGCAACGCCACCAATGGGCAAAAGCGTAATGTCGCGCGTTTTAATGCCATACTTTTTGGCGGTCAGCGCGTGACCGAATTCATGGAGTAAAACACAACCAAACAACGCCAGAATAAATCCAAGTCCGGCCAGCATCATGCTCAGGCTGTTGCCTTGTATCCAGTGACTCAATGCCACCCAACCGATGATGAGCAGAAACGTGGCGTGAATATAGACGCCGATGCCGGCGTATTCGCCGATTTTCCATGACCATTTCATGTCGCCTTTTTTCCTCCTTCGCAATTTGATGTCAGTGGTCCATTACAAATGAAATCCTTCCTTTTAAGCAAAAAGACTATGTCAAAACTATTTTGAGCAAAACGATTACAACTACTGCACTGTTACCTTAGTTTTTATAGGCTGCCAAATAACGGCTCTGCAGCTTGGTTCGTGCCTGAGCTGTTGTAAAGCGCCAATTCACGGTTGCATGTGCGCGGTTTCGTTTTTGCTCGAAGGCCTTAACTTCTTTCGCTAGTTTGGTCATGCTCGAAATACGACGATCCAAACATTGTTTGCACAAAATGGAAAGTTCAATCTCCACCATGTTGAGCCAACTGGCCTTCTTCGGGGTGTAGTGGTATTCAAATTTGCTTTTGAGATCATGTGCCATTTCGGGATCAAAAGTTTCATAGAACGCTCCCGCAGAATGGGTGTTGAGATTATCCTGCACCAGTCGGATGCCGTCGACATCGGGGTAATGCTTTTCAACGAGCGTTTTCATGAATTGGGCATAATCGCGTTTCGTGCGGTGCGAACGCACTTGGATGATGCGACGTCCAGTTAAGGGCTCGAACGCGATCAGGAGACAACAAGTCCCCTCACGTTTGTAGTGGTAGTCCTCTTTGCGAACACTTCCAGGTTTCATCGGCAGTGGCGCGATGAGGTCGCCCAACAATTGACAGGGGCGTTCATCAAAACAAATGACAGGACGCCTGGAATCATAAGGTTGTTCGTATAAATCCAGGATATCCTCCATGCGCGCCAAGTATTCGCCATCTATTTGCGCGAGACACCACTGCTGCTTCTGCCACGGTTTGAGGTCGTTTTTTTTAAAACTTGGCCGACGGTTTTGTGGGAAATCGTATCAACCACTTCCAGGCGCACAAGCTCATCGGCCAACAACCGCAAGGACCAGCGCGCATGTCCCGCAGGCGGAGTTGAACAGGCGATCGCGGTCAAACGCGCTTCTGCTTTCCCATCCAGTTTGCACGGCTGCCCGGGTCGCGGTCGATCATATAACAGGCCGAGTCCTTCCGTTTGAAAACGACGCCGGATGTTATGAACGGTCAGCAGGCTGACTTGCAGTATCTCTGCGATTTCTTCATCGGTTTTACCGGCGTGTGCCAACAGGAGAATACGGGCACGGTTGATGACGCGAGCCGACGCCTTCCCTTTCCGTACTAATTTCAACAGTTGTTGGCGTTTTGACGCGGAAAGTTTGACATGATATTTTTTCATACGCTTCCCTCTCAAAGTTGGACAGTTTGTTGAGGGAAGATACGAAAATTTTATGACATTAACAAATTAAGGTAACAGTGCACTACTCATCAGGACATTTTGAAACACAAATATAATTTGGGACCCAATGATTAAAAAAGGTCAATCATTGGGTCCGCGTTGGGAATCATGCAAACCTCAAAATCCGGGAACGAAATTGAACTGCCAATGCCAACCTTTTTTCGGCCGGTCCAGCGGGTGCACATAATTCAACTCGGCAATTGCATACCCGAACAAATTGAAGCGCAAGGTGCCGCCAAAGCTGGAGACCGGATCGCGGTCGCCGTCAAGAAACCAAGCCTTGTCGTTTTTCTGCCAGGCCACACCGGCATCATAGAAGGCGCCCAGTTCAATGGGCAGCGGGCCGTAAAAACTTTGGCCGATGCCGAGCACACGAAACAGAGGAAATCGCAGCTCAAAGTTGGCAATGAGCAGCTTGGAGCCGAGCAATTGATTGAACACGCGACAGTCGCCGGTCTCGCATTCTTCCGGACTAAATGAATCCACCTCATAACCGCGCACGAGTCCGGGATAACCGAGAAACAAAGGGGAAAGGCGAGGGTCTTCGGCATCTTTGCCATAGCGACCATAATGCAGGATGCGCGCGGCCAATGTAAACGGCCGCACCGGCATGAAATAATGGCGATAATCGGCCAGCGCATTCATGAATTGCACGGAGCCGGCAAGTGGCGACAGTTCGAGGCGATACCGCTGGCCGAGAATGGGGCTGGTGGCGCCAAAGAACGAATTGTCATAAACCAGCGCCGCTGTGAAATTGCCGAGATTGAGCGCTTTGGGCGTGGGCAGATTCGTTTTTTCGTCAATTAAAACCGCGCCGGTTACAGTCGAGATTGCGCGCGTTTCGATCTCTTCATCGAAACTGATATTTTGAAATCCCGCCATGAATTCGACGCGCTGCACCTGGCTGAAGGGGTACGAGACCACGCCCATGATTTCACGATTGATCTGGCGCAGGGTTTGAATCTGTTCCACGTATGCAACTTGATTATTGATCGTTGCGAATCCGGAACCGTAGTAGCGAGTCGTATAAGGAATCTGCTGCACCACGCCGCCCCAGTTCCAGCGCCGTTTGGTATTTTGGTATCCGACCAACGCTGCCAGATCCTTGAATCCTCCGTCCACCTGCAACAGGGCGGCGAGATTGTGATCGCCAAGCATGTCACTCCAGAAAAACGAAACGCCGCCACCCACGTAGGCACCGAACCGGTCGAGTCCGGCGACTAAATACGGCTGCCCCACGTAATCCAATGACAGCCGCGGATGATATTTGCTCACCTCGAAGGTGGAGTCGGCAGGAAGACCAAGCAATGGGTTTTGTAAGAGCGTTTGGAGTCTCTCGTCGGACCGCAACAGCGGCGGCAAGGCAGCGGCATTCATCTCGAACGGAGGCGCCGAGATCGGCTTGCCCGCGAGCACCTGTGGTGAAGTCGTCGAATAAATACTGTATTGGCCTCCTTCATACACGTTGAACACAAGATGCTCGGCACGAGCCGCATGTGAAAGCGCCGGACTCAAGGAAGTAATACCGCTCACGCCCGCGAACAAATTGGTCACTTGATGCAAACTCGCAGTCGCCAGATCGAGACGATAAATATTGGAGATCCCGCCGCGGTCGGATAGAAAGTATAGACTGCCGCCGTCCGGAGACCATTGCGGATTGATGTTTTTGGCATCATCAAAACATGGCAGCGATTTGATCTCGCCATTTGCAACATCCAACCAAGCGAGTTGATAATATCCGATCTTCAGATTGGAGAGATTGGTTGAAAAACGATCGGTCACAAATGCGAGGCGGTGGCCATCCGGTGACCAAGCCGGCTGCAAATCGGCATACGCATCGTTTGTGATTCGGCGCAAACTATCTGCCGCGAGATCATAAATGAACAGATCGGTCAAGCCATTGATCGTGGCGGAAAATGCGATTTCGTTGCCGCTGGGCGACCACGCCGGATTGAGAACGAGACCCAATTGGGGGAGAGAAATTTCTTTGTCGATTTTATCCCGCGCCATGTTGTAGATTGAAAGCACAGGTTGCCCCTTGCTCACTCCGGCAAAAACGATGCGCTGGCCGCTCGCCTCCCATGCGCCGGAGGAAGAAATAAACTCCAGACTTTCAAAATGAGGATCAATGGCGGTTTTGGTGATTCTCCGGAGAATCTTTCCGGTGTTGGCATCGGCAACAAAAAGTTCAATGGAAAACAAGTCGCGTGAGGAGAAGAAAATGATCTTACTTCCATCCGGACTGAGCACGGGTGCGACGTTGATCTCATTGCCGCCTTTTTTGCCGGCAATCAAAGGTCGGCTGTACGTTTCCGGCAGTTGCGTCAAATTGGCAACCGGCTCGTATGTTGCGTAAATTGCGCGATGCCACAGTTGCGAAAGCGAATCGGGCGAGAGGCCGAGTACGCTTTTGATCGCCTGCTGCGGATTTCCGGATTGGGCGGCGGCTTTGAGAATTTGCCCGACGACCTCATCGCCCCATCTTCCTGCAACGAATGCCCAGAACGCATGGCCATAGCGATAGGGGAAATAGCGGGGGTCATCCAATTTTTTGATCTGTGGCAGACTCCTGGTGCGTGCTGCTTCTCGCATCCACATGGCGGTGTTGGCATCGTTCGGCCCAATGGCAAGATATTCCGCCATGCCTTCGATGAACCACAGGGGTAACCGCAGGGCCGCTGGTGCCTGGAACCCGAGGCCGGGATTACCCTGGCCGGTGAGGTCGAATTGAAACGCATGCACCAGCTCATGTCCGATGACGTGATCGGTTTCTGCCAGCGGGCCGGCGAATGGCAACACGATGCGGCGCTTGAAGGCTTCGGTAAAACCGCCTGTTCCTTCTCCGGGCGCACCTTGTGTCGTATTGGTTTGCCGGAAATCAGGATGGCTGCCGTAGAGAATCAGCGGTTGCCGGCCGCGGAGCTGATGATTGAGGACTTGTGAAAGGCGCGCATACCAACGTTCCGCCATTCGCGCCGCGTGCTCGACGGCTTCTTTTTCCTCGAGGTGGTAATAAATGTCGAAGTGTTCGGTCTTTTTGACGTGAAAGGTAAAATTCTTATACTGCACCTTGTTGCGGCCGAAATATTGCGCCTCGAGCGGACTCACGAAAAACCCTGCGCTGAGGAACAGGATCACAAGAGATTTCAATAAAAAGTATCGCATGAGAAAATTTTCTCACTCCTTTCACCAAACGTGGACAAGCACCAACAGGCCCTTGCGTGGCCAAAGAATTCCGTGAGCGTCAAAGTTCACTGAACCCCATATTAGAAATGTCATTCTGGAGGCTACGCCCGTAGGGAATCTTTTTACAAAATATGAAACAATCGTCCAAGATGAAAAAAGATTCCCTACGGGCGTAGCCCACGGCCGTAGGCTTACAGCCGCAGGCCTCCTGAATGACAACGGGGATTTACTGAACATTGACACAGAAACCACCGTGGTGGATGTTTTGATGAAATGGCAATGATGCCTGCCAGGTGGCTTATTACAATTTAAGCAGCGCATTTTGAAGTGTCAAGTCCATGCTCATTACAAAATATTTTGTCGTCGCAGGCGCCACGCACGAAAAACCACGATGCACAACGTGATCACGGTCAACGGCAATACAAACTCGAGCATGAGGCTGCTGAACGCCGGCAGTGCATCGTGCTGCATGGCATCCAAAATCAGATACAGTGTGTAGGCAAAATAGTACGCCAAGAAAAGCGCGCCTTCCCATCGCGCAATCAGACTGCCGGTGAAGAAAATCGGCAAGCAGGCTGCCGCCACTGCGATCATCACCGGAATGTCGAAGTTCAATGCTGCCGGCGCCACTTTCACGCCATTGGGCGAAACGAGGCTGGCGAGACCGAGCACGGAGAGAATATTGAAGATGTTGCTGCCAACGACGTTTCCGACCGCAATGTCCCGCTCACCGCGGATGCTGGCAATAATCGACGTGGCAACTTCAGGCAGCGAAGTGCCGGCGGCGATGATGGTCAAGCCAATGATCAATTCGCTCAAGCCGAGCACTCTGGCAATTGTCACCGCGCCGTGCACCAGCCAGCGTGAGCCCAGCACCAACATGGCGAGACCAACGATGGCAAAAGCGAGGTGAATGAGCCATTGCCATTTGGCTTTGCTACTGCCGTCTCCATATTCTCTGGCATATTCGGCTTTAATGGGTGAACTCTCTTGACGGCTCTGGCGTATTGCCCAGATGACATAGGCCACATTGCCAGCGAAGAGGAGTGCACCATCGAGCCGGCTGATCTTGCCATCAAGTGCCAAAATCAGAAACAGGAGGGAGGTGCCAATCATCAACGGCACATCCCAGCGCACCAACTGCTGCGCCACCACCAGAGGCACAAGCAGCGCCGAGAGGCCAAGAATAAAGAGGACATTGAAAATGTTACTGCCGATGATGTTGCCAAGGGCAATATCCGCCTGTCCGGAGAGTCCGGCTTGCACACTTACGGCCAATTCGGGGGAACTGGTACCATAGGCCACGACGGTCAAACCAATGACCAGCGGTGAGATGCCGATCGCAGCCGCCAACCGCGATGAGCCGCGCACGAGAGCTTCCGCGCCGGCGATGAGCAGGATCAAGCCGAGGAGGAAAAGAAGCAGTGTAACGATGTCCATGAAATCATTAAAGTATTACTTTACAAAAACCATCCCTGGGCCCGCGGCAGGCTACGTCCGCAGGGGCAGGTACGACCGCGAAGATTTTTGGACACAGACTGCGGTGATCTGTGTTCAGGAAATTTTGGCTGCGCCAGTCGGGTTGCAGCAAGATGCCGCATTACGAATTATTGGGGCTGAATCTTTCTCGGTCCGTGTTTTTGCGTATCGAGATTTTTGGGTTGACTCGACAAGACACCCTTTTTTAAATCGTAGCGGTCACGCAATTCATCCCGCACTGTTCCCTGCCACATCGGCACGTTGAGAAAATAGGCGGCGCGTCCGATCATGTGCGAGGAAACTGGC
>JAPDQK010000053.1:0-39450 GCA_034505955.1 Candidatus Zhuqueibacter pondensis
GCCAGTACGCTGGAAGATTCCTTGCGGAATGACATTCAGGGTGGTGTGTTTCTGACCGACAGAATGGCACATCAGCCATCTACCACTCGCAATGACGTCAAAGATGGAGTTTTCGGACAAACACTAACTATCTTGTCCATCGCGGACGCGAAGAAGAGCGGGGCACGATTATCCTCTCGGCGCGCAGCGCTCGAAAATCAAGCGCAGTCCTTCCAGAGTCAAAGCCGGCTCAACAGAATCGACCGTTGTCAAGTACTCAACAAGTACGGAAGCAAGGCCACCGGTGGCGATGATCTTTGTGGCCGCGCCAAGCTCTTGTTTCAACCGGCGATTGAGGCCTTCCACCATTTCCACCCCGCCAAACATCAAACCGGATTGCATGCTCGTTTCGGTATTGCGCCCAATTAACTCCGGCGGGAAGCGCAGGGCGATTTTGGGCAGCTTGGCAGCAGCCCGATGCAAGATTTCCGCTGTGGTCTCCGGGCCCGGAGCAATGATGCCTCCAAGGTATTCACCCTTTTCCGTGATGACATCGAAAGTCGTCGCCGTGCCGAAGTCCACCACCACCAACGGCCCGCCGTAACGTATAAATCCGGCCACGGCGTTGCAAATACGATCGGCGCCCACTTGTTGTGGATTTTCGTAGAGAATCTTGATGCCGGTGTCGAGCTCGGCGGTGACATTGACCATCGGCACTTTCAGGCGATTGGCACCAACCCGCTCGAATACCGGCGTCAAATTCGGCACCACCGAGCTCAACGCGAACCCATTCAAGCAACTCAGATTGAATCCTTCCGACTCGAGCAGCATTTTGATCAAGATCCAAATTTCATCATCCGTGCGCGCCACGCCGCTGCTCAGGCGCCATTGTGCACGGAGTTGATCCTGTTCAAAAAGCCCGAAGGTGATGTTGGTGTTGCCAATGTCGGCGACAAGAAGCATGGTTTGCTCCCGATTTAACGGATTAATTTTCTGCTCATCACAATTTCACTGCAGTGCACTGTCATTCCAGTGCAGTATCTGCAATCAGAAAGAGGTCTTCAACTCGAAAAGGACTTTTGAAGAATGACCACAAGGCTTGATCGTTGTCAAAATTTTAGTAACAGTTCACCACCCCTTTGGAAATGTCATTCTGGAAGCCTGCTCCTACGGGCGTAGCCTACGGCCGTAGGCTCTCCGAGCCGTAGGCCGGCGGAATGACACCATTAGAGCGTGTTTGAAAAGTCCCAATAGGCTGCGCTCGTAGGACTACGCCCATGGGGGAAGACATGTTTATAGCAACGCGGCCTTTTCACGCTTCTGAAACTCCGTAGAGGTAACAGGTCGCTCCTACGGAGCTTTGAATTTAGAAAAATGATTTCTATGAACATATCGCCCCTCTGGGGCTGAACAAAAGTTGACTTTTCAAACACGCTCTTAGAGGGGATAGTGAACTGTTACAATTTTTAAAACTGCCTGGAGGTTATTTTGCGATCGTAACCTCGCCCGCCGCATAAGCCTGGCGCTGTCCGTTAGCCAGGCGCAAGATCAGTTCCCCGCCTGCTCCGATATCTTCAAAAACCCCGGAGGTCGTTGTCTGCCCCAGCCGTAGTGTCACCGTATTTCCCAATTCGCGACAGAGCGCACGCCAACGCGACAACAGCGCGGGCAGTGCATTTGGCAAATTTTCAAACAAGGCTTTGTCGAGATGTTGTACCAGCGCCACGAGCACTTTTTGGCGATCGATCGGGCGGTCAATGATCATCGCCAGCGAGGCGGCGCGTTTTTGCCATTCCGGAGCAAAATCCTCGGGCCGGTGATTGACGTTGATGCCGATGCCAGCCACGACGTAGTCGAGTTGGTCCGGAGGAGTCGAGACATTACTGGTCGGGGAAATTTGTGTTTCACAGAGAATGCCACAAATTTTACAATTGTTCCAGAGAATGTCATTTGGCCATTTTACGGCAAATGTGCAGCTACAAATCGCGGACAGAGTTTCTGCCACCACGGCCGCGATTGCCAAAGAGAGCGCGCCAATATTTTCCAGGCGCAGTTCCGGACGCAGAAGCATCGAGAACCAGAGGCCGCGACCTGGCAGGGATTGCCACGGACGGCCCAATCGGCCGCGGCCGGCGGTTTGCTCGTCCGCCAGCACCAGCGTTCCCTCTTGAGCACCACGCCGGGCCAGGCGTTTGAGAAAATCATTGGTGGAAGTGATTCGATTGAAAACAATCAGTCTGCGGCCGAGCACTTTGGTGTGAAATTGGGCCTGCAGCGCATCAGGATCCCAAAAAGGTTTTTCCGTTCGACGGGACATGGGGTAAAAAGCAAAAGGCAAATAGCAAACAGCAAATTGCAAGTTTGAAAGTGGCAGGTCAAAAGTATGCAATCTTGCAAGTGTCACCATGCACCTGGCGATCTGCATACTTGCAACCTGCAACCTGTCACTTGCCTTCTATTGTTCCGGTTTATGGACGCCGAAAACTTTTCGCAGCGTATCGGAAATTTCGCCGAGCGTGACCAGATTTTCGACGCAGGTGATGATATGTGGCATCAGGTTCTGGTTACCGGCAGCGGCTTTTTCGAGCTGCTGGCGCAATTCGGCGACACGCGTGTTGTCGCGGCGTCGGCGCAACTCGCGCAATCGCGCGAGTTGTTCATCACGCACTGCCGGATCCACCCGCAGCAATTTCATGGGCGCCTCGTCCCAGGCTCCGAGCGGCGCGGTTTGATAGGCATTGAGGCCGACAATGATTTTCTCCCCACGCTCGATGGCCTGTTGATATTCCCAGGCGCGCCGGGCAATTTCCTGCTGAAAGAAGCCGAGTTCGATGGCCTTCAGTGAGCCGCCGATTGTTTCAATTCGTTCGAGATAGCCGCGCACGCGTGTTTCAATTTCATTGGTGAGCCATTCGACAAAATAGCTTCCGGCCAGAGGGTCAACCGTGGCGGTGACGCCAGTTTCGTGAGCGATGATTTGCTGCGTGCGCAAGGCAATGCGTACCGATTCTTCGCTCGGCAACGCCAGGGCTTCATCACGCGCGTTGGTGTGCAGGGATTGTGTGCCACCGAGAATCGCCGCCAGGGCCTGCAGTGCGACCCGCACGACATTGTTCTCCGGTTGCTGAGCCGTCAAGGTACTGCCTGCAGTCTGCGTGTGAAAACGCATCATCATCGCACGCGGATTGGTGGCGCCAAATTTTTCTTTCATTATCAACGCCCACAGCCGGCGTGCGGCGCGAAACTTGGCAATTTCTTCAAAAAAATTATTGTGGCTGGTGAAGAAGAACGAGAGCCTCTGGCCCAGGGCATCGACATTCAGTCCGCGTTGCACCGCCGTGCGCACATATTCGATGGCGTTGGCGAGCGTAAAGGCCACCTCCTGCACCGCATCGGAGCCGGCCTCACGGATGTGATAACCGCTGATCGAGATGAAGTTCCATTTGGGCACGTGCCGGAGGCAAAACTCGAACAGATCCGTGACCAGACGCAGGGAGGGCGCCGGCGGATAGATATAAGTGGCACGGGCGATATACTCTTTCAAAATGTCGTTTTGAACCGTGCCGCTGATTTCGCGCAGATCGGCGCCCTGCTTTTTGGCAATGGCAATGTACATCGCCAGCAGGATCGGCGCCGTGGCGTTGATGGTCATCGAGGTGGTGATGTCCTGCAAGCGAATGCCGTCAAACAGAACTTCCATGTCTTCGAGGCTGCTGATGGCGACGCCGACCTTTCCCACTTCGCCTTCGGCCAGCGGATGGTCGGAATCGTAACCCATTTGCGTCGGCAGATCGAAGGCCACCGAGAGTCCGGTTTGCCCCTGCGACAGAAGATATCGAAAACGCGCATTGGTCGCGCGCGCGGTCGCGTAGCCGCTGTACTGCCGCATCGTCCACAGTCGGCTGCGGTACATGTCGGCATGGATGCCACGCAAAAATGGAAACTCGCCGGGTTTCTGGTTGGCGTCAAAATGACCCGGTAGATCCGAGGCACTGTAAAAATTCTTTATTTCGATGCCCGCATCAGTGACGAATTTGGCGTTTGGCATGTTGATCCTTTTTTGTGATGATTGGGGATTGTGCGGCAAACTCTTTCTCGCGTGGATGAAATTGCCGGTGTACTTCCTTCAAATAAGCCCGGTCCAGATGCGTGTAAATTTGCGTGGTGGTCAGGCTGGCGTGACCGAGCATTTCCTGCACCGCGCGCAAATCCGCTCCGCCTTCGAGCAAATGGGTGGCAAAGGAATGGCGTAACGTGTGCGGTGAGGCGTGTTTTGCCAACCTGGCCTGATCGAGATAGCGCCGAAGAATCTTCCAGAATCCCATGCGCGAAAGCCTGCCACCACGCGCATTGAGAAAAAGCACGCTCTGTGTCCGCCGGCCGCGCGTCAACACCGGCCGGACATTTTCAAGATAGCGCAAAATCCAGCTCACCGCGATGTCACCAATCGGCACCAATCGCTCTTTGGCGCCTTTGCCGAAAATCCGCACAAAACGCTCATCGAGAAACAAATCCTCGAGTTTGACGCCGATAATTTCCGAAACCCGCGTGCCGGTGGCGTACGCGAACTCGAGCAGCGCACGGTCACGAATTCCCAGCGCGGTGCTGACATCCGGTTGGGCCAGAAGTTGTTCGACCTCTTGAATGGTGAGGACATTTGGCAGTTTTTGTGTGCGCCGGGGTAATGAGATGGCAAGGGTGGGGTCCGTTTCACAGTAGCGCTCTCCAATGAGATAACGGTGAAACATGCGCAGCGCGGAGAGCTGGCGGGCGATGCTGGCTGCCGCATACTCGGCAAGGACAAGCTCTGTCAGGAATTGACGCACGTGCCTGCTGGTGACTTGCGTTGGCAGGTTGACCGCCTGCTCGGCGAGGAATTGCAGGTACCGGCGCAAGTCGAAAGCGTAAGATTCAACGGTATTCTGGGCAACGTTTTTTTCCGCACGCAGGTAATCGAGAAATTCATCGACATAGAGTTGGATGACGCGCATGGCAACAAAAAGGAAAACCCGGAGGTGTCACTATGACCTTTGCTTTCTGCTTTTGCCTGTTGTTTTTTTGGCTTTTTTATCTTTTTTTCCCCGGCCCTCCGATAACAGACTTTCCGTCAGCGAAAGCGCAACGCCGGTGAGCATGACTTCCGGGCCCAAATTGGTAAAATCGCCGGACAGCACCTGGGCATCGACGTTGGCAAAGAGCGAGCAACCAGCTTCCTTCTCGATAATCAGGCCCGACATTTTGCCGCGATGCTCGGCGACAAACGTCACTTCGCCCAACATTTTGCTGACGACAAAACCGGTGCAAAAATGAAGCTGCAAATGTGCCGTGCGCGTGTACACAGAAATCAGACTGCCATTCTTTTTACCGGCTTTGCCAAGTGGGATGTTCGGATAAATTTCCACAGAAAGCCGGCGTCCGGCTTCGGGGTTCTCCAGCACCAGACGATAATTATTCCCCCTGGGCTTGGCTTCGACGCCCAGCACCTCGGCAATTTTTTTGATGTCCCGCTCGGAAAATAACACAATTCGACCTCGACGTTTAAGAGATAGAAAACCCCGCTTTTTGTACCCCGGCTGCTTTCTTTGGATGGGAATCAAAGAAAGTCGGGGAATACAACAAGCGGGGTCATATCACTGCTCCTGCAAAGCCGTGCTATAGCTTGATGACCTTGGTTGCTTGCAATCCCTTTTCTCCTCTGACGCATTCAAACTCAACTTCGGCTCCCTCTGGAAGCGTTTTAAAGCCTTCCATTTCAATTGCGGAGAAATGAACAAAAACGTCTTCCCCTCCTTCCGGTTGCTCAATAAAACCGTAACCCTTGTTCTCATTGAACCACTTGACACGACCTCTCGGCATAACTTCTAAAACCTCCTTCTTAAATGCGGCCAGTATCTGTCTCTCCTGTCATACTTTTTACAAATGATTTAACCACCAAGGGAGCACAGAATCAGCCAGTTCGAAAACAGTGGCAATATATACAGATTTTTCAAATTTGTCAAGCTATATTTTTTGAACAGAGCCCGCCGCATTGACTCATGAATATTGTTACCGAAGTTACTTGGAAATCACATCGTTGCCTCATAATGTGTGTTACCGTACTTTGGAGCCATATTATGAGCAAAAAATCAGTCCCGGAATATCTTCAGGCGATCCTGCAACGATATCGCCCAGCTCCCGGAAAACTCAAGGAGACCCTCCTCGATGAATTGGTTATCATCGCAAGCCGGCTATTCGGCTGCTCAATACACACTCCGACAGGACCAAGCGGGGCACACGGCAAAAGCCGGGACGCCCCAGAAAATATAATCACCCCGAACTACTCGGGGTACTTGTCCGTAGGCTACGCTCGTAGGGGGCAATATGTTTATAGAAATCATTTTTCTACTATATTCAAAGCTCCGTGAGAGCGACATGTTACCCCTACAAGGTTTCAGAAGCGTGAAAAGGCCTCGTTGCCATAAACATGTCGTCCCTTGTGGGTGTGGCCTATTGGGACTTTTCAAACACGCTCCAAGGCACTTCTTGCGTGACCATTGTGATCCGATTGAATTATTTTTGCTGAATGGTTCGAGGGGACGATCGAATCCCCATTCGAAAATACGGCAGGAGAAGGGAGTTTGTAAAGTGAATTCGTAAAACCGACCATCGATGCTGCTTTACTCATCGCCATGTGCAGACACGGATTCAGTCCGGAAGTCTGTTCTCTTGCCTTCCGTACCGGCAAACAGGATACGCAACTGCGAGGTAACATTACCGTTCTTCGGATGATCGCCATGATTGGCCACCGGCTCATCATTCAACATGTCAAACAAAGAGAGCTGCGTGGAGGGCTGAGGAACATCAAGCATGGCTGCTGCTGTGAATTGAGCAAGCCGGTAATTGGTTTCGTTTTGTCTTGCAATAACCTGTTGCAAACTCGTGTTCAACTCATGGAGCAGCGCGAGAATACTCGTCAAGGGAACGTCTTCCCTGCAGGCAGGCACAACGGCAGGTGAGCTGGAAATGGAGGGCGTCAGGCCCGACACGACTTTTTCATTTGTTGGTGAGTTCTCCCTCTCTTTCGCCTCGGCATCAGTTTTAACTTCCTCGTCGACAGCACGGCGGGCTGGTGAACGCCTCTGTGGCAGAGGTGGAAACGGTGAGACTGTGCTCCTGGCTTTTGCCTCGATTTTTTGAAATTTACGGCGCTGTGACCAACTGACGAGCCAGCTCACGACGCCGAAAAATAAAATCAACAACACCGCAAGGGCAAGATAAATGACACCGAAAGAGCTGCCGCGAGCGGAGTTGGTGGAATCGACACGTGCAGATTGGGTTGCCGGCTTTGGCATTGGCGCCATGTTCGTACTGTCGCGGGTTGCCGATGAAATTGCATTTTGATTCTTTGGTGTGGGATTTGCGGAGGTTGTCGCATCTACCGGCAACAGCTCGATCGTGGCGGTGCCGGCCAGTTTCTTTGCATGATCCAAATTTTGATAATGGATGCGCATAGTCATCGATTTACCTGGCGAAGCAGCCAAACTTTGCCGGGAAGCGCGAATTTGCAAAGAGATGGAGGAGAGCACCATCAGCGTGTCGTGTCGCAGTGCCCACTTGAACCGTGGATCGGTAGCCAGACTGACGGGATTGCTCGCCTCGATCCGGCAAAGATGCCGCTGGCTTTTACACGAATCCGGAACCATCACCACAACAATCGCCTCGACGCTGTCGTCCCAAATCGGCAGGGTGGGAAGTTGCAAATGCGCCTGCGGAGCCAGCACCAAACGCATTTCTTGGGGTGGCGCACCGGCGGAATGCCTTTGTTGAGCAGTCCCAACAGTGATATATGGCAGAAGCAATGCCGTCACGCCGGCGACTTTTCCAAAACGTAATACTTGTTTCATCCTGTTCATAAGCGTCCTGTGTCAGTTAGATGACAATGCCCATGAATTTGAACAAAAAGATATAGTGGAAGAACATTTCTTTCGCGGAAAATTATGACGGAAAGTTAGTCGTGGAGAATGGATGGGAGTTGGGGGAATTCACGAAGTTGGAATTAGGGTCCCCATGATTTCTGAACGTCGATTGATGCAAATGCAAGTTGATTTCTTGTTCGAGAGTCACAATCAACATCCAAACATCCTGTTGTTACCTCAATTTTTCAGGGTGATATGACAAGTGCCTGAAACCCCAGGTACAGACCCCGATAAAACAAAGGCCGAGAACCATGTCTCGGCCTGTTTTATTTATCGAGAAGTTGGAGATCACAAATTGACCGACTGGCAGTCAATCCTGCTTCATGCCAGGGCCGGTTGAGGCTGCGGCTCGACCACTGTTTCTGCTGCAGACTTTTTGCTCTTTCGGCCCAATGCCATCTTGATGACATCGTCCATTTCCTTCACGAAGAAGAACTGCATCGAGTCGCGCACGTGCTGCGGAATCTCCTCAAGGTCCTTTTGATTCTTCTCCGGCAGGATGACTTTGTTGATGCCGGCCCGTTTCGCGGCAAGCACTTTCTCTTTGACGCCGCCAATCGGCAGGACCAGCCCCCGCAGCGTGATTTCACCAGTCATCGCCAGGTCGTTCGCCACCGTGCGTTCGGTAAGCAACGACATCAAGGCCGTGAAGATGGTCACGCCGGCACTCGGGCCATCTTTGGGGATGGCGCCAGCAGGTACATGAATATGGATGTCGATCTTGTCGAAAATATCTTCGTCAATATCGTACTGTTTCGCCTTGCTGCGAATGTAAGAGAGCGCCGCATGCGCGGACTCCTTCATGACATCACCGAGCGAACCAGTCAACGCCAAATTTCCTTTGCCGCGCATCTTGGTGGCTTCGACGAAGAGAATATCGCCGCCGACCGCAGTCCACGCCAGCCCGGTGGCCACACCGGTGCGGCGCGTACGCTCCTTGACGTCAGAAAAGTATTTGACCACACCAAGGTATTTATGCACCTCGCCCGGCGTGATCACGTGAGCGGTGCCGTTGGTCTCACCGCTGCTCTTCGTCTCGACCACTTCTTTGGCCACGCCACGACAGACATTGGCGATCTCGCGCTCGAGATTGCGCACGCCCGCCTCACGAGTGTAGGAAGTAATGATGTGCTCGATCGCCTCCCTCTCAAAAGTGAGCTGTTCCGGCTTCAGGCCGTGTGCTTCCAATTGCTTCGGGACCAAAAATTTCTCCGCGATGCGAATTTTGTCCTCTGCGGTGTAACCCGGCAGCTCGATCACTTCCATGCGATCCTTCAGCGCCGGATGAATCGGATCCTCCAAATTCGCCGTGGCGATGAACATGACTTTGGAAAGATCGAACGATACTTCGAGATAATGATCGCTGAAGGAGAAATTCTGCTCGGGATCGAGCACTTCCAACAACGCCGAGGAAGGATCGCCGCGGAAATCGGCACCGACCTTGTCGATCTCGTCGAGCATGAAGACCGGATTGTTGGAGCCGGCCTTCTTCAGACCCTGAATGATGCGGCCCGGCAGCGCACCGATGTAAGTCCGGCGATGCCCGCGAATTTCGGCCTCATCGTGCACGCCACCCAGGGAAATGCGCACGAATTTGCGGCCAAGGGCGCGCGCAATCGAACGGCCGAGTGAAGTTTTGCCAACTCCGGGGGGACCGACAAAGCACAGAATCGGTCCTTTCATGTCCGCCTTCAATTGCCTCACCGCCAGATATTCGAGAATGCGTTTTTTGACTTTCTCCAAATTATAGTGATCTTCATCGAGAACCTGGCGCGCAATATTCACATCGAGATTGTCTTCCGTGCTCTTGCTCCACGGCAGTTCGAGCAACCAATCGATGTAAGTGCGGGAAACGGTGTATTCAGCGGCTGCCGGTGGAATTTTCGCCAATCGCTCCAGCTCCTTTTCCACAACCTTGCGCGGCTCTTCCGGCAGATTCGCCTCTTCCAGACGCTTGCGCAATTCGTTGATCTCGCCGCGTTCATCTTCCTCCTCGCCGAGCTCGCGTTTGATCGCCTTCATCTGCTCGCGGAGATAATACTCACGCTGATTTTTGGAGATCTCACCCTGCACCTCACTTTGAATTTTGCTGCCCAGCTCGAGAATCTGCAATTCCTTGTTGAGGAACAAGGTCACTTTCTCCAGCCGCTGCTGAACATCGGTAATCTCGAGAATTTCCTGTTTGTCCGGCATCTGCAGATTGAGATTCCATGTAATCACATCTGCGAGGCGGCCCGGACTGTCGGTGTTCATCACCAACATCGCATGCTCGGGCGTCAAATAGGGCGCCAGCTCAACAGCGCGTTGGAACAATCCGCGCAAATTCACGACCAAAGCATCGATGCCCATCCCTTCGACTTTTTCTTCAAGATAGGGCTGAACCGCCACCTTCAAATAAGGATCAATCTGGATATAATCAAGAATTCGGGCACGTGCAACACCCTGCACCATCGCGCTGTGGGTGCCATCCGGCATCTTGAAGACTTTCATGATGAGCGAAATGGTTCCCCAGCGAAACAGATCATCGGGCTGCGGATCATCAACCTGTCCGTCTTTTTGCGCCACCACAAGAATCAGCCGGTTGGAGCGCATGGCGTCCTCAATGAGGCGGACTGATTTTTCGCGGCCGATGGAAAGAGGTAAAATTTGTTGTGGAAAAATAACTGTATTCCGCAGCGGCAACAATGGCAGAATCTGCGGTATGCTAAACTCAACAACTTCGTTTTCGTGCCTTTCGCTACTCATAGCCTTTCCAATCAAAACAAGTTAATATTCAAACACGTCCAATTTAATTCCGATATTCATGGCCGACCAGAAAATGTGAAATTTATCAGGCTGGTCACGCACACAAAGTCACAGCTCGCCAATAAAATTACTACAAAGCACGTACCAAAGTTTCCTGGTCGATTTCTGGAAAAATTCAATGAATCTACATTAAAAAGGAGTGCCAAACAGGTGAGCAAATGTTTCCATTCCAATATTTGTTGTAAAATTTCTACTCGGATATGTAAAAATGACAGTGCGACTGACAATTCTTTCATCAGTCAGCTAAGTTGGCAGGTGGGGTAGAATGGCAATTCTCCGAACGGCTCAAGCAGCGAGATCATCCAAAAAGCCCGCTAAATCGGTTGCCATTCCATTCAGCAACTCGCGATCATAATCATGAAAAGCCTCGGGCGTATGGCTGTCGATGTCGATCTCGCCATAAATGCGGTGCCCTTGAATGGGTACAACTATCTCGGACTTGGTTTCGAGGCTGCATGCGAGATAACGCGGATCGGCGGTGACATCCGGAACGATGATGGTTTGCTGAGCTGCGACTGCTGCACCGCAGATGCCCTGACCAACCGGAATTCGCGTGTGTGGCGTGGGTGCGCCAAGATAATTATGCACCACCAATTCCTCGCCTTCCAATAAATAGATGCCAACCCAATCATATTTGGGAAAATCCCTTTTGAGAATTTTCACACACATACGATACGCTTCATCCGCGCTCGTTGTTGCTTGCAAAAAATTTTGCAATTCTCTCCGCGCCCGGAAACCGAGCAGCACTTCCAGTCCGCGAAGATAACTCTCCACGCCAAGTCCGGAAATTTGCGCCAGACAAATGTCACGAAGCACCGAAATCTGGCGGAATGCTTCACGACGGTGCAGGTCGGAGAGATGAACTTCGACGGCAGGCATCTGCACGGCAACGATGGCATCACGCAAGGCGTAACTGTAATGCCCCAGTGCGCCGGGATTGATCACCAGCCCGACCGCGTTGTGGCGATGCGCATGCAGAAAATCGATGATTCGGCCTTCATGATTGGATTGGAAAAATACCGGCTCGGCCTGGCACTTCGCTGCGAACGCTGCAATCTGCTGATTCACCTGATCCAACGTCAAATGGCCATAAATTTCCGGCTCCCGTTCGCCCAGCAGATTGAGATTGGGGCCGTGAATGAAAAGGATTCGTTGCATATTATTCGATGCATGCAGTCTCAGATGGGTTGTTGTGCCGCTGAATTTACAAGGTTGCCGATTTGTCAAGCAAACTTTCGCGAATCAGTTGTGCCACAATCGCGGCAGTTTCACTCGGTGGATGCTCGGCAAAACTGTCCACAGTGAAGTCGGCACGGCGGTAGAACGGCTCGCGCAACGAGAGCAGGGTTTTGATGTGAAGCAGGCGCTCATATGGCGGCATGTGGCCAAGCATGGGGCGTTGCAGATCATCTTTCAAACGCCGGTAAAGCTCTTCAGGGTGGCAGCGCAAATAAATGACCACGCCATGACGCAAGATTTGCCAGACCGCATCTTGTGTCGGGGTTCCGGCGCCGAGAGCAATCACCACATTATCATGTGCCGACAGGTGTTCGAGCAGTCGGAATTCCAGCGCGCGAAAATAAGGCTCACCGTGCGTCGCAAATATCTGCTCGATCGACATTTGCTCATGCGCCACAATTCGCTCATCGAGGTCGATGAATTTCCAATCGAGTTGTGCGGCAAGCAACCGGCCAATGGTGCTTTTGCCGGAGCCCATGAAGCCAATCAGAAAAATCTTGTTCATCGGTTTCACCTCCGCAAAAATCCTATGCAGAAATCAAACCCGGATTTTCACCACCGTCCGGAAGCCCTGTCTTTCAAGTCCCGCCACATCCGAAACAACAACAAGAACCAGCCAAAGCCTCCGGACGGTAATCAGGATTCGAGGCGATCAAAACTCAAAGCTCTTTCCAATATCCACAATTTCGATGCGCGCTCCGGTGGCAGCAGCCTTGCGGGCAAACTCGTGCGGGTCGACATCAATCACATCGAACGTTTTATAATGCATCGGAATCGCGACTTTCGGCTTCAGGAATTCCACCGCTTTCACCGCATCGTCGATGCCCATGGTAAAATTGTCGCCGATCGGAAGCAGGGCGACGTCGATGGAATTCATCTGGCCGATGAGCTGCATGTCCAGGAACAGGCCGGTGTCGCCGGCATGATAAATGGTTTTGCCGCCAGTGGTGATCAGAAATCCTGCCGGGTTGCCGAGATAGAGAAAGCCCGTATCGGTCTGATAGCCCGAGCCATGATGCGCGATGGTCAATTTGACGCGACCAAATGGAAAGTCGCGGCCGCCGCCGATGTGCATGGGATGCGCTTTCGCGCCCTGATTGCCGCAATATGTGGCAATTTCGTAGTTGGAAATAATCGTGGCGTTGTTACGCTTGGCAATCGCCACGGCATCACCGACATGATCGCCGTGGCCGTGCGAAATCAGAATGAAATCGCATTTCACCTCTTCTGGTTTCACCGGTGCTTTGGGATTGCCGGTGAGAAACGGATCGATCACCAATCGGTGCGTGCCGGTTTCCAACAGGAAACAGGCATGACTCCAGAAGGTAAGTTTCATCGTACTTCCTCCTATCTTAGCTTTTTTGACAATGAGATCAAGAAATGATATTTACCGTCCCCGTATCCAAATCATAATATCCCCCCACGATCTTCAATTTTCCATCTTCCACCAATTTTGCCAGGATTGGTTGTGACGACTTCAAACAATCGACGACCATTTCGATGTTGGCTTTCACAACATTTTCCACCAGATCACCGGAGAGGCCTCTCACTTTTTCGACTGCCGGCTTGAGCGCCGCAATCACACGTTTGATCTGACTGGGCGCTTCACCTCCTTTTACGGTCGCCTCCACTGCCCCACATCTTTTGTGGCCCAACACCACGATGAGATGCACGCCCAGGTGCTTTGCAGCATATTCGATGCTGCCGACAACCACTTCGTCCAAGATATTTCCCGCGACTCGGATCACAAACAAATCGCCCAGTCCCTGATCAAAGATGATTTCCGGAGGCACCCGGGAATCCGAGCAGCCCAGGATGATGGCAAAAGGACGCTGGCCTTTGGCAACCTCGGCACGGCGCATAGCTGTTTGGTGAGGATGGGTGAGTTGGGTGGCAACGTACCGCTGATTGCCGATCATTAATTCCTTCAAAGCTTGGTCACCAATCAAACCGTTCATTGTGTATCCTTGCTCTGAGCCAAAGATTTATCACCGTTTGAGACAATACGACCTGTTCGCGCGCATGATTTTGAAGTTGTCCCACAGAATCCTTCCCTGCTGATTCATTGCGCGGTCCGGAGAGGTAAAATGCAGCAGCCTGAAGCGCTACTCATAAAAATCTCTGGAGATTATCCCATCTGCCGGTGTCCGGTTGTTGCATGAACTCTTCTCGCCAGGCTCGATCCTCATGAAAAACTCCCAGCAGCGCACTGCTGGTCACAACCGTGTTTTGCTTTTGCACGCCGCGCATCATCATGCACAGATGGCGGGCTTCGGTGACCACCGCCACACCGGCCGGTTGCAGGGCTTTCATCAAAGGCGTGGACGCAACCCCCATATTTTTGAAAAACGCTTGAGCCAAGTTCTGTTCTTTTGATTCAGTTTTTCTTTAAAAATCCACTTCCCGTCCATGCCTCGAGGTGTGCGCTAGACACCCAAGATCGAACGAATCGCTTTGGCGATTTCATCAAGATAAGACTGATCCAAATGGCCAAGTACTTTCATGATCCTCTGTTTATCGATGACACGAATTTGCTCACAAAGCACAACCGAATCTTGACTCAAACCACCCACACCGGCCGGAACAAAAGCATGCGAAGGCAACAGCGCTTGGCGAATTTTTGTCGTGAACGGCACTATGATCGTATGTGGACTTGCGGAATTGGCACGATCGATTTGTAAAACAACCACAGGTCGCACTCCGGCTTGTTCCGTGCCGATGGTCGGGTTCAAATCACACAACACCACATCGCCACGACTGATCGTTACCATTTGATTTCCCCACGCGCCAAACGATTTTCGTAGTCTTCCAGGTTTGATAAGTAGTCGCGAAAGTCCGACTCGGCAATTTCTAGGGCTTCAGCAAATTGTCTCCACAATTGCCAGCGCGCGACATCACGTCTGATCAAAACGAACTCGACAAAGTCACCAACTTCCTGGACAAGGGGTTCGGGGAGCTGATGAATTTTGGCAATCGTTGCTTCATGAACTGTCATTTTTTTCCTCCATTAAAATTTACCCCATCTGCCGGTGTCCGATTAGTTGCATGAACTCTTCTCGGCAGGCACGATCCTCATGAAAGACTCCCAGCAGCGCACTGCTGGTCACAACCGTGTTTTGCTTTTGCACGCCGCGCATCATCATGCACAGATGGCGGGCTTCGGTGACCACCGCCACACCGGCCGGTTGCAGGACTTTCATCAGTGCGTTGGCAATCTGTGTCGTCAAGCGCTCCTGCAATTGCAAGCGCCGTGCGAAAACATCGACGGTGCGCGGAATCTTGGAAAGTCCGACCACCCGTCCGTCAGGGATATAGGCCACGTGACATTTTCCATAAAATGGCAAAAGATGGTGCTCACAAAGACTGTAGAAATCGATATCTTTCACGATGACCATCTCATTATACTTTTCCTCGAACATGGCGCCGTTGAGAATCTCCTCGATGTCTTGGTGATAGCCGGCGGTGAGAAAATGGAAGGCGCGGTCGACGCGTCTGGGAGTGCGCAACAGGCCTTCACGCTCCGGATCTTCACCAAGCTCAATCAAGAGTTCACGTATCAACTCTCTGATCCGCTTGTTTTCGCCATATTGGTATTTTGAGCCTTTACGATCACTTTGCGAGATGGAGGAGTTCAAATGATCATCTTTGATTTGCCGAGATTCTGCTCCGCTCACAATGGTAGTTTCATCGGAGTTGCGGCTTTGGTGTTGTCGGTGTAATGTCTTGGACATGCTTGAACCTTTCTGATTTCTTGATGCGGTGAATCCTTCAAAACATGCCGCACGCGAAATGTAGAACAGCCGGCATGGCCGTCAGGTTGGCAACCTGTCCTACAAAATCCTCGCGGGCGCGATAGTTTCCCCCGGCATTACTATACTATCAAAATAAACAAAGCATGATAGCATGTCAAGTGCGAGACCTGCCGGTTGGCATAATGGTTACTCGACTGTCACCTGTTGGACGCGCGCCGGTTCGGAAGCAAGCCGCCCTTGACAAGTGCCGCGCCGCCGCATCTCGCGCTCAATGCCCTGAACAATCTCGGCTCTGGAGAGGTTCCAGTTTGGCGCGATGAGTAAATCGCGGGGCGCTTCACCATACAGCCGCTCGATAATGATGTTTGGCGAAAGCCGCTCGAGGAATCTTATCACCAAATTTTTCCACTCCTCGAACGAATAAACATGAAAAGGTTGGGCGTGATATTGCCTGGCCAATTCAGTATGGCGCACGATGTGAAGATTGTGAATCTTCAACACCTCGACCCCGAGTTCATTGATGACAGTGGCGGAGGCCAGCATCTGCTCTTCGGTTTCATTCGGAAAACCGAGAATGACATGCCCGGTAACTTGCAGACCGAATTCATGCGTGCGACGAATCGCGGCTGCAGTACAGGCGAAATCATGGCCGCGATTGATGAGTCGCAGCGTCTCGTCATAGACCGACTCGATGCCGTATTCGATACCGATGTAAGTTTCTTGTGCCAGCCCGGCCAGCATTTGCAATTTCCGGTCATCAATGCAATCCGGACGGGTGCCAATGGACAGCCCGACAACTTCCGGATGGCGGAGCGCATCACGATAAAGCGTTTCGAGATGCTCAACCGGTGCATGGGTGTTGCTGTAGGGTTGAAAATAGACGATGAATTTTCTCGCTGCAAAGCGCTTTTTGAGGAATGCGATTCCGGAGTCGATTTGGTCACGCACCGAAAACTTCGGCCGGGCGCTCTCCGGCGTAAAACTGACGATGTTGCAATAGGTGCAACCGCCTCGCGCCACCGTGCCGTCACGGTTCGGACAGGTGAATCCGGCATGCACGCTGACTTTATGTACCCGCGTGCCGAATTTCTCCTGCAAGAATCTGCCGTAGGGGTTGTACAAAAAATCCGATTCCATGCGCGGTCAAATTTTGGAATTGAGGGCTTTCACCAATTCCGCGGTATAAACCGAGAGGGCGTTCGGGCCTTCGCCGGTGACAATACTGCCGTCGCGCTCCACTTTATTGCCGGTGTAATCTGCGCCGGCATTGCTCAATTTCTCGAAAATGGAATTGTGTCCGGTCACTTTCCTGCCTTTTAATACACCAGCAATGGCGAGGGCCACGGGCGCGCGATCATTGGCAGCAATCAGCTTGCCAGATTTCGCATGCGCACGAATGATCTCGTGCGCCTTATAGTCGTGCCAATATTGGCTGCTGCCGTAGCCGCCGATGAAGACAACGCCAACGTAATCCTCCGGATTGACCTCGTCAATGAGTAAATCCGGATCCACCTTCATCCCACGATTGCCGAGGGCGCCTTTTCTCACTGTGGAGGCCATCACGACTCGTATGCCGCTTTTCTCCAATGCACTGCGCGTGGCTTGATACTCTTCTTCACGAAATCCATCCGCAGGAATTACCATCAAAATGGCTCTGCCATTATCGGACATGTTCTTCCTCCTCACAAAATAACTTGACCGGAAAAATCTCTCGAAAAATCAAGAAAAGAACCGCACAAAAAAATACCACTTTAGGGAGAGAAAAGCAAGAGGATTGTTGGGCAGTTATCAGTCATCAATTTTCAGCGATCAGTTTTAAATCTCACTGACAACTGAATATTGCCAACCATACACTGACCAGAGGCGTGATCGGAAAGTGGATTTTTCAAGAAAACCTGCATCAAAAAATCATGACTTAGCTCCACTGTTTTTCAAAAATATGCGGTTTTCGTCCACGCCTCTAGGAGCGCAGGAGCAGATAAAGTCCCCATCCAATCAGGATGAACGGCAACAAACCGATGATCAGCATAAAGGGCAGCGCCAGCAGGCCAAGCAGGACTCCGGCGGGAACGATCAGCAGCAAACCGATCAACAACGCTGCAGTGGCCGCCAAAATCTGCAGGGGTAAACTCAACGCCCAAAAACTGATTTTGAAAACGACCAGAATGATCTTCAAGACAATCATTCCGACAAGCAAAAATGCACACAACAAAAGCAATTCGATCATGGTTTTCCTCCCGGAAAGATTCGGAGGATTTTACGAGGGAAAACTGGAGAAGTTTCTCTATTACTTTATGTTGACCGTCGGCACAAATTGCTTGTTGATCTGCTGCCACAATTCTTGCGCGATGATTTTCCGATCGCTGCCGCTGACCGTGGTCGGCCCGAATTCCACGGTCGCACAAATCCTGGAAACCTTCAAGAGATCGAGAAAGTGGCCGCCAAACGTCATGTCTCCCCACCAACAAACCGAGAGATGCGCCGGCGGATCAGAGGGCGAGGTGCGATAATGAATGGTGGCATACGAGACCGGAAAATTCTTTTCCGCCGCATATTCGAGCAACGGGGATTTGAACGGCAGCACTTCACTCCCTTTCGTACTGGTGCCCTCCGGGAATATGATAATACCGTCACTCTCATGCATCGCCTTCTCGATCAGGGCATTGACGCGCGGGATGTCTTTCTTGTTGCTGCGATCGATAAACAGCGTATTGCCTGATTTCGCCAGCCAGCCAAAGACCGGCCAGTGCGCCAATTCCGCCTTGGCCACAAAAATACAATGAACTTGAGTGAAATAAACGATGATGTCCACGTAGCTCAGATGATTGGAAACGAGATAAAATGGTGGCTGAGGGGGCCGGCCCTTCACGTTGATCTGCAACCCCAAAATCCTGGCAACCGTTCTCGCCCAAATGTGCACGACAAGCTTCCTCCACTTGATGCGCTGCTCTCCGGCGAAAAACAGAATGAGATTCCCGAAGTGCAAAAGCAAATAATCAAAAACCGTAACCAGGCTCAAGCCGAACAGACGATAAAAAAATCTGATAAGCCTCATGAGAAAGTCCAAACGGTTTGTTGGTCGGGTGCCGGTCTATACGGTTTTATCCTTACGAAAAAATGAGCACTTTTGCAAGAGGAAAAGATACGGTTAAAAACTTCTTGACAAAATCTTCTCTTATTGCTGTATTGAAGTAAGAGACAATGCCGGCAGGGCGGTTATCTTTATTGAGTTGCCGCGGCAACTGGTCCGCTGATGTGGTTGGTGTAATCAAACCGGAGCGGGAGGAATTTGAAGTTGCTTCAATCACAAGCTCCAAATAAAAAAGGCCCGAGTCGTTCGACCCAGGCCTCTTGGCTGTGAGGGGGAGCCACAATCCATTGTAGTTGCCGACGTACCTGTCAGCGCAATCCTAATTTTTCTGATGGAATTCTATTACAAACTACATGCCACAAATAAAAGGCGATGATCGATTGGGAAACGACTTGGAAAGGCATGATATAAGGAATTATTTTAGCTGGTGTTGAATAATGTGCCGGACGGACGGCAGCGAAACCCCGGCAGATCGAATTACGAACTTGTGAGAAGAACTGAATACAAAATCGAAATCGCAATTGCAATTACGATATTGGTTTTGGCAGGCAAATCCAACTGACAATAATGGAATTTATTGATTCGGCAAAAAACAAGGTCCTTTGCCATGAAAAAATTACCGCTCCTCGCCGTTTTCGTTTCCATGGTTTGGAGTCTACTCCCGGTTGCTTCAGCGATCTCCCAAACCGACTCTCTATCGAATTCTCCTCGTCTGTTGATCCGTTGCGATGACTTCGGCATGTGCCACACGGTGAATATGGCGATCAAGCAAGTCATTGAGGCCAAAATCCCAATCTCGGTTTCGTTGATGTTTGTCTGTCCATGGTATCAAGAAGCAGTTGAGATACTAAGAGAGCATCCCGAGGTTGCGGTTGGAGTGCATTTGACGTTGAATGCGGAATGGAAAAACTATCGCTGGGGGCCGGTGCTCGGACGCTCTGCCGTTCCCAGTCTGGTTGATAGCGACGGCTTCTTTTTCCCTTCGCGCGCCAAATTATTCGACAACCATCCCAAAACCTCCGAGGTGGAAAAAGAGCTGCGCGCGCAGATCGAACGCGCTCTCCAAACCGGGCTGCGCATTGATTACCTCGATTATCACATGGGGACCGCCGTCCAGACGGACAAGCTCCGCAAGATTGTCGAGAAATTGGCGAAGAAATACCAATTGGGGATCGCGCGATATTTCAACGAAGCTTATTCGAGCATTACCTATAATGCTCCGATTGAGAGCAAAACTGACAGTCTCGTTGCGCGCATGAGCTTGCTCGATCCGGAGCGGGTGAACTTACAGATTGTCCATGTGGGACTCGATTCGCCGGAAATGTCCGCCTTGATCGATCTGAATCCCTTTGGTTTGGCCAAAATGAGCAAGCATCGACAAGCCGAGCTTCAGGCTCTGCTGTCACCGGAATTTCAACAGGCGCTGCAAATGAATAGGGTGAAGTTAGTCACGTATCGTGATCTCATCGAGGCTGAAGGTTTGGAGAACATGAAGTGCCCGGAGGAGTTCAAGTGAAGATTCTTTTCTTTTCAAATACACGGTTAGTTTTTCAGCCGGACTCAACCAAGGGGCACTCATCTGTATTGGGCAAAACGTAATTAGTGTCTGTCCGGAAATACCGATTTGGCCTGTCATCGCGAGCGTTTCTCAGCCTGCGGCCGCAGGCTTCGGCCAAAAACGCCTCCCAAGAAACGCTCTCCTTTGTCATGCTGTAAGCATCTTCCCCCGCATGAGTACAGTGCCAGTACGCTGGAAGATTCCTTGCGGAATGACATTCAGGGTGGTGTGTTTCTGACCGAAAGAATGGCACATCAGCCATCTACCACTCGCAATGACGTCAAAGATGGAGTTTTCGGACAAACACTAATTAACAAAAACGCCACTGCCTTTCTCATGAGCATTTGAGAGCAGCAGTGGCGTTACATATATAAAGCGTAAGAGCGTGAAACGTAAAACACTCGGCGCTCCGTTTTACATTCACGCCTTACGTTTGGCCTTATTTCAACACCGTCATTCGTTTTGTTTCATTAAAGACGATCTCGCCATTTCGCCCTTGCACCACAATCCGGTATAAATAAACTCCCGCTGCAGCGACACTACCCGACTGATCCCGCCCATTCCAACGCACGGTTTGCCATCCTGCCGGCATCTCGCGATCAACCAGTGTGCGCACGAGCTGGCCTGTTACGGAGTAAATGCTCAACGTGACTTTTCCCGCTTCGGGTAATGCAAATTTGATCAGCGTACTGGGATTGCTGAGGGTTTCGTTATCGGAAAACGGGTTCGGATAGCTCTGGGTTAATTCGTAGCCTGTCGCCACAACGACCGGCGTTTCGACATCAGCGAAAAATTCACAGTCACGGTACTTGATGGTGAGGTAATCATTGGCAGTAATGGGCTCGTAAACATATCCCGTTACATAGATATAGCCAGTTCCGTCCACGACAAGCGCCACTGCTTCGTCACGTCCATTCCCCGGCCCACTATAACGCGCAACCCACTGCTGAGCGCCAGCAGCATTGTATTTGACTGTGGCATAATCCCCACCTGTAGCTGCGCCACCTTCACTATATCCTGTCACGTAAACATTGCCAGCACCGTCCACAGCGAGGGCATGGGCCTCATCATAGTCATTGCCCAGTCCATTATAACGCGCGGCCCATTGCTGAGCGCCGGAGGCATCGTACTTGACAGTGGCGTAATCGACAGAAGTTGCGCCGCCATGACTTTGTCCCGTCACGTAAACATTACCAGAGCTGTCCACAGCAAGTGCTTCTGCATCGTCAATGCCATCTCCCGGTCCATTGTAACGCGCAACCCACTGTTGGATACCAGAGGCATTGTATTTGATTGTGATGTAATCGGTATTCGTAGGTGAAAGCGCATAACTATGTCCTGTTACGTAAATATTGCCAGCGCCATCCACGACAAGGGCTTTAGCGTACTCGCTGCTAATACCCGACGCATTGTAGCGGGCAACCCACTGCTGAACACCCGATGAATTGTACTTGACCGTGGCGTAGTCGTCATTCGTCGGTGGGCCGCCAAAACTACGTCCGGTTACGTAGACATTGCCTGCAGCATCCACGGCAATAGCATGAGCATCGTCAAGATGGTTTCCCGGCCCATTATAACGGGCAACCCACTGCTGAACGCCAAAGGCATCATACTTGATCGTCGCATAATCTTCAGAGCTAACTGACGAACTATAACCTGTCACATAGACATTTCCAGCGGTGTCTACGGCAAGGGCCAGGGCACCATCTTTGCCATTTTCCGGCCCATTGTACAGAACGACCCACTGTTGGACACCTGCGGCATCGTACTTGATCGTCGCGTAATCATCGGAAGTGCCGGACCAAGTTCGTCCCGTCACGTAAACATTGCCGGCATTGTCCACGGCAAGCGCTCGTACAATATCATCCCGATTTCCCGGCCCATTATAATACGCGCGCCACAAAAGGACCCCCAGCGCATTGTATTTGAGTGTAACATAATCATATCCTATGCCCTCGCCGCCATAACTATTTCCCGTCACGTATACATTGCCCGCGGCGTCTACGGCCAGGGCTTGAGCTGACTCACTGTAATTTGCCACTCTGCCACCATCATAAATGGAGACGCTTTGCTCCACTCCGGCGGCATTGTATTTGACCGTTGCGTAATCGTAAGATTTGCTTGCGCCAACACCATATCCGGCCACATAGACATTACCGGCGCCATTCACAACCAGAGCTTGGCCAAAATCATCTCCGTTTCCCGGTCCGTTGTAGCGCGCCACCCATTTTTGAATACCGGCAGTGTCGTACTTCACCGTCGCGTAATCATAGGAGGTGCCCGACCAACTCCATCCGGTTACATAAACATTGCCGGCGACATCCAAGGCAAGGTCTTGCGCCTGATCAATGCCATTTCCTGAACCATTGTAACGAACGACCCATTTCTGGACACCAGCGGCGTCATATTTGACTGTAGCGTAATCGTCATTCGTTGTTGCGCCGCCCGAGCTATATCCCGTCACATAAACATTGCCAGCGCGGTCCACAGTAATAGATCGGGCATAGTCATTTCCATTTCCCGGCCCATTGTAGCGCGCAACCCATTGTTGGACGCCAGCGGCATTATATTTAACCGTGGCGTAATCGCCATATGTCGTTACGCCGCCATCACTATTTCCCGTTACATAAACATTGCCCATCGCGTCCACGACAAGGGCTTGCGCAAAGTCGCGATAATTTCCCGGCCCGTTGTAGCGCGCGACCCATTGCTGGGCGCCATCAGCGTTGTACTTGATTGTGGCATAATCGGCGGATGTGCTTGACTTGCTGCGTCCGGTCACATAAACGTTGCCGGCGCCGTCCACGGCAAGCGCTTGTACATCGTCATTATCATTTCCCGGCCCATTGTAATGCGCACGCCACAACTCCGTTCCGTCACGATTGTATTTGACCGTGGCATAATCGAAAAAAGGACCTGCGCCAGTGCCACGCCCTGTCACATAGACATTGCCGGTGCCATCCACGGCCATGGCTTGTGCAATATCATGACCATTTCCCGGTCCATTGTAGTATGCGACCCATTGTTGGACACCGTCGGCATTGTACTTCACTGTGGCAAAATCGTCATTTGTTCCTGAAAAACTGGCTCCTGTCACGTAGACATTGCCGGCGCTGTCCACGGCAAGAGCTCGGGCATAGTCCTCGGAATTCCCTGGTCCATTGTAGCGAGCAATCCACTGCTGAATACCGGCGGCGTTATATTTGATGGTGAGATAATCTGCAGGAATACCCACAGCCTGGCTATATCCGGTTACGTAAACATTACCGGCGCCATCGACAGCCATCGCAACGGCGACTTCTTCACGATGGGCCGATGTATTGTAACGGGCTGTCCAGACTTTTTCCACGCTGTCTGACAAGCATTGCATTGGAGCCAAGGTCACATGGGATTGCGCTTTTAGCTCTACGAATGCGAAAATACTGAACACCAGCGCGATGAGCAATAACTTTTTCATCGCTTCATCTCCTTTGCATTTCTTTTCCACTGGAAAAAATGCCATTTCGGAATTCAATTCAGTCCTGTTTCGAGCTGTAACTCCCTTATGACAAAATACCCACCGACTAAAAGCCCTGCGTAAAAATAAAAACGCCACTTGCTCTTCATCACCGAACAAATGGCGTTTCGATTTTATCCCAAAGCGCATACCCCCAAGAGCACGGCTTTAAGATGTTTTGCCCTACGCTCTCAATTCTTCAACCTCAGCTCACTTCAATAACGTCATCCTTTTCGTATGTATGAATGCAGCCTCGCCATTATCCACTTTCACTACAATCTGATACAAGTACATTCCAGCCGCTACGGTTTTGCCGGCTTCATCCCGCCCATTCCAACGCACGGTTTGCCATCCTGCCGGCATTTCGCGATCAACCAGTGTGCGCACGAGCTGGCCTGTTACGGAGTAAATGCTCAACGTGACTTTACCAGCCTCAGGTAGCGCGAAACTGATTGTGGTATTCGGATTAAACGGGTTCGGATAATTCTGGTCCAGTGCGAATGTGCCGGGAATGACAGAGGGCGGCTCGGGTGTATCGGCATGCTGGCTTTTCGGCAAATTCGTAGCTGCGCAGCCGTTGATGATCACTTCCATAATACTGTAATACTTTGTATCAGCGGCTCTGGTCATCAGCACACGCAGGCGCTGGCTGCGAATGGAGGCAAAACTGAACGTGGAAGTCTCTTGCGCATTGTTTGTCACACTATAGCTCGTTTGCCAAGTGGCGCCATCCCAATGCTGGAATTGAAAATCCAGCGCACGGTATTTTGGTTCCCACTGGATAACGGCATTGTCGATTTGATAAATTGCACCGAGGTCGATTTCCAGCCATTGCGCGGTGCCGGGCTTTTTCGTGCTCCGCCAATTCGTGCTGGTATTGCCGTCAATGGCTTTGTCCGGCGCATAGGCGCCGCTTGAACTCGAAGCACGGATGACTTTTTTGTAGGCGACATTGGCTGGGGTGCAGCCCACTACCGTAATGTAGCCGGTTTTGTTTGTCTTAACCGCGCCGCAAGGATTGGAAACCGTCAATGTAACCGTGTACGTGCCGGGCGTGGTGTATAGATGCGAGGGATTCTGCTCCGAGGAAGTCGTACCGTCGCCAAATTCCCACAACCATCGGCTTGAATTAGATGTGCCGGTGGATTCATCCGTAAATGCGACAGTCAATGGGGCATTGCCGACGGTCGGCGAAGCCGCGAACTTCACGGTTGGAATGACGCCGAGAGAAATAAGGTTCGTCTTGGTTTTCGTGCTCCGCGATCCAGCCGCGTTGGCAACGGTAAGTGTGACGGTGTAAACACCAGCCGTCATGTAAGTATGCGAGGGATTTTTCACCGTGCTGGTCACTCCATCGCCGAAATCCCACAGCCAAGATTTCACCGGCCCGGAAGATTGATCGGTAAACTGGACGTGCAGAGGCGCACAACCGGAAGTATTGTTCTCAGTGAATTCTGCCGTGACCGCGTCGATCACGGTGATATAGCGCGCCTTGGTTGTGCTTTGGTAAGCACAAGCATTGGCAACCGTTAACGAAACCGTATAAGTTCCCGGCTTGGTGTACTGGTGCGTCGGATTCTGCAATGTGGAAGTCATGCCATCGCCAAAATCCCACCACCATGACGTCGGATTGCCGCTCGATTGGTCGGTGAAATTCACCGTGAGCGGAACTCCTCCCGTGGTCGGCGTGGCAGTAAACATGGCGCCCGGGATGGCGCCCACGGCAATGTAGGCCGTTTTAGTCTTGCTCGTGGTGCATTGGGTCGAACTGATCGTCAACTTGACCGTGTAAATTCCGGGTGTTGCATAAACATGAAAAGGGTGCCGAGCCGTGGAAATCGTGCCGTCACCGAATTCCCAAAACCAGGTACGTACCGGGCCGGTAGAGAGATCCGTGAAAATGACGGTGAGCGGTATGCAACCCGAAGTCAAATTTGCAGAAAACTCAGGGGTGATGTTATACAAACTGATATAGTTGGGTTTGGTTTTTGTGAAAGTGCCCTGCGGCGTCTGGATAGTCAATGTGACCGTATGGTTTCCGGCGGTGGTGTAGCGATGCGAGGGATGCTGCAAAGTTGAAGTCGAACCATCGCCAAAGTCCCATAACCAGGAGGTTGGTTCCCCGGTTGAGCGGTCAGAAAACTGAATCGTGATCGGAACATTGCCGGTTGTGGTATTGGCCACAAAGTCTGGCAGCGGCGTCTTTTTCACCACAATGTATTCCGCCTTGGTCATCATGCTCTGCCGGCCGAGAATATTCGTGACCGTCAGTTTGACCGTGTAGGTGTCACTGGCAGTGTAATGATGCGTGGGATTTGGTTCCGTCGAAGTCGTGCCATCGCCAAAATCCCACAGCCAAGCGCTAGGGCCGCCGGTGGAGAGATCGGAGAAATTGACGGTCAAAGGTGCATAGCCGGAAAGCATATCCCCGGCAAAGTCGGCCTGCACCTCGCCGGTACTCAGATAGGTTTGGGCAATATCCTCCCAAGCGTAAAGTGCGAAATTCTTGTTTTGACTGTCGTGTTTGACAAAAAGGCCTTTGGAAAAAACAGGTGAGATATACCGACTGGTGACATCTAATCCATCGGTACCGCCAACATTCGGGGTATGAATCGTTGTTACTAAGGAGTGACTATGGGGGTTGCCATTATCGCCTTCACGACGATAGACCATCGCTCTTTGGTTGTTTTGGCTGGACACCAGCAAGTACCCGGTGCCGTCCGCACACGTGTACAGTCCCAGTCCCTCGCGATCGCCTGAAATGCCGTCATCAAAGGCGAACGCGACGATTTGATCGTTATTGCCCAGGTCGGGATCCGCATAGAATTTGCGAATGGCGCAATCTTCATCGGCAACATATATATAGCCAAGCTCGTCATCCGCCACCAAGCCTTCCATGTGACCACAGGTGTAAGCGGCGCCAAAAGATCGTACCCAGGTACCTTTCACCTTACCGGCGCCGTCATCTTGCAAGCGATACTGATGAACGTTGTAGCTGTCACCGCCTTCGGTGGTCTCGAAGACAAACATCGCGCCGTCGTGCGGCCGGCGATACAAGCACAGGCCATAGGGGGTTTTAAGCTCCGGCGTTTTGATGCCGCCGGCGGTGGTGATATCCGTCAATGTCAAGGAGATGGCGTCGATTTTGTAAACCTTGAGCTCGCGCCCCACCACGGAATTGGTCACCGCGATGTCGATCTGCTCTCCACCCACGAACATGCCGTAACGAACATCAACGTTATTGGCCTCCGGCAAGGGAAGGTATTGGAGTTGTTGGCCTTGCAAATTCCAAACGTAAAGACCGCCGTTCTTGCCCTTGTCCGTGCCGATTATGAGGCTTTTGGAAGGATCGGCTGGATGAACCCAGATCGCCGGATCATCCGCATCCGTCACCACCGGCGTCGTGCTGATGCGGGGATTGACGGAAATTTCTGCTGGGATGCTTTGCGCCTGCGCGAGATTATGTTTCGCCAATAGAACCCCACTAAAAATGAAAAATGTTATCAGGGAAGAGACGGTCTTCCCGAACAACCGGTCGCTATACTGAGCATGCATTAGTTTCGTTATCAATCCGCAAGTCGCGTGGCGCTGTTTCATGATCGGCTCCAATACGTTTCGCTTTCAGTGCAATGTCATCGGAAAATTTTCATGCAGAACAAATCACTCGCGGGGACATGACAATTCCTACTGAATGACAGTCTCCTTAACCCAACGTGGACAAGCCTACGGCCGTAGGCCGCAACCAAAATCTTCTTTGGACGCAGACTACGTCTGTAGGATAAACGTAATGCCGCACTCACAGGGGGAAATGTAGCGCAGTCATCCCTACATCCCTACGGGCGCAGCCTGACTGCAAGCAAGATGCTTGCGCTACTCCCCCCGTCACTGAGGCGATACGGATAAACGCAGATTTACGTTGATTTTTATTTTTATTTGCGTTCATCCTACGGACGTAGTCTGCGAAAATCTGCGTCCTAAAGTTTTAATAACATGAACTGCACATCGATCACTTCATCAGCACGAGCTTGCGTTGAGCCGTAAATGAGCCCGCCTTGATCACATACAGATACACGCCGCTGGCCACCCGCACGCCGTGGTCATCTTTGGCATCCCACACCACGCTGTGCCAACCGGAATTCATCTGACCGGAAACCAAGGTACGCACGCGCTGGCCCATGCTGTTGTAGATGGTCAACGTCACCTCACCAGCTTCCGGCAAAGCGAAGCGAATCGTGGTCGTTGGATTGAACGGGTTGGGATAATTCTGCGCCAGCTCATAATCGGTCACGACACTGGTCGTGGTCTCGGGATCGGTGGCATCGTCATCCGCAACCTCCGATTTGGAAAGCGTGCCCGGGGAAGTATGATGCATGAAAACAACGTCACGTTCCACGATAATCTTTTGAGCGCAGATCGCACCTCTGAACCGGTTATTCTTGGCCAGCAGCACTTCCGTGTTCGGTGCAATGACGGTGCCAAGAATGTAGCCGCCTTTGTCAAGCGTCACTTTGGTGCTCTGCAGGGTGTTAAAGATCACTTTGTCGCTGCCGGCTTCGCCCGACGGCTTCACCGTGACCGTAATTTCCTTGCCCAACAGCAGTTTGGTGACCACATTGATCGTCACCGGGCCGGAGGTCACGTCAATTTCCAAGATCGACTCGGTTTTGGTTTCCAAGACTTTGAAAAAGTAGTTGCCGGTACTCAACTTCAACGTGGCATTATTGCCGACGATCACGTTGCCATAAGAGCCCGGAGCGAGCGTGCGCACTTCATTTTTCTTCAGGGTGTAACTGGCGCCACCGGCGCTATACGACAGCGTTGGCATCGGCAGGGTTGCAACTGTGGCATGAGGCGTCGCCGTCCCGGTAATGGTGGAACCCGGATCGAGACAGATTTTTTCGCCAGCCGTCACATTGCCGGCAATGGTGTTTTCCTTGTCGATTTTGACATCGTCCACGGCAATGAGGTTGCCGGTGAAGGTGGTCGGATCACCGCGCATGAAATAAACGTCGTCATTGGAACGAATGGTGCCCTTTGATTTGGAATATTTGCTGCGCTCGATTTCCACACCATTGTTGGCCAGAAAAACATAGTTATAGATGTAGCTGAGATAGCCGGAAACCGTAATATTGGAAACCGTCACCGTACCAAAGGCCGGGCTGGGTGCCCATAAGCCGGAAAACACCTGCATCTTGGTCATATCGCCCTTGAAACTCAACCCGGCAGGGTAGAAGGGGGGTTGACCATTAAACCACCCGGCGGTGTAGAAGCCGGTCGGAATGCCATTGATGGTGGCAAACATGGTTCCCAACGTCGGGCTAATGGCATGATACGAAATCACGATATGATAAATGCCGCCGGTGTTATAGGTACCCCCATTGACCGCGCCCCAATAGGTTGCTTGCCAGGGATCAACCCCATCGCGATCGAACCAGATGCCGTAATTGACATAGGTTCCGGAAGGACCGATAATGGTATTGGGATTGGTGGCATCGTAGTCGAGTTCATCGCGACCACCTGAAGCCGACAGATTGTGCTTGTCATGCAGACTCTGCGTGCCCGGACTTGGTGCCAAGTTACCGACCAGCGAAGTCATCCAACCGCCTTTGCCACCCTGATAGGTGTTCCAGGGGCCGGGATTGAAATTGCTTGCTCCCATTTCGCGAATGCCAACTTCGGTGTAGGAAGTTTGCCAGGGAGCGGGCTGGGTAACGCCGGTCATGTCGATGGTGTAGGTCAAAATCAGATCACCTTGGGTCAAATCCCACACCTCGCTGAAGTTGGTGGCGGAGAAACCCGACGGAAAGGTCAAGTTGCCGTAATTGATGATGGTCTGCGAATAGGAAGCCCCACTCACGACCATCATGAACACAGCCAGACAAAGAAAGAATCGTCTCATGGTTAAACCTCCAAAGGAAAATTGTAACCTCACCTCAATGAACCTTTTGAAGAGACGAGTGTAAACCACACTGCATCCCCGTTGCCAGTACTAATTTTTGCTCGACCACCTCCATTGAAAAATAGTGAGCCTTAGTCAGTGGACAGTCCATGTCATTAAGTTAGCGATTCATCAAAATCCCCAAACGCCGTAGGCGTGATATGTTTATAGTCAAGTCTCAATTAACTCATAGAAACTCCGTAGGAGTGGCATGTTTTCTGTGACGTGGACAAACAGATAATAAATTTTTTCATACCGTCACATTTCACTCCTACGGAGTTCAAATGATTAGAGAAATGCAATTCTATAAACATTTCAACCCTAACGGGTTTGGGCAATCGCCCTTAACTTAATGACATGAACTGCACATCGATCACTTCATCAAAACGAGCTTACGTTGAGCCGTAAATGAGCCCGCCTTGATCACATACAAATACACGCCACTGGCAACACGGGTGCCGTTGTCATTCTTGGCATCCCACACCACGCTGTGCCAACCGGCTTTCATCTCACCCGAAACCAACTGCCGCACGAGCTGGCCATAAATGTTATAAATCGCCAGTGTCACGTTGCCCGCTTCCGGCAAAGCGAAGCGAATCGTTGTGTTCGGATTAAATGGATTCGGATAATTCTGCGCCAACTGATAACTCGTTACTGGTTGCTGGTCGCTGGTTGTTGATTGCTCGTTATCATCCGCCGTGGCTTTGGGAATGCCGCCAGCCACGTCGTGATGCCGCACGCGCGCGTCTTTGGCGATGGCGATACTCTTGGCGCAGATTGAGCCGAGAAAACCGGCCTTGCTGCCCAGTTCCACCAAGGCATTGGGCGCAACAACCGAGCCTTGATAACCGCCGTCTTTACCGAGCACCACTTTCTTGGTGCCAAGGTAGTTGATGGTCAGATTCCTAGAAGTGCCGCCGGTGATGATAATGTCGGCATTCTTGATGAAGTTGATCTGCACGCACACGTTGATGGTCACGTCTCCGCCCGAGACGTCGACGCGGAGCCGGGAGCGATCATCCAACTGCAGAGTTTTGACGGAATAGTTTCCTGCGGAGAGGTTAAGCTGGGCATTCTTATCCGCCCGGAGGAGGTTGTAATCGCCGGGTGCCACGTTTTTCTCTTTATCCTTTCCGGCAATGACGCTGGTCGTGCCGGTGCAGGAATAGGACAAGCTGGGCAGGTCGACGTTGAAGACTGTTCCGTTAGGGGTAACGGTGCCATCGACTCTGGCCTCTTCATCGACCTCGATGTTCCCGCCGGCAGTGAGGTCGCCCGGCCCGGTGATGGTGTTATCGCGGCTGACTTCGATATTGCCAATTGCAGTGGCGCTGCCGGTGTGCCGGCTGGGTCTGCCGTTGTCATATTCGATGTCGCCGTTGGAATGGATGTTGCCTTCGACAAAGCCGAAGTGATCCAGCTCGATCATATTGTTGGCAAGCAGGGCCAAGTTCCCGCATTCCGCTGGTGGCACACATTCAGGTGAAAGCGACCACGGGCAATAGTCCACATTGTCAGTGACAACATCGCCAGTACCATTCGCATTGAGGGCGACAGGCGTATCGGCACACGGCGGTACTTCAGTGGTGCCGGCGAGATCCTTTGGCCCACTGGCATCGCCCCACCAGTTCAGCTCAGCGTTGATGATTTCAGTGACCGCAGCCGTATTGACCTTCACGCCGAAATTGGTGTTTCCCACAATGTCATTGCACGTGAGGCGGACTCTTTTCGTGTCGATGACGTGACGGTCGATGTTGATGCCGACATCACCGCAGTTTTTGATGGTGTTGTCCGTGATGTCAATGTCCTGGCCTTTGATGTTGATGCCATAACGCGCGGCATTGCTCAGATCATTATTCGCGATCGTGATGAAAGTGGTGTTCCCCCAGAAAGAAATTCCATCTTTGTTGCCGGTAAACGTATTTCCGGAAACCGTAACATGGCTCAAATTGCTGCCGCCTGCGCCATTGCCGCCGGGAAACCCGCTGGCGGTGTTTCCGGTGATGTTGGAATTGCTGCAAGCCGTCAGGTAAATTCCTGCCGCATCCGCGGCCGGGCTGCTTCCCCGAGTGATGAGGTTGTTTGAAATTGTCACGTTATTTGCCGCAGAGGGTTGAACCGTCACACCGACTTTATTCACCACCATGCGGTTCCGGTGAACGGTTAGATTGTCGGCTCCCTTGAACAGAACGGCATAATAACCATCGATGATATTGTCTTGAATGGTAATATTATCATCCCAGCAGCGGATCACCGCCTCATCAGCATAATGAAAAATCTGGCTGCCTTTGAGCGTGAACCCGGAAAGCGAGACATTGGTGACGCCATTGGGTATTTCAACCAGCACATTGGGGTTGGTTAGCGGCAAGCCGCTCAAATCGATGATCGACTCTGCCGCTGGATTCGTCCTGGCGCCGGAGGGAGTCGGATCCACGCCGTACTGCGCCCCGCGAAGATCGAGGGATTTGTTGATCGTTACGCGTTCGTTATATATTCCAGCATCAGTCTGAATAACATCGCCGGGGTTGGCCGCATTGACCGCCGCCATGATGGTCTGATAGTGAGTCCCTTGCGTTAAATTATGAACTCGTGGCGGAGGCGGCGGTGTTAAGGTTGCATAGCCGAGGGCCTTGCTTCCATCTGCGACCCCAAAATCGGCGTCATAAATAATCACCCAATCCGCGTTCGGATTTGAGTTGGGGACGACCCAGCATTCCCGCAGGTCGTGTTCCGCTGTGGCAGAAAGAATCGGATTGGAAGCCGGGCCGGTGGTGCCGTCGTGCCAGGTCCAATTGGCAGGATTGATGAACGCCGCTTCCAGGGCTGCCGGCGCCAGGCTGGCTTTCGCCGCCGTGTTGATCGCCAGATAAAAATTATTGTCTCTGGGGTCTACGTAAATTTTGCCGTAACCGCGATCGTAGCCCAAATCAATAAAATTTCCTCTCGGGGTCCAGCCTGCAGTTACTCCGGATGGTAATTCCAAAGGTCCCCAACCCGGACGGCCGCCGATACTGGCAAAGGCTTCCCAAACATCATTACCATTAGCGCTACGCACCAGCATGGTTTGTGACTGATTTGATTCGGCGAAGGCATAGTAAGTGCCATTCAGCAAGATCACATCGTGAAAGCCGTAGTACACCCACCCATGTGCATCAGTAAAGCTTGCGGCATTTGGAATGGTAAAAGTGCTTATCAACGTCCAATTTGTCAGGTCATTCGAAACATAAAACTTGTGCTGCGGATTGTTGCCGACAGACCCCCAAGCGCGATAGGCATAAGTCGTGCTGTTAATGGTAATCGGCCAGTCTTTGATCACAAAATGAGTTTCTGGAATAATACTTGTCGTCGTTGCAGTGGCAGGGAAGCCGGTTGGACCGCTCGTCGTGGCGACATAAAAAATTTGATTCCCGAGGGCTCGATCTTCAAAGAAGACGGTAAAAGTGCCGTCTGAGCCAAAACCGCTGACGTAACGAGGTTCATAAGATGCCGGCGCCGGATTTGGCAATGGCGCTGTGGGAGTTTGGTCCGTGACGGTCACAATGAATTGCGCATTCACTGCGCCAAAAGCAATGAGCAAAACAGCCGTCACTAACCAAAGGTGGGTTTTCTTGGTCTTCATGTTGAGTTCCTTTCTTATATTTGCATCAGCACATTCGAGCTTTGAACACGCTATTATTGATGTTTGCAAAAGTAAAAGGAAAATGTCATGCCGGAGGCATCTTGTTTGTTATTCAGCACCGTGCTCGATTGGGACAGGATTCCTCCGGAATGACATCCAAGTATGGGGCTCGCACTGTTTCCAATTATTAGTGCAAAACTCAATATTCGGCGTTGAAAGCGACCCACAAGGCTACGCTCGTAGGGGGTCGGAACTACGGTTTCCTACACACGCAAACGAAAATCGCTGTAATTTCGCACAGCGCGAAGGACATGGCAACTGGCACGTCATGCTCTTCGCGCTCTGCTATTTCATCAGCACGAGTTTGCGCTGCACGGTAAAGCCAGTTTTCAGTAATCAGTGAACGGTGATCAGTTCACTGATTACTGAACACGTATCACTTCATCAAAACGAGCTTCCTCTGCGCGACAAATTCACCCGCCTTCAACACATACAGATACACGCCGCTGGCCACCCGCACGCCGTGGTCATCTTTGGCATCCCACACCACGCTGTGCCAACCGGCTTTCATCTCACCCGAAACCAACTGCCGCACGAGCTGGCCATAAATGTTATAAATCGCCAGTGTCACGTTGCCCGCTTCCGGCAAAGCGAAGCGAATCGTTGTGTTCGGATTAAATGGATTCGGATAATTCTGCGCCAACTGATAACTCGTTACTGGTTGCTGGTCGCTGGTTGTTGATTGCTCGTTATCATCCGCCGTGGCTTTGGGAATGCCGCCAGCCACGTCGTGATGCCGCACGCGCGCGTCTTTGGCGATGGCGATACTCTTGGCGCAGATTGAGCCGAGAAAACCGGCCTTGCTGCCCAGTTCCACCAAGGCATTGGGCGCAACAACCGAGCCTTGATAACCGCCGTCTTTACCGAGCACCACTTTCTTGGTGCCAAGGTAGTTGATGGTCAGATTCCTAGAAGTGCCGCCGGTGATGATAATGTCGGCATTCTTGATGAAGTTGATCTGCACGCACACGTTGATGGTCACGTCTCCGCCCGAGACGTCGACGCGGAGCCGGGAGCGATCATCCAACTGCAGAGTTTTGACGGAATAGTTTCCTGCGGAGAGGTTAAGCTGGGCATTCTTATCCGCCCGGAGGAGGTTGTAATCGCCGGGTGCCACGTTTTTCTCTTTATCCTTTCCGGCAATGACGCTGGTCGTGCCGGTGCAGGAATAGGACAAGCTGGGCAGGTCGACCGCGGCGAGGGAAGCGCCCGAGGTAATCGTGCCGTTGACCGTCGCTTCTTCATCTTTGTCGACGGTGCCATTGGCAGTAACATCGCCATTGATGGTGTTATCACGCTCGATTTCGATATTGCCAATGGCGGTCACATTGCCGGTGACCGTACTGGGTCTGCCATTATCGAATTCGATGTCGCCGTTGGAATGGATGTCGCCTTCGACGAATTTGTAGTGATCGAGCTCGATTTCGGTATCGGCGAGCAGGGCGAAATCGCCGCATTGTGGCGGGGGCATGCAAGCCGGCTGTTCCGTGGTGCTCCATGGAGCGAAGCTCACGTTATCACTGACCACATCGCCGGTGCCACCGGGATTGGATGAATGCGTCGGGCCGCTCGCAGCACCCCACCAGTTGTTCGTGGCGACCAGTGTTCCTGTGGCCTCGTTCGTAACGCCGTTCGGACTGTTGTTGACGATGCAATTTGAGTGAACCGTAACCGTGGTTGCGTTGACGCGGTTTTCCAACAGAATGCCGGCAGCCGTCAACCGTTTGTTCGTGCTCAGCACATTGTCGTGGATGTAGTTGCCATCTATCGTGATATCTTGGATCGCATAAGCGAGATAGATGGCGCCATTTTCGCTATTGCTGTTGTAGACCTCGTTGCCGCTTACGGTCACGTGGCTGGTGTACACAGCAATGGCATCCTGCCGGGTATCGTGAACGACATTGTCAAGAATGCTACCGCCTGTTGATGATGCATCTCCTCCGCCCTTGATGCCCAGCTTGATGCCATCATTGTAGTGAACGCCGTAAACCAGATTGCCCTTGATGGTGGTGTTGGTTGCTTCGTAAACGTAGATCGCGGCATTCTCCGAAGAAATGTCGTGCACTTCGTTGAACTGAATCGTACCGCCGGTCGAGCCGCAACACAGATTGATACCATCCTGGGCAATATCATAGATGTGGTTGTACTCAATAACACCGTTGGTGACATTGCGCAATTGCATGCCCTCATCGCCGGTCGCGTTGTGGATGATGTTGTACTTGACGATCGTACGGTATTTTATTGGTGCCGAAGAAGAAGATTGAATCATATCGCCAGTACCGCTCTTCACTTCGAGACCGTTCAGCACGACATCATCAGCGGCAATGGTGAAGATGGTACTCACTGTTCCACCGCCATCGATGATGGCTTCCGTGGAAGCATCACCTGCAATTCGTGATGTCCCTGCGCTCGGTCGTGGGTCCACATTCGCCTGCGGTCCGAGGATGGTCAAAGTCTTGTTGATGGTAATGGTTGCGGTGATTGGGTACAGGCCGGGCGCAACGATGATCACATCGCCGGCAGAAGCCTGACTGATCGCGTGGGTAATGGTCTTCCACGGATTGCCCGCGCTCCCATCCCCGGTAACATCACTTCCGGTGGTTGCTACGTAGTATGTCGCTGCCCACAATGGCATGGCTGCCAGCAGCACACACATCAAAAGGTACGGAATCCTTTTCATGGCAAATTCTCCTACACAAATTTGATGAGGTTCCCAAGAGTTAATGACCTTTTGTGCAGGAGTTGGTAAAGCGGTGATCCCCAGCGGCGCTCTCCCCGACGCTTACCGGGCGCTTGGCCAGCTCCTCAATTCTCATAGAGAATGGTTTCTCTAAAACTTTCTTACCGGTTTTGCTTCTTGTTCCGCGCCGGCATGAAAGTCAAAAGAGAAACCTGCTTGTAATTTTCAAATTTTCTCCGACGTGTCACATCCTTCGATTATTTGCACAGTCCGGGCTTGCTCCAATTTTTTACGAAGCCCGGACTGTGGTGATCCTCTTACTTCAAAAAAGTCATTCGACGTGTTTCAGTGAAGACGGCGTTGCCGTCTTTTCCCTGTACCACAATCCGGTACAAGTAAACCCCAGCCGCCACCGGCTTGCCGGATTGATCGCGGCCATTCCATCGCACGGTTTGCCATCCGGCAGACATCTGGTGATCAACCAGCGTGCGTACCAGTTGGCCTGCGGTATTATAAATCGCCAGCGTCACGTTGCCCGCTTCCGGCAGCGCGAAGCGGATCGTGGTCGTTGGATTGAACGGGTTGGGATAATTCTGCGCCAGCTCATAATCGGTCACCACTTCCGCCAATGTCTCGTCGCCAGAGGGTCTGGGCAGCAAGTCGGGGCCGGGCAATGAGCCGGGTGCAAAATGCTGCAGGAAGAGCACATCGCGCCTGATCTCGATCTTATCGGCGCAAAGGCCGCCGCGGAATTGGCTGTTGTTCAACAACACCACCGTTGCCTTCGGCGCATTGATGCTGCCGATCACATAGGCCTCTTTGCCGATCTCCAATTTGCTGGTCTGCATGGTGTTGAAAGTGACCTTGGTGCTCGCGGCTTCGCCATCCGGCAACACCCGAATGACAATATCCTTGCCGAGCTGCAGCTTGCTGACCACATTGATCGTCACCGGGCCATTGGTCACGTCGATCTCGATGACGGATTCTTCGCCTTTGTAAATGAGCTGATTCAGATAATAATCGCCGCTGCTCAGCTTCAGCGTGGTCCAGCCATTCATCGTCACGGTGCCATACGAACCCGGGGCCAGGGTTAACGTCCCATTTTGAGGTATGGTGCGATTCGGCCCACCGGCGGAATAGCTCAACACTGGCAGCGGAATCGGCGCAACCGAAGCGCCCGGGGTCTTGGTGCCGTTGATCGTCGAGCTGGGATCCACTTTAATGGTGCCACCGGCGGTGACATCACCGTTGATGGTGTTCTCTTTGGCGATGCAGATATTGCCGACCGCAGTCAAATCGCCCTCAAAGACAGTAGGATCGCCGCGCTTGAATTCGATATTGACATTGGCGAAAAGATCGCCCTTGGACGGAGTCTGCTTGCTGCGCTCGACGGTGATGTAATTGGCCAGGAGCGCAAAATTGTGCGACAGGAAGCCGCCGCAGCTCGCATCGGTCGCCCAGGGCTTAAAGTCAACATCATCGCTCACCACGTCGCCACTGCCGCCCGGATTGGAGGCGTGCGTCGGCCCGGTCGGATCACCCCACCAATTGCCGGGCGCATTCGCCACCACGCCGGTGGGATTGTATACGCCGAATGCCGTGTTGTCATAAATCTGATTACAATTGATGATGTTCGCATTGAGCGTCGCGCCGGCATCTTTATAAAGATCGAAGCCGTATTCCCACTTCGTCACGATGTTCGTCGTAGCGGTGAAATTCAAAACATCTGTGCCAAAAACATAGGCGCCGATGCCGAAGCTGCCCGCACTGCCATCGCCGGTAAGCGTATTTTCATTGATGATCGAAGTGAACACTGCCGTGGTGTTGCTGGTTTTGCCCAAAGCGGCTGGCATCTCATCCAACGGTGAGGGTTTTGGGCGTGGCACCTCGCCCGGATCGGCAATAATGCCCCAGAAATAGGGCGAGCCGGTGCCAGCCGCCGACGCACTGACATGATTCAGCTCGTGCGTGCCGGAGCCGTTGATGTGATAAATGCCAACTTGATTCTCGCTGATGGTGTTGCCGTTGGTGTTGGCATCGGCGAGATACAGCAACATGCCGGTGGCGACCCAAGTAGCAGGCGTATAGGAATGGCCGCTGACGGTATTGCCGTTGATGTTCGCGGTGGCGCCGTAGCTGACTTGAATGCCGTTCTGCGCAATGAAATTCACTGCGCCGGCGCCGGTAATCGTGTTGTTCGTAATGGTCGCCGCGAGATCAGCGCCGTTGAATACCGTGGCATTCTTCTGATAGCCGTGAATATTGCAGCGATTGACGTTCAGCGTGCGTGCCGTGCCTTCCGCACTGTTCGCCAAAATGCCGACACCGTGTTGCGCGCCATTGATGGGGGTGTTGCGAATGTCCTTGATCTCGACATCTTCAATGGTGCCTCCGGCATTGTCATAGCCGATCCCCACGAAGCGATAATTGCTGTTGCCCTTGCCGGCGCCGTCAACCACGAGGTCTTCGATCACGACGCCGTCCGCATCATGGACCCAAATGATGGGATAGTTTTTGGCGGTGGTGGTGAAATATTTCGTGAGGGTATTGGGCGATTGGACGATGGTGCTGCTGCCGGCGCCGCGCAGGGTGAGTGTTTTGTCGATTTCGACTTGCTCGACGTAGGTTCCCGCCGCCACGTTGATAATATCATTGGCCGCCGCGGCATTGATGGCCGCTTGAATCGTGGCTTTCGGGCCACTTGTTCCATTCCATACCGGCGCCAGGCCATCGTAAGCATCGTTGCCGGTTGTGGCATTGACGTAATAGTTGGTTTGAGCCCAGGCGCTGCTAAACATCAAGACAGCAGCGACAAGAAGAAAAATTGTCTTTCTCATAATCGATTCTCCTACACAAACTTGATGAGTTTCCCAAGAGTTAATGACTTTTTGTGCAGGAGTTGGTAAAGCGGTGATCCCCAGCGGCGCTCTCCCCGGCGCTTACCGGGCGCTTGGCCAGCTCCTCGATTCTCACAGAGAACGGTTTACTCTATAACTTTCTTACCGGTTTTGCTTCCCGTTGCGTGCCGGCATGAAAGTCAAAAAAAAGCCTGGTTGTAATTTTCAAATTTTCTCCGACGAGTCACCTCCTTCGATTATTTGCACAGTCCGGGCTTGCCCCAAGTTTTTACTCAGCCCGGACTGTGGTGAAGCTGTTATTCTTACATGACGCGTGAATTCAAAGAATCAAAAATGCGAAATGAACAGAGTTGCATTCGCCTATAGTATTACCCTGGAAAAACTATCACGACCGCAAAGTTTTTTTACCATAAAGACCCT
>JAPDQK010000054.1:0-39275 GCA_034505955.1 Candidatus Zhuqueibacter pondensis
GATCCATGTTCGGATATAATCGCATCGTGACATTGCCGCCCAACGCGCGCAGAACATCGGCAGTGTGTTGAACCCGTGATTTGGGAATATGAGGGTCGACATCGCTGCAGCCGAGGAAAATGGGCGTTCCTGAGAAATTGCCACGATCTTGGCGCGGCTCCTCCTCCGCGCCAATGAGCCCGCCGCTCAGACCAACAACCCCGCCATAACGCCGTGCATTTCGAGCGGCATATTCCAATGCCAAACACGCGCCTTGCGAAAAGCCCAGAATGATGATGCGCTCATGCGGGATGCCCGCAGCAACAATATTGGCAACGACATGATCAACAACAGATAGGGCAGACGACAGCCATGGCTCGTTGCTTGCAGTAGGGGCGAGAAAACGATGTGGATACCACGTGCCTGTTGCAGCTTGCGGCACAAGATAGGCGAAGCCGGGTTGATTGAATTCATCGGCCAACGTCAGAATGCTTTCGGCAGTCGCGTTTCGTCCGTGTATCATCACCATTGCCGCACGGGCACGCGCAAGCGTTTCGCCTGCCGCCAAAATTGGCTGGTCCTGATGTGAGACTTTAATCATCTTGTTTCTGATTTTGACTCCGAAAAATTTGCCACAAAAAGCAGAAATTATAAGATAGACAAAATTATTTGATGACAAAAAAATTTAAGTCATTTAATTATTTTGCCATAAAATTATTTTGTCATTATTCTTGTGCTTCTCTGTGTTACTGAGCTGTCATGACAGGTACGGCACTTCCAACCGCGGCAGCGCGGCTTCGATTTCGCGGCGTTGTGGCTCCAGCCACGGCGGCAGAATGAGCTGCTCGCCCAGGTGTTCCAATTTTTCGTCTCGCGCGAAGCCAGGGCCGTCAGTTGCCAACTCAAAAAGCGTGCCGCCAGGTTCCCGGAAATAAACCGATTTGAACCAGAACCGGTCGATCTGTGTGGTCGGCCATAAACCCGCCTGCTCGAGAGCGTCACGAAGCGCCATTTCTTCCTGGGAATCACTCATCCGCCATGCCACGTGATGCACACCGCCGGTTCCCCATTGGCCGCGGTGCTCTTTCGGCAGCTCTTTCACCTCGATGATCTTGCCGGAGCTGCCGCCTGCAACGCCGTAGCGATGCCACCCATCTTCGGTACCGAGATAATCAAATCCCATGATTTGCGTGAGCAAAACCTCTGTCGGCTTGAGGTCGCGTTCCCAGAGCCGAACCGCATGCATGCCGCGCAACTGATACTCGGGCGGGATGGGAGATTTCTCCCAGGCAACGAACTGCCGCGCATCATCTGTTTCGACCAACGCCAATAGGAGACCGTGCGGATCTTTGAACGGCAAGACTTTTTCACCAAAGCGAGTTTCGATTTTGCCGAGCTCGACTTTATTTTTCACGAGCCTTTCCTGCCAATATGCCAGAGCACCTTTGGGAACGGCAAACGGCACTTCCACAGTGAAGCCATTGCCCAATCGTGCCGCCGGCATATTCGGCCAGGGGAAAAACGTGAGATCAGTGCCGGGATTGCCGACTCCATCCGCATAAAACAAATGGTACGTGTCGGGAGCATCCTGGTTCACGCTCTTTTTTACCAGGCGCATTCCCATCACGCCGACATAGAAGTTCAAATTTTCCTGGGCATCGCCACTGATGGCGGTGACATGATGGAGGCCGTGTACTGAAGGTTTCATTGTTTCCTCTGCGTAAAGTTATTTTTCTTTGAGTCGCAAAGTCCAAGCGTGCAATGCTTCCAACAGCGCACGGACATATTTGCGGGTTGTTTCATCAGTCAATCGTCCTGCCGCATCGAACTTCTCAGCCGCACGAGTGACAAGCACTTCCGGTTTGTTGAGTGGAAACATGTTATTGGCAAAACAGATCTGCCGCAGGTGGAGTTGCGCACGCACTGTACCCCACTGACCAGTCGACGCGCCCATAATCGCCAACGGTTTTCCACTAAGCGGAGAATCCTTCGGTGGCCGGGAAGCCCAGTCGATGGCATTCTTGAGGACACCTGGAATCGAGTAGTTGTACTCCGGCGTGGCGATCAACAGGGCATCAGCGGTGCGTATACACTCTTTGAAATTCCGCACCGCTTCCGGTGCACCAGCCGCTTCAACATCATTATTGTATAACGGTATCGGCGCCAGGTCAAAAATTTCCAGAGTCATTCCTTCCGGCAGCAGTTCTGACGCCGCGCGCAGCAAAGCTGCATTGTATGAAGCTTTTCTCAAACTGCCGGCAAAACCGAGAACATGAATGGGTATAATCATGATAAGTCCATCCCAGAAGCATAAATGTATTGCTTGTAATCCCTCAGTTACTACGGGTGGAGAGAAATGTCATTCCGCAGGCCTGCGGCTGTAAGCTACGCCCGTAGGGAATCTTGTTTCTAACTAGCGCTGTACTCAGCCTGAACAAGATGCTTCCAGCATGACATGGGTGGTTGTCCACCAATAACTGAGGGATTACCATTGCTTTAAAAATTATCTTGCCATTGCATCATTTTTTCTTATTGCTTCCTGCTGGCTATCGCCTCGATATTCAACTTGACCTCGACATCTTTACTGACGATCAAGTTGCCATCATCAAGTTTCTTGTCCCATTTCACATCGTAGTCAAACCGGTTCAGGGTAATTCCCGCTTCGATCCCGAGGCGGGTATTGCCCCAGGAATCTTTGATGATACCGAGAATCGTAAAGGGCAACTCAATCTGCCTGGTGATTCCGCGCATGGTCAAATCGCCGACTGCAACAAAACCGCCGTTTTGTTTTCTGATTTCCCTGCTCACAAAGGTAATTTCCGGGTGATTTCCCACATCGAAGAAATCCGCACTCTTCAGATGCGTATCGCGTCTTTCGTTTTCGGTATCAATGCTGGCAGATTTGATACGGACGTCGACCGAGGATTTTTTGAGGTCTTTTTCGTCATACAAAATGGTGCCGGAGAATTCTGTGAACTTGCCGCTCACTTTTGCAATGACCATATGACGCACGGTAAAGATGATATTGGAGTGTGAGACGTCGATCTCGTATTTCTCTTGGGCAAAACTGCTGGTGACGGCAAATGACAGAAGGAAAACATAGATTGAAAATTTGTTTAAATGCATAAAACCTCCTTGGTTAAAAAGTTGTATTGTTATTGCTCAAAAAGCCGGTTTAACAAGGAGCTTCGGCTGTTTTGAGCCTTGTTGGTTACTTGCCTGGATGAAGCTGTTCGGCCTTGCCAAGTTTCTTGAGTAAATCTATGAGCAAGCGTTTCTCCTTCGAGTTCAGTGCGTTGGTAAAGGCCTCGATGCGTTCCGCGTGGATCGGGAAAAATTTGACGATCAGCTTGCTGCCGGCTTCAGTGAGATGAATCACTAAAGTGCGGCGATCTTCGCTGTTCATCACTCGGCGCACCAGGCCTTTCTTTTCCAGCCGGTCGATTACGCCGGTGACATTGGCGCCGCTCACCAACAACTTGGTGCCAAGGTCGCACATCTTCATGGGGCCGAGATGAGCCAGGGCTTCGAGTACGCCGAACTGCGGCGGAGTCAACTTGAAGGATTTCAGGTGATGCGCCTCTGCCTGCGCAAAGGAATTGAAGCAGCGCGTCAACACCACCCACAACTTCAGCCCCTCTTTTCGATGCTCCGGATAGCTGTCGCGATCCAGCACCGCGGATCTCTTTAAACGATCATGCATGCTCATAATAACAACAGGAGATGGACAATTTATTCCAATGTTGATATTTTATATTTAAAATATTTATAATATAAGCATTTTCCAGAAAAAAGTCAACGCCCCCTCCCGTTGAAAAATTCCAATGCCTCTTTTGAACTCCGCAACCCCAGCGCCGACCCTGCCGTGCGAGCCAAACCGATTTCACCACAAGGCACAAAGAGCATCAGGAGTAATTTAAAATTTTGTGCGCTTGTGTTCTTGTGGTGCAAAAATCTTTGCTGTTTGCACACATTTTAGCTGTTGGAGATCAATCAACACATGCAGGACAGGACTTGACTTTTGGCGTAAACCTGTATATCTTGATGTTAGCAATGCTTTGCGAGGTGACTTTAGCGCGCATGAAAATGTACGAGGGAGATTGATGCCATGTTGAATCCGCATGAGCTTGTGGTGGTTCACGCCGGCAGCTCGATCGAAGCCGGTTTTGTCAAGAGCCTGTTGGAAGAATATGGAATTCGAGCGCGATTACAAGATGAAATGATGGGAGCCATCGCGCCGTGGTATGTCACCCCCGGGGGAGTCGATGCCGTCAAAGTGATCATCGCCCGCAGTGACTATGAGAGGGCCAGGGCGATTATTGATGAATTTTTGGATGATGACAATTTCAGCGATAAATGACAGGGTGAGCAAAGACTCATGGACTCGGTTAGTTGCAACGGCAAGTTGTTCTCATCCGAAGTGCTTTCGCAAGCACGTGCCCTCTTTCCTCACACCGCCCAGGGCAAAATCTATTTGAATCATGCGTCCACTTCTCCCCTCTCGACACGCGTGGTCGGAGCGATGACAGCGCATCTGCATGAGCGTTCCGTCGGCAGCATCGACAACTATTTGCGCGATATGCAAAAGAAGGATGAATGCAAAGCGCTGGTGCAGCGGCTGATCCATGCGGAATCAGCGGAGCGCATTGCGCTGGTCGGCAATACCTCGGATGCCCTGAACATTATTGCCTCCGGAATACCGTGGAAATCCGGTGATCGCGTTTTGCTCAATGATATGGAGTTTCCCGCCAATGTTTATCCCTATCTCCATCTGCGCCGGCTGGGGGTTGAGTTGGATATCATTCGGTGCCCAAATGGCAAAATTACTCCGGAGATGATTGAAGCGGCTCTGACTCCCAAAACCCGCCTCGTCGCGTTGAGTGCAGTACAGTTCCTGACCGGCTATCGCGCGGATTTGTCAGCCATCGGCGAAATTTGCCGGAGGCGAGGCGCATTTTTCGTGGTGGATGGGATTCAAGCCGTTGGTGCGGTGCAAGTTGATGTCCAGGCGATGAAAATCGATGCGCTTGCCGCCGGCAGCCAGAAATGGCAGATGGCACCGCATGGCACGGGATTTTTGTATTTAACCGAAGAACTGCAATCTCGAATTCAACAACAGTATCTGGGCTGGCTCGCCGTGCAAGAGGCATGGGATTTCTTCAATTACAATCAACCGTTGGCAAGCTCAGCGCGCCGTTATGAAGGTGGCACCGCCAACATCCCGGGAATTTGGGGAATGCATGCAGCATTGACAACGCTTTTGGAGTTTGGCATTGCAAATATTGAAAGTCACATTTTAGCGTTGACACAAATTCTGACTGACGAGCTCCGGAAGATTGACGGGATCGAACTTTTCTCACCACTCTCCGCCTCCGAAAGGGCGGGCATTGTGACGATCAAATTGCCATCACGAATGGAGGCGAACGCTGTTTTGCAAACGATCAGCTCGAGAAATATTACCATCTCTCTGCGAGAGGGCAAATTACGCTACTCGCCACATTTTTACAATTCGCCGGAGGAAATCATGGCAGCGGCGGCAGTGACCCGAGAAGCGCTGATGTCATAGAAGCGACGCTTTTTGCGCATTGTCATCTTTGACTTTTCTCTCAACCATTTTTTCCCATGCCCCAACTCCAACAGAAGCTCACGCTCTTTGACATGACGATGATCGCCATCGGCTCAACGATTGGCTCGGGGATTTTCTTGACGCCGTCGTCGATTGCCAAAGCATTGCCCTCGCCTTTTTGGATCTTACTGGTTTGGGTGCTCGGTGGCTTGATGGCGTTGTCTGGCGCACTGACATTTGCCGAGCTTGGCGCCCGAATGCCGGGTGTCGGCGGCGTCTATGTTTATCTCCGTGAAGCGTACGGCGGACTGGTGGGATTTCTCTACGGGTGGGCGTATTTTCTGGTCGTGAATACCGGCGGTATCGCGGCGCTCAGTGTCGCGTTTGCCACTTACTTCGGCTACTTTGTTCCACTCACTCCGGCGGGAATAAAAATCGCCGCGATTATTGGACTCATCATTGTTACGGTCATCAATGTGCTTGGTGTCAAAGCCGGTGGCGTGTTTTCCGATATTTTTACAGTGCTCAAGCTTGTTGGCATTGCCGGCTTGATCGTGGTGGGTCTTGGCTGGGGAACGAGCGCAACGGCAGATTTTACATTTGCACTTGGTGATTTGTCAAATGGCCTTGGGAGCGCGCTCGCAGTGGCCATGGTCGGCGTACTGTGGTCCTACGGGGGCTGGCAGCATGCCACTTTTCTCGCCGCTGAGGCAAAAGATGCCAGGCGCACGATCCCTCTCGCAATGATTCTCGGCGCGTTCGCGGTGACGTTGATTTATCTGCTCACGAATGTTGCGTACATGTTCCTGCTTTCGCCGCAGCAGATCGGCAATTCTTCACGAGTAGCAGCAGAAGCGGTGGGCGTGATTCTTGGTCCGATCGGTGCGAGTCTTATTGCGCTGGCAATTTTCATTTCGACTTTCGGGACCACGGGAATATATACTCTCACCGCACCGCGCATTTATTATGCCATGGCCAATGATGGCGTCTTCTTCAACAAAGTCGCTGAAGTGCATCCCAGGTTTCACACCCCGGCTCTGGCGATTCTATTTCAAAGTGTTTGGGCTGTCGTACTGATTCTGTTTTGGGGAACGTTCGAGAATTTGATTTCCTACGTGGTGTTCACCGATTGGATTTTCTTTGCACTGGCGGCAGCGAGTGTGTTTATATTTCGCCAGCGTGCCATTGCTGGCTCGTACAAAACATTTGGTTATCCGCTCACCCCACTCTTTTTTGTGGCAACCTCAATTTGGTTCATCGTCAACACCTTGATTGAAAAACCGGCGCAAGCCTGGGCAGGCCTCGGCTTTTTGGCGTTCGGCGTGCCGGTGTATTATTTTTGGAAAACACAGAGACGGAGGTTATGATGAAAAGCTCAACAAAATCGTGCCTTATCGCAATTGCCATTTTCGCCATGGCCGCAACTGCCTTCGCGCAGGAAAAAGACAAGCGGGTAAACAGTCTCGAGCGCGGCAATCGTTCGCTGGCATTCAGCTTGTTCAGTGATGGCGGCACTTTTGGTTATTGGGTGCTGAAAACCAGGCGAACGAACTTGGGGATCAATCTCGGCCTTCGCGTTTCGCACACTGATGATGGCAGGTCGAGGACCAGCTGGAATGTGCAGTTGGCACCCGCCATAAAAAGATATATGATCGTCTACAAATCGGTGGCGCCGCATTATTACGGCTGCTTACAAGCCGGTTATGGCAAGGACAGCAATACCACGAATTGGAACTTCGGGCTTAATGCCGGATTCGGTGTGGAATGGTTTCCGGTTCCGGAAATCAGTGTTGGCAGCTTTACCGGTTTCAACTTGTCGTACTCGCAACAGACAGCTGGTGACGACACGCGAAAATCATTTAACGTCTTGTCCTTCACCCCGCGTTTGACAATGTACATTTACTTTTAATCAGCCGTTTCAATAACGAATCGCCAAACTGTCCACCCATATGACTTCACAGGCGCCATCACCGCGATCAGTTCGGCTCAACGAGCTGCGCCAATGCCAGCCATCATTGGACTGAACCGCTACCAGATAACCACGCAAGGTTATAATATCTCCACGACGAATTTGCTTGATCATGGCTTTGATCTCGTCATTGGCGGGAATGAGATGCATATTGGCGCTATGCGAATTGATTTCTTCATAAGACAGGGTGGGCTGTTTGGGCCACCAATAGTATCGCCGGCCATTCTGGCGAATCGTCAATTGATCTAAAATTTTTTGATCGGACATCGGCCCCCAACCGAGCGCCAAATCAAACGGACAAAGATCGGCTTCACGTCCAAACCAGTAACGCTCTTTACTCAAAACCCGTGCCTCCAGGCTAAACTTGGCCAGGGCTTTGAACCAATATCCATCCTTCTCCCAGAGGCTGGATTTGGCCAGCGGCATTTGACGAGGCACTTCCGGAACGAGAATGCCCGGAGGATAAGTTATTTCATTGTCAAACGCAAGCTTATAAAAAGCAAAAGCCAGAAGTGCTATCGCCGCTGTCAACAAACATATTCTAATCATTTTTTCCAAATGAGACTCTGATGGGGAAAAGCGTATTTTATATCACGTAGTACCATCACCGGCGTAGAGACGCAGAGACATTCTCGCACGTCGTGGACTTGGCGGGAAATCTTCGGCAGATGAGGCATTTTTCAATTTTGCAAAAAACATTACCGTGAAACTGGCGGATATTTATCCGCAAAAAATTTCATCGTGGCCAGCCATTGTCAAAAAAGGAATTCTTTCGTAAATTGATATTAATATTGTCTCGATTCGTCACGTTCGACCAGTATCTTACAGGATTATGTTACAATTACAGGAGATAAGATGCCCAGCGGTTCTTCTCTGATTATTCGCCAACTCATTATTCAAGCAATTTATTGGCTGATCCAATTTGCCATTTACCGCATTTTACGCAGCCAGTTTGGTGATACTGCATTTCGTCGCACCATCATAATCGCCGCCATGATTGCCGTAAATCTCCCGTGGCTGTATGTCTCGGTGAGGATGATGATTTACCATCAACCGCCACACAGCTACACGCTGCTGGTCACTATTTTCGGGTGGTTCATGCTTTCATTGATTTATCTACTCTACTTTGGAATCATTCGTTCAGGATATGCGCTGTGGGAAGTGGCCAAACCCGTCAGTCTCTCGTCTGCGGCCGGCGCAACTGCCGCGCTGACGCGCCGCGCCTTTCTGCAAAAAGCGACTATTGGCTTCGGCGCGGTGGCCCTGATCACTTCCGCACGCGGGCTGTGGCTGGCACGCGGAACCCCACGACTCGAGCGAATCACTTTGCATTTACCGGATCTGCCGGTGGCATTCGATGGCGTGCGCATTGTACAACTCTCGGATTTTCACTCCGGCCCGTACATGTCGCGTGATCAAATGCTCAGCGTGCGCCGCTTGGTGGAGGAATTAAAACCCGATCTCTACGTTCTCACCGGTGATTTTGTGGACGCCTTCCCGGAGCAGGTGCCGCCATTTGTCGAGGCCTTTGAAAATCTCCGCGCGCCTCTTGGCGTCTTCTCTGTTTTGGGCAATCATGATTACTTTGCTGACATCGAAACCGTGGAGGCCGGGCTGATTGCCGCCGGTTTACCGTTCTTGCGAAATACTTCTCATGTTCTCGAATATCATGGCGATCAACTGGCCATTGTCGGTGTGGACGATTTGTGGGCGAGCCGAAGGAATGGCCGCGGACCGAATATCGCAGCCGCAATAAAAGATTTGCCGGAAAATATGTTCAAAATCTGCCTCAGTCATCAACCAGGTTATTGGCCGGAAATCAAAAAGCACAACATTGCTTTGACGCTGTGCGGACACACTCATGGCGGGCAGTTCGGTATCGTGGGCACACAAATCAGTCTGGCGCGCATCGCCGGCCCTTATGTCGCAGGACTTTATACAGAAGACGGACCCGGGCGCGCAGGCATGCAACTCTATGTCAATCGCGGCCTCGGTGTATTCGGATTGCCGCTTCGCATTGGCATGCCGCCGGAAATAACGGAAGTGACATTGAAGCGGAGGGGTTAATGCGTGCACCGGCTAACCGGTGGCTAACCACCCCAAATTCCTCCTTCATTCTTGTTGGTACAAAAAAACAAGCGTGGGAAAAGTTGCTTTCCCACGCTTGTTTCCGACTTCATCCTCTGGTTATTTGATGAGTGTCAATTTGCGTGATTGCGTGAATTCCGGGGTCTCCAAGCGACACACATAGATGCCACCCGCCAAATCATCGGCGCGCCACTCGACTTTGTGAACGCCGGCATCCATTTTCTCGTTCAAAAGCAGGGTTTTGACCTCGACCCCGAGAACATTGTAGATTTTCAAAGTCACCACCGTCGGTTTGGCTAAATGAAACTCAAACCAGGTGCCGGGGTTGAATGGATTCGGGTAATTTTGCATCAGTTCGAAGTTTTCCGGCCTGGTCGTGGATTTCTCCTTGACGGAAATTGGAATGGCCAGCTTTTGCATTTGTGCCGCAGTCAAAGGCTCGGCGTAAAGAATCTGACTGAGATCGGCACCGGATTTGATGAAAACCCACTTCGTCGGGTCAAGAGGTGAGGTTGCGTCGGTGACATTGCCGGTGTAATTCACGAAGTCAAGCTGCAGCGCCTGCTTCCAATCCGGCGGCACGGGGATCACGCCCTTGGTGTTGACGATCTTCTTGCTTGTGGTATCCCAACGTGCAACATTGATCTTTCCGGTTTGGTTGTAGTCACGAACGTTTTGATTGTTGTGACAATCCTTGCAATCCCGTCCCTTGTCCGTAATGGTATGGCCGTGGAAGGGTCCAATGGCATAAAAGGTTTTGCCCGCATACGCCAGCGATTGGAAAGAGGCGGTCGTCACCTTGCCACGTTTATTGACCAACAGGACAAAACCATTGATGGGCGGTGGGCCATAATAGCGTTTTTTATCGGCTTGCACCTCGGTTTCAAAATGACAATTATAGCAACTGCTCACCGTTTGCGAATGGCAGGCACTGCATGAAATCGTCGTGCCATGGACGCTGTGCGCCGTGTTGCTGGGAAGCTGGGTATGGCATTTTTCACAATTCACCTGGAAAGCGCCGGGGTCGTGCATGGAATTGTAGACATTGCCGTCGCCATGCATTTCCTCTTTCGTGTGGCAGCTCGTGCAGGTGAATCCTTTATCGCGATGCACATCCTTAAAAATCGGATTGCTCGCAGAAAGATTGATCTCGGCATTCTGCCGGCTGTGGCATCCCAAACACGTCGCTTGCTTGACCGTGGTGCCCTGCGTAAAGTCGTGGCAATCATTACAACCCGGCGTATAAGTTGCATTATCCACGGGCTGGCCATTCGCATAGGTGGCCGCATGGCATTTCTGGCAAGCCAGAGAGCTCATGGGAATGTTGGTGAGGGTTTCAAATCCACCGTTATCTTTGCTGTACCACCAGGCTTTGCCGGTTCGCGTGGCGTGCAAACTGGTGGAGAAATCGCTCGCTACCCCCATCGGCGTTCTCAACCTGGCTAATTGATCCGCGGTTAACGGATTGGCATACAGCATTTGCTTGCCATCCGCCGTTGATTTCAGGAAAACCCATTTCGTCGGGTCTGTGGTTGCCGATTTGGGATCACCGGTATAATTGAGAAAATCAACCTGAATTGCTTGTTGCCAGTCAGAGGTGACGGGAATAACTCCCGTGGGGCTGATGATCTTCTTCTGGGTGGTGTCCCACCTCGTCACCGTGATTTTTCCGGTTTGATCGTACTCTTTTATCGCGGCGTTGCTGTGGCACTCTGCGCACGCACGCCCTTGTTTGACCACGGTATGCGGCGTGAACGGGGCAATCGCCAGAAACGTCTTGCCGTTGTAAGCAGCGGTCTGAAAGCTTGCAGGATAAGCTTTGTTGACTCCCTGGCGATTCACGAGGAAAATGAAATCGCGCTGCGGACCATAATGGCGCCGGATGCCACCTTCGACATAGCTTTCAATATGGCAATTGTAGCATGAAATCACGGACTTGACGTGACACGCGGTGCATTGCACTTTGGTTTGATGGATGCTGTGCGAGGTGTTGCTGCTGACTGTGGTATGGCATTTTTCACAGCTCACTTCTGTGGCGCCGGCTTCCAGCATGGAAGCATAAGAGGTTCCATCTCCGTGCATTTCCTTCTTGGTGTGGCAACTGGTGCACTTGAATCCCTTCAGCACGTGCACATCCTGATATCCGAGACTTCTTTCCGTTTTTTGACGACTGTGGCATTTCATGCAAATATCGTCGGCAACCGCCGTCCCTTGGGTGAAATTGTGGCAATCGTTACAGCCGGGCTGGTAGGTTGCCGGATCGACGGCAGAACCGTCAGCATAAGTCCCGGGGTGGCACCTGTGACATCCGAGTTGTGACATGGGAATGCCCGTCAAGGACTCCATCCCACCGTTTGCGCTGCCATACCAGGTAAACTTGCCCTGGCGCGTGCCGTGCAAACTCGTGGGAAATTTGTCTGGCGTCTGCGCCAGCAGAAAGGCCGGTAAAAGCAAGACAAAAATCAAGAACACTTTAGCACATTTCATACATTCACCTCCTGAAGTTTGGTTAAAATATCAACGATTTCTCGTATACGGGGTTGATCATGTCGAAAGCTCAACGAACGCCGAAAGTAATTCAACGAAGCATCGAGGTCACAGCACAGATAAAGAATGCCGATTCGGTTGAAGAACGCTGCCGACGGCGGCGTGGTCTCGAGATCACGCTCGATGTGCTCGACCAATTCCGCGCACGGGCAATCTTCACTATTTGGATCGGTATCGATGATCACATAGGGATTATCACGCAGAACTTCCAGAAAGAGATTTTCCGCTCTCTCCAACTCACCGGTCTGGGTGTAACAGATAATGAGCTTCTTTTTCGCGCGGAGATTATGCGGCTCTTTCTCCAGCAACTCCTCGAAAATAGGTTGTGCCTTCTCAAATCTCCGAGCCAAAAAATATTGATTAGCGAGCATCTCAGACATCATCGAGTTCCGCCATGGTTCCAATGCTCAATCACATGCAATGACAGTGCCAACAGTATTTCAGGCGCAAAGAACAGCTTCTGTGATCGAATATATGAAACCAGTTGCTTCACAAAGAAGAGGGATTGGGTTGTTAGGTTTCTGTAACTGAATGAATAACAGCAGCTCCCCGGAGTTTGAAACATTATGTTTCAGGTGAAACATAAACTGAAATCCACCGTCAAGAATAAATGGCATTCAGGTTACTTTGAATCGAACATACCTCGCCAGAATATTCACCAACCACGAAAGGTTTTCTTCAGATCGATGCGAAATTCAGAACCCTTGAGTGACTCAAAATCACCGGTATGAATATTAAACCGGTACTCATCCTTCCACCGGTTATGGTGCTCGATGATCTCTGCAATGGCATCGGCAATATACTCGACTTCATCATCCGTCATGGTGGGATGGAGAGAGATTCTTACCCAACCCGGCTTTTCACTCAAATCGTCATGATCGATCATGTCAGTAATACGTTTGGATTCCGCATAATCGATATTCAACAAAATGTGCCCGTACGTGCCGGCGCACGAACAACCACCACGCGTCTGAATGCCAAACTTGTCATTGAGCAGCCGGACTATCAAATTGTGATGGAGGCCGCGAACATAAAATGAGACAAAACTCAGCCGGTGCCGTTGTTCCGGCTCGAGTATGTTGATCGCGGGTATTTGCAACAGGCGATCCATCAGACGATCTTTCAACTGGTGCTCGCGCGCCAGAATATGGTCGATGCCCATTTCCTCCTTCAAAAGAACGGCGAGTGAAGCTTTGATCGCCTGCAGGAAACCCGGGGTGCCGCCGTCTTCGCGCATTTCGATATCATCATAATATCGGTGTCCGCCCCATGGATTTGTCCATCGCACGGTGCCGCCACCGGGACTATCCGGAATGGCATTGTGATAAAATGCTTTGTTAAAAACAACGACACCAGAAGAACCGGGCCCGCCTAAAAATTTGTGCGGAGAAAAATAAATGGCATCGAGCTGCTGGTTCGGATTCTCGGGGTGCATGTTGATCTCGACGTAAGGCGCGGATGCGGAAAAATCGATGAAACAATAGCCGCCGAATGCGTGCATGATCTCCGCCATTTGATGATACGGCGTAATGATGCCGGTGACATTCGAGCAGGCGGTGAATGAGCCGATAATCAGTCTGCGGTCGCGGTTCGCTTCGAGCACTTCATGCAAATGCTCGAGATCAGGCAGGCCATCGCTATTCCGTCGAATAATAGTAACATCACAGAGGCATTCTTCCCAGGAGATTTGGTTCGAGTGATGCTCCATGTGGGTGATGATGACGAGAGGCCGATCATTTCCGGCCGGGGCGAGTGCTTCTTTATATTTTTCGTGAACATGCAGCCCGAGGAGGCATTGAAATTTATTGATCGCGGCGGTCATGCCAAAACCCGCAAAGAGCAGTTGATCTTCCGGCGAAGCATTGACATGCTTTTTGATGAGGTCACGCGCCTGATGATACGCGTGCGTCATCACCGTGCCGGTCAGTGTGGTCTCGGTGTGGGTATTGGCGACATACGGGCCGAGTTGAGTCGAAATGTACTCCTCGATGGGTCGATACAGCCGGCCGCTCGCCGCCCAATCGGCATAGATAATTCTCTTTTTCCCACCGGCAAAGGGATGTTCAAAATTGTGGCCGATGATGTTTTGACGAAATTGGGCAAAATAGCTTTCCAGGGCCTCGGGCATGCCAGCAATCCTTAATGACCTCGAATGATCTTGCTTCCGGTTCATCAAATTCACAGACCGGGCTTCATTTCGCTGTATTCTCCTCCACCATTCCCAGCGCCTTCATGCGCCGCCACAAAGTGATTCGGCTGATACCCAAAAACCGTGCCGCGCGGTTGCGATTCCAGCGCGCTTGCTCCAAAGCCTGAAAGATACGCTCGCATTCTCCGTTACCTTTTTCCGGAGTGGTCACTGTTTCATGAATGACGGAATGGTGCCGGATCGCCAGCGGCAGCTTCTGTTCGGTGATGACATTGCCCGTGGTGCGAGCAAAGGCGTGTTCAATGGCATTCTCCAGTTCACGCACGTTGCCGGGATAATCATAGCGCATGAGCAAATCCATTGCAGCATCACCGAGTTGAGTAATGGGCTTGCCAGTAAGCAATCGATATTTTGTCAGGAAATGGTCGACTAATAGTGGCAGATCGGTACGACGTTCGCGCAATGGTGGCAACACAATGGGAATGACATTCAGACGATAATAAAGGTCTTCACGAAAGCGTTTCTCCTGCACCAAGTGCGGAAGATTTTGGTTGGTCGCAGCGATGACTCTGACATCAACCTTGATGGTTGTTGAACTGCCGACGCGCTCGAACTTTTCTTCCTCCAGCACCCGCAGCAGTTTCAATTGCGCGTTGGCACTCATCTCACCCACTTCGTCAAGAAAGATCGTCCCACCATTCGCCAGCTCAAAGCGACCGAGGCGGTCCTGCCGCGCATCGGTGAATGCGCCCTTGACGTGGCCGAACAGCTCGCTCTCCAACAACGTTTCGGGAAAGACCGAACAGTTGACTTTCACAAACGGCTTGTCACGACGACGACTGCGGCGAACGATGGCGTTGGCAACCAACTCTTTGCCGGTGCCGCTTTCACCCATAATCAACACCGTGGCATCGGAGTCGGCAACCTCGGTGATTAGTTCATAAATCTCGAGCATTTTCTTGTGCCTACCCACCATACCCTCGAACTGGGTGGTCGTCTGCAAATCCGCCTGTAATTTTTTCAACAAGGTGGTGTCACGGAACGAGACAATGCCCCCAATGGGAGTGCCGTCCCGGTTGTTGAGCACGGCGGTGTTGACACTGATTTTTTGGGGCTGGTCATTCCGATCGTGGATGGTGACTTCGTAGTCGAAAAGGCTCTGATGATGTTCGAGAGTTGTGGCGAGTGGGCAACCTTCGTGGCAACGATCGGTTTTCAAAACCTGACTGCAAAATTTGCCGAGCACTTCGCTCTCACGAAAACCGGTCATGCGCTCCGCAGCGCGATTGAAGCTGGTGATACGCCACTCGTGATCAACCGTAAATAACCCGTCGGTAATCGAGGCAAGAATCGCGTCGCGAGTTTCTTCTGTTTGCTGCAGGCGCTCGGTCAACGGACTCGATCCATTTATTGCATTTATTGAAATGATGGCTGCGATGACATTTTCAGACTGATCGCGCAAGGGAGTAAAATTCGCCTCGAGCAGATGGCGCTGGCCGTTTGGTCGCTCCATTTCAAAGCGATGCTGCCGCAGGGGTGTGGCCGCAAGCAGCGCGATATTGACCCAGCATTGATTCAACGGCAGGGAGGGGCAAAATACTTCGCGGAAATGATGGCCAAGGGCGTCGCTGGCGCGGATGCCCAAAGCCATCTCAGCGTAAGGATTGAAGTAAATGATATTGCCGGCGCTATTCACCATTACCAGTCCTTGAGGAATGGCATCCAGCACCGATTTCAACACGCGTGTCGAAATCAGCTCATCAATCATGGTTTAGCCCGTTAGCCGGTTGGCCGGTTGACCCGTTCGCCGGTTAACGTGGGTAACGGGCAAACCAGCCAACTTTCAAAACATCGGGTCTTCCTGTCCAAATACATTGATCTTGCCATTCACGTGCCTGGTATTGTCGATGATCTTGCCAGTGGCATCAACCACGCCGAGGTGGCAATTGGCGCAGGTCGTCAACTGCGCCGGAATGTGGCCGGTTGGCGGCAAGCCGTGACATGAGCCGCAAGCTGCGGTGGCTGCGTCATTCCACTTCGGCGAGGCCGTCGCACCTTCCATTTTGTCGGCGGCATAAGCAAAAGTTCTCGTGGACTTGGCCTTCAACAATCCCCAATTACCATGGCAATAAGTGCCGGCACAAGTATTGTTAGCCGCGTTGTAAGAGACATTCGGAACGCGGGCGCCGCCTTCCGTTTTTACATTGCTCAAAACGCCCTTGAAGAGAAGCTCGGCTTGGCCATCGGAATCAATATGACCGGCAGCCGCGAAACTCTGCGGTAAGGTGTGGCATTCCTGACAGGTGCCGGCAAGTGCGGTGCTGGGATAATAACCGAGATGCGCTTGATGCGCGCCAACTGCGGGTGTTGTTGCACTCGTTTCTCCGTTCAGTCCCCTGGGTGGAGCAACGTTTGTGAGAATGTTGGGATCGCCGCCGAAATTACCGTGACACGTGTTGCACGCCTCGGGTCCGCCCTGTTTGGAGTGACAAGTCAAACAGGAATTGTTGACCTTTTTGATGCCATAATCCTGGCCATGACATCCTTTGCAGGAGCCGAGATTATAGGCAATGCTTTTGATGAAACCGCTGTGCTGACCCAGCCATCCGGTCGGATGCGGAAAACTCGCATGGCAGGTCCGGCACGAGACATTGACCAAATTTTTGTCGTCCGTGCTATTGGGATTGCCATGACACGGCTGGCATTCACGAATATCGTATTGTTTCGCCGCCAACACCTTGCCGTGGAAATCCGGTGAAGCCTCGTTCTCCGCCCACCCTTCCGGGTGAACTTTGACCTGTGCTTGTGGAGTAGTCGGCGCTTTTTGCGGGTCACTGCAGGCGACCACGCCAATTAATGGAATCGCCACAAGCAGAAGAATGATCGGTTTCATGTTTGCTCTCATCATTTTATCATCTATGGACGCAGTCATCTGTTTTTACCCTTTGGTGCCAGATCGCTATGACACAGCACGCACTTCGGATCGCGGCCTTCGACATCGTGGCACGAAGCGCAGGATTCCATGTCGCGGCGAGCAAGCACTGCGTGCTGACCGCCACCAAGGCCTTTGCCCAAGCGGACAAAATCAGGAGCACGGTGCGACAGCGGCATCGGCGCAGCAAATCCGGCATCCTGATTTCTGGCATGGCAATCGCTGCAAAAAGTTTGCTGATTGTGGCACGAGTAACAATCAGCCTGCTTGGAACGAAAATCGAGCGCATGTGTGAAAACATAATTCAAATTGTGCACGCGCTGTTTGACTAAAGGCTGTCTGCCGTCCGGCGCGGGCCGATTTTCCGGCACGCCACGTGTGGGCGCACCGCGGGTAATTTGCGTCGTCGCTTCGGCATGGCAACTCTGGCAAAAATTGTCCGTGTGACAGACGGCGCAATCATTGGACGTGCCTTCGACACGGATCAGGCGTTTGTGCTCCTTCGCCCATGCCACTTGTTGATGCGACAACGGCACCAGGGTTTCCGGATGAAAGTGACACGACTCGCAGGCGCCTTTGGCTTGAACGTTGTTGTGGCAGGTAGTGCAAGTCGCCATCACCGGCAGATTGGCAAGACTGGGTTTTTCCGATTGCGCAATACCGGCGTGACAAGTGGCGCATTCCATTTTATTGGTGTCAACATGCAGCTTGTGGCTGAAACGAAGATCTCGTTTGGGCGCTGCAAAAGCCACCGGGTTGTCAGGATCGAGATGACAGAACTGGCAATTGTTCTCGACTTCATCACTATGGCAGGTGCCGCATTCCTCATGCTTGGGCAGCATCAAATCGTTGGCGTTCTCGCTGGTTTGCGCGGCAGCGTGGCAGGTGCTACATTCGGCGCCGACTTCCTGAACATGCTGCTTGTGGGAGAATTTGATGGTACTCGCCCACTGCTGCACCGGATCGTTCCACGACGAGCCTTGGTCCAAACTGCCAACGGCAATCACCATGCCGGCGAGCGCGGCCAAGGAAACGATGAGCGCAACAAAAAGCAATCGTTGTCGCATATTTTTTTCTCTCGCTGGTAATGAACCGCCCGGACGCTCTCATCTGCGTACTTGATAATTTTTAAAACTCAAAATAATATTTACGCACAGAGCCACCAAACGGTATTTGTTTTCAAAGTACACCTAATTTGGTAAAGAACCAATACTGTAATCGAACGAGAAATCGCACATCGTTGGAGTAGAAACGATTGTGCAAATACTGGAGCTGGCTGTCGATCGTCAACACCTCCCATGGCCGCACCAGCAAGCCGGCAGCGCCGGAAAACAAAGATTGGCGCGAAGTTTCATTCGTATCGAGCTTGTAGGATGCCCACGAAAGCTGGGCACTGGGCATGACCGTTCCTTGCCGCAGAGGATAATAAAACGAGGCATTGATTCCATTCAAATCGCCGGCATAGCCGCAGCGGCGTACAAAGCTGAGGCCGGCGTGGTTAAGATCGAAACCCAGGGTGAGACGGCGCGAATTGTCGCCAGAATAGAAGATGCCGGCGAGATTGCCGTAAAATCGCAGCGACGGCTTGTATCGGTAGTAAATGCCTCCTTCCACTTCATGATTGTCTTCAACGTTAAAAGCGGAAAAAATGGAATTCCACGGCAGGCGCGGCGAACGAAAGATATAGTTGCCACTCAAAACCAGATTGGAAGATACCTCCGAGCGCACCGAAAATTCCGCGCGGGTCAATTGGTCACCCAGCAAATCGTAGTCGCTGCGGCCATACAGCGAAGTCCTTTTCACCTCCCACGAAGCATCGACCGAGGCATACTCGTAAGCGCGATCCGAAGGCTCGACGAAGAGTGTAAAAACATTGCCGATCGAATCGGCGCGCTCGGCCTCATAGCCGGGGCGTTGCTGGTGTTTGTTGAAATAGCTGAGACTGATATTCAAGTTGGACTTCGGCGCAATGAGCGCCTGGCCACCGGCCATGTAGTTTTTGCCGGAATCCTCGATAATCTTCAGGCGTTGATTGGTAGGCATCAAACTACCGCCGAAACTTTTGAGACGCAGCCAGTTCGTCACACGTACTTTCACTTGCGCGCCGTCGATCGTGCCCGCCGCCACTCCGGCGAAGATCGGCTGCCGGCCCAGCCTGATTTCCGCACGCCTGGCGATATTTTTCCAGGCAAGATGGAAATTGTACATGCGCACCTTGGCGTCGCCGGCGAGCCGGGTGTTGAAATCATTGTCGAGCTGGCCGAAAGTGTGAAAAATAAGATTGTTGGTCCCGTAATCAAATTGGAAGCTTTGATACCCTCGGGCATGACTGGAGGTGAGGTTGGCCGTTTCGCTCCGTTCGAAGGCATAGAATGAACTGGTCAATCGCCCGGAAAAAGTTTGCGCGAGCACGAGCGAGGGGGCAGTCGCAGTAACAAGCAAAGCGAGCCCAAGTTTCAGTCGAAGCAACATACGCCGCCTTTGCATGGTTTGAACAACCGGTTCACAGCAGACCATCAATTTTCGTAACAGTTCACTATCCACTCTAATGGTGTCATTCCGCAGGCTTCCATAATGACATTTCAAAAGAGGTGGTGAACTGTTACCAATTTTCTAAAGAGCTTTTTGACCTTTAAACGAGAAGCAATATATACGATTTTTTTAAAAAAGCAAGTGAGTTTTAATAAAAATTTGGGGCAGTGTGAACTGGCACACTGCCCCACACATCAGTCGCTCAGTTGTCAGTGCGCAGTATTCAGCAGAGGAACTTGACTGATTACTGTTCACCGGTCATTTGATACTATTTCATCATGACCATCTTCTTGATCGCCGTGAAGTTCTCAGTTTCGAGACGATAGAAGTATACACCGGATGGTAATGGATTGCCGTTATTGTCGCGACCATCCCATGCCACCACGTGATAGGCGGCTGGCTGAGTGCCATCAATCAAACGCCGCACTTCCTGGCCAAGCGAAGTGTAAATGCTGAGTTTCACATGGCTTGCCAGGGGAAGCTGATACTTGATGCTGGTTTCCGGGTTGAACGGGTTCGGGTAATTTTGCTCCAGAGCATATTCGGTTGGCACGCCACCGTTACCGCGCTCAGCAACACTGGTGATACTCGCGAGCAACTCCGGCGAGGGCAAACTCTCGTTGCCGGAGAAATCAAAGGCGGACACCCGATAGTAATACTTGTTGCCAAACACGACATCACTATCCGTGTAAGTCGTGCCGATCAGTGTGGCAATGGGCTTGGTGAGTTTCGGATCAAAGCCCGGGGTGGTACCACGATAGACGGCGAAGTACTGGAAGTCCGGATCCACCGGATCATCCCACTTCAAGCTGACCTTGTTGGTCGGTAGAATGCTGAGCACAACATTGCTCGGGGTTGCCGGCACCAAGTTGTCGACAGAATAGCCGCTGTCGGGTGCGGTCTCAACGGTCATGTTGCGCGCATGGCCAGCCACAAAGAACACCGACCACTTAATGCCTTTGGCGGTGCTGTCATACAGCGTCGGCACCACGGTGCTGTAGAACTCATGACCCACCGCAGGCACCCAGGCCACAAAGTCCCATGTTCCAGCTTGCGCGATGGTAAAGCGACTGCCAACATTGCCGGAGTTGGCTTGGCCGAGCATTGTCGACTTGGAAGAGACTTGGGTGGCACCTTTCACATCATCAACCCGGCGCCAGACGGAGTAGGCATTAATCGGATTGGTCGAGATGCCATCGCCCGGAAACTTCGACCACGCCACCCGCACTTGCTTGCCTTGATCATTGGGCACATCGGTGATCGAAATGATTTCTGCCGCACCGACATCGCCCGTGGTTATCGAAGCAATCGAGCGGCGCAGCAAGGTGATCGCATAGGCTGCATTGTGCACGCCCATGCTGCCGTCCTCTTCGACAAAGAGCAAGTTGAACCACGCTTTGGTGTACGCCTTGCGCTTGGCCACCTCCGCGGGCGTCAAGCCGGGCTGTGTCCAATTATAATTGTTGGCGATGACCGTATTGTTGGTACGTGGCGGGAGTAGCTTGTCGAGCTTTTCAACCAAACCTTCGACTTCATGGCGGGTGCCTTCGATGGTGCCGTCTTCATCGTAATCGGCTTTGGCCATGATGTCATCAAACGACTCAATCGGGCCGTGACAGCCTTGACAGATGGCCACATTCTCGACATCATCGCTGGGATCGGTCGGTGTGCCACCATCCCACTTCATTGCAAAAGTATGCTCGCCAACTTTGTCGTGGCCACGTTGGCCTGCGGCAGGAGTTGCGGCCATGTGGCACGTTACGCACGCATCGGTCGCGGCAAACTTATGGCCGGAGCTGCCGATCGGAATGTCATACTCGATGGCATTGGAGCCGTCAATCATGTCCGCCTGGTTGCTGTGATGCGGACCGAAGCGGGTGCTCAGATTAGCCGGATTGTTGGTGTAGTCAACCGCAGCCTGGCGGCTGATATGGCATTGCATACAGACTTTGCCCATGCCACCATAATTCACCACCTTGACACTGTCACCCAGCGTCACGTTGGCCAGCGTGCGAACTTGTGCTGGCAAATCGGCTCGGTGTGGATCGTGGCAAACCGCGCAGCTAATCTGTCCGAAGCCACGAAGCGGGCGATTATCCGGGGACTTCACATCGACCCGGCGAATGAAGGCCCAGCCGGAGTGACATCTGTCGCAGCCCTCGCGATTGGCATACGCTTCCAACGCGGTGCTGGCATGCACAGATTCCTTCCATTGTTGGTTCTTGCGATGATAGGGCTCTTCCTCATGACAATATCCACAGGTCGCTTCATCCAGGCTCATGGCGATGCTGGTCTTGTCAGGCCCCAACGCATTGTGCTGGCTGCCCGGACCATGACAGCTTTCGCATTGAATATTGGCACGCGCGGCCAATTTCGTGAAGAACGTTTTCAACGTATCCCAATTGCCGGACTGAAGCTTGGCTGGGAATTTCCACCCTAATTCTTTTTGCACATCATCGAAGCCGTCATTGCCATCGGCATCCAGATCATATCCCGTGGTGTGACATTCGATGCAATATTCAGCGTAATGATCGCTGACCTTGCCATCAATGGCATTGGTGAAAATCGATGAGTGCCCGGTTTTGGTCCACTGCTGAAAATTTCCAGTATGGCATACGCTACACTGAGGATAAGCCTGCGGCAGGCCATCCATCCCGCCGACGCCGATGAACTTGGCTGCGGTGATCGTCACCGTCTTTGGCTTGCTGGTCCCAGCAGCGGTGGTAATTACCAGCTGCACGGTGAATTTTCCGACCACATCCGGCTTGAAAGTGGTCTGCTTTTTATCGGCACTATCCAAGACGGCGACAGAACCAGCCGGTTTAGTGGTCAATGTCCACGCATAACTGGTCACGACGGCATTCAAAGAGTCCCGGCCGATCAGATAAACGAGCTGGTTGACACCGACGACCGATAAACCCGTTGAGCGCGGCGAAGTCCAGCCCAAATTATGAATTTCCTGCGGGCTGTAACCTTCGATTTTGATCATAGCGGTTTGGGCGAATGTGAGGCTCGCAAACATACCTGCGAGCAATAGCATCGTCCAATTGAAAATCGCTATCTTCCGCATCATAAGAATTGTCTCCTCATTAAGGCGAGTTTACAAGTTAATTAAACTCTCCCGTTTTCTCCGCATAGCAAGGTTATTGTTACATATTCCCGCTCACTTCACCTCCTTCCCTTGAGTTGTTCCGTGATGAAAAAGACCTGATAACGCTCTTGCAATATACAAGGCAACGTTGGAAGCACTCCTCACCATGGGAAAAAAATTCGTTTTTCCCATGGTTATATCATTCTCTGACTTCGAGAATTGCAATAAAACTGATGTTTCAAAATCGCAAAGCAAATGCCACTATTCCAACAAAAGTTCAAAAGGGAAGATTCTAATAAAAACAATAGGAAAGAGTAGTAACCCAAACTTCCATTGGAGGGGAAATTCTTACAAATAAGAATATTCTCAACTGTGTTTCTCAGTATTGCGAAATACAGATTCAAAAGAAATGCTAATTTTCTACTCCCAGCTCAATCGGGTGGTGAGTCACATTCCCGCTGCAATGCCATGACACTCATGGCAACTGGTTTCTTTCCAGGCGTCGCCGATATCGATCGGATGTTTGAATTCCAACCCGCGCAAATTCGTTTCATCGACGGTTACGCCATCGCCCTGCGCGATGATCAAATGGCACGCGTTACAATCGTGCGTAATCTTCCGGCCATCGGTGCTTTGATGCTTGCCGTCATGGCAGCGATAGCAGCCGGCGCTGAGATAGTGGCCGATGTGATTCGGATAAACCCGCCAGCTCGATTTCATGAACGGGAAATTATTCTTGAGGTAAATATCCTGCACACGCTTGCCGCCGGCCATGTAGTTGTTGCCGGAATCATTGATCACCTGCAGGCGTTGATGAACGGGCATCAAACTACCGCCGAATCCTTTGAGACGCAGCCAGGCGCCGCGCGCACTTTAATCTGTGCGCCATCCACCGTTCCTACCGCCGCACCGGCAAAGATCGGCTGGCGCCCAACTTTGATTTCCGTCCGGCGAGCGATATTTTTCTATTCGAGATAGAAATTATATATCCGCACCTTGCCATCGCCGGCGAGCCGGGTGTTGAAATCATTGTCCAACTGGCCGTAAGTGCGAAACACAACGTTGCTTCCTCCGAGGTCAAATTGAAAGGCCTGATACCCGCGCGCATGCCCGGAAGTGAGGGTGGTCGAATCGCTGCCCTCGAAAGCGTAAAACGAACTGGTGACGCGACCGGAAAAGGTTTGGGAGAGCAGTGGCGAGGGGATGATTAAGACAGGAAGGAAAGCAAGCAGCAGTTTCAGTCGAGTCCGAATAAGTCGCCTTTGCATGATTTGAGAAATCATTTCACAGCGGACACTCATTTTTCTGGAAATCGAGGCCTATGTTTCCTATGTCGCAACAACATGTCTCGACCTCAAAACGAGAAGCAATATAAACGATTTTTTCAAAAAAGTAAGGAAGTTTTTTAAAAAAGTCGGGGCAGTAACCGCTACTGCCCCGACGAATGACCGTACCTCGTAAAACGCAAATCTTACGCATCAATTCTACGTTTTACGAATTACGTTTTACTGTCCTACTTCATCACAATGAGCTTCTTGCTGCTGACAAATCCATTCACTGACAGCCTGTAGAAGTAAACGCCCGAGCTCAGGTTTCGACTATCAAACATCACGGCATGCTGGCCGGCGCCCTGCACCCGATCTACCAAAGTTGCCACCTCCCGGCCAATGGTGTCATAAACTTTCAAGCTCACCCGGCCGGTCGTTTTCAGCGAATAATGAATGGTGGTGGTGGGATTGAAGGGGTTGGGGTAGTTCTGGAAGAGGGCATAGTCGACCGGTGTGGCAGTCGGTGTTTCCTTCACCTCGACCGTGATACCGACACCCACCTTGTTCAAGACACTGCCCTGCGTCCAGTGTTCGTCACCGCCGGCATTATCCATCAGCGCTACGCCAAAGGTGGCGATGCTATTGAGGGCAAGAGCCGCATCGTCGGCATTGCCGGTGTTCAAGGCTCTCTGGATTTCGACGTACCAGACGCCGTTATTCCACAATCCGGCGGCACGGACATCACCACGACTACTCGTGGGTGGTTTCACATAACGCTCCGGCACCACGGCGTTGAGGGCAGCGTACTTGGCCCAGTAGGTGTTAAGCTCTGTTGTAGTGATCGAGTCAACCTTGGCCACTTCTTTCGCATCGATCTCGGCCTGGGTGAGCACCATGGCATCCATGTAGTCGGTGGGGTTCTTCTCGATGTAGAGCGGGCCGGTTTGCGCGGCGTTGCGGTTGCGGCTGTCCGCTCCGGAACCGGAATCGCCCACGCGACCGCCATCGGGCTTGCCGACATATTCTTTCATATTCTGATCATCGAGAAAGCCGACCAATTGGAAAACACCCGAGGTTGCTTGATGCGTCACCGGATCGATCACCACGTTGCCGGATTGCTGCACACTCGTGACGCCCAAACCACGCCCGGGTTTCATGTGCCACAGATCCGCATGCTGGCCGGCGGGGAGATAGGTGTCATCCTCGGGGTTGCCATCGGAGGCCACCGGATTGTTGACATCGAAATGGCATTTGGTCATGCAGCCATTTCTCTCCCACTGATCGGCGGGAATGTCGATGTTCCACATGACCGCGACACGATCTTCGCTTTGGCCGCTGGTCTTGTTCCATTTGCTGCCGTCCCAGGCCCACGATTCGCCGCGCACCAGGCTCATGGTCGGATCAGCCCAACGGAAGAGCATGTAGAAATTATTGCCACTGACCTTGGCTTTGATCGCCGCTGATTTACCGTTGGCAATCGCTGCTTCCGCCCAGCTCACATCATTCCAATCGCTGGTGTCGGCATCAATGACAGGGGCGGTGGTGGCGGGCAGGGCGCTCACGGCCGCGCCGGTACCGCCGCGCGCCTTGAAGTACATGTTTTCATCCCAGAACTTAAGTTCCTTGGCGAGATCCACGTCACTCTGCTCATTCCAGGCACTCAGGCTGGCATCGGTGATACCGAAGTTCGGCACTTTGCCGCTGCCGTTACGATGGCAGCTCACGGCGCAGCCGTTGGGCATGCCGCCTTTCGACTGATAGTCCAAAGTCTTCGCCGGTTGCACCGTCGCGAAAGTGTGGGTATGGATGTCATACGCCTTTGCAGTGATTGCAGTTTTCGGCATGTGGCACTTGCTGCAACGGCTGGCGCCGCTGGTGCCGTTGGCATTGGTGGGATCGTAACTGTGCCGGCTATGCTCGCTCACCACCGCGGCAATCGCGTCGCGATTCGCCACCGGGTTTTTCACCATGTCTTTGGTGATCGCCGCAAACGGACCGTGCGTCGCGTGGCAGGCCAGACAGAGGGTGTTGTCATCATTTTCGACTTTGAACTTATCGGTTCCCACCGCCAGCGAGTCCCGAACTTGATGATTGCCGGCCGGCTTATGGGGGTCATGGCAGGTGAAGCAACTCAACTTTAGGAAGGGATTGGTAACATGTTTGGACGTCAAAAACTCCTGATATTGTTGGTGATGTTGTTTGGCGGTGATACCGTCGGGCCACACGCCGGGTTTGTCAACCTTGTAGTTTGCCAGCACCTCGCTGCCGGGCACGTAAGCGCGATTGTTGGCCTCGTCCCACGGAAATTCATAAGTGCCGTTGCTGCTGGTACCGCGGAAGTGGCATTGCCCGCAAACTTCCAGCTTGCGGTCATTATCAGCGAGCTTGGCTGGATTAATGATCTTCTTATCCGGGAGAAAAGCATTAGCCGGATGCAAACTTCCCGGGCCGTGGCACTGCTCACAGCCAATCACCATATTGTTCATGCTGCTGTTGTTAGCCCAAGAGGAAACATAAGATGAATCCGTCCCAGATACGACAAGCTGGACATTGTTTCCCGTAATATGGCAGCCCGAACAATTCTTGTCCCACGACTTGAACCGGAAGGCATTCACGTTCGTGGGCTTGGGATTGCCGGCGGCGTCAAACCAGTTTTGCGGGTTGTAAGAAACCCACGCTCCGGAAGAGTTATCGAGATATTTGTTCAGGTTCCACTGGATTGGCAGCATGTACAAACTCTGGCCAATTTTGACCAGATAGCGTTGCTTCCAGCCTCCGCCATAGGTCGCGAAGATTTCGTATTCGGTTCCTGTCGCGCCTACTTTGGCATAGTACTTCGTGCCGTCGGTGCGCAAAATGACCTGCGCATTACCATAGCTGGCGCCCATGCTCACGGTCTGGGTAAAATCACCTTTGACAGTCATCTTGTCCGGGAGCAGATGAATCTGAGAGTGCAACGATTGCGACCAGGGAGTGTACTGATTTCCGGCCTGTGGTATGGTACCTGAGTGGCATCCTTGGCAAACTTGTGATCCAACGTAGGTTGCCATCTGAGGGTAGACAACAGCAGCGTTGATCAAAAGCCATCCCAAACAACAACTCGAGAACAGCCTCAGCATGTTTTTCATGGAAAGTCTCCCTTAAAAGAGGTTCCAGTTCTTTGCAGATAGAAACATAGGTACTTCGGCAACGGAATGAGAGGAAAAGGCCATCATCATTTTGGACGAGTTTCCGCGTTTATCCGCTGGAGGAATTCCTGTTGAACCTTTCTCTAAAGATGGAGCACATCACCTCCTCCTCGAAGATTTTATGAGGCGTTTTAAATACTACTACTACGTTAAGTTGAGAGTTTGAATGTTTCTTCGGCACGTGTTTTAAAAGTTCCGTAGGGACAACATGACAATAGCCCAGGAAGAAGGTTAGAGAGAACACCATCAAAGTCCCGAAAGGGACGATTGAAATCTCGCGGTTGAGGTATAAACAATGAAAATCATTTTCAAACGTCCCTACGGGACTTGGTTGGTAGAATGTGGCTCTGTTTTCCCACCAATAAATTGATGGGCTATTATCTCGTCCCTACAGGACGGTAATCGCATCAACTTAACTTAACGTTGTAATACTACCCTTGAGATTGGATTCTTGCCGTAAGCTTCAACTTTCCTCAAATCAGATCTGTGACCAAAAATGCCGTTTATGCAAAGGGAATGCCATATCAAGGAAAAACGAGCAATTGATAACCCCCAAAAAGACAATAATATATGGATGGAGAAAGTACTTTGGGTTTATTGGCTGATTCCCAAGGATGAGAATTTTCTCAAAAATATTCCCAGTATTAAGAAATGCAGGATCGTCAGATAAAGACAGGCCTCATTTACATCCCCGCCGCAATCCCGTGGCACTCGTGGCAACTGGTTTCCTTCCACGCGTCACCAATATCGATAGGATGGCGAAATTCCAACCCCGCCAGATTGGCTTCGCTCACGGTTTTGCCGTCACCTTGTGCGATGATCAAATGGCAGGCCGTGCATTCACGGGTGATCACTTTGCCATCGGCACTCTGATGGTTCCCGTCGTGGCAGCGATAACAACCGGCACTGAGATAGTGACCAATATGATCGGGATAGGCGCGCCAACTCGACTTCATATACGGAAAATTGTTTTTGAGATAAATGTCCTGTACACGTTTTACCGCCTCATCAATTTGCGTTTTCTTTTGTGCAGCGATATCCGGATAATTTTCTGCGTAAAAAGTGTGAATGGTCGAGTCGATGGCTGCCAACGCCGCTGTTTTGGTTTCATACTCCGGCTTCAAGGCCTCCACCGCCGTAGCTTTAATCGAGGGCAGCGAAGTATCAATCCAGCCATAATTCATCGCGGTGTTCAGCGCGATATTGGGCGACTTGAAAATGTGCGTCGGGCGATTGTGGCAGTCGATGCAATCCATCACGCGAATCTTGCTTTGATCAATCGTGGCGCCATCCGCCAAACTCGGGTCGGAGGTGTAAACCGTCACTTCGCCCTGCGCGTTGGTCGCACGCACCCATGGAATCACTTCGCGCGATTCATCTGCCGGCAGATATTCAATTTTATTGGCGATGTTCATGTGCCAATGAATGCCGGAGGTGTGGCCAAGCTCCGGGCTGCCGCCGCCGATTTTGATGAGAATATTATAAATCCAACGGGTGTTCGCTTCATCTTTCATAAAATGCACGCGCTCGCTTTGCTTCGATCCATAAAAAGCCTGCGGCCAGTGACATTGCTCACAGGTCTCACGCGCCGGGCGCAGGTTGGTGATCGGCGTCGGAATCGGCCGCGGATATTTGTTGAATGTGACCGAATAAACTTGATACAATCCGGAAAGCTTCGATTGCACGTACCATCCTGCTCCCGGCCCGACGTGGCAGCCGGCACAAGTTACACGCGCATGCGGCGAGCCTTGATATGCGGTATATTCCGGTTCCATCACCTTGTGACAGATTTTGCCGCAGAAGGTGGTGGATTCGGTGAACTCGTAAGCCTGATAACTCCCGACGCCAGTAAACAACAAAAATATGGCAATCACAGACACAGAGAGCACAAACATGCGGCGGTGATGCGGGATGTTGAGATCGACGCGCGGCAGACTGGGCAGGGCATGAAATTTCACGCGACGGCGGTGCTCGCGCCACATGCCGATCGGCACCAGGAGCAATCCCAAAATCAGAATGGCCGGGAAAACAAGATAGTTGATGATCCCAAGATACGGCGTGGAGGTTTTGGTAAAAATATCGACGAGAAAAAGAAAGATAATGGCGACGAAGCTCAACCCCGCGATGGCGGCACCGATGATGCTGAGGATATTATAAAACGAGCTGGGAAGCTTGCGCGTGGTGTCAGTGGAATTCTCCATAAAATCCTGCCTCCGATGAATCGTTTTGAATTTTGGGGAATTTATGCGAACCAAGCAGGGATACTATAAATCGAAATTTGGAAAGTTGCAAATTAAATAGGCGTTTCTCCCCTCTCCTCTTTCCACTCCCGATCCCTTCTCCGAATCTTCATGTACAAGGCTGCCGCCACGGCAAAAATGATCACCATCGACACCGCCAGGCCTTTGCGCCGGAATTGCAGCTCGGCCAGAGCAGCACGACCAAGCTCCACGGCTTGGGTCGCCATCTCAATTCCGGCTTGCGCTTTTTCTTTCAATTTAGCGGCCTGAAAGGTGTGAATCTGAGTTCGGGCTTTGATCAACTCATCGTCAGCAGAAGAGATGACGAATTTCGCCTCGCTCACTTCCATACCGGTGCGCTCGGCGCGACTCACCAGACTATCGGCTCTGCGAATTTTGGTCATTAAATCAAGAAGGACTTCATACATCCCGGCGCCGTTTTTCCACCCCTCACTCCCTGGTTCGTGACATTGTGCACACGTGAATTGGCCAGCAGGATCAAGCATCGCCTCGGTCGGCTTGATGATTTTATGATTGCCGTGGCACGCTTCGCATTGTGCCAATCCGGCCTCTTCAAAAACGGCGGCATGCGGGCTTTTTTCAAACAAATCCGCGTTGTTGAGATGGCAACGACCGCACACATGCGAAATGTTTTTCACCTCCGGCGGTATCGCACCGTGATTGCCGTGACAATCGTTGCACGCCGGCGCGGCGAGATCACGCTTGCGTAATAGTGCCTGACCGTGCACACTGGAATCATAATCCGCCACCTGCTGCGTGCCGATCGGGTATGCTGCCATATATTCCGAATTCGCATGGCAGCGGCCACAAGTTCCCGGAACATTCAACGGATAAACCGAAGAGCGCGAATCGTTGGCAGCGAGAATACCGTGATAGCCATGACAATCGCTGCACACCGCGACTTTCTCATCACCCTTTCCAAACAAGCGCTCGCCATGCTGGCTGGTGCGATAAGCCGCCAGTTGATCCGTCGGTAGCGCGGGATTGTATTTCTTGATCAGCGCCGGATCACTGTGACATTTCCCACAAAGCAGCGGAATGTTTTTTCGCGCCGGCTTGCCGATGTAGCCCGCCGCTCGACTCATCGCCGCATCGGCATCTTCGGCAACTTTGGGACTGGGATTGCCGCCGTGGCAACTCTCGCAGCCGAAACCATTTTGCGCGTGGATGTCATTTCCCCGCGCCGTCACCGGAGCCAGCAATTCGCCATCCAGCAGCTTATGGCAGGCAACGCAACTGCTCTCTTGCAGGGTTTGCGCGTGCAATACAACAAAGGGCAAAAAGCAAAAGGCAAAAAGCAATTCAATGGAAAATGTCCTGCCGTTTCCTGTTTGCCGTTTGCAGTTTGCTTTTTGCTTCTCAAAAAGTTTGTGGTATGACATAAGCGATCAAGCTCATGATAATGATGAAGGCAATCGCCGCCCATCCGAAGGCCGTGAACCAACGCGAGCTGCGGCGCTCTTCGGGCCGACGATCAATAAACGGAATAAGCAACCAAATCAGTCCGGCGAGTCCGAATCCTAAAATGCCCAACACTTCGCCATCGATAAAAAGAATTTTGGCGGGAATATATTTCAAAGTTTGAAACATGAAGAGAAAATACCATTCGGGTCGAATGCCCGGCGGCGCTGGCGCGTAGGGATCGGCTTTCTCGCCAAGCTCCCACGGGAAAATGGCAGCAAGCGCAGCGAGAACACCCAGCGCCACCAGCCAGCCCAGCAAGTCGCGCATCAAGAAGTATGGAAAGAACGGCATCGGCTTTCGTTTCGCCGAATTTTCGAGTTGACTGGGTGGCACGCTCATGCCTTGCACTTGCACGAGCAGCAAATGTATTCCCAACAGAAGTGTGGTGATCATCGGCAGCACCGCGACGTGAAATCCGAAAAAGCGGGTGAGCGTCGCGCCGGTCACCTCTTCGCCCCCGCGCAGAAAAATCAAAATATCGTGTCCGATGAATGGAATGACCGAAGCGATTTCAGTGCCAACTTTGGTGGCAAAATAAGCGAGTGTGTTCCATGGCAACAGATAGCCGCTGAAACCAAAACCCAGTGCAAGGAAAAAAAGCAACACACCGGTAACCCAGGTAATCTCTCGCGGTTTGCGATAAGATTTCAGCAGAAAGACGCTGAACATGTGGATCATCGCCGCGGCGATCATCAAATTCGCCGACCAACTGTGCAGCGAGCGGATGAGCCAGCCGAATTGCACTTTGGTCATGATGAATTGCACGCTCTCGAACGCGGCCTCGGCGGTCGGGCGGTAATAGAGCAAAAGCAAAATGCCGGTGCCCACTTGAATGAGAAAGAAGAACAGCGTCATGCCGCCGAGATAATACCAAATCGCATGGCGATGCATCGGCACGGTTTTCTTTTTGAAAAAATATGCAACCGCGTCAATGGGAAACCGCTCTCGCCAGAAACCGGTTTTTTCAGCATGAGAATTCATATTGGTTCATTGTTATCGGTTTGGAGAACACGGATCAAATGAATTTAGTACAGAGAAAAATTTGTGACAATCCTCGGCATTCGTGTTTAAATGCTTTTGATTTTTTACGCTTTGCGAATGACTACAACATCGTCGCCGCGAATTTCGACGCGATACTCCTCCAGCGGTCGCGGCGGCGGGCCGGCGATGTTGCGTCCGGTCAAGTCAAAATGGCCGTTGTGGCAGGCGCACCAGATGTGCTTGAAATCATCGCGATATTGCACCGTGCACTGCAAGTGCGTACACACCGCGGAGAATGCACGATAATCGCCCTCCGGCGTGCGCACGAGAATTCCCGGCTTGTTGCCAAACCGAAAAACCTTTCCGGCATTGGGTGCGAGATCGCCGACTTTTGCCGCGACCACATCATTCTGCACCGCTTGCGGAATTGCCGGCGGCATGATGTATTTTAGCACCGGGTAAAAAACCGAACCCAGCAAGGCGAGCACCCCACCACCGAGAAAGTAGTCAATAAATGAACGGCGGGTGATTGTCGAAGATTTTTTTCCCATCACCTTTCTCCTCAGTCGTTTCCCAAAAGGTTTTTTAGAACACTGCCATCAACGACAAACGAAATCACAATACACAAATTCTCTACAAAAGTCAAGCCTCGGTTTCAGATTCAGCAAATTCGCGGCAGTTGTTCTCCGCTCAGCATATCGATAATTCGTGTTGCGCCAATCACGCTTTTCATGGTGACTAGACTTGACGACTCTTTGGTCACACGGCCGATGATGCCGGCTTGCTCGCCGAGGGGATGTGCGCGCATCATGGCAAGTGCGCGTTCTGCGTCTGAAGGGGCAACAAAAGCGACAAACCGGCCTTCATTAGCGACGTAAAGCGGATCGAAGCCGAGAATCTCGCAGGCGCCCTGCACATCTTCGCGAACCGGAATAGCGGTTTCTTCGATATGGATTTGCCAACGAGAAGCTTCGGCGATTTCATTCAACGCGCTCGCCAACCCACCGCGTGTGAGATCGCGCAAACAGTGAATTTCAATGCCCGCGTCGAGCAGTTGCATCACCAAATCCGCCAGCGGCGCACAATCGCTTTCAATCGTCGTTTCGAACGCAAGTCCTTCGCGCACTGCCATAATCGCCATGCCGTGGCGTCCGAGATCGCCATTCAAGAGAACCACATCCCCCGGTTTCACACTCGATGGTGATATCGCAAGATGGTGCTCGACCAACCCAACGCCAGCGGTGTTGATGAAAATTCCATCACCTTTTCCTTTATCCACCACTTTCGTGTCGCCGGTGACGAGTTGAACTCCGGCCACTGCAGCAGCTTTCTGCATCGATTGCACCACGCGCCACAGGGTCTCCATCGGTAACCCTTCTTCGAGAATGAAGCCGGCGCTGAGATACAACGGCCGAGCCCCGCACATCGCCAAATCATTCACGGTGCCGTTGATCGCCAACGTCCCGATATCGCCGCCAGGAAAAAAGAGCGGACGCACGACGTAGGAATCCGTCGTGAACGCCAGCTTCACGGCATTGAAATTCAGCACCGCACCGTCGTGCCGAGACGCCAGCAGGGTATTCGTGAAGGCTGGCACGAACATCTTTTCGATGAGCTGATGCATGAGCTTCCCACCGCCACCGTGGGCGAGTAAAACATTGGGGTACTGTTCAATTGGAATGGGGCAAGAGAAGGCGATGGAATCTAAAAGTGGTTTATTATCCATGACAACTCCGTTTGGTAAAAAAAGAAAGCTGTCCTTCAGGAGGAATCTTTTTACAATTCAAGACGAAAGTGCTAAATACAAAAAAAGATTCTTCCAGAATGACGCAATGCGGACAAGCCTACGGCCGTAGGCCGCAACCAATAAGACAAAATAATTTTCGACAAAATAATTTCAAAATCATTTTGTCGAAAATTATTTTGTCTTTTGAAATCTTTGCCGAAAAAGCAAAGATTTGACTCTTTAGAGAATATTGTTTATGTTGCAATTTGAACTTGATAGGAATATAGTGTTTTATTGCGTTATGCTCTCTGCGCCATGTCTTCTGTTCTAATCCTGCGGTACCGATAATAGGCCGCGCATGCCCCTTCCGACGACACCATCGTCGCACCGAGCGGATGCTCCGGCGTGCAGCGCGTGCCGAAAGCAGGGCAGTCGTGTGGCTTTTTCAAACCCTGAAGGATTAGGCCGCTGATACACTCCGAAGATTCCTCCACCGTGTGACCAGCCACGCCAAAGCGCAGCTCGGCATCATACTCCATATATTTTTCATTCAGGCCCAAACCACTCTGTGGGATTTCACCGACGCCACGCCACTTGCGATGAATGACGCGAAACACCTCGCGGATGAGCTGCTGCGCCGGTTCGTTGCCTTGGCGCCGCACCGAGCGGGTGTATTGGTTCTCTACTTCGGCGCGCCCCTCTTCCAATTGCTTGATGCACATGTATACGCCTTGCAAAATGTCCAGCGGCTCGAAGCCGGTGACGACGATGGGAACATGATACTTCTTCGCAATCGGCTCATATTCGGTGAAACCCATCACCGTACATACATGACCAGCCGCGAGAAATCCTTGCACACGATTAGTGGGCGAGGAGAGAATCGCTTCCATCGCCGGTGGCACGAGAACATGCGAGACGAGAAGAAAAAAATTTTTGATGTCTTGCTGATGCGCTTGAAAAACCGCCATCGCATTAGCCGGTGCCGTGGTCTCGAATCCCACCGCAAAAAAGACCACTTGTTTGCCGGGAAAATCGCGAGCGATTTTGAGCGCATCTAGAGGCGAATACACGATACGAACATCGCCACCATTCGCCTTGACTGTGAGTAAATCTTTTTCGGTGCCGGGTACGCGCAGCATGTCACCGAATGAGCAGAAGATCACCTCGGGCCGCGAGGCGATCTCGATGGCCTTGTCGATCAGCTCCAGAGGCGTGACGCAAACCGGGCAACCGGGTCCGTGGATCAGCGTAATGTCCTTCGGCAGCAGCTCATCGACGCCAAATTTCACGATCGCGTGCGTCTGTCCGCCGCAGACCTCCATAATGTTCCACGCTTTGGTGGTTATGCGATGAATCAAACCGGCATAGCGCTGCGCAGCTTTGGCGTCGCGGTATTCGTCGATGAATTTCATTTTAAACCCATTCGATTGATTTTTTTAGAACACGGATGGCACGGATTTTACCGATTTTCTGAATTTGTCTACCAACCCGTACGAGCCAGAACCCAAAAACATTAACCACGGATTTCACGGATTGACACAGATTGGATTATTCTCAATAATCTGTGAAAATCCCTACGGGCGTAGCCGTGTAATCTGTGGTTAATTTCTTTGCTTTTTGCAAAGATTCCATTTTAAAGTGACTAAGTTGCCGGTCGTGCCGACGGAGTTGCGTCCTCCAATTCTCCCAGCTCGTCCATCTGTTTGAGATATTCAAACACGCGGTTGGCTTCTTCTTCATCCAGCGTGCTGATCGCAAACCCGACGTGCACGATGACATAATCGCCCACTTTCGCTTCTGGAACGTAGGCCAGACTGACATCTTTGACGATGCCGCCAAAACTCACCTTGCCGGTTCGTATCAACGGATCATCGCCGGTGACGCTCATGATTTTTCCGGGAATGGCTAAGCACATGTTATTACTCCATGAGTTGAAGTTTACCAAAACTGGATTGATGGATCACAGGAGTATTGGATTGTTGGATCAATGGATTGCTGGATTAATGGACTGTTGGGCGTTACATTACTCCATTACTCCAACAATCCATTGCTCCATCGATCCATTCCATCACTCCATTACTCCTGTGGCTTCGCTGCCGCAATGACCTGTCCCAACGCAATGCCGCCATCGTTCGGTGGAATGCGCTGATGCCAGTAGGGACGAAAGTCTTCCTTATGAAGGCGATGAACCGTGCGTTCGCTCAAATATTGGTTTTGAAAACAGCCACCGCTAAGCACAACGCGCTCTTCACCCACACGCTGAGCGATGGTAATGATGGCTTCGACGAGCGTGTTATGAAATTTCGCTGCCATCTTGCCCGCGGAGATTCCACGATTCACTTCAATCAAAATATCTCGTACCATTGGCTCCCAATCAACGACGATAGCGGATTGTGGCTTGTGGCTTGTGGAGTTTGTACCCGAGGTGGGAGTCGCATCGTTTCGCGATTCGAGTTCCGAAATTCGCAATGAATATGACTCGTCGGTCTCAACACCATCCAACGCGAATTCCAGCTCCATCGCTGCTTGACCCTCGAATTTCGTCTGTTGCCGTAGTCCAATGATCGAAGCAACCGCATCGAAGAGGCGGCCAGCGCTGGAAGTGAGCGGTGCGTTGAGGTTTTTCGTCAACATATTTTGCAAAAGTGCAAGTTCTGGCGCCGAAAAGGCTCGCACCGGCGCCAACTCTTTCATCGCGAAAACTTCATCTCCAAAGATTTCATATAGCAAGCCGAGCGCCGTGCGGCGTGGCTCCTTGATCGCCTTCTCACCGCCGGGTAGATGGAATATACGAAAATGCGCGACGCGCGCAAATGAATTTTTTGTGGCGCGTAAGAATTCGCCGCCCCAAATCGTGCCATCGAGGCCGTAGCCGGTTCCGTCCCAAGAAACGCCGAGCACCGTCCCCTCTAGCTCGTTTTCGGCCATGCAGGCAACGACGTGCGCGAAATGATGTTGGGTTCGTCGTAGCTCCTTTAGGGGCTGGTCGTTGATTTCTTGTGAGTGCCTGAAGGCACTACTACGAAATACTTCATCTTTTGAGGAAATTTCAGAATACTGTTGCGCAAACTTGGTCGAAAGATAGTCCGGATGTAAATCGCATGCGACGGATACGGGGCGAACTTCATATAGTCGTTTGAAATCACCGATCACGCGCTGAAAGGCCTCATAAGCTTGCGCCGTCTCCAGATCGCCGATGTGCTGGCTGACGAATACCTCATTGCCGACGGAAAGCGCAATGGTATTTTTCAAATGCGCACCAACGGCGAGAACCGAGGGAAGCGACTCTTTAACATGAATGGGCAAAGGCGCATACCCCCGCGCACGACGTAATACCAATTCCCGTCCCGCCATCACCCGCACGATGGAATCATCGACATGCCGAACAATCGGGCGGTTGTGGACGAGAAACACATCCGCAATACCGCTCAAGCGTTGCAGCGCTTCATGTTCATCAATGCAAATCGGCTCGTCCGAAAGATTGCCACTGGTAGCGACGACCGGTAACCCCAATTCCGCCATGAGCAGATGATGCAACGGCGTGTAAGGTAGCATGACGCCGAGATAAGGATTATTTGGAGCAACAGAAGGTGCGATTGGCGATTGCGGATTGGGGATTGCAGATTGCAGGCTGTGGACGGCGGACTTTTGATGACAATGTTTACGACGGAGCAGAACAATCGGTGACTCCGGCGAAAGCAAAAGCCGCTCTTCGAGTTTTGACACCTCGCAATGCGCCTTGACCATTTCCAGATTGGGATACATCAAGGCCAAGGGTTTCTCTTCGCGGTGTTTGCGTTGGCGCAGGCGCTGCACGGCGGCTTCGTTGCACGCATTCGCCATCAAATGGAATCCGCCGAGGCCTTTCACCGCCACAATCATGCCTCGTAAAATGGCATCGGCCGCCTCGTGCAAGGCATCATGTTTGATGGCCAAGGACATCCCTTCGTGATCCCACAACTCGAGATGCGGCCCACATTTCGGACAAGCGTTCGGCTGGGCGTGAAAGCGCCGATCTGCCGGATTGTGGTATTCCCTGAAGCACGCCACACACATCGCGAATTTTTTCATCGAGGTGTTGGGGCGATCATACGGCAGCGCCTCGATGATCGTGAAGCGTGGGCCACAATTGGTGCAATTCGTGAAGGGATAGCGATAACGCCGATTGGCCGGATCAAAAATCTCGCGCAGGCAGTCGGGACAGGTGGCTATGTCGGGAAGAACCAGCGCCGTCTTTTCTCCAGAGGCTTCGCTGTGGCGAATCGCAAAAGTGGTGTAGCCTAGAGGATCGAGAAAAGAAGATTCCAAACTTTGGATGAATGCGCGCGGCGGCTTTTCTTTTTCGATGCGGAGCAGAAAGCTCTCCAACTGCGGTTGAGGGCCTTCCGCTTCGATAAAGACGCCTTGAGTGGAATTGTTCACCCAGCCGGTGAGTCCCAACTCATTGGCGAGGCGGTAGATGAAGGGGCGAAATCCCACGCCCTGCACCGCGCCGCGAATGGTCACGCGCAGGCGCAGCCGAGGTTCGTTATTTGCCACCTGGCGCTGTCGAAGAGTTTTTGGCATTGGTTACATTAACCGGAAGAGTCGAAATTAAAAATGACTCAATGGATTGATTAAAACCAATGGAAATCATATCCGTATTTACCGCCTCCACTGATGGAACACAGTATGAATTTCTTATGAAAAAAGCAAGCGTTGAGAACGAAACAATTCTTTATTTAGCGGCTGATAATTTCTTCACTAACTCCTTCTTCTTTTCCTATGGTCACAGAGTGGGCGACGCCCGTGGGGATCATTTCCCGCCCGCTCGCGCCCGACGATAAAGATTTTGGACTTGATTTGGCCGAAACCTTTCGTTATTTTATGATGTACTCATCTGGAGTCTGGAAATGGCAAAGCAATGTAACACTTCTGAAGCCTTGGCGCGCAGGGCAGATCTCGAAGCCGAATTGGCCCGTATCCTGCCGATTATCATCAACGAATATCAACCGGAGAAGATCATTCTTTTCGGCTCCTTGGCGACCGGCGAGGTGCACGAGTGGAGCGATATTGATTTGGCGATTATCAAAGAGACCGAGTTGAATTATTATGACCGCCTGCTAGAATTTAAAAAAATGCTTGATTGTCATTTGGCAACAGATGTATTCATCTATCGTCCGCAAGAGTTTGAGGCACGCGTAGCGGAAAATCATTACTTTATGGTGGATGAAATTTTAGGAAAGGGGAAGGTACTTTATGAGCGCCGCGGGACAATGGCTGAAGTTCGCGAGTGATGATATTCGCTCGGCAGAAGTTTTGCTTCGCGAGGGAATCTTCAACATGGTCTGTTCCCATTCTCAGCAAGTTGTTGAAAAGTCCCTGAAGGCTTTTTTGCGGCATCATCTCGATAAGATTCCCTTTATCCATATTCTTGAAGAGCTTTGTGATCGATGCATAAAAATCGACCCATCATTTTCACAGATTCGAGCTGACTGCAAAGCACTTGACGTTTTTTATCAACCCACTCGTTATCCAGAAGCGCCTGCTGGCTC
>JAPDQK010000055.1:0-39238 GCA_034505955.1 Candidatus Zhuqueibacter pondensis
GTGGAACAGGCGAATGGCTATCCCGGCTGGAAACCGAATCTGGATTCGCCAATTTTACAAATTGCCAAATCGACTTATCAATCGCTTTATGGCAAATCACCGGCGGTGAAGGCCATACACGCGGGGCTGGAGTGCGGTATCATCAGTGAAAGAGTTCCGGGAATGGATATGGTTTCCTTCGGCCCGACACTGGAGGGTGTGCATTCCCCGGACGAAAAAATTTACATCGATACCGTTGAGAAGTTTTGGAATTTCTTGCTCGCCATTCTTAAAAATGTGAACTAAGGACATTTTCAGAGGAATGGTTTTTCGGCAGCCTCACTCAAAACACGAGAAGGTGCAGTATGTTTCAGAAAAAACTTTGGCTGCATGGTCTCGTATTGTTCGGACTTGGTTTCGCAGCGACGGTACAGAAAAGCATTGCGCAGACCGTGTTTCGTGTTGGAGTGTGGTGTCCGGCAGGAGATTTGACTCAGCCTTCGCTATACTATCTTGATACGATTCGCGGAATTTATAGTATCAAGGGCGCCGAGCGCGACAAGATGCTCAATCTTGGCTTGAACTATGCCCTCGGTTGCATGAATTTCCATGGCGAAAATGCCATGGTCTTCATGGGCGACTCGCTGGACAGCGCGCCGGTGCGCAAAGAGTTCAAAACCACATTGAAAATAGTTCCGCCATGTTCATTATTCAGCGGCGGCTATGAGATTCGTTGGCTGGCCGTTTCAGCGGACGTATACCAAGACTCTCAGCAAACCCTGGCATGGCGGGACAGCGTCAGACAGGCGTACACGGCGATGCACACGCGCCACGCGACCAGAATCGATGGCGTGCACAGTTTTTTTGCCGCGGAAGAAGGCTGCATCAATACGGCCAACCACATCCCCGGCATCAACTACATGTGTAATCATTCAATCATTGATGCCTTTGTGCAATTGGGGTACGTGCAGACTCCGAATGGTTGCCATACCATCACGACTTATGACATGGCCAAAGGTCTCCATCGCGCCGCCCATTTGATGAGTGGGAATTATATTTTGCAGCAAAATCCATTCACACCGTATACAGGTCCTGCCTTCCAAGCTCGAATTGACCTTTTGGTGGGAAGTTTGGCCGATGCCAGACGCGGAATTAGAGATGCCGATACCACATCCAACGCCACATTCTGGTCTGTCTTGCAAACGCAGCAATCCACCAATCCCCAGATTAATTTGCGCTTGCCGACCAGGGCAGAAATCCTTTGCTTCGTCAATCTCTCGCTGGCTTATGGCGCCAAAGGCATCACCTATTATCCCTATTCGACGCTCGTTGCTACTGGCGAATCCGGCCTTTTGAATATCAATCGCGATACAACAGCCCAATACAACAACGTCAGAGCCATCAACACCAATTATCAGGGCACCGGCCAAAGTCTCGTCACCATCGGCGGCAATTTTCTCAATCTCACATGGCGAGACGGTTTCACAATCCATCGGAACCTCAACGAACCGATCAGTAACACCTATGATCTGTACGACGTGACCGCGCGTCCTCCCGGCGGCGCCAATGACCCGGAAGATTCAACTTACGTCGAAATCGGCATTTTGCAAGACGCCAGCAATGTGAATCATTACATGGTGGTCAATCGCCGCTGCACCAGCAGCGAAACGCGGGAGATCACCCTCACGTTCGAATGTCAGGCCAACCGCATTTATCGCGTCACCAACGTTTATACCGGCGGCATCACCAATTACTATGTCACCGGACGCACCACCTTTCCCTTTACGCTGACCCTGGGCCCCGGTGAAGGTCGGCTGCTCAAAGTGGAAGATCTCGGCCCGTGGGAGGGCGACTGATCCGGCAATGTGTCCGCCAATACGAATAGGGGCGGCACTGCCAATATATCTGCCAACGTGACGGAGAGCGCGAAGCGTTCTCCGCGGTGTAACGATCGTTTCGAGTTTGCAGGCAACGATTTGGCGATTTTACCGCCCGGATTGGTTGCCTTTGGAATTTTTGAGGCGTACAATCATCTGACGTGAATACATGGAGGGTATTTTCTTATAACAATCACAAAAGAAAAAGCGAGTGCCTCGCGAATCATGCTTTCGCAGGCATCTCGCTTTTTTTATTTCACAGCAGGGTTTTAGTTTTTGCCGGACTCGTCCTCGACCACCTCGAAATCCGCCTCCTGCACTTTGCCTTTTTGCGTGCCGCCGTCTGTTGGGCCGGTTGTCGGACCCTTGGCGCCAGCCGAGGCTCTTTCGTACATCTTCGAGGAGATTTGATTCCAGACATTGTTCAAGGCGTCGGTCGCAGAGCGTATTTCCTCGATGCGATCGGAGTTCATCACCTCGCGGACGCGCTTGACCGCGTCCTCGAGACGGCTTTTTTCGTCCGCGGCAAGCTTGTCGGCCATCTCCTTGATGTTCTTTTCGGTTTGATACACGAGCTGGTCGGCGTGATTGCGCGCTTCGACCAATTCGCGTTTCTTTTTGTCTTCGGCGGCATGTTCGCGTGCATCGCGCTCCATTTTGGCGATTTCTTCCTTGCTCAAACCGGTCGAGGCCTCGATGCGAATGGATTGCTGCTTGCCGGTAGCCTTGTCCTTGGCCGAAACATTGAGAATGCCGTTGGCGTCAATATCGAAGGTGACTTCGATCTGCGGTACGCCCCGCGGCGCCGGCGGAATTCCGTCCAGAATGAAGCGGCCGAGGGTGCGGTTGTCGATCGCCATTTCGCGCTCGCCTTGCAGGACGTGAATCTCAACCTGCATCTGATTGTCCGCCGCTGTGGAAAAGATTTCCGAACGTTTGCACGGAATCGTGGTGTTGCGCTCGATCAGGCGCGTGGTAACGCCGCCCAGGGTCTCGATGCCGAGAGACAAGGGTGTGACATCCAGGAGCAGCACGTCTTTGACATCGCCGCCGAGAACACCGCCTTGAATCGCCGCGCCCACGGCCACAACTTCATCGGGGTTGACACCCTTGTGCGGCTCTTTGCCAAACAACTTCCGTACAATATCCTGCACGCGCGGCATGCGGGTGGCCCCGCCGACCAGCACCACTTCATCGATGTCCGCTGCAGTCAAACTGGCGTCGCGCAAAGCGGCTTCGCACGGTGGAATGGTGCGCTCGAAAAGATCGTCACATAGTTGCTCAAACTTGGCGCGGGTAAGCGTGATCTGCATGTGTTTCGGACCGGTATCGGTCGCTGTGATGAACGGCAAATTGATGTCAGTTTGCATCACAGTCGACAGCTCACACTTGGCCTTTTCGGCGGCTTCTTTCAAGCGTTGCAAGGCCATCGGATCCTTTGCGAGATCGACTCCCTCCTGGCGCTTGAATTCCATCACCAGCCAATCAATGATGCGCTGATCAAAATCGTCGCCGCCAAGATGCGTGTCGCCGTTGGTGGCTTTCACTTCAAATACGCCGTCGCCGATTTCGAGAATGCTGATATCAAAGGTGCCGCCGCCCAGATCGAACACCGCAATTTTTTCATCCTTCTTTTTGTCCAGACCATACGCCAGCGAGGCGGCTGTCGGCTCGTTGATGATGCGCCGCACTTTCAAGCCGGCAATTTCACCGGCTTCCTTGGTAGCCTGGCGCTGGCTGTCGTTGAAATAGGCCGGAACCGTAATGACCGCATCGGTGACTTTTTCGCCGAGATAGTCTTCAGCCGTCTGTTTCATTTTTTGCAAGATCATCGCGGAGATTTCCTGTGGCGTATACTCCTTGTCCGCGATCCGCACCACCGCCATGTCATTTTTCCCGGCGATCACCTCATACGGCACCGTATTGCGCTCGCGTGTCACTTCGCCGAGCCGGCGGCCCATAAAACGTTTGATCGAATAAACGGTATGCTTCGGATTGGTGATCGCCTGGCGTTTCGCGACTTGGCCGACGAGTCGTTCGCCAGTTTTGGTAAATGCCACCACCGAAGGAGTCGTGCGCATTCCTTCGGAGTTGGCGATCACCACCGGTTCTCCGCCTTCCATCACCGCAACACATGAATTTGTGGTTCCCAAATCAATGCCAATAATTTTACCCATTGCAAAAGCCTCCAGCTTGTAACAAGTTCATATTAGTAGACCGCCGCAATATCGAAATGAAAATCCGACGGAGGCAGTCAAAGCGTTCAGAATTTTCAAAGTTCATCGTATCCTGTTAGCTCTACATCAAGCTCACTCCGTTGACCTCCAAATGCATTTGGAAGTCAAGCCTCAATATGCAACCGTATGGATAACAATTGTTGCATTTATCATAAGCTAATTACAAATGATATGCCAGGAAATTGATCGGGCTGGGAGGGAGGTTTAGTGATTATTTATGAAGGGGTTAAACTCTAAAACGATGGGAACAACCAAGATGTCAAGATTTGGCCTTTTTTGCAGATGCCTGCCATGATGACAGAAATGGGTGCAATAATCGCCGGGCGCCATGTTTTTAATCAGAACAAAAGCGCCCGGTCCGCAAGTTTTTCAAAGGGGTGTGGTTGTGATACTTTCTTCTTCGAATTCCTGGCGAATTTCATTTTGCTTCTGGCAATCCAGGCAACGCAAGGTGCTTGGCATTGCTTCCAAACGCGCTTCGGGGATATCGTTGCCGCAATCCACGCACTTGCCGTAAGTTCCATCGAGGATGCGTTTGAGCGACTCATTGATGTCCGCCAGCTCTTCGGTGTCCATGGTCAGCAAGCCCGAGATGTATTCGCGATCTTTATCGAGCCGTGCCGCCTCCTCGAATTCCGCGCTTCGGGAGGAGGTGGCGCTCTCGAATTCCACTTCGTGGTGGGTCAAAGAGGCGACAATACGATCACGCTCTTCCAGAATTTTCTTGGTGAAATATTGCAGCTTTTTTGCATCCATGTAGCAGGCTTCCTCAAAAATAGTTTCCACCTCTCGTTAGCGTCCGGACGATAATTCCCGGGGCTGTTGCATTTTGGGGAATGGGTTTCGCATTAACCCCGATAATTCATGAGCCGTATTTTCAGGCTCGAGCCAGCAGCAGAGTGCTGTCGATTTACGCATCGCGTGAATTATCGGGGTTAACCGGCTCGGCGCTCGTGACAGTGGGGCAATTTAATCATTTTTCACTTTTAATGCAACAAAGAAATTATTGTCGCCTCGGGTAATCCGCAACAGGACAATTTCACCGCTCTTGAGCGCATTGACGATACGGTTGAAGTCACGAACGCTGCGTACCACCTCACGGTTCACTTCACGAATCAGATCACCAACTTGGATGCCTTCTTTTTCGGCCAGACTGCCTGGCTCCACGTCGATCACCACCACGCCGGTTTCAGAGCCGAGATCGAATTGGCGCGCCAGTTCTTCTGTCACGTTGCTCACTTCGATCCCCAGCCGATTGCCAGGGCGATCGGACGAGCTGTAGCGTGGCGTATCTTGCTCCGGCCGCTCGCCCAAGGTGACGGAAAGTGTTTTTTCACGACCGTCGCGGATCAGCTTGAGTGTCGCACGCGTGCCGGGTTTGTATCCGGCGATCAGATGCATCAGTTGATTGCTGTCATGAACCTTTTTCCCATCGAATTCGACGATGAAATCTCCATTCCGAATGCCGGCTTTCTCTGCCGGTGAATTCGAGGTGACCTCGCTCACCAACGCACCTTCGGTCGAAGGCAGATTCATTTTTTCGGCAATATTGTTGTCTGCTGTTTGAATATAGATCCCCAGCCAGCCGCGCACCACTTTGCCGCTGGCGATGAGTTGCTCCATGATTTGTTTGGCCAGATTGATGGGGATGGCAAACCCGATCCCGAGATTGCCGCCGCCCCAACTGCTGGCGACTATCGCGGTGTTGATGCCCACCAGCTCACCGCGCAAATTGACCAACGCGCCGCCACTGTTGCCGGGATTGATCGCTGCGTCGGTTTGAATGAAATCTTCATAGTCAATATCGCCGATACCAACATTGGTTCTGCCCTTGCCACTGACGATGCCGGCGGTTACCGAATGCTGAAGTTGCAACGAAAACGGATTGCCGATTGCCAGCACCCACTCGCCGACTTGAAGATCATCGGAGTTGCCGAGTTTCACCACCGGTAAATTTTTTGCGCTGATCTTGATGACCGCCAAATCTGTTTTGGGATCGACGCCAATGACTTTCGCCTTGTATTCCTTTTTGTCTATCAAAACCGAAATCTCTTCGGCTTCGCGGATGACATGGTTATTGGTCAAAATGTAGCCATCGGAACTGATGATGACACCGGAGCCCAGTCCTTCCTGACGTTCTCGCCGCTCGCGATGCCAATCACGAAATGACCGTCCGAACAAATCATCACGAAAAAATTCGGAAAAAGGGTTGCGCACACGCACGACTTTGGAGCTGGTCACACTGACAACCGTCGGCATGACCTGCTGCGACACCTCGACGAAAGCCTTGCCAGTGCTCTGAAGATCGAGATTCGCCATTGCCGGCGGCTGGCCGGATCCTGATTTGATCTCAATCGGTTCCTTGGACTCGTCATGGAAAATCGGGGTTTCTCGCGCGATTCCTGATTTCGTCCAATCAAGATTGGAGGCAATGACCAGGCCTAAAATAATGCCAGCCAGCAGAGTGATTGTTGTCAATATCCAAATATTTCTTTTCGTGATCATGCGAACATGCCCTCCTGCTCTGAGAGCGTTTTTCATATGACAAGTTGCTTGCGTAACGCGTGTCTGTTCATACAGTCGAGGCGAATGGACGACACGCGGACTTCGTTACCTTCTATACAATACGAACATATTGATCGCCTTGTTGCCCATTCACGCGAACGCCCAAGTTTTTAAGACGGAAAAGCGTTCCGCGTTTGGTACCGGCGGGAATATTCACTGCAAATTTTTTGCCTTCAATTGTGGGAACAATGACACGGGTGCCCGTCTCCAAATGTTTGTCACTGACATTCACATCGTAATAAATGTCTTTGCCCTGGCGTTTGAATACGCTGTCGGCCTCGACATGCACCACAATAATGAGATCACCCGGGGCACCATAACGTGAACTCGAGCCCATGCCCGGCACACGCAGTTTGTGACCATTCTCGATGCCCGCGGGAATGCGCACACGAATTTTCTTGCGCGTCGTGATGTTTCCGGAGCCGTGACAACGCGAGCAAATCGCAAACCGGTCCCGGCCCGAACCCGAGCACGTCGGGCAAATCGTCCGCTGCTTCACCGAGACCGTGCGCTCGGTTCCGGTGATCGCTTCCATGAAGGAGATGTTGATTTCACCGGTGAGATCGCGCGGCCCGTATTGCTCCGAAAAGTCGGTGCTGAAACCATCGAAGCCGAACAATTCTCGCAAAATATCGGAGAAGGCAAAACCCTGGCCAAAAACTTGTCCGCCAGGAGAACGGAAACCACCGAATGTCCAACCGTGCTGGTGCAAAATTTCCGGATCAAAAGAAAACCAATCACTGCCAGTCGTAGAGTGTCCATAAAGGCGGAGCTGGTCATATTTGTTGCGCTTTTTCAGATCACCAAGAACTTCATATGCTTCATTGATTTCCTTGAAACGCTCCTCTGCCATCTTGTTGCCGGGATTGGCATCCGGATGATATTTCTTGGCCAGGTTTCGATATGCGCGCTTGATTTCGTCCGCACTGGCCTTTTCACTCACGCCGAGAATATTGTAATAATCCTTGACACGCATTGGCGCAGATCGGGAATAAACTGACTATTTATGATATGATGAGTAGATTGATTCCGAATCAACGTTGCAACAAAAAGTGTCATTGCGAAGCTACGCCCGTAGGGAGCGGAGCGACGAAGCAATCTGTTAATGTAACAGTTCACCACCCCTTTTGAAATGTCATTCTGGAAGAATCTTTTTCGTATTGGGTAAGATTCTAAAATTGAAATCTTACTTAATGCGTAAAAAGATTCCCTGCGGAATGACACCATAATAGACGAGTGAACTGTTACCTGTTAATAGATTGCTTCGCTTTGCTCCCAATGACAACAATATTTAAGAATCGTTCTATTAGTTCATTTGAGCCAAACAAGCAAGGTTCATGCCATTTTTTTCTTGGTTTTGCAGCTTGATTCTTAATGAGTTAGAATTAACATCACCAGTGCCGACTCAGCAAGATATTTGCCAGTCTGGCTATTTTCTGATAAATTGGCATACCCACATTGTCCCGAGCCTCGGCTAAATTGCTTTGTGCCCAAGACTTCACGTTTTTCTCTTCTTTTTCTTTGCCGCCGGGAAAAGAATATTGTTCAGAATCAGCCGATACCCCGGCGAGTTTTTGTGCAACGAAAGTTGCGTCGGCGGATCGTAGACCAGGTGCTGGTAATCTTCCGGATCATGCCCGCCGTAAAAAGTGAAGGTGCCGCGGCCGAGGTTGCCGTGGATATATTTCACCTCTTCGGTGTTGGGAACTTCCGCCAGGATCGTGACAGACTTTTTGATGAGTGAGCGTTTGAAACCGGTGGTTTGTCCCATGAAGCCTTTGACGACGGAGACATGATCTTGGGTAAGCATCGTCGGGACCGGATCGTATTTGGCGGAAAATTCGAACAAGGTGAAAAAATCCGCCTCAGCGTTGCGCAGCCGCGGGCTGTTGCTCGGCGGAATGTCGATATCCGAAAACTCATATACCAGCGGATTCATTTCCAAAGTGAAATTTTCAAAAGCAAATGTTTGCGAATAATCCAGCTCATTTTGTGCATTCGGAGAAGGTGGATCATAGTCAAAAATCGCCGCACAAATGTCGGTATTGGCGGCGGCCAGTGCCAGGTCAATCGTATCGGTGGCCGAACACATCGCGAACAAAAAGCCGCCGCGCAGAACATATTCTTTGATGGCGCGCGCCACTGCTTTTTTCAACTCCGATACCTTGGAAAATCCCAGCCGCTTCGCCATCTCTTCGTTTTTTGCCACTTCTTCCTGATACCACGGCGTGCCACTGAAGCTCGCATAGAAACGGCCGTACTGCCCGGTGAAATCTTCGTGATGGAGATGCAGCCAGTCATATTTCTCCAGCTCGCCACGCAAAACTTCTTCATCCCACAGCGTCGTGTAAGGAATCTCGGCGTAAGACAAAGCCAGGGTCACGGCATCGTCCCAGACCTGCTTGTTGGGCGGCGTATAGATGGCGATGGCCGGAGCTTTTTCCAGCAATACCACCTCCATGTTGCCGGCTTCGATGTCAGCATAGATTTGTGTCACTTCGCCGCCACCCACGTTTGCAAACGCGACGCCGCGCACCCGGCACTCCCTTTCAATCTGCGGTTGGTAATCCATCATAAACGAGCCGCCGCGATAATTCAACAGCCACTCGACATTCACGCCGTGGTCGAGCGCCCAATACGCCACCCCGTAAGCTTTGAGATGATCGGTTTGTTTGAGATCCATGTAGATCAACAGCTTCTGGCTCCAGGCGGCGGGGGTGCACAGCGAGATCACGGCAATGATCAACCAGCTGAGATTGCAAAAACGCATGGATGAGTGCTCCAAGTTGATGAACTTTGATAGTCGCGGTTCAAAGGCACCACTGCAAAATATCGTCACGAGGACTTGTTTTTTTGCGCCAGTGTCCGCGCGCGCCGCCGGGCTTCCTCCAAAAATAGACTTTGAGGATAGTCCTTCAGTAATTGCTCGTAAAGCGCCTGCGCCTTTGGCAAATCGGCCAGACCGATTTCGTGAATTTCGGCCAGCCGGAAGAGTGCGCGGTCGCCCACCACACTTTCCGGATAGTGATTGAGAATTTTGTAGAGGCGTTCGATTGCGGCATCGAACTTTTGCAGGCCGGCATAAAGATTGCCAAGATTGAACAGCGCCCGTGGTGCGATATCAGCTTGCGGATATTGCCGCAGCAGATATTCCAAAGTATCGATGGCGGCCCGATGGTTGTATTGCGCGGTTGCGTACTCAGCATGCGCATAACTCAACAAGGCACCGGCAGAATCTGCCATATTCGCGTCGAGTAGTAACAGCAATTCCAACGCATCATTGACCATGCTCTCGTTCTCTGATTCATCCGGCGGCGCGTTGACGATGGATTCCAAGGACTTTTTCGTTTCGTGAAAACGGCCTTGGAAAAACGCCAACCGCGCCTGGCGATAGTTGACCTTGTCCACAATGAGCCGGCTATTTTGACCCAACTGCCTCGCCGTCTCGTACCATTTGGCCGCTTGCGGCAGATCGCCCAGCGCCAGATGGCAATCACCAAGCCGAAACAGCGCTTCGAGACGCTCGTTGCCGCCGAAGAGGGCAAAGCGGTTGTAGATTTGCGTATATACGGCAATCGCAGCTTGAACGTCATGCAAATGATCGGCAAGAATTTCGCCCTGTGCAAGCAGACCGCGCAAAGCCCATGGATTCCGGCCGGCGGCAGCTTTTTCGACAACCGTGGCAAACGCCGCCTGCGCTTCTGCGTACTTACCCTGCGCTTGCAAGCTTTGCCCCAGGCCGAACTGCGCTGGAAGCCAATACGGAGAATTGGGCATGTCGCGCACGATGATTTGATAGGCTTGCTCGGCGAATGAGAATGCGCCGGCATTCCGGGCTTGTTCGGCATAACTGAAAATCTCGCTGCCGATGTTTGCCTGGTCTGCGGTGGTGCGCAGGCGTTCAAGGGTTTGATAGGCTTGCAGCGCCGGGGCATATTGATGGCCTTGCATGAAAAGGCCTGCAAGCAACCGATGCAGCAATTGTGGCTGAGAAGATTGCGGCAGAGCTTGTTGGATGGCCTTGGCCACGGCCGCGAGATTTTTTTCCTCATCCCGCGCCATCTCATTCACCTTGCTCTGGATGAAGGGATACTGCCGCGGATTGGTTTCGAGATAACGCAAATATTCCGCAGTGGCAGCGGCATAATTCGCACGCAACGCATGGAGATTGGCAAGCTCCAGAATGAATAACGACGGATCGTGCAATTGCTGTCTGGCCTGCAGGTACATTTGCAGAGCCTCCTCATAGGCGCGGTTATCCACAAGCGCGTTGGCAACCGCAGCAAATGTCCCCGGTTGGGGATATTTTTGCAAGAGTGCATTCCACAAATCCTGGGCGCGCGCTGTTTGGCCGCGTTTGAATTCGACATCGCCGAGATCAACTCTTGCATTGAGGTCATCGACAAGTTCCAGGCGGCGGTTGATGGCCGCAACCAGTTCATCGTAGCGGCGCAGTTGCACGAGAAGTCTTTTAAGATTGTAATAATACCCGCCGTTGCGAGGATCGGCATTGAACAAGGCCAGATAAATTTCCACGGCACGATCGTATTGTCCCACGCGCTCGTAATCTTGCGCCAACCTCAGACGTACCGCATTTTGCTGCGGCGTTTGGCTCGATCCATTTGATACAGCAAGAAACCCGAGGAAACAAAAAAACAGCAACGCACGCAAAAAATGTGCTTGGAAGAAATTGATTGACAAGTTGTAGTGAATGGGTATCTGCCGCATGGTCTTTTCTTTGTGTTGATCAATTTGGCCTCGTTGCTTCACCCTTTTGTTGCTCTTTGGTCAGCGCGTCGAAGTAACGCTGAATCAAATCCTTGTAGTCACGGGTGTAATTTTCCCGCAAGGCGCGCAACAGATCTTCATACAGGCGGTTCTTCTTTTCACCGAAGTCTGCCGGCAAGCTGCCCGGGTCAACGGCGCGATGCGTTTTTCCCGTTTCGGCCTGGCGTTCCTTGCTGAAGTCGCGCTCGCGCATCGAGCGTTGCGCATCGAGTAGACGGGACAGGATGCGCTGCTGGCGCTCAATGGTCGGACGGTCAACTCGACGCTGTTGCAAATCTTTGACGACCTCTTCCATGTCTTTTGCAGTCTGATCCAGCCGGCCGAGAATTTCTCCGCGTTGGCCAAATTCCTGCAGGAGCTGTTCGAGGCTCTTTTTTACCGCCGCCTGCTCCGCTGCGAGTCGTGCCATTGCCGCCTGTTGCTGCAAGGCATTCATGCCTTGCTCGCCAAGCTGCTGGGTTTCCTGATTGATGCCTTGTTGCTTTCCAGAAATGCCGAGCAGGCGCTGCATGAATTGCTCGAAGCCCATGGCCATGGACATGCCGGCGCCCTGTTGCATGGCTTGCCGCAAACCTGCAACCGCTTGATCGAGAGCGCGCATGGCTTCGCCCTGGCGCTGGCCTGCAGTCTGCCCGTTACGCTCCTCCAACTCATTGAGCGCCTCTTGCATGCCGTTCATGGCCTGGCCAATCGCGCGCGCAATTTCCGGAGTAACGGCAAAGCTTTTTTGTGAAAGCTGATAAAGCTGCTCGGCCACGCGCTGCAAGCCGGACTTCAGCTCCTGCTGTCGATCCGCGGCTTGATTGAACTGCGGCGAGTTGGGATTCAGGCCACCCGATTGTTTGCGCAACTGCTCTTGTTGCTGGGAGAGCTGCAACAGATCATTGGAGCTGCGCTGGAGTGCCTGCAGTACCTCGCGGCGATGGCTTTCACGCATTTCTTTTTGCGCGCCTTGCAGTGCCTGTTGCATCTGCTGCAGCGTGCTGGCGATGTGCTGGCCGCTTTGTTGCGCCTGCGACATTTGCCCCTGTTGCATTTTACCGGCCATCTGCTGCATTTCACCGGCGAGATCAGGAGATTGCATCATCTGCGCCGCCGCCTCGATCTTCTCTGCCGGCGCTTGCGGCAATTCCTGCATCAGCCTGCTCAAGTCCTTTAAAGATTTTTCCAGAGAATTGGCATCTTGCTTTATTCCCATTTCTTTTTCCGCCAGTTCCTCGCGTTTGTCTTGCGAGGGGTTCCTTGCCGCCTCCTGATTGACTTCTTGCTGGCGATTCAGCAAATCTTCGGTTTTTTTGATCGCCTCGTCGAGCTTTTGCTCGGCTTGCACCTGCTTCAATAGATTGATCGTGCGCTCCAGGCTTTTCAGAAATTCTTCCTGGGAGAATTGAAAATTCTTCAGCGCTTCCTGCAATTTCTCCGGATCGAGGTTTTGCATGGCTTTCTGAATTTCTTCCAGAGCCTTTTTCAGTTCCGGAGAATTCATTTCCTGCAGCAGTTTTTGCAGCTCGAGATATTTTTCCAGGGTTTGGAGGCTGAGCAGATCGTTGCGCTCCATCGCATCCACCATCTCTTGCAGGCGTTCCTGGATGTGCTGAAGCTGCTCTTGCATCTTCTGTGTCGTGCCGGCGCTTTCGCTGAGTTTTTGCTTTCGTTCCCAATTGAGATCAGGGTCTTTTTTCATTTCCTGCACGAGCTGGTCGATCTGCTCCTTGGTCTTCCTGGCCTGCTCGTACATGGACTGCAAATCCTGCGTGGCTTCCTCTTGGGCCTCGGCAATTTCCTGATACATTTCATAGATCGATGGAAAACGCAGGTGAAAGGTTTGGCTGCGCCCGGACTTCGGGCCGGAGATGACGTCGTTGTCAAAAACTTCCGCATGGTAGCGCACCACATCTTCCGGTTGCAAATTGAGCTGCGCCAGATTCCAGATCAGTTGCTCGCGAAACGCGCGGTTATTTTTTCCCGATAGCGAGAGGGGAATGACGGCACGTTTGCCCTCCACCGCGCCGCCTTCAAGAATTTCGTATACCAGCTGCAACTGCGAAAAGCCATAGTCGTCCTCGCCTTCGATCACCAACGGCATGCGCATGCTCTCGTCCAAATCCATGTCGCGCCCCGGAAAAGTCAGGCGTACTGCCGGCGATTGGTCGGTTTCCAATTCCATGCGATATTGGATGGCATCGGCATTCGTCAAGCCCTTGTGATCTTTCAAGGCAAAATAATATGTTCCCTGCTGGCGAACCGTAAACTCGCCGCGATAGTCATCGCCATCAGCAGACAACGACATCGTGTCAGCATGACTAAAAATCAGGCTGGCTTGTGCCAGCGGTTTGTTGGGTCTCAGGCGCACGGAAACCACCGAGCCCGGCAACGCGAGAATGTCACCGAGATTTTCCTCGAGCGCGAGTGGCGGTCGATCGGTGTAGCGCGGGAATTTGATTGTCAACCGCAAGGATCGCACCATCGGCGGCTCGATGACGCTCACCTCATACCAGCGGCTCTTGTCTCTGCCAAGTTGGACGCGATAGGAGAACGATTCCCGGATATTTTGCAGCATGTACGCAAATTGTGTTCTCACGCCGGCAAGCTCTCGTGCCATTTTTGTCACTTCAACCGCGCGGCTGTCTGCCTGTCGCCATTCGAAACGAGGGTCTTCCATAGTCGGTTGGTTGACACGTACGGTGATGTGGAGGCTTTGACCCTTGATGATTTCAGCATCGCCGGGAAGAACCTCGAAACGCAGGGCCATGGCTTCCGGAATGCGATTGGGCGCGAGTAGCATTGCAAAGCCCTGTGCCATGAAATTGGGCGCAATCGCCCAAACCGCAATTGCAATTGCCAATGCCAGGCCAGCGCCCATCATACGCTGGCGCGGGGTGCGGCGATCAATGATTTGTGAAAAGTTGACCGGTGTCATGGCTTGGTAAGCCTCACGCAGCGCAGCCCCGGCCAATGCGCGCGTGATTTCGCTCCCATGCTCATCCTGCTGCGCTTCAGCATAAACTTGCAAGGCATTGGCGAAACGATCTTTCACCTCCGAATGCAAGTTGCCAACACGCAAGGCGAGGTCAATTTCCGAGGGGGAATTCGGCCGGAGAAACCAGAACAGCGGCGGAAGCACAACATGGCGAACAAGCAAGATTACAAATCCGGTGAACCCAAGAACAGAAAGTGTCCATCGCCAGCCGCTGCTGGTCACGGAAAAATGCGCCAGCGTCGGCAGCACAATACCGAGAGCGATCAAGAACATCAAAAACAATCCGATTGCTGCCAGCCACTGGTGCCGACGATCCTGCTGGCGCAGGCGGCGCAAGCGGCTTGTGAGCTGATTGTAGATTTGCTCTGCCTGCATATATAATTTGTTCACAATTGTATTAGTTCTAGCATCCGGAATCCAGCGCCAAGCATACTATTGTGTCAACGCAAAGACCATGATATTCGTTCCCATTTTTAGCGCCTGCTCTCGCACCTCAGGCGGATCGCCGTGAACGTCGGGATCGGCCCAGCCATCTGAAATGTTGCTTTCCCAAGTATAGTAAGCAATCATTCGCCCTTCGTGGAAAAGGCCAAAGGCCTTCGGTGGGCGGCCGTCGTGCTCATGGGTTTTCGGCACGCCATTGGGAAAATCGAAGTGGCAATGATAAATGCGATGGCTGAACGGCAGCTCCACCCATTGTTTGTCCGGGAAAACTTTCTTCATCTCCTCGCGGAAAAATTTGTCCATGCCGTAATCGTCATCCGCATAGAGAAAACCGCCACCGAGCAGATATTCACGCAGCCGCCGTGCTTCTTCCGGCGAGAAGCTGATGCGGCCATGTCCGGTTATGAAAACTACTGGATAAGAAAACAGCGCTTCATCGGTCAACTCCACATGTTGTTCATCGGCTGCCAAATTGATCGTCGTGTGCTGCCGCATGAATTTGAGCAGGTTGGGAATGATCGACGGATCGTTGTACCAATCGCCACCACCGTGATATTTGATGCGCGCGACCGTGAAAGCGCTGCTGTTTTGCTGGCTGAAGGCAGTGACCGGGATGCTGCTCAACAACAGCATCAATAATGAACAGGCCTGTCGAGATCTTTTGCGCATAAAAATCTTCTTGCATTCCGAAGCGAATAATACTAATTTGCAGAGTACCAAATTGGCAAACAACTCATCGGATATTTCGTTGTTGTGGTATTGCTCCCCCAAGAGCTGTTGCCAACATTTAAGTTTACGAACTTTTTTTGTGTCGTGCAATAGCTAACTTGAGAATGTACTTCCTATTTTTAAGAAAATGACATTTGTTCGCAGCCAGGCGCTGCGCTGTAATTTTCAAAAAGACAAGGAACTATTACTGGTCACTCGTGTGACTTTTTTCGGCATATATTTTGATAGCATGTTTTTCGATCATGTCTGAACATTAAATTTGGCAAGTCTGTTGAAGCTTCGACAGTATACTCAAACTCGAAAGAAATGTCGGGATAGTAAATTCCAATGGTAACATGGTTTCAATTCTATTGATGCAGGAAGGAGGCAGGCATTGAACATCGGTATTCCCAGGGAAATTTTACCAGGCGAAACTCGTGTGGCCATGGTGCCTAGTATGATTTCCACGTTCATGAGAAACAAACACGAAGTGTTCGTTGAAGCCGGCGCAGGTGTCGGCGCCGGCTTTTCGGACGAGCAATATCGTGAAGCGGGCGCGACCATCGTTCATGATGTGATCGAATTATATCAGAACAGCGAGGTCGTGCTGAAGGTACAACCGCCGCAAAAACTTTCAAAGACAAAAAAAACCGAGGCCGATTTGTTGCGTGAAGGAGCGACCCTGATCGGTTTTCTGGCGCCACTGAACAACCTCGCCACCATCAAAAAATTGGCGGCGCGAAAGATCACCAGCTTTGCGATGGAATACATTCCGCGCATCACCCGCGCGCAGAATATGGATGCGCTCAGCTCGATGGCGACCGTCGCCGGCTACAAAGCCGTGTTGATTGCAGCCGAACGTCTTGGCAAGTTCTTTCCACTGTTGATGACGGCTGCCGGCACCATTGCGCCCTCAACGGTGTTGATTCTCGGCGCCGGTGTGGCGGGCTTGCAGGCGATTGCGACCGCCAAGCGTCTTGGCGCCAAAGTGGAAGCATTCGATCCGCGCCCCGCGGTCAAAGAGCAGGTGCAAAGTCTGGGCGCGCAGTTCGTGGAAATGGAAATCACCGAGGACGTGGAAACTGCCGGCGGCTATGCCAGGGAGCAATCCGAGGCCTTTCTGCAAAAGGAGCGGCAAACCATCGGCGCGCGTCTGCCAAAAGTTGATGTGGTGATTACCACCGCGCAAGTATTCGGCAAACGCGCGCCGTTGTTATTGACCGAGGAAATGGTCAAAATGATGCGACCCGGCTCGGTGATTGTCGATCTCGCGGCAGAGCAGGGTGGCAACTGCGAGTTGACCGAGGCGGGACAGATTGTGGAGAAACATGGCGTGACCATCATCGGCGCGGTCAATCTTGCCGCGACGGTGCCGGTGCATGCGAGCCAGATGTATGCGAAAAATATTACCAATCTTTTTTTCCATCTCCATCAATCCGCCGAAGGCAGGTTCAATTTCGATGATGAGATTACCAAGGGCGCATGTATCACGCATAACGGCGAAATTGTCAATGCGATGATCAAGAATGCGCTGCAACCGGAAGGAAGCAAACCATGAGTGAAACCCTGATCGTTTCGATTTATGTCTTTGTGCTGGCCACGTTCGTGGGTGTGGAAGTCATCAGCAAAGTGCCGTCGCTGCTGCACACGCCGCTGATGTCCGGCTCGAACGCCATCTCCGGCATCACGCTGGTCGGCTCGCTGATTGCGGCCGGCGAAGGGCATGGTCAGTTGAGTGTTTATCTCGGCATGATTGCGGTCGTTTTTGCGACGATCAACGTTGTGGGCGGCTTTCTCGTCACAGACCGCATGCTGAAGATGTTCAAAAAGGAAACCAAGCCACAAGAAAGCAAAAAACAGGGCAAATAATTTATGTACGTGCTAATCAAGTTCAGTTATCTTGTTTCTGCTGTGCTCTTCATTCTCGGCTTGAAGCTGCTCAGCTCGCCGAAGACCGCGCGACGCGGCAATCTTTTGGGTGCGCTGGGCATGCTCATCGCCATCGTCGTTACGCTTTTGGACAAAAGAATCATCGAACCCACTTATATTGTTGCCGGTTTGCTCACTGGAAGTGCGCTGGGCCTCTGGATGGCCACAAAAGTTCAAATGACCGCCATGCCGCAAATGGTCGGCGTGTTGAATGGTTTTGGCGGTGGCGCTTCGACTTTGGTGGCATACTCTGAATACCTCCGCATGGGCAGCGCCGCCACCACTGCCAGTCTCGATGTTTTGATCACGATCGTGCTCGGTCTGCTGATCGGCACCGTCACTTTTTTCGGCAGCATGGTGGCCGCGGCCAAGCTGCAAGGCGTCATGCGCAGCGCGCCGATTCTTTATCCGATGCAAAAGCAAATCAACGCGGCCATGTTGCTGACAATTGTGATCCTGGGCATATTTTTCGTATTGGATCCCACTCACGGACATTTGCTGTTGATCATCATTGCCATTTCCTTGGTGCTCGGCATCACCAGTGTGATTCCGATAGGCGGTGCGGATATGCCGGTGGTTATCTCGCTGATGAACTCATACTCCGGTCTTGCTGGTGCGATGACCGGGTTCATCATCTCCAATGATGTCCTGATCATCAGCGGCACACTGGTCGGCACCTCCGGCATCATTCTCACCGACATCATGTGCAAGGCGATGAACCGCTCATTGGGCAATGTTCTGTTTGCCGGTGTTGGCGTCGATTATCAAGCCGCCACGGTAAAAACCGAGCGGCGGACCGTGGTGCGATACACGGCGGAAGATGCCGCGATGCGCTTCGACGCCGCGCAATCCGTGATTATTGTGCCGGGATATGGACTGGCGGTTGCGCAAGCCCAACACATTCTGCACGAATTGGCCAAATTGCTCATGGAGCGTGGTGTGCAAGTGCGTTATGCGATTCATCCGGTGGCGGGCCGCATGCCGGGACACATGAATGTCTTGCTCGCCGAAGCCAATGTGCCCTATGACTTGTTGGTGGAGATGGACCAAATCAACGATGATTTTCAAAATACCGATGTGGCACTGGTCATCGGTGCCAATGACGTCATCAATCCGGCCGCACGCTACAAGAAGGACAGCCCGCTGTATGGCATGCCCATTTTGAATGTCGATCACGCACGCACGGTGATGATCGTCAAACGCAGCCTTGGCACCGGCTTTGCCGGCGAAGACAACGAGCTGTTTTACGACCAAAAAACCATGATGTTGTTTGGCGACGCCAAGCAGATGGTGACCGAGCTGGTGAAGGCAGTGAAGGGATAGCATACCGTCGTTTGCCTTCCCGGGCAAAGACAACTCTGCAGAAAAGAACTGCCACTGAAAAATCCTTTGGTTTGATACGGTGGCAGTTCGATTCCCCGGTTAAAAATCATGTTCGACTGAGGCGATGCGCGAGCGGTGGCAGATAAAATCATTGCCTGCTGCCTACGCGCTTATTGGCGCTTGCGTCTATATTTCTCACCGGCAAGTGTATTTCTTTCGATAATTTCAATTGCTCGACTTTGCCGCGGTTTCAAAATTCCCATTCAAATCAACAACGTGAGATGACATGAAGCGATTGGTTGTGCTAAGTTTGTTCATCCTCGGATCATCCTTTCAGGCCTACCCGCAAAACATTAAACTATCCAAGTATCAGTTGCGAGACGCGCCCATGATCGGCAGGGTGGGCAATGTGACCGTCCACGAAGGGGGATTTTCCGGACTGCATTACCTTCAAGGCTCGGATCACGAGTATTATCTGATTACCGATCGCGGCCCGAATGCCGATGCCACTGCTGCCAATGGCGGCAAAGAAACGGTTTTATTCCTGTTTCCCGATTTTGCGCCGAAAATACTCCGCGTGCGCGCCGAAGGCGATTCTTTGCGCGTCTTGGCGATGATGACGCTAAAACGACCGGGTCGAACAAATGCCAGTGGCTTGCCCAATCCGGCCGGCTTTGGCAACACCGGTGAAATTGCCTGGATCGATACGAATAAAACCTCCGCCACTCCGGATGAATGGGGTATTGATTCGGAAGGCATAGCCGCCGGCAGGAATAATGATCTCTGGATTTGTGATGAATACGGTGTCAGCGTTTGGCGTGTCAATAAAACCACGGGTGAAGTGATCGTCCGCTACTCCCCGTATGGCAATTCTGCCAACAATATTGCGATTGCGCCGGTGTTTGTGAAAAGAAGACCCAATCGTGGCTTTGAGGGGATTGCGGTCACTCCCAATGGCAAAGTTTATACGATCGTACAATCGCCAATGTACAACCCGGACAAAACCAGCGGCCAGTCCAGCCGGCTGCATCGGATTTTGGAAATCGATCCGGAGACGAACGTTACCCGCATGTTTGCCTATGAGCATGAGCCGGCGATCGCCAGCATTCGAAGCCAGGATTGGAAAATCGGCGACATGGCCGCCATCAACAATCAGGAGTTCCTGGTGTTGGAGTATGCCCGGGGCCAAGGTGACGAGGTCAAAAAGATTTTCAAAATCAGTCTCGCAAATGCCACGCCGATCACCAAAGAGGATTTTGGCGGAAAAACTTTCGAGCAGTTGAATGATGCGGTGACGTGTCTGGCCAATGGGATCACCCCGGTCGCCAAAACGCTGTTCATGGATCTCCTGGCAAACGGCTGGGAGCCCTCACACGACAAGGCGGAAGGCCTGACGATTATCAACGACACCACCATCGCTGTGATCAATGACAATGATTTTGGCATTGATTCTCCTCATGCCGATGGCAAAGTGGTGCGTACCGGCAAGATTTCCACTCTTTATCAATACACCGTGCCTGAGAGCATGGCGTTGAATTTTGTGCCGTTGCGCGATTGAACCTGCAGTTGGGCCGTCGTGAAGATGCTCGCAAGAAATGCGTGATGGTAATTTGATGCAGACTTAGGTGTGCGAATGTCGCTGCACCAGCGTTACCAGTGTGGCCTCGGCGAGGCGCAGCACCGACAGGCATTCCTCGCATTCGGCCTTGCCTTCCGCAGTCTTCTTGGCTTTGGCGCCACAACTTGGGCAGATGATTTGCGTGCGGTGGTAAGCCTGCCGCACCAGGGCACGAATCACTTCATCTCGGCTGGATAGGCCCATCTCCTGACGCAGGGATTCGAGCATGTCGGTTTCCTGCGGGCTCAAAGTCGTGGCAAATAAATTTTTATCGTCCATATTTTTTTAAGGAATTGGTAAACGCTCCAACTCGCGGACAACCTTGATTAGTAGTTTCCGTAGTGACATGATTCAAGTCTTGCCAACAAGAGCTCGTGAAATTCCGCTTCGGACAGCTCCGGATACCGCTTGCGTAGCCCTTGAATAAAAAGGCTTTTGGAAAACTCAGACAGCTCGAACGCTTTATTCAAGCGCGGCTCCGGCGTCATTCGGCGCAACACTTCGATGTAGATTTGTGATTTGGTCGAGGTTTGGGATTCATCTGACAGTACCCATTTGAATAAACTGAGACCATGCCCTATTTTATCAAAGCAAAAAATTCTGTAATTGTCAAATGAAATCTTCAACCGCCATCACTCTTTCTCCTTCTCACCCCCTCTCCCTTTCTCCCCTTCACCTGCGCATCTGCCATCTGCAATCCCGGCTATGAATCTTCTTCTCCTTGCAGCAGCGCAAAAAATTTTTTCCACAGACCGCGTTTCGTGGCTTCCTGCATGGCGGCAACTGCCGAGCTGATTTCTTCAGCCTGACTGGCGCGAACCGTGATGGTCAGCTCATTTCCTTCAAAGAAGCGCGGTGGTCGCACACTGATTTTGTGTCTGGCCAAAGGCTGGGCGAGCGCAACGAAACGCTCTTCGGCCTCGGAGAGGCGCGGAAAACGTTCGTGTTGCAGATAACTTCGCAACTGGCTGGCGCGTTGACGCGGTGTCCAATTCTCGTTGACGAAGATTTCCCTGATTCGCGGTCGCTCGAAAATTTCCGCCACCCGCACGCCCTCGCGAGCTGCCAAATTCGCCACATTATCGATCATCTCGCGGGCTTCCGGCAGTGAAATGCGGTAATCACCAAAAAGTTTCTCAGCAGCGATGCGACGATCCTCCGGATGAAGGGGACGCAACAGTTCGGCATGTTGTGGCGTCAAACGTCCGGCGGCCAGATCGTTTTGATGACGTTCCGGAAATTCTTTGAAGAAAAGATAGGTTTCGACCGCTTCGACCGTGGGGGGGAGGTCGATGAGCGGGCAGATTTCTTTTTGCAGACGTTCGAGATCACCGTGCCACAGAATGGCAAAGCGTTGCAGCACGCGTGACTTTTCCATGGCGTTGAGCGGCCGGCCACCGATTTTTTCCTGCAAGCTCAACCACAGCAATTGCTCGGGTGTTTTGTGGCGCTGCACAAGTGCCGGGATTTTTTTCCAGCCCAGTTCTTTGCACGCGAGTAACCGGCGCACTCCGATGACAATTTTGTATTTCTCTTCAATCATGGCCACAACAATCGGCTGTTGCAGCTCAACAGCACGGATCGATTCCGTGAGCGGGCCGGCCTCGAGCGGATAAGTGAAAATGAAATCATCCCACCCGGGTGAGGTGAGATCGATCTCTGCGATGGCAATGTTTTCGATACGCATAAGCCTCCGGTAATTTGCTGTAAATTTAACAAATAATAAGCAAATTACCAAGAGACAAATGCATCAATTTTCCTCCGATTGCGCCAAGAAATCCTTGACAATGCGAATTGAATTTGCTATCTTTAACATTTGGATTTGAATGCTTGTTCTGGGTAATGGAAGCTGTGTGCGCATGGCGTTTTCGGAGAGTGGCGTGTCGGAGAAGCGGAATCCTCACTGGAAACTGAGATTTTTGGGGATTAAACCTTCGCAAGGAGGGATGCCGTATTTTCCGGATTGACCCCTAAGGTTCTTGATATAATGAAGCATTCTTACAAGGAGATGGAATATGAAAGTCGGAATTAATGGATTTGGACGTATTGGACGCAATATTTATCGTGCAGCGCTTGGTGATCCCCGCATTGAGTTTGTTGCTGTCAATGATGTTACAGATGCAAAGACGCTGGCCCATTTATTGAAGTATGATTCCCTTCTCGGCATATTCGACGCCGAGGTGAAACCATTGGAAAACGCGATTGCGGTCAATGGCAAAACGTTCAAGGTATTTACCGAAAAAGATCCGGCCAGGCTGCCGTGGAAAGATCTCGGTGTGGAGGTGGTGATTGAATCCACCGGACTTTTTACCAAGAAGGACGATGCGGTCAAGCACATCACTTCCGGTGGCGCCAGGAAGGTGATCATCACCGCGCCGGCCAAAGGGCACGATGTCACCATCGTGATTGGCGTGAATGACGGTATTTACGATCCGGCCAAGCATCACGTGCTTTCCAATGCTTCTTGCACCACCAACTGTCTGGCGCCGGTAGCCAAAGTGATTGTAGACACCTTTGGTGTCAGACGCGGTTTGATGACGACGATCCACTCATACACCAACGATCAGCGCATTCTCGATCTGCCGCACAAGGATTTGCGCCGGGCGCGGGCGGCGTCGGTATCGATGATCCCGACTTCGACCGGTGCGGCCAAGGCGATTGGCGATGTCATTCCCGAGCTGAAAGGCAAAATGGATGGCGTGGCCGTGCGCGTGCCGACTCCCAACGTTTCACTGGTTGACGTGGTGTTCGAGGTGGAAAAGAAAACCTCCGTCGAAGAAGTCAACAAGGCGATCATGGCTGCGGCAGACGGGAAGATGAAGGGTGTTCTGGCCTATACCAATGATCCGCTGGTGTCGATAGATTTTCGCATGAATCCCAATTCCTCGATCGTCGATTTGCCCTTGACCAATGTCATTGACGGAAGCTTGGTGAAGATTTTCTCGTGGTACGACAACGAATGGGGTTTCTCGAAACGCGTGATTGATTTGCTTCATCTCATCGGACGTTCTTTGTAATTGAGCGGTGTTTGGGAGTGCCAGACGGTTGTTTGGCACTCCAGCCCAATTGCCACAAAAACGGAATTTGACATGACCAAAACACCGCGAAAAATGTTCATTGCCGGCAACTGGAAGATGTTCACTACGCCGGCCGAAGCCGCTGCCTTGGTCAAAGCGTTGAAGGTGAAAGTCATCAACATTCACAAAGTGGAGATGGCGGTTTGTCCACCGTTCACGAATTTGACCACGGTGGCGGAATTATTGAAGGGCACGGCGATCAAGCTTGGCGCGCAGAATCTTTTTTGGGAAGAGGAAGGCGCCTATACCGGCGAAATCTCGGCGAAGATGCTGCTCGGTGCCGGCTGTGAGTACGTGATTATCGGGCACTCCGAGCGCCGGCAATATTTTGGCGAGACGGATGATACCGTCAATCGCCGGTTGAAGCAAGCATTGAAGGCGGGTCTGAAACCAATCGTGTGTGTTGGAGAAACCCTCGCGCAACGCCAAGCCGGTGAAACCGAGAAGGTCGTCGGGACTCAGGTGCGTGGCGCTTTTTCCGGCATTTCTCCTGAAGACTTTGCCAAAGTGGTGATTGCTTATGAGCCGGTTTGGGCGATTGGCACGGGCGTCAATGCCACTCCGGAACAAGCACAAGAAATGCAAGCGTTCATACGCCGGCTCATAGAAAATTTGTATAATCGTGAACTTTCTGTCGCGTGCCGCATACAATATGGTGGGAGCGTCAAACCGGCCAATGCGGCTGAGCTGATGCGCCAGCCCGATGTCGATGGCGCGCTTGTCGGTGGCGCCAGTTTGCAGGCGGAAAGTTTCGCCGCCATTATCAAGGCGGCGGAGGATCTTGACAAGAATTGACTGCGTCTGTTGGAGGTTTACATGTACAGTTTTGTCGTCACGATTTTTGTCGTGATTTGTATTTTGCAGGTGATCACCATTCTCCTGCAATCCAGCAAGGGTGGCGGGTTGGCAGGAGCATTTGGCGGCGGCGGCATGGGCGCCATGTTTGGCGGCCGCGGCGCTGCAACTTTTCTGAGCAAGGTTACGGCGGTTCTGGCAACCTTGTTCATGGTCATCGCGCTGATCCTGGGGTTGATGAGTTCGCGCGGTGGCCAATCCCAGGGATTGGTTGAAAGAGAACGTCAGACGAGAGCTTCTTCGCCGGCTGCGATTCTGCCCTCGGTCCCTGGCACCGAGGCCGTGCAGCCACAACAGCCGGCAACACCAGAAAAATAAATATTCGATGCTTGATTGCATTAGAATCCGGCGACCGGACTTCGCCCCATGGGGATCCAGCATCAAGCATCCGACTTGCGGAAGTGGTGAAACTGGTAGACACGCTATCTTGAGGGGGTAGTGGGCTTCGCCCGTAGGGGTTCGAGTCCCCTCTTCCGCACAAATTCAATTCGGGGTGCGGTAGATTACGAAAGCGCGAATCTCAAACCGTCTTGGCCAAACTGAGCGATCCAATCCCTTTGCGATAATGAATTCGCCTCGTCTTTTGTTGCAATGGAAAATGAAAGTCGGGGCTTTTTTGTTTTGAAGCGTAAAACTGCTCTTCCCGTCGATGCAACGGATCACCGAAACCGCGATGATTCGACGTCTGGCTCCCATCTTCAGCCTGTTGATTCTGGCCGCCATTCTTTCGTGGCTCTCTCCATATTTTTTGACTCTCGAGAATCTTTTTGCCATCGGTCTGCAAATGTCTGTGGTCGCCATCATGGCGCTCGGCCAGGTCATTATCATTATTTCCGGTGGCATTGATTTGTCAGTTGGCTCGGTGCTGGCGCTTTCCGGTGTTGTCGCCTGCATGACGCTCCGTGCCGGCCAGCCCATGGTTCTCGCGATTCTCGCCACGTTCGTGATTGGAATCGTGTTCGGCTGGCTGAACGGTTTTTTCATTACGCGCGGAAAGCTGCCGCCGTTTATTGCCACGCTGGGAACGATGGGCATTGCTCGCGGCACCGCCTTGATTATCACGGAAGGTGTTCCGGTTTTCGGCCTGCCGCCGTCATTCGCCGTGCTCGGCGGTGGCCGTCTGTTCCAGATGATTCCAGTGCCGGTGGTGATTACGGCGATAGCGGCGCTGCTCATGCATCTCATGTTGGCTCACACCCGGCTTGGTCGCCACACTTACGCCATTGGCGGTAATGCCGAAGCAGCCCGTCTGGCCGGAGTGCCGGTGGTGTCCATTGTGCAAACACTTTACCTGATCTGCGGCGCTCTATGTGGATTGGCCGGCCTGATTCTCGCTTCGCGCCTGAACAGCGGCCAGCCGACTGCCGGCACCGGCTATGAGCTGGATGTGATTGCTGCCTGTGTCATCGGCGGAGCCAGTCTTTCAGGCGGCGAAGGAACCGTTGGCGGCGCACTCCTCGGCGCCCTGATCATGGGTGTCTTGCGTAATGGTTGCAATTTGTTGGACATCTCCGCCTTCTGGCAGCAGGTGGCGATCGGGGCCATCATCATCATTGCCGTGTTCTTCGATCAATCCCGGCGAGCACGACTTCCAATGTGAACAGAAATTTTATTTTCCTTCTTCTCACCAACAGTGCCCGGGCGCAAAGAAATGTGCATTGGGCCTGGACAAAATTCCGGTATCAGGCATCGAAGCTGCCAAAGCCTGTCGAAGTGTCGATTGCGCCAACAACGTGCGTATTATCTCGACGCGGACGCGAACAATCCCACCGATGTCGCGGCACTTTTCCCTGAGGTACATTGACTTTTTCCAAAACCTGCGCAGCGCCTGCTTCTCAATAGCACAGAGCACCCAGAGGTGAAAAATCTGTTTTTGCAGGCGAATCGCTGGCGCATCCTCCATCATTCATTGGCGGTCGAATTGCGCAGCCACGGGGTTTCGATGATTGCAGGTGGCCTTAGGGGGACAAATATGGAAGGGTCCGTGGAGATGAAACAGTGGCAGTTTCGCCAAAGAACAAGACGCGCGATCGGTTGTTCAGCGACAACCACCGGCAATAACTACTTGCCACAAAATAAACCCTGTGCCAGGAGACCCGGGATGAGGAGATACACGATCGTATCGCGGATCAGATAGAAAAGAACAATTCCGATAAAAATTTTCCAACCCTTCTCCCGTAAAAAGCCCTTGACACCCTTTTCACGAAGCAGTGTTGTCCATTCTCGAATGATCGGGGGTTTAAAAATTTTACGCAAATTCACGGTGTTTTCCTGTCAACCTGAGCATGAAGTTTTTTCTTGCAAAATTTTTTGGCCAATTCACCGGCAGAAATGCATGCGCTGCTGTTATGCCATTAGCTTTTCCGGGAAGGGCAATCCGGCGCCAGCCGGCATTCGCCGCACTTGGGCGTGCGTGCCTGACAAATTCGGCGCCCGTGCTCGATCATCCGGTGCGCAAAGATTGTCCATTCTGCTTGCGGCACGATCGTCATCAAATCCCGTTCGATTTTTCCCGGATTGTGTTCGTTGGTCAATCGGAGACGCTGCGACAAGCGCTGAATATGAGTATCCACCACTACACCAGCGTTGATATTGAAAGCGTTGCCGAGAACAACATTGGCGGTTTTGCGACCGACGCCGGGAAGCTTGATGAGTTCTTCCATCGTTCGCGGCACTTTGCCGTGATGCTCGTTGGCAATGACGCTGGCGCAGGCCTGCAGATTTTTCGCTTTGTTGCGAAAAAAGCCGCTCGGCCGAATCAATCGTTCCAACTCGGAGAGTTCGGCTTGGGCCAGCGCAGTCGGCGTTGGATATTTTTTGAAAAGCACCGGTGTAATTTGATTGACCATCTGGTCTGTTGATTGCGCCGAAAGTATGGTCGCGATCAGCAGCTCGAACGGAGTGGTGAAGCGCAGAGCGCACTCGGCCTGCGGATACAGCTCGCGGAGCTTGCCGAGGATACGCTCACGACGAAGTTGCTCTGCTGCCGGAACTTTTTTAGAAGATTTTGATGTCACCAATAAAGAAGGAAATGCGTATGTTCAAGCGCGTGATGGAGGAATCGTATTCAGGTGATTTATAGCTGCGATTGACGCCCAAGCCGTCTTCTTTTCGACCGAACATCACGAGATCACCAGCCGCCACCGAAGCGGTGATGGCATACGGTACGTTTTTCGGCGCCACAAGATTGACATCGCCGATGAAGCCGGAAATCGTCAGGTTGCGCTGACCTTCGGCAAGCGTGATACCGGAAAGATCAAGATTGATGTCACCAATAAAGTTCGAGGCGGTCCCTCCTTGAAATGCCTTGCTCGTGGCTTGCAGATTGATGTCGCCAATGAAGCGGCTCTCGGATAGATAATCGGTGGAAAAGGCGCTCGCCGTTGAACCCACGCCCGGCTCGGTTCCCGGTATGACAACCGGCTCAGCGGTTCGCCGCGTCAGAATCATTCTTAGGCCGATTAAAACAATAATCAACGGCCAATAACGGCTGATGACGTACTCGAAGTCCAAAACCCGCAGGTTGTCGAGCAAAAACAGGACACCAATAAGAATCAGCATGGTGCCCCAAAACAAGCGGCGACTGGTTAAAGGATTAGGGCTCATCTCCTCTCTCCGAAGTTGTTGAATTACGCGAGATGTCCTTCAATCTCGAGAACTGTGTCTGGTCCGCTGGCGGCATTAGTGGCATCCAGCGTGATAATTTCTACGCAAAAAAAATAAAATAGATGCATGTCTGCGAAAATCTTCAGCGTTGCTTGATCGATGGAGTTCCAGAAGTCCGACAAAGACTTTGGGCCGATCTGATCCAGCATCAACCAGGCGGTTTTTCCGGATGTTCAAAATAAAGCACCTTGATGTCAAAAATTTAAAATAAATTTCTCACACCTCATGCTTCTGTCGAGCGGCATTACAAGCGTTTCTGCGCAAACCACTTTTCGATTTCTTTTGCCGACTTGGTATTGAGCACATCCTGTTTGCGCAGCCAGCCTTTGCGGGCAATGCCCACACCGTAGTAAATATCGGCAATGCCATGAACAGAGTGGGCATCCGGATTGATGCTGATGAGTACGCCCTTGTCACGGGCATATTTGCAATAGCGCCAGTCGAGATCGAAACGGTAGGGATGGGCATTGATCTCGATGCACACTCCGAGCTTGGCGGCGGCGTCGATGACTTTGCGATGGTTGATCGGATAACCTTCGCGTGAGAGCAACAGCCGTCCCGTGGGATGCCCGAGAATGCGTACGGCCGGATGCTCCATGGCTTTGATCAGGCGTCGAGTGGCTTCCTCTTCGGTCATATTCATGCGGCTGTGAATCGAGGCCACGACAAAATCAAAACTCTCCAAAACTTTATCCGGATAGTCAAGTCTGCCGTCGGCGAGAATGTCGCACTCCGTGCCTTTGAAAATGTGAAAATTTTTCATCTCGGCATTGAGCTCGTCGATTTCTTTATGTTGCGCTCTGACACGCTCAGGGGAAAGGCCTTTGGCATAGCCCACGGACATGCTGTGATCGCAGATGCCAATATATTCAAAACCGAGCTTGCGACAAGCCTCGGCCATTTCCCGCAGACTGTTGGCGCCGTCGCTGTAGGTCGTATGGCAATGCAGAACACCGGCCAAATCAGCCTTTTCAATCAATTCCGGGATTTCGTCTTTGAGCGCCGCCTCGATCTCGCCCATGTCTTCGCGCAACTCGGGTGGAATATAGCTCATGCCGAGTGCGGCAAATATCGCCGCTTCATCCTTGCAGCGGATTAATTTGTCACCTTTGAACAAACCGTATTCGTTCATTTTGATGCCATGTTGCTGCGCGTAGCTGCGCATCGCCACATTGTGCTCGGCCGAGCCGGTGGAATGATGCAACAGATAGGGATATTGCTCATCGGTCACCAAACGCAGATCCGCTGGAATGCCCTTTGCCAACAGCACGCTGCTTTTGGTCTCTCCTTTGGCGATTACAGTTTGTATCCCCGGCAGCCTGGTAAATGCGCTCATAATCGCAGCACGGTCGGCTTCCTTGCAACTGGCGACAATGTCGATGTCTTTAATCGTCTCCTTGCAGCGGCGCAAGCTGCCGGCAAGCTCGGCACGAAGCACTTTCGGATGCTTGCGCACGGCTTCAAAGAGTGGCAACGCTGCTTCGAGCGTGTGGTGAAATAAATGCCGTTCCGAAAATTGCCGTACCTGGCGAATACCTTCGAGAAACTTTTCCTGGCTTTTCTCACCGAAGCCCGGAATATTTACGAGGCGATTTTCCTGACAGGCAATTTCGAGTTCGCCAATCGACGTGATTCCCAGCTCCTCAAATAATTTTTTGGCCTTTTTCGGGCCGAGGCCGGGAATGCGAAGCACGTCCAGCAATCCTGCAGGAAACGAGGCGCGCAAATCATCATAATATTTCAAGCGACCGGTGGTCACCAGTTCCGTGATTTTCTCGGCAATGGCTTCTCCGATGCCGCGGATTTCCCGCAAGCGGTTGTTGGCGACCAGTTCGCTGAGATCTTCCGTCACTCCGCTGAGCGCGCGAGCAGCATTGGCATAAGCGCGCGTTTTAAAGGGATTCTCTCCCTTCAGCTCGAGCAAGGTGCCGATTTCCTGGAGAATCTCGGCGACTTGATTTTTGTCCATGGTTGCGCCCTGGAAGAAATTAATTTGTAAGGGGATGACATGAAAAATTCGATTATTTCCCACGCGCCAGTTGCTTCAGCCATTCCTCCACTTGTCCCCAATTCGGATGCCCGGCAAAAACCGCACGTGCCAGACTCTCTGCTGTTGTTGAATCTCCAAGATTCCTCCAATACAGCTTTGCCACCTCCAATTTCTGCTGGGGGGAAAGATCAAACTGCCGCAGCGCATGATTCAAACGGCGATGCAATTCAGCCGAATCACCAGCTTGAGCATACAATTTCCCCAGATGCAGAAAGAGTTCAATGCTGCCCAGCGGCATGACCGCTTCCGGCATGAGTTTTTCCATGCGCTGCAATAAAGCCAAAGCCTCATCCTGCTGCTGCGCGTTGAGACAATACCAGGCCAAAGCCAGAAAATTGCTGCGATAACTCTGCAGCAATCCTTGGGTCTGATCATCCCAGTAAACCGTGGGATCATTCAGGCCGCGATACCGATACACCTCCAGTAAATTATGGCGCAAGGCCTCTGGAGAATAAGGCACGCCACGAAACGGCATCAGCTTCAAGGCCATGCCATCGACACGAAGATAGGGCGTCAAGCCAGCATGATTTTCCGTTGGCACATTGAAGCCGATATAGATGGGCCGGCGGAATTGGTTGGCGGAAATGATTTCGAACAGCATCAGGTCTTGCGTGCGCAAAAAACGTCCGGCGTAGGTCGGCCCGATTTCAATCAACATTTCCCGGCCCTGCCGGCGCAATGAATCAACCGGATAAAAATTCCCGACTTCGTCGAAATATCTTTGAAAAACCTTTTCGTCGTCGATACGGATGCCAATCACTCTTTTGCCCGGCCACTCCAGAATCCCGACCGAGTCGATGACATCGTCGGTCAGCCCCATCGGCACTTTCGGTTCCCGATTTTTCAATTGCCGAATATACCAATTGGTATTGAGCAGGCTGAGATTGACCACACTCACGTCGTGCCGAACACCCTCAACTTGCTGGAGATACCAAAGCGGAAAAGTGTCATTGTCACCGTTGGTGACAAGGATGGCATTCGGCGCGCAGGTGTTGAGCAAATTATACGCATAATCAGAGGCGGCATAATTGCCCTTGCGGTCGTGCGTATGAAAATTATGCAGAAAAAGATTGACGGGCACCAAAAAGAAAATTGCACCGGCCACGATCGGCTGAATGATCTGCCGCCCGTTTTTGAGGCGAGCCAGTGCCTCGAGCAGGGCATGGGCGCCGAAGCCGATCCACAGAGCGAAAGCGAAAAAGGAGCCGACATAAGAATAATCACGCTCGCGCGGTTGCGGCTGCGGTTGATTGAGATAAATCACGATTGCAATGCCGGTGAGCACGAACAACATCGCAACGATGCTGGCGCGTCGCCAGTCGCGGCGGAAATGATGGTACATTCCAAGCAAGCCAAACGCAAACGGCAAACCCATCAAACCAAACGGCTGGATGGTATTTTGTGCCTTCGCCGGGTCGCCACTGCGACCGATGAATTGCCAGCCGAAATAGCGCAGATACATTTCCTTGATCTGATAATCCCAGAATGGCGCTTTGCGCCTGGTGAGCTGTGTGACGATGTCTTCGGTGCCATATTGCTCACGATTCAGATAGCTGACCAGATTCGTGATCGTTTCCGGATCGTTTTCATCAATTGCCGGATCGAGATGCGAACGGATGAAGATCGCGATGTAGGTTGAGTAGCCGAGAGAGACCAGCAGCACCCCCAACAAGATCATGGCCGTCAAAGTCCGTTTGCGGCGAATCGTCCATGCCGTTGCCAGGATGACGGCAAAAATCGCCAATGTCAGAGCAATTCCACCATAAGCCTGAATCAAGGTCGGAATTCCCTTGACAATTCCAGGATAGACCGCCAGCAAAGCCGCAGCCGAGAGCATAATGCCAATGCAAAAGGTCAACCAGGAAAAAGGCCAGCGCTTGAAATAAATAATCATGCCGATGGCCGGAATGGCCAGCACGTTGAGCAGATGCACGCCACTGGCAAGTCCAATCAGATAGGCGATCAGCAAGAGATACTTAATCGAAGCAGCCTCGGTATGCCGCTCGGCCCAACGCAAGGCCAGCCAGATGACGACAGCGGTAAAAAACATGGACAGGGCGTAAACCTCGGCTTCCACCGCATTGAACCAGAAGCTGTCGGAAAACGTAAAGGCGAGTGCGCCGATAACCGCGGAAATGACTTCAATCCAACCTTCCGGCTTGCGCCGAAATTCACGGAAAAGCTGCAAAATGATGAGATAGGTGAGCAGTATGGTGGCAGTGCTGGCCAGCGCAGAAATCAAATTGACACGCCAGCCGATATCGTCCGCAAATGGCAGCATGCTGAAAACCCGGCCGAGCAGCAAATATAACGGTGCGCCGGGCGGATGGGGAACACCAAGAATATACGAGCATGCAATGAATTCGCCGCAATCCCAAAACGAGACTGTCGGCGCCAGCGTGCGCAGGTAAGTGGCCAGTGCTATCAGCAATGTCAGCAGGCCGCCGAGAGAAACAGGGTTTTTAAAGAAGCTTGCAGGGCGTAACATGGGAATTTGGGCATTTTGGTTCACCCTGCCAGTTTAATATTTTTTTGGGGAAATAGCAAGGAAGTTTTTTTGCTGCGGCAATTCATGAGATGGCGGGATTCGGTACATTCCCTAAAAGCGCAATGTGAAAACCGTTTCCACCCCCGGCTCGGAGCGCGCGGTGATCGTTCCCCCATGCAAGCGCATGATCTGTCGCGAAATGCCGAGGCCGATGCCGGAACCTTCAGACTTGATATGGCAATGGCGAGAGTCGAGAGCTAAAGTGCTGTTTTAATTTTCAGAGGTAGACCCCAATCAACATCTACTCATCAAAGCCAAACGCAAACAACAAAGCAAGCCTAGTTTGCTCCATTTTTTTTCTCGGGCAGTTTTACAATCAACGCGCCTAATTTGCCTTTCGCGACAGTTTGAACATGATCCAAATATATCGCGCGAGCCGCTTTCATGCCATCATTTTCATCGAGCAATACCTCTGTAGGGATTCCACGTATTGTCGAGGTGATGGGGGCGATAGTTATCTCTCCCAAAACTTGTATCGCTGAATCCCTCGTCAGAACAACCACGGGTCTTTCTTTTGTCGGGCGGTTTGAATTTGTACCAGCGGATTTCGCCTCGTTCCATTATGACACCCACACTTGCTCATCTTCCCAAATATCAAACTCGCCCTTTTGCACCGGATGCTTGTCATAGCCTTCGCGGTGTTGCTTTTCCATTTCTCTGATTTTGCGTTTGTTGAGATAATGAACAAGCGATTCCATTATAAACGCCGAAAGCGTGGTTTTTTCTTGCTCAATGACTTGACTAACTCGAGCCAGCAAATCTTCATCTATGGTCAATTGAATGGTTTTCATGTGAGCACGTCATTCGTTCCATTTTCAAATTTTGAAAGACTGACAACCATGTTTTACAATACCCATCGCACAAAATCAAGAACATTTTCCATTCGAAATGCCAGTGGCTCTTCAAAACCGGCTAATGAGCCAACGGGCTAACTTTTTAAAACCTCAACGTAAACACCGTTTCCACATTCGGCTCGGAGCGCGCGGTGATCGTCCCCCGATGCAGCCGCATGATCTGCCGCGAGATGCTGAGGCCGATGCCGGAACCCTCCGGCTTGGTTGTGAAAAAGGGCACGAAGATTTTTTCCAATACCTCCGGAATGATGCCCGGGCCATTGTCAAAGACCTGGATGACCACGCGGCCTCTTTCATCCATTCCGGCGGTCAACTCGATTCTTCCGCCGGGCTTGCCGTTCAGCGCGTGGATGGCATTCAACAGAAGATTGATCAGCACCTGTTCAATCAACTCTGGATCAGCGGTCAATTCCAGGCTTTCCGGCTCGACTTTCATAAAGAAGTCAATGGCGTTGGCGGTCACGTGAGCTTGCATGAGTTGCTGCACGCGGCCAAAAAGCTCGCTCACCGGAAAAATCTTGAAATCAGGCTTGGGAATGCGCGTGAGGCTGCGATAAGCATCGACAAAATGCAACAGGCCTTCGCTGCGCTTTTGGATCGTCTGCACTGCCCCGCGTATGTCGCTGATTGAGTCGAGACTGATTTTACCACCGGACGGCGGCGAAAGCAGCAATTCATTCACCGTCGAAGCCAGCGATGCAATCGGCGTGACCGAGTTCATGATCTCGTGGGTGAGCACGCGGATCAAATTCTGCCAGGCCTCCATTTCCTTCTCTTCCAACTCGCTTTGGATGTTTTGCAGCGAGACGAGCGTGAACTTCTGCTCGCGCAGCTTGAACTCGGTGGCGTGAATCGCCAGTTGCAACAGCTCGTTTTTATCCTCGACTCTGACCAGCGCCTTTTCGCCGGAAGTCAATCGCCGCAAAGTTTCCACGAGCGGCTTGCTGAAACTTTCGAGCGCATTGATGTTCTTGAGCTGCGCCATTTTCAAGAGCCGCTTTGCGGCTGTGTTGAGAAGCGCCACCTCGCCATCCGGCGCGAACGCCATCAAGCCGATGCCCACATGCTGGACCACCGTTTGCAAATAACGAAAATGCTCCTCCTTCTCGGCGCGGGCGCGACGGAACTCACCAATCACCTCATTGAACGCCGCTTTCAAGGCATCAAACGACGATCCCAGACCAGCACCACTGAAGGATTGGGAAAAATCGCTGTGCTTGATGGCCTCCAAAAAACGCGTCAGATCACGATTCGTCTTTTCGACGTAATGAATCAGCGAATAGATTTGATAGAGAATGACGACGGCAACGATCAGGAGACTGGCATATAAAGCAGTCTGCCATAACAGATAGAAAAAAAGACAGATCGTGGCGCCAAGCAGCACCACGCGGATGATACAATTGAGGCGAAAGTTTCTATAAACCATATTTCTCGAGACGGCGATAGAGCGCCGCGCGGGTCAAGCCCAGTTCCTTGGCGGCGTGGCTGATATTGCCGCCGTGCTTGCTGAGGGCTTTTTGAATGATGACTTTCTCGACCTCCTCCAAATTGTAATCCTCAAAAATCAGCGCCTCTTCCTTGCCCTCCGGCGCGGTGAGGAAAAAGTCCGAAGGCTGGAGCACTTGCGACTCACTCATGATCACTGCTCTTTCGACCGCATGCTGCAGCTCGCGGACATTCCCCGGCCAGGAATATTTCTCCAATTTCTTGAGCGTGGCAGGGCTGAGACGCCTCACCGGTTTCTGATATTTCCGCGCATACATCGCTAAAAAATGATCGACGAGCAGGGGAATGTCCTCGACTCTCTCGCGCAACGGCGGCAAATGAATCTCGACCGTATTGATGCGGTACAGCAAATCTTGCCGGAATTCTTTGCGCGCCACCATTTCATAAATCGGCAAGTTGGTGGCGCAAATTAACCGCACGTCGATGGGGCGCGGCTTGTTGGAACCGACGCGGGTGACTTGTTGGTTTTGGATGACCGTGAGCAATTTGGCTTGCAGGGGCAGCGAGAGATTGCCGATTTCATCGAGAAACAGCGTGCCGCCGGAGGCGATCTCGAAGCGACCGGCGCGGTCTTCTTTGGCATCGGTGAAAGCGCCCTTCACGTGGCCGAAAAGCTCGCTCTCGAACAGCGTTTCACTCAGCGCGCCCATGTCAACGCTGACAAACACTTCTTTGGCCCGTAATGATTGCCGGTGCAGCTCTCTCGCCACCAATTCCTTGCCCGTGCCGTTCTCACCAAGGATCAACACAGTCGCATCGGTTTTGGCGACTTTCTGAATCGTGGCGAACACTTTTTGTATCGCCGGGCACGTGCCGACGAATCCCTGAAACTGCTGATCCATGTCGGCGCTCAAAAGTAGCTGTCGCGAGCGCAGTTGATCCACCTCAATGCGTGACTGTCGCAGATTCATGGCCGCCGAAAGAGTCGCCAGCAGCTTTTCATTCTGCCAGGGCTTGAGTACAAAATCCGTGGCGCCGGCTTTGATTGCGCGCACCGCCATCTCGACATCACCGTAGGCGGTAATCAAAACCACCACGGCTGCCGGATCGATTTCAAGAATCTTGTCGAGCCAATAAAATCCCTCGCGACCGCTGCTGACATCACGGGTGAAATTCATATCCAGAAGAATGACATCATAGCTCTCATTTTTGAGCAGAGTCGGAATCTTCTCCGGATTTTTCTCCGTGTGCACCAGCGCGACGTGCTGCTTGAGAAACAACCGCGCCGCCAGGAGCACATCTTCATCGTCATCGACGACGAGGATTTTGCCGAGCTTTTTGGGCATGGGGGAATATCCCTATATGCTTATATCTCTGTGTGCTGACTACATGAATTTAATCAATAGAACTGGAAAGTAAAAGAAAATTTTATTCCTTGCATTTATAAATTTCTTCTTGACTTTTAGAAGGATTTTCAATAAGTAATGTATATCGTTTCAATAATTGTCATTGATAGGGGCGTGATTGCATGGCAGAAATCGATGAAATCAAGGAACGGATAAGCTATCTGAAAAATTTTTTGACCATTATTGTTGGCGTTTTGGTTGTTACAATTGGTGGCGTGATGAATCTTTATCTGTCTGATAAGATAGGGATGGTATTTTGGTTGGGTATAATCGTGGTGGTGTCGTTGGTACTCGCATCGGTGCGTTTAATGATGCTCATAGAAAAACTTCTCAAACGTCTTGGAGAATTATGATGGCAACCTTGGCTCTCATTTTCGTGGTTGTTTTGTTTTGTTTTGTCATTTTATATGGCTCCTTCAAGGTGGGGGATTATCATCCAAGGGACAGAAAATAACAATAGTGCTCCGGAAGAGATAGGCAGAATCGGAGCGTTCGACTATCTATTCGGTCTTTCCATTTGACGAAAAGTTGCTTATTTTTGTTTTGATAAATAAGGAGAAACAACATGGATATTTTCCCAATAAGATTACAACAGATCGTCAGACAACTTCCGCCTCAACAATTGGAGGAAGTTATTAACTTTGCCGAATTTTTGTCGTTAAAAGTGAGGAAAGAAAATCAGCCGGTTATGGAGAAACGTACGCATTTGAAACGGTTAGATCTTCCAGTAATAAAAGGCGTCAAATTTATAAGTGATCCATTATTACGCCGGGAAGATATATACAACGATTGGGGGAGGTGAAAATGCCAAATGGGATTATCTTTGTCGATACGAATGTGTGGGTGGCGCGGATTATTGAAGACCATGTTTTTCATCAACGTGCTCACGTCAAGTTGAACCAACTTGTAGAGCAAGAAGAATTGTTCTGCCTATCTGGTCAGATCATTCGCGAACTGATTTCTGTATGTAGCTTGGGTCGAAACCTCTCCCGCCCTCTGTGCTGGGATGAACTGCGCCAGCAAGTTGATGCCTTACTCGCTCAAACCATATTGCTGAACGAAAACGAAACCTCGACGCGAAAATTGGTTGAATTGGGCGAACACTATCAAGTGATTGGCAAGCAAATTCACGATACCAACATCGTTGCCACGATGTTGACGCATGGCATAACCCGTTTGGTAACCTTTAATCCGGACGATTTCAGGCGGTTTACCGAAATTGAGGTGATCGTTCCATAAATTCAGCGCCACATCGAAATCTCTCGATAAATTTTCGGGAGTCTCCCTCTTTTTACTGTCCACCAGTGAACACCCTTTGTCATACCAGCGAACACCCGCCTGAAAGTTTCTCCGGATTAATTTTAACCTAACTTCTTATAAAAACAAATCGGCACAGTTGTTGCCCTATTTTATTAAATAATAAGGCCTAGCCTTTGATCTTCCTTCAATAGCTTAAAACCGCATGGTGTGGCGCGACGATAGTTCATCGATGAGAGGCGTTGCTTTTTGGAAAGTTATGCCGTTTGGGGAAAACGGGCATTTAGTATTAATCAGGAAAAGTTTATGGATGAAAGGAGTTTCCATTCGCGCATAGGTGGACAACTCCAAGGGTTCATCCAGGGAGGTCCCCCCATGGCATTAGTGTCTGACAGAACGCAAAAAGCTAATGTTGCATTAAATACCCCGCCAAGGAATGGCTCTATTCTTGTTCAAAGGATCAAGGAATTATCAGCAACGCGTTGGGGAAAAGAGATTGTACTTATCGGAAATCATCCAACGTATTTGGAAGCTCTACAGAAATTGGAACAATTCGCCCAATCCGATGAGCCGGTTTTGATTACCGGCGAGACTGGCGTTGGCAAGGAGCTTTTTGCCAGAGCGCTGTATCTTTTGTGTTGTCTCTCACGTTATTTGACCGGAAATTTCTCAAATTGATTTATCACTTGCTCCCGTTAATTGTGTAAAATGAGTAATATATAAAAGTACGTTTCGCTTTGACATAATGTGAGAAATTATTAAAATATCAAATCAAATTATTTGTTATTAGGATGTTATCAGACGGTAAAATAATTTCAGAAACAAGCATCGCTCCAAGTCAAAGTTTATTCATGAATTGTCACCACTTTGACCTTACTGGAAAGAACATATTTGGGTAAAATAAATAGTGCTGTTCACTGCATTTTAGAACTGATATTAAAGAAGTTAAGGCATTACCAGCCTTGGGTTGAAATGGTGATTTCTCAGATTAGCGATTACACACCTGCATTAAAAATGAGACCCTGGGCTCCAGATGGCCTCGGGGTCAAAAGAAAGCTAATGAATTCTCATATCGTTATCGATGACCGAGAAACTGCGCAAATAATCTTGGAACCTAACTTTTGCACGAAATCAGAAGTACTACGCCCCAGCCGCCCCATCAATCGGCGGCTGGGGGTTGGTCTAGTTGCTTGATCATGGGATGTTGGTTCGGAAAAGCTAATTCTAATTGGTTGTTGTTTACTTGAAACTGAGCTGGAATTTGCATGAGCTTGGACGTTAAATCGTACAGGCCCAGGTGTTCTAGTCCGGTGCCTTTCAAGACGTCATGCTTGAACCAACTCAAGAGATTGAAGGTGATGGCCACGAAGTACAAAAAAGCGTAATTGCCCGCGAAGCTTCGCGTCTTCATCGGCGTAATATGCAGGCCGTATTTTTCGCCTTTAATCAGGGCTTCGATATTTTGGCGCGCATTGTAGAAATCGAAAATCTCGGGCGCACTCATCGGTGATTTCAGATGCGTGAACAAGTTGAAGTAGTCCATTTCCCAACGACGCGGGTTAAGGGTTTCGACCAATACCACGTGCACGAGCGGGCGACAATTGGTGATCTTGCGCAAGCCCAAATCGGCG